>DASZIV010000080.1:0-134332 GCA_035948775.1 Bryobacteraceae bacterium
GGAATAAGTCGCGACCACATGATGCCAGGCCCCCACGCTAAATTCGGCCGAGGTCCTGGCTTGGGCGCGGTTGTTCCAATTGGATGCCACGTCCAAAGCAAAAACCGGATTCAAGGTCCCCGCCCCCTGCATCAGCATCCAGCCGGCGATGGGCACCGCGCTCGTCTCCTTGGAAAGCAAGCCCATCCAGGCATTCGCCGCCGGCTTCACCCAGCACGACGCCGAAAAAGAGTCCGTCCGCTCAAAACTGAAGTTGGACGCATTGGCCAGCGTCACATAGTAATTTCCGCCGTTGAAATTCAGGCTTCCGCCGATCTGTCCCGGCGCCTGCTGGCCGGCCGGCATGCCGCCCTGAGTGGTCCCCTGGTTGGCGTTCAACGTCGAATCGTTCATCTGGGGTGCGGCGCCACTGGGATTTTCTTCCAGATGGTACACTGCCTCGAAGCTGCTGCTCCAGGTGGCGGTGGGTGTGGTCTGCAGGCTGCTCACCGAGGATTTGCCGTACCAGGCGTAAACCACCGTGCCATTGCCGATGGTGGGGACATTCACCCAGATATTCACCGCTCCGGTGGTGGCGTTGTAGCTCTCGAATTCCCAATTGAGAAGAACCGTGCCGCCGATATCGGAGGTGAAGACCAAATCACAGGGAACGCTTATGGCGTTGGTTCCCACAGTTTGGGTACACAAATTCGCAATCTGTCCGCCGTTGGCCACAGTCTTGAAATCCGGAAAGGTTCCGGAGATTAGCGCGGGGAAGTTCGCTTGTGCGGAGGGTACTTTACCGGCCGCCACCGTGAACGTTGCTTGGAAAGTGTATCCATTGGGCCACGGTGCCCCTCCCGAGTTCGCCCCCGTACCGCTCAAGCTTATGGATTGCGGGCTGCCGCTGCCATTATCGGTGATGCTGATGCTCGCCCCGCGGCTTCCTGTGGCCGTCGGCGTGAACTTCACGGTAAGGGTGCAGTTGGCATTCACCGCCAGCGTCCCCGGGCTTACCGGGCAAGTGTTGGTCTGCGCGAAGTCGCCCGCATTGGTGCCGGTCATGGCGATGGTGCTGATGGTGAGTAGGCCGGGTCCGCTATTGGTCAACGTGACGTTCTGCGACGCGCTCGTAGTGTTCTTCGTCTGGTTGCCGAAGCTCAGGCTGGATCCGGAAAGAGTCACTACCGGAACCACCCCTGTCCCGCTCAAGCTTATGGATTGCGGGCTGCCGCCGCCGTTATCGGTGATAGTGAAGCTCGCTACGCGGCTTCCTGTGGCCGTCGGCGTGAACTTCACGGTAAGGGTGCAGTTGGCATTCACCGCCAACGTCGCCGGGCTGACCGGACAAGTGTTGGTCTGGCCGAAGTCGCCCGCATTGGTGCCGGTCAGGGCGATGGTGCTGATGGTGAGTAGGCCGGGTCCGCTGTTGGTCAACGTGACGTTCTGCGACGCGCTCGTAGTGTTCTTCGTCTGGTTGCCGAAGCTCAGGCTGGACGCCGAGAGTGTCACTACCGGAACCACCCCTGTCCCGCTCAAATTTATGGATTGCGGGCTGCTGCCGCCGTTATCGGTGATAGTGATGCTCGCCACGCGGCTTCCGGTGGCCGTCGGCGTGAACTTCACGGTGATGGTGCAGTTGGCATTCACCGCCAGCGTCGCTGGGCTGACCGGGCAGGTGTTGGTCTGCGCGAAGTCGCCCGCATTCGTGCCGGTCACGGCGATGGTGCTGATGGTCAGTACGCCGGGTCCGCTGTTGGTCACTGTGACGTTTTGCGACGTGCTCGTGGTGTTAGTCGTCTGGTTGCCGAAGCTAAGGCTGGGCGCCGAGAGGGTCACTACCGGAACTACACCTGTCCCACTCAAGCTGATGGACTGCGGGCTACCGACACCGTTGTCGGTGATGCTGATGCGCGCTACCCGGCTTCCCGTGGCCGTCGGGGTGAACGTCACGGTAAGAGTGCAGTTGGCATTCACCGCCAACGTCGCCGGGCTGACCGGACACGTGTTGATCTGGCCGAAGTCGCCCGCATTCGTGCCGGTCACGGCGATGGTGCTGATGGTCAATGCACCGGGACCGCTATTGGTCAAAGTAAAGATCTGCGACGCGCTCGTGGTGTTGATTGTCTGGTTGCCGAAACTCAGGCTGGACACCGAAAGGGTCACTAACGGAATCACACCCGTTCCGCTTAAGCTGACGGCCTGCGGGCCGGTGTTACCGTTGTCGGTGATGCTGACGCTCGCCACCCGGCTTCCCGTGGCCGTCGGGGTGAACGTCACGGTAATGGTGCAGTTGGCATTCACCACCAGCGTCGCCGGGTTGACCGGGCAAGTGTTGGTCTGCGCGAAGTCGCCCGCATTCGCGCCGGTCACGCCGATGGTGCTGATGGTCAGTGCACCGGGGCCGCTATTGGTCAACGTGATGTTCTGCGATGCGCTCGTGGTGTTGGTCGTCTGGTTGCTGAAGCTCAGGCTCGAGGCGGACAGGCTCACGGTCGGACCCATGCCTGTTCCGCTTACCGTCACAGACTGCGGGTTGCCCGGGCCATTGTCACTGATCGATACCGAGACACTTCGAAGCCCCGTCGCAATTGGAGTGAACGTTACGTTAATCGAGCAACTCGCTTGCGGTGCGAGTGTCGACCCGCAGTTGTTCGTCTGGGCAAAATCCCCGGAATCGGTCCCAACGATCGCTATACCGGCGATCGTTAAAGTTCCGGAACCCGAGTTCATCACCGAGATGCTTTGGGCGGTGCTGGTAGTTCCGACAAATTGGTTAGCGAACGAGAGACTCGGCGGCGATACGCTCACGGCTGCACAGTTGGTGGTACAAACTTTAACCAAGAAAGCATCTCCGGAAGGGGTAGAACCAGCAAAGGGGGAACAGCCATTACACATGGCCTGAAATGGAATTAAGGTTGGAAAGTTCGTAGAAAACGTCTGACCGGTGATGTACATGTTGGCGGAGGTGTCTACCGCCAGTCCCCAGGGAGTATCCACGTCATTTCCACCCAGGTACGTAGAAAACAGCAGGGCTGAAGTTCCCGGCTTTGAGAAGTCGAACTTGGCAAGGAAAGCGTCATCCATTGGCAACGGAGTACAGCCGCCATAGCATGTGCTTTGAATCGGACTAACCAACGGAAAGTTTGTGGAAGCGGTTTCGCCAGCGATGTAAACCAAGCCGGTCTGATCGATCGCGATGGCATGCCCCAGGTCGAAACTTGCACCACCAAAAAACGTGGAATAGACGAGCGAGGCCGTGCCGGAGTTAGAGGGATTTAGGATTGCGATGAAGGCATCAGCGCACGGCGCCCCATTACAAACTCCACCGCCGAAGGTGCTTTGGTAGGCGGTTGCGGCCGTTACCGGAAATCCAATGGATACAGTGAATCCCGTAACGTAGATTCGATTCGAAACATCCAATGCGATGCTCTCGGCCTGTTCGTCATTGCTTCCGCCCAGATAGGTCGAATACACCAGATCGGCTGGCCCTTGTCCCGCGGGATTCAACTTCGTCACAAAGGCATCCCCCACGCCCAAACTGCCGGCTCCGCCATAGGCATTTTGATAGGCGCCGGATGTCACGGGAAAGTTCGAGGATGTGGTCCTGCCGGCCACGTACAGGGCGCCTGACGGATCTACGGCAATCGCCCAAGGTTCCTCCGATCCCGCACCACCGAGATAGGTGGAGTAAACGAGGTCGCTGTTCCCGGTTCCGGCGGGATTCAACTCCGCCACAAAGGCATCTCCAAATGTCGCTCCGCCGCCTGCGAAAACAGTCTGCGCAGCTCCGAGGGTAACTGGGAAATCGGAGGAGCCCGTGGGGCCCGTTACGAAGATGTGCCCCGTGGAATTGGTCGTGACACCAAAGCCAAACTCGCTTCCGGAACCGCCGAGGTACGTGGAATACAAAATCTGGTTACCTGCAGAATTTAGCTTAGTGACGAACGCATCACTCGAGCAGACTGCACCCTGGAGTTTGCAGGCGATCTGGTACGCACCCGTCGTAACCGGAAAGTTGGAGGAGTCGGTATCCCCGGCGATGATGATTTCGCCCAGCGAGCCGATCGCGATGCCACGGCCGATACTATTGCCGGTCCCACCTAGATAAGTGGAATACACCAGCGAACTCGCGCCGGCCGCCGTGGGATTGATCTTTGAGACGAAAACGTTGGTGGAACCGTTGTTGGTGGCTTGCAACGGCGATACGATCGGAAAATTCAGAGACGACGTGTAGCCTACGACATAGGTGTTTCCCTGCGAGTCGAGGGCAACTTTTTGCCCGGCATCCGATTCGCTTCCGCCCAGGTAGGACGAATACATCAGTTGGGGGTCGATCACCAGCGGCCGGGAGCGATCGTATGCGCCTACTTGAAATCGAATCTCATTGTCTCGCGTTAGAGCGTATCGTCCCTCGATGCCTTGACGCGTGGTGCCTGCTAGCTGATAGACGGTCGGTTTATGAAGCCGCGCCTCCCTATGACTCAGCCAAAATACAAGATCTCCGCGGCGATCGATCTTCAGCCGCCTGGCCCCCGTGAGTTTGAGCCGAATCGCTTCCGGGAGTGCGCCAGGCGCCACAATAAGGTCAAATTCTAATCGCCCCTTGTCTCCGTAGTAGACCAAGTCGACGCCCGGGTACAGATCGCGATACTTCACCTTGGCATACGCAGGGACACTGGTTCGCCACATCTTGGGGTCGTTACCGACGAAATAGTTGCTCTTGCCGGGCAGCTCATCTAGTCCTTCGGCGGTTGCCTCGCGATTCGCATCGACCCATGACATGTCCAGGACGGATGGTTTGGTTGTGGAGGCTGAGGCGGTTCCGCTCCATGCCACATCTAGACGCGTTGAGGGTTGACGTGCGGGTTCCAGCCGAAGCACGGCCCCTGCGGACGTGAGAAACAGCGTCGATCCACTTCCCCGTAAAACGAAATTGACTTCAGGGCTGGTCTGGCCGAGATTTCTTTCAAACTGCATCGGCAAATTGCGGTGCAATTCCAGCAGCCCTCTTTCACCTTTGGGCGTATGTAAAGCAGGAATGGGCTCTGTTAACGGCTGTGACGTTCCCAATTGCGCTGGCAGGTTCGTAGTGAAGACCGCGGTCACAATTACGGCCAGGAATAATGCATTTCGCCACGCTGTCCTCTCTGCTACCGAACTCGCAGAGTCATCGCAGCCTTTGTAGCGGGCTTCGGTCATCGGCGACGGTGATCCTGCGGCCTCGGCCATAACGCCGCTTCCAGTGCCGATCTTTAGAACTTCGTCCCCAAAATACAAACTTGCCATGTCTGGCCTGGGTTGCCTCGGAAGCCTTGATGAACACACCTATCCCGCCTAAACCCTTGCGCCTCGCAGACCTAGCTCCAGGGCTGCCGAGCTCGCGTTTTGCTCAAATCGGCGGATATTGGAGGAAAAACCGACTCTCCGGCGTATCGCCGGTACTTATTTGCACGTCTGTTACCCAACTGCAACGCTCTCGCACGCAGCTAGTACCGGTCAGGGAAAAGCCCGGGATGACAATCCGCGGCATGCCACCGCTACCTGGCAATCACGGAACAGAATGCCTCGGATCCGTCCTTTCAGTTACTGCACTCTCAGAGTCACTGTATTCGACGTGACCCCGCTCACCGTCACTGCTACGTTCCAGTCTCCGGAGTTACTCAGCAGCGGCGCGACCACCGTGATCTGGTCCAGGCCGGTTGTGGTTGCCTGTGGACCCGCAGATTTGACGGTGGCAATAGTGTTTCCAAATTTCATCACGACATCGGAGGAGCCCCGGTTTCTAATGCCAGTGCCGTAGAATGTCAGGTCGACCTCCTTATCCTGACCCGGCTGGAGGTTCAACGGAATGGGCTGACAGTTGCCCGGAGCGGAACACTGAAAGGTCACGTCGAAGCTCTGCGTTCCGTCCGGATGGACTCGCTGAATTTGGGCAGCGGCGACTCCGGTGCCGTTTGCGTTAGCGGAAAAGAGTCCTGGAGCAACCGATGCAACGGTCGCCGTAGCGGAAGCCATTGTTCCGCTTCCATTCACACTAAAAACAGCTGATCCCACGGCAGTACCGGGCGGAACCGCAATGTTGACCTGATTCGGAGAGACATAGAAAAGGGGAGCCTGGCGCACAGTCCCTGCGCTGTCCTGAACCGTGACAGTAATACCGTTTAGGGTAAGAGGTAACGGCATAGGTGCTAGTCCCTGGGTGATAGGAAGATTTGGTAGCAGGATACTTGCTATGGAATCCGCCGCCACAGGTGCAGTGTAACTGGCGCTGGATACCACTGACATTTGAGCCGGAATCGGAGGCGGCGGAGTGCCCGACCCGCCTCCAGTGAAGGCTCCGGCAAGCGAGGTAACGCTGGTAGCCGGTAACGCAATCTGAAACGAACTAGCACTGGAAGGAGCCAAACCGGGAAGTGGTGTCCAGTAGGCCGCTGGTGTCGATTGTTCACCAGTCAGAGTTCCCATGATTGTCCCGTTGAGGTTCACGGTGGCGGTAGTAGGCGCACTCGAATTGTTAATCAGCACCAAAACCACCCGCCCAGCCGCATCATCTCGGAAAGCAGTGACTTGTACCAACGGGTCACTGCTCTGAGCATCGACCCGTAAGGATCCGGGTTTGGCCCAGCGCGCGTAGTGGCCAATCGCGTAACCGATTCCCGCGATATCCACTCTTCCGGTGCCATTATCAATGAGCACGACATTCCCTTCGTTATCCCCGGAGTAGAGATCGGTATTGCCAAAGTGCCCCATCTGGGAAGCCAAGTCCCACATCGCACTTTCGGCGAAATAAGCGGCGGCATTGGCATAGAGGAATTCATCATGAATGTGAATGGCGCGCGCACGAAACGTATCGTAGGAAAGAGAGCCGACACCGCCATGGGAGTTTTCGGTGAGCCATGCTCCGATATTGTATTGCCCAGCCAAGTCGCGAATCTTATTCCGTATTGCGATACGGCTTGGATCGGGGACGCCACTTCCGGAGGTGGCAAGAATGAACGGAACCGAGGAGTACCCTTGACCGTACGGGTACGTGTGATAACCGATAGCGCCGACGTATTGGCTGGCTTGCGGGTCGGCCAAAATGGCGGAGGCTACCTGGTAGGAGGCTTCCTCCGTCTCTTCGGTTCCCACCATAAACTTCGTCTTCAGGTAACCCGCCGCCCGCAGTCTCGCCCCCGCACGGTTCACAAGATCGACGATCTGTTGCGTGACGTTGACGTTTCCGAAGCCGCTTAAATCCGGGTTGATCGAAGCTTGGTTGCCCGTCTCCTGCTCATTCCCGAGCTGGAAGTATTGCGGCTCCTCGCCGTACGTGCTCTGCCAGTAACTGACGTTCGCAAGTACCTGCTCGGCCGCCTCGTCGAGAAACTGGCTATAATTCTGTTGGCGAATCGGGGCTAGCCATGGGGAGCCCCACCGCACATTGGGAGCCTCCGCGCCCAAGTAGTAGTCATTAAATCCGAAAGGCTTGGCCAGATCGATCACGAAGGTCTTCGATTGGGTGAGATTAATAGGATTAAATCCCGCCCAATTTATAGTAAAGGGATCGCCGTTGTCATTCTGACGTTGGTCGTAACTGCCGGGGCTCTCCAGCAGAGTACCGATAGTGCCCATGTTGATGCCGACCTGATGGTACGCCTTGTCGATGGCGACCGCCCTCAGTGAAGGATCCGTGAGAGTTGCTGCGAGCGATGTGTCCTCGGCCTGACCGAAACCCTCCAGCTTCTGATAGGTAATCGAAAGATCCACTTGAATCGTTACGTTTGGCGCCGCCACAGCGTGAATCACCATCGGCCGGAAGAACGTAATGCTCGTTAGGATGGCCAAGGCCGCCACCAGGCTCACAGCCCGCAGCCACCAATCTGTCCTTTGCGGCATTTTCGATCTCATTCCAGACACTGTAACTGCCAAACCTCACCGCAAGGAAGCAATAGGGGCACCATTTCGTAACTGCAACGGGCCGCATAAGTCGCTAAAACAAATAGCCGGGGCTGCGCTGTGGCGAAAGATGCCTGAGTCATTTTTCTAGAGGCTCCGCGCTAATTCGTCACCTTCCCGGCTAGGGACGCGACGCTAGTGGCCGGTAGCGAAATATGTAGAATCGCCGCGTCATCGGATGCAAAGGACGGTATAGGTGACCAATAATCAGCCGGGGTTGATTGCTCCCCTTCCCAAGTACCGGTAAGATCTACACCCTTTATGCTAACGGTAACGGCTTCCGGCTCGTCGGCGTTATTGATCAATACCAACACGAGCCGCCCTTCCGCATCGTCTCGAAACGCGGTCACCTCCACTAACCGCTCGCTGCTTTGAGCTTCGACCCGCACTGATCCCGGCTTCGCCCACCGCGCGTAATGGCCAATTGCATACCCGATCCCGGAGATATCCACCGTCCCGCTGGCATTGTGAACCAATACGACATTCCCTTCACTGTCGTCCAAGTCCGTCGTGCCGAAGTGTTTCTGTTGTGAGACTTCATCCCAAATCGCCGATTCGCCGAAATAGGCGCTGACATTGGCGTATAGAAACTCATCATGAATTTGGATAGCGCGGGCTCGGAACGTATCATAGGAAAATGAGCTTCCAGCATTCGAATTCTCAGTGATCCATGCCCCCACCTTATGTGCCTTGGCCAGATCGCGAATCCTATGGCGGATGCCAATGCGGCCGGCATCGGGCTTCCCGGCTCCGGAAGTGGAGAGAATGAATGGAACCGACGAATAGCCTCTGTGATACGGGTAGCTGTGATAAGCGATCGCGCCGACGTATTGCGCAGCCTTCTTGTCGGCCATAATTGCATCGGCAACGAAATACGACCACTCTTCAGTTTCTTCAGTCCCGACTACAAAACGCGTCCTGGAGAAACCACTGGCTCGAAGCCGCGCGCCAGCGCGCTTCACCAAATCGACGATCTGCTGCGTGGCATTGACCTTGCCGAAACCATCCGCGTCTGGGTTTTTAGAAGCTTGGTTCCCGCTTTGCTGCTCGTTGCCAAGCTGGTAGTACTGTAGTTCTTCGCCATACGTGTTCTTCCAATAAGACACATTAGCAAGTACCTGCTCGGCCGCCTCGTCCAAAAACCGGTCGTAGTTCCGGTCACGAATAGCCGCAAGCCAGGGAGAGTGCCAGCGGACGTTCGGCCCCTCTGCGCCGAGGAAATAGCCGGTGAATCCGAAGGGTTTCGCCAAGTCGACGACATTCCGCTTCATCAGGTTCAGTCCGTCGGCGTTAAAGCCCTTCCAGTCAATTGTAAAGGGATCGTCGTTGTCGTTCTGGCGCTGATCGTAGCCAGCGGGACTTTCGAGTAACCCCCCTATCGTGCCCATGTTAATGCCAACCTGATGGTAGGCCTTTTCGACGGCGACGGCCCTGACAGAATCGGTCAGCCAAGGCAGTGGGAAATCGATGGCTTGCCCGAAGCCTTCCAGTCGTTGATACCGGACTCCAGCATCTACAGTTACGGTGACGCCGGAAGCGGCGGCGACGTTCCAGACCTTCAGGACTCCATTGGGAATCGTGGCCTCATAAACCGCAACGGCACCGATTGCAAGGGTGAAAACCGAACGACAGAGATGTAAGGTTCTGCGAGACATTAAGCATACCTCGGCACCCGCTTGGACGCGACAAACAAAGCGAAGTCCCTCAGTTTCAAGCGGCTCATCACCATCAGCACGGAGCGGAAGTACAAGAATTCCTGTATCGACGCTCTTGCCTTCGTCAACATCCGGATGGGGGCCGCGGCATCGGGCTTGCAGCTTTTGTTGAAGATGGCCTTTCTCTTTGCCGCAGCCGTCTGCGCCGCCCACCAACGGCAGCCGGGATAAACCGAGTTGCCGACCATGGTCTTCTCCTCCACAGAGAATCCGGCGGCTTCGAACATCTTCGCCCAGTCGGAGGCAGTGACAAGGTTGAGTCTCAGAGCCGGCTGCCAGTTCACGACGGGGAGGTGCGATGTGCCGACGATGTCGGCAAACAACATTCTGCCGCCCGCCCGCAGAACACGGTGGCACTCGCGCAGAAATCGGGGCTTGTCAATAAAACAATGCGCGGCTTCCAGGCAGAAAACGAAATCGAAGGAATGGTCCGGAAACGGAAGGTCCATCGCGCTGGCGAGGTGCACTCTCACTCTACCGCTGACGCCGTTCCCGTCGGCGAAGCGTCGGGCCCAATGCACCTGCTGCGCCACAATATTCACGCCGTCCACCGCGGCGCCGTAGTCACACGCCAGAATCGTCGCCGGGCCACCCAATCCGCAGCCCGCATCCAAAATGCGCTTGCCCTTCAGACTGCCGGCTCGCGAAGCTAGTTCGCGCACAAACTGCTCCTGTGCCTCCCGAGCCGTTTTTGCCCCACGGCTCCAATATCCCATGTTGACGATTGGCGGGCGCTTCGTGAATCCTTCGGCCTCGAACATTCGGGAGCGGTCAACGAGATTGAAGAGACTGTCGTAGTGTTCCCGTACAGTGCGAATATTACTTTCGATCGCGTCACGCATCGGTCACCGCCAATCCTGCCGGTGCCGGACTGCGAAAGTGAGTCACCGCCTCATGGTAGACGTCAGCTAGCCGCCGTCCGACCGATTCCAGGCCAAAATTCGCTAAAGCATGCGCGCGAAGTCTCGCCGGATCGTAATCCGCTTGGTGATCAAGAACGTGTTCGATGCCCTTCGCCAGTGCCTCCGGGTCTTCGGGAGCTACCAGCATGCCCACCTGATTAGTGACAATGTCCTCGGGCCCCCCACAACGCGTTGCAACGACCGGCGTTCCGCACGCCAGCGCTTCCACCAGCACCATGCCTAGACTTTCCGCGCGGCTGGGCAGAACCAGCGCGGCGCTCCGCTGCATCTGCCGGACCAGTTCGGGAAACGGCTGCTTGCCCGCAAACCGTACCCGGTCCTCCAGATTCAACTCGCTGGTCAACTTTCGAAGCCGTATTTCTTCCTGGCGATACGCACCGTAGTACGCTTCGCCGATGAGCACAAGGTTCGTGCTCCGCCCTTTATGGGCGAGAATGCGCAGGGCGCGTAACAGAATATCGACGCCTTTCACCGGCCGTATGGCGCCTACGAAAAGTATCTGCTCCTTAAGCCGTTCGGTCCCATTTTCGGGCACTGTAAATACTGAGCCATCCACGCCGTCCGGAATAATCGTGATTTGTGGCAGGTGGCCGGTATGGTTTTCGATGGTTCTTCGAACGGCCGCGCTGATGGCGATCTGGCGCGCACTCTGGCGCGCCGCCCATACGGCGCGGCGGCGTATGCCGGCATATTGATCCATCCAGGGACCCCAGGGGTTCTGCTCAGTGATGACCACCGGTACACCGTAACGCCGCCCCAGGTGTGTCGCTACCACCCCGTCCGGATATGTGAAATGCGCATGAATCAAGTCAAACTGGAAATCGCGCCACAGCCGGGCCACTGATTTCCGGATCGCGGCTCTGTACAGCAATGACTCGATTTGGTGTGTCGAATTACCGGGACCTACCAGAAAACGCGGATGGAAAACCTCTACCCCATCGTCCCAGCGCCGGCGCGCCACACGGCGGAGCCGCGAATAGTTTTCGGGTATGTGCGGGAACGGAGGGCAGTATGGCACTGGCGAAATGACTTTGACCTCGGAGAATCGTGTCGACTCGCGCACCAGGCCTTGCACCCACAGACCCAGCAGTTCCATAACGTTGTTGGGATAGCTTCTGGAAAGCACCAGCACCCGGAGCCCGTTCACCTCAATGTTCCCCCGTCAACCCGAACAGACTGGAGGGTTCCATCTGCTGCGCCACAAAGCCGGCCTCTGCTGGGATTTTGCCCAGCTCCTTGATGGCTTCTTCGAAGTGCTCCACGCTCTCAATGCCGATCCAGCAATCCTGAATATAGTAAGCCCCGATCTTTCGATTCGCGGCGAGCAATCTCTCCATCAACTGGGGCATGGTGAAGAAGACATCGTCCGGTACGAACTCCAGGGCCGAAGGACGTAAACAGTAGATTCCCGCGCTGATGGCGTATTCGTGGCAAGGCTTTTCGACAATCCCCTGGACCGTTCCGTCGGCGATCGAGAGCACGCCAAAAGGGCTGCGGTACACATGTTTGGTAAAGCCCACGGTCAGATCACAGTTACCGTTCGCACCGGCGTGCAAAAACTGCGCGAAATCTAGTCGGGTGATGATATCGCCATTCATGACTAGAAACACCCGTTCGTTTTCAAAATGGCGCCGGCTTAACGATAGCGGTCCGGCGGTACCCAGCGGGTGTTCCTCATGCACGTAGGACAGATTAACGCCCAGCTTGGATCCATCTCCGCAAAAAGCGCGGATCAGCCCTGCCTGGTATCCGGTCGCCAGAACGATGTCGTCGATCCCAGCGCTCTTCATCTGCTCGATGATGATCTGTAGAATCGGCTTTTCACCGACCGGCAAGAGCGGCTTGGGAATCGAAAAGGTCAGAGGTCTGAGCCGTGTTCCAAGCCCCCCTGCCAGAATTAGCGCTTTCATTTTCTAAATCCTGTAGGCCTCCGGCTCATACATATCGAGTCTGTCTTTCACCCATTCCATTGTTGCCATCAAACCCTGCTCCAATGTATTCGTGGGCTGCCAGCCGAGCAGTTCCTTGGCCCTGCAATTGTTCGAAAGCAATCGGCGAACCTCGCTCTTGCCCGGCCGGATACGCTCCTCCGCCTGACGGATAGAGACATCGCAACCTGTCAAGGCGGCTATCTTGTGTGCCAGCTCTCCAATGGAGATTTCCTCGCCTGTGCCCAAGTTGATTTCCTGCCCCAGCGCGCTATCGGATTCCGCGGCTTTGAGAAAACCCTCGACGGTATCCCCGACAAACGTGAAATCTCTCGTTGGGTTCATGTTGCCAAGCACGATCTCTTTTTTGGTCAGCGCCTGGCTGATAATGGTCGGGATAATCGCCCGGTCGCTTTGTCTCGGGCCGTAGGTATTGAACGGCCTGATGATCACGACAGGAAGACCGAAAGACAGGTGATAGCTCAGCGCGATGGCATCAGCGGCGATCTTGCTGGCCGAGTATGGCGATTGCGGCTGTTTCGGATGCTTCTCATCAATCGGGACGTAGACGGCGCTTCCGTAGACCTCACTGGTGGAAGTCACAACTACGCGTCGTGTCTCGCACTCCCTGGCCGCCGTCAGCACATTTAATGTCCCGATCGTGTTGACGGCGATCACCTCGTCGGGATGGACATAGGAGTATGGAATGCCGATCGATGCGGCCAGGTGAAAAATTGTTTCCATACCCTGCGACACCTGCCGCATCGCCACCAGGTCTCGAATATCGCCATAGACGATACGGACCAATTTCTTTTTAGCGCCCATCAACTCGAGAAAGCCTGCGTCATTCCTGGAGTTGTAACGGACGAACGCTGTGATGGCTGCTCCCACCTCCAGCAGACGATCCACCAAGTGACTTCCAATGAAGCCGCCCGCACCCGTCACAAGAACCCTTTTACCCGACCAGAACGGCATAGATTTAGCTGGAGCCCTTCCTTGCCTTGATGATCATCCCCACCGCGATCCACTCCGGTGTGCGCCATCGACCCTCTTCCAGTTTTTGTGTGAGCCAAAGCCCGGTGGAACGGAGAAGCTCATCCAGCGGCGAAAATACAACATTGTAGTAGTAGCCCACGACCTGAACTACTTCGGTGCCTTCCGCGCGCAGAAACTCACAGGCAGCGCGCCGGCTGTAAAGAACGCGGGTCTTACCGCTACGCCTGCGGCTGGGGTTCAACGTCGGATCGCCCTTTCGGGCCCGCCATTCATGCCAGGCGCGAACCACCGGGTAGAACATAAAATTCTTCCACCACGCGTACGGACTGCAGATATTGGTGAAAGTGATGATGAGCGTGCCGGCGGGTTTGAGTACTCGTAACATTTCCCTGACGGCTAAGGGCCGATCGGTCAATGAATCGATGACGCCCATACACAAGACCGCGTCGAAGAAATTGTCCGGCAGTTGCAGTCGCTGCGCATCTCCCCGCAGGAAATGCACACGTTCGCTTTCTTGAAAGCGGCGACGGCAAATCTCGATCATTTGCGCCGACGGATCCACTCCCCAGAAACGGCAGCCGCGGTCCAGCATATCCTGCGTCATGACCGCGGGACCGCAGCCCACGTCCAGAACGTTTCCTCCGGGCTGGTCAAACAGATCGAGGACCTTCTTCCGACGAATGCGGAGGGCATACCCGCCGGCCGTCTGGTCGTTGTACTCGCGATCATACTCCGCGGCCCGGCGATCGAAGAATTCGACAATAGGGTCGGAGGCGAGCGTGCTCCCAGTTTCTCTAAGCATAGGCGGCCTGGACTCCGGGCAACTTGAGTCGGTCTTCGAGGAAACGCGGGGTAGCGGGAAGCGCAGAGTGCATTGGCGGCTTCTGTTCTTTCCGAAATCGACTTACTTAGGCATCTGGAATGCCGTTCGATGCCCAAACCGCTTCCGGCACGGCACCGGCACTCCCTATCCCAAGAAACGGGAAACTGCCAAGTAATGCCTGGAGATTGCCCGCCCTTTGGTATGGGAACTGCTGTTATCGTGAAAAACACCCGTTAGCAACGCTGCGGATTCCCCAGCGGAAGCCCAGACGATCGAAAGACTTGAGCCTTGTATTGTAGCCATGTTGCCAAGTTTTTGACCAAGTGGAAAATTTCTTGGACTTGAAAGAGACCAGCACCGGAAGGGAAGATTCCACGATTCTCCCGAAAGCGCGAATGGAGTGGGTCAGCCCCGACCTTCTGCGGATTCTGCGCTGCCCGCTATGCAAGGGTTCTCTCTCTTTGAGCAAAGAGAAACTCTGCTGTGCTCCGTGTGCCAAAACTTACCCGGTCGTATTGGGAATTCCCGATCTTCGCATTTATGAGGATCCTCTGATTCCCCTCGAAGACGACTACCGAAAGGGAGAGAAGGTGCAGGGTCAGGCGGAGAACCTCCGCTTCGCCGACCTGGTGCGCTACTACTGGTCTCTGCCCACATACCCTTACACGCCGCCGGAACTACGCGAACGGTTCATTCACCACGTGCTCACCGATGAGGCGCGCATTGCAGGATACAGAGACAAAATCGGGAGCGGAAAAGCGTTTCTCGACGTGGGATGCGGAACCGCTGCCCTGGTCAAGGTAGCACAGCCAAAGTTCGATTTCGCGGTGGGTTGCGACGTGGCGTTCCGATGGCTGTTGATCGGCCGGAAACGGCTGCAGGAAGCGGAACTGCCCGCCAACCTGGTGTGCTGCTGCGCCGACTACCTCCCATTCTCCAATCAAACCTTCGATTCCGTGGCTTCGGTATCTCTGCTGGAGCACGTTTCCGATGCGCCGGCTGCCATCCACGAGTTCGCGCGCGTGGCCCAGCCGGATGCCAGAATCTTTGTGTGGACAACCAACCGCTTTTCTCTCGCGCCTGAGCCGCACGTGCGCGTCTGGGGAGTAGGGTTTCTGCCACGGCGCTGGATGCCGGCATATGTGAAGTGGCGAAGCGGACTGCCTTATGAAAAGAAGCACCTGCTTTCCTGTTTCGAAATCCGCCGATTTTTCAGCCGGGAAGGGCTCGACCATATAAATTTCTCGCTGCCAGGGATTACCGCGCCGGATTGGGAAAACCTGAGGGGGGTCGAACGGCTGGCTGCACGAATCTTCAGGCTGGCCGCCGTTACTCCACTCTTGAAATCGTGCCTGATCCTGGTTTCGCCGGTCATCCAGGTACTCGCTCGCCGGAAGCGAGCAGCAGGTGGCCGGGCTGAAACCGAGTCCCTGAAAGCCGCCGCTACAGCAAAATGATTCTCGGAGTCAATGGCATTCGCCTGGTCGGCCAACGCTCGGGAGTAGCGCGTTGCATCGAAGCGATCTTGTGGAATTTGGGCGAAATAGATCATCCTTTCCGCGAGATTCGGGTGTATTCACCAAAGCCCATAGCCAATGAGGTGGTGTTACCGGGCTGCGCGAACAATGTTGTGTTGGCCTCCACGGCGCCTCCAGCGATCTGGGAGCAATTCACGCTTTTAAAAGCCCACGGCCCGAAGAACGTTCTCTTTTGTCCGAGCTACGTGATTCCTCTGTTGGCACGTTGTCCCACGTTTCTGATCCACCATGGCTCCTACGAGGGCTACCCTCAGGCATTCAATTGGTGGGCATTGAACAAAGCCAGGATGGCCTACGCGGCGAGCGCGAAAAGAGCCACCGTGGTCTGTACCGTGAGCGAATATAGTAAACGCGACATGGTGCGATTTTACGGTTTGAGACCGGAGCGGGTCCACGTGGTGCCCGATGGAGTGGATACCAGGTGCTTTCGTCCCATCCAGGAATTGCCACGGCTGGCGGAGTGGCGGGTTCGCACGTTCGGTTCAGATGTTCCGTTCATCGTATATGTCGGGAAGCCTACCGAGAGACGCAACCTGACGCTGTTGATTCAAGCATTCGCCGCTTTGAAACGGGAAAACGGCATCCCGCACAAGCTACTTATCGTCGGCGCCGATTTGCCGGGAACTTCTCCGTTCCGGTTGGTAATAGCGCGGGAACATCTTGAAGACGAAGTCATCGTACTCGGGTACCTGGGGCACGATGAAATGCCGATGGTGTACAATGCCGCGGACTTGCTTGTCTATCCGTCCTCATATGAGGGCTTTGGCATGCCAGTGCTGGAGGCGATGGCCTGCGGCGCGCCGGTGATCGCTCTGAATAACACAGCGTTTCCCGAGTTCGCGGGCGGCATCGCCCATCTTTTGCCGAACGCTCAAATCGCCACTCTCAAAGAAGGAATCCACGCGGTGTTGAGCGATGCGGCATGGCGCGAGAAAATGGCGAGGGAGGGCCCGAAGCGGGCGGCCGCTTATGATTGGCGGCTGGTCACCAGGCGTTATCTCGATCTGATGCTTCCGCTGGCCGAATCGCGTAAGGTCGCATGAAGGTGGACTATCCCATGAAATCGGTTGCCATCATCGGACTCGGCGCAGTGGTGCGTAATATACACATTCCGGCTTATGCGCAATTAAGCGGACGCGTGCGCGTGGTGGCAGGGTGCGATCCGAACAACGCCGCGCGCGAATACGCGAGGGACAAGTGGCGACTCCAGACTTTCAAAGATCCAAAGGAGATGATCGAGGGCGTGCATCCTGATGTGGTGGCCATCTGCACGCCACCGTGGCTACACCGCGAACAGGCCTTGCTGGCGCTCGATCACGGCTGCCACGTGTTCTGCGAGAAGCCGCTGGCCGAAGATCTCGCCCAGGCCGACGACATGGTGAGGGCCAGCGAGCGGGCCGGCCGCCTGATGGTGGTGAACAATCAATTCCCGTACATGAACATTCACCTGGCAGCCAAGAAACAGATCGGCACGAAGGACTTTGGCGAGCTGCTGTACCTGCACGCCTGGCATACCATGCGCACGGATGAAGTAACCGAAGCGGGCTGGCGCGGGGAGCTCTCACGGCGCTTATGTTTCGAGTTCGGCACCCACGTCTTCGAGCTGCTGCGGTTTTTCTTCGAAGACACACCGATCAGGCTCCTGGCCCATATGCCCAATCCGGGGGGCCGGGCAAAATGTGACGTTATCAACGTGATCGCCATGGAATTCGCGGACGGGCGAGGTGCGTCGATCGTGCTCGACCGCGTGAGCCAAGGTCAAGATCGATATCTAGACATGCGGCTGGATGGTGAATCGGCAATCGTACATACCTCGATCGGCGGAAGGGTTCAAGTCGAGGCTGGGATACACACCCGGGAACGGCGCCCATTTCTGAACTTCACTTTGGTAAAGGGAGGCAAGGCCGAGTGGCGAAGGGGGAGCCGGTCGAAGCTGATTGCTAAAGACGGAATTAATCCGTTCGGGGATGCCACCGCTCGCCATTTCGCCCGCTTTCTGGATGCTATTCAAGATGGGGGCACGCCGCCTGGCAATGTGCGCGACAATCGGAACACGCTGGCGCTGGTGATGGCGGCTTATGATTCCGCCGCTTCCGGAAAGTGGGTCGAAGTGAAACAGTACGCATACCAGGAGCCAGCCGCGAGAATCTAGTCCCTTGCGCCTCTCGATCGTCATCGCGGCCTGGAACGGGTCCTCGTCGCTCGAGCGATGCCTGCAGTCTCTCCCATCTGACGGCTTAGTGGCAGATACAGAGGTCCTGGTCATAACCAATTTCGACGGCGGGACTCGTGAGATGCTTCAGCACCACTTCCCCTATGTGCAACACGTGAGCATGTCCCCGGGAACCACTGTGCCGCAGTTACGCTCCGCGGGCATCCGGCGCTCTACGGGAGACATTGTGGCACTCGCGGAAGACCACTGCACGTTTGCCAAAAACTGGTGCTCAGAATTAAAAAAGTCACACGAGTTGCCGTTTTCCGTGATTGGCGGAGCGGTAGAGAATGCCAGCATCGAAAGGGCGCTGGATTGGGCAGTTTACTTTTACGATTACGGCAAGTTCATGTTGCCATTCATGGCAGGGCTCGTCCCGGCCTTATCCGGTAATAATGTCTCATACAAAAGAGCGGCCCTCCAGGAAGTCGAGGAGAGTTTTCGTCAGGGTTTCTTTGAGCCGTTTACACACGGAGAACTCGCGCGGCGCGGGCATTCCCTGTATCTCACTCCGTCCGTGGTTGTATACCACCAAAAGAGATACAAGACCAGAGACGCCGTCGTACAGGCTTACCATCTTGCGCGAAGCTTCGCGGGAAAACGAGTAATGGGATTGCCATCGCGCCAGCGAGCGGCATTTGCCGCCGGTTCTCTGGTGCTGCCCCTTCTCCTTCCAGGGCGGATCGTGCTGAGGACTCTGCGCAAACGGAGGCTGGTACCGCAACTCGTGAAATCCCTTCCCTACCTCCTGGTTCTCACCACAATCTGGTCATTTGGCGAATTTTGCGGATATTTTGCCGGACCCGGCCGGAGCACGGACGAGTGGAAATAGGAATGCATGAAGCAAACCGTTTTAACCAATACCCCATGACCGTAATCGATCGTGTCCAGCGTCATGCAAGGCTCTCGTTGAATGCGCGGGGGCACCAAAAACGAGCCACCCCGCCGTTTATGATCGTGTTCATCAACTCGATCTGTAACCTAACGTGCGAGCACTGTTTCTACTGGCGGAACCTCAATCAACGCAATGACTTAACTTTTGAAGAGTTCCAGAAGCTGTCGCTCGAACTCGGTGAATTCGAGCAACTCAACCTCTCCGGTGGCGAACCGTTCCTCCGGCCGGAATTCGCCGAAATCTGTGATCTCTTCTTGACCAACAACGGGGTCAAGCGGATTTACGTTCCCACGAACGGCTATTTTACCGGACGGACACAGGCCGCCCTTCGTAGCGTGCTCCAGTCGGCAACGCTTGTAAACTTTGTTTGCGAGATCTCGCTGGATGGAATGCCGGAATATCACAATCGTTTTCGCGGCAATGCCAAATCGTTTGCTAAGGCCATGGAAACATACGCCCTGCTCGCGGAGATGCAGCAATCCGACCCTCGCCTGCGGATCCACGCCAACACCGTGGCAATGAGCGAGAACATGGAAGAATGCTGGCGGCTGACCGAATATCTGCGGGAGCGTTGCCCATCCATGGAACACCACAACTTGGCGGTCATCCGCGGAGACCGCAAGAACCCCTCCCTGCAAGGGCCAGCGCTCGAACAATACAAACGCCTCTATAACCACGTGGCCGAAGTCTGGAAAACGAGTGAAGAGACACGTTTCGGCGCCATTGTTGAGCCCATGCTCCAATGGGCCAAAGTGAAGACCATCGAAACTAATTCGCAATACGTGCCGTGCACCGCCGGCAACCTGACCGGCGTGGTTTATGCCAATGGCGACATCAGCGTCTGCGAAACCCATCCCCCCATCGGCAATCTTCGCCAGAAGAGCTTTTTCGAAATCTGGGATTCGGAGGATGCCAATACCCTCCGGGCGCAGATCAAAGCCAAACAATGCTACTGCACGAATGAAGTTTTTCTCTGGCCAAGCATCGTTTTTCAGCCCTTGCAACTCACCAAGGCTTTAGTGGCGATCAAGGGGGCCAAAGCGGGGTAGTGTGCTCCGCCTTTCTGTGATCATTGCGGCGCAGGACGCCATCCCTAGTCTTAGAAAAGGCGTGGCGGCTTTGCTGCCGCAACTCCCTCCTGACGAGATGGAGATCCTGGTCGTAGACGGGTCCGGGGCCGGACCAGTGATCGAACAACTGGCCCGTGAGTTTCCCACCGTCCGCGTGCTTTCCAAAACGGCTGAAAGCAATGTTCCGCAGTTGTGGAGCACGGGCATCGCCGCCGCCGGCGGCAACATTATAGCGCTTACGATCGAGAATTGCGTGCCAGCCGCGGACTGGGCGGACCAGATCCTTGCCAGGCACCTGACTGACTGCGCCGCTGCGGGAGGCGCAATCGAACTTGCTCCCGGCACCACGCTGGCCGACTGGGCCGTGTACTTCAGCCGCTACAGCAACTACGTACTGCCATTCCAACCCAGGTTCCTGGATGATTTGCCGGGCGACAACTGCGCCTATAAACGCACCGTACTGGAGCCAGTGAGGCACCTTATGGATGATGGTTTCTGGGAGACTTTCATTCACTACGATATGCGCCGGCGCAATTTGCAATTGCTTTCCGACCCCGCGCCGGTGGTCACCTACTGTGGAGGCCTCTCCTGGTGGCGGTTCTTCCGGCGCCGATATCGCCACGGGCGCTATTTCGCCGCGCGGCGGGCTCGCGAGTTCACCCGTTCACAGAGGCTGGTGCGAGCGGCGGGGTTTTGGGCAGTGCCTCCGTTGCTGTTCAAACGTATTGCCGGCAGAGTGTGGAGCAATGGCAGACATCGCGGAAAATTTCTGGCTGCGCTGCCACTGGTGATGAGCTTTCTTGCGGCATGGGCGGCCGGCGAGGGGATTGGCTACCTGACGGGTTCTAAGGGCGCAGGTGCACCGGAACGAGACTGACGTGACGAGCTCCAACAAATCGCCGGCTGTTTCAGTGGTGATGGCGGCCTTTGAACCGAGGCCTGAGCTGGCGAGGTGCCTCGACTCTCTGGCACGGCAGCAATCGCGCGAAGCCCTCGAAACCATAGTGGCGGACGGGACCGGTGAAATTGCTCGTTCAATGGCGGCAAAATACCCCGCGGTGCGGTTTCTCCATTTCGCACAAGCGTGCGGTAAACCTCAACTGCTGAGTCGCGCCATGGAACAGGCGTGCGGATCGATCGTGGCAGTCACCGAACCCTACTGTTGCTTCCCTGCGGATTGGGTCGAGAAGCTATGCTGTGCGCATCAATCGGAGTTTGCGGTAATCGGCGGCGCGGTGGAGTATGACGGTGCCGAAACGCTGGCCGGCTGGGCCTGCTACCTGGCCGACTACGGTGCCTTCATGCTGCCGGCGGAGCGGCGCGTCACCGCCCTTCTGGCTGGCAACCACATCTCCTATAAGCGAATTCTCCTCGCGGGGGCTTCCGATTTGTGGAGCGAAGGGTATTTCAAAATCTTTCTCTTGCGGGACCTCGAGCGGCGTGGCTGCCGGTTCCTCTTCGAGCCGGAGCTGGTGATCACCTACGCATCGGCCCCGAAATGGCGCGAGTTCGCGCGCCAATATTACCGCAACGGGTCGGAATTCGCCGCCACGCGCACAAGACATTTCTCGCGGGCGGCCCGGCTGGCTCATATCGTGACGACGCCGGCGCTGCCGTTGCTGCTGCTATTCAGGCGAATGCGCGCGGTGTGGGGCAAGAGGAGGAATCGCGGCCAGTTGGTGCGATCGATTCCACTACTGGCCTTATTCGTCTTGTGCTGGTCCGCGGGAGAGTTCCGGGGCTACCTGTGGGGAGCTGCATACTTCACGCACTCCTGGAGAATCGCGGAAAAGGGGCGAGATTGATACCCCAGCCTACGCTGGCCTTTCGCGGAAGAATAGAAGATCATCCACGTTGCCCAGCGGTGGAGCGCAAATGAGATCCGTGGCCGCTGGTGGCGCAGTTTTCCCCATGCTTCCATTATCACCGCCGCCGCTCCCGTTACACTTGGCCAGAGCGGCAGAAAATGACGCCGTAATCCGAAGGCGGCGGCGCTCTGCTGGACCAGTTCTTTATAGGTCAGGTTCTCGCCCCCTAAAATGTATCGCTCCCCCGTGTTTCCGTGGAGGAGCGCCGCGATGATTCCCTCCACCACGTCGTTTACATGCACCACGCAAAGACCGCCCATAAAGTACGGGACTATGTGGCCTTGGCGAACCTTGTCAATCAGATAGCCGCCCCGAAAGGAGTTGCCGTAAGGGCCAAAAACGAAAGCCGGGTTCACAATTACGGCATCTAACCCGCTGGCGACTTCGTCAAGCACGGCCTCTTCGGCCCTCTTTTTGGAGATGTGGTAGTGCAGGTTCGAGTTTTCCAGGTTGAACGGGAACTGCTCATCCGCAATTGTGCCGCGGGGCGGGATGCCAATGGCGGCCACGGAACTGACATGCACGAATCGCTTTACGCCATGCTCGCGGCACGTACGAACCACGCAACGTGTGCCTTCCGAATTGACGCGGTTGGAAAACTCGCCGTCGCCACCGGTTTTGGCGGCGGCGTGAATCACCACGTCATGGCCCTCGACGGCACGGGCGAAGGAACTCTTGTCGAGAATGTCCGCGGACCGGAATTCCAGGTCTAACCCGTCGAGGTGGTGTACGTCCGATGTAGCGCGGTGAAGTGCGGTCACCTGAAAATTGCATTGGACCAGTCGCCTGCAGAGATGCGATCCTAGAAAGCCTGTGGCGCCGGTAACGAGGATCTTCAAGACGGCGCTCTACGCCCGCACGAGTCTAGAACGTCCGGGATAGCCTCTATCGAACCAGAACCGGCCAAGCGCGAAGATTACACGCGCCAGCCGGTTGCTTAGAGCGTCCACCATGCTCTTCGCCATACGGTGGAGTTTCGAGGGACGATCTTCCTTGAGAATACCCTTGCGGTTCAACAAGAAGACCTGAAAGAAACGGGCGAACCGGTAAAGCGACCGGACCTGTTCTTTGGAGAGGTTTTCGTTGCCGATCATTACACTGTGGCTATTAATATAGGCGTAGTCGTCATCGGCAACCAGCCCCTGCGCTACAGCCCAATCCCGCAATTTCGTGCCGATGAAGGGAGAGGCGGCCGTGAACTGAATCCAGGTCGGATTCATGTTGATCGCAAACTCGATGGTGTTCATGGTCGTCTCTATGGTGTCGCCGGGCAGGCCGATAATGAAAAACGCAAAGGTCTTGATGCCCAGTTTGCGGCATAGGGCGAAACGCTCCAGGATCTGCTCCGGAGCAATGGGTTTCCGGCCTACGTTTTTCTGAATCTCGATATCGGAACTTTCCACGCCAAAGTTGAGCCCTTCGCAGCCGGCCTCCGCCATGGCCGTGAGAGTGGGCGGGTTGAGGAAGTCGATTCGGGTCTCACAACGCCAGCTAAACTTGAGGCCGCGCGCCTTGATACCATCGCAGATTTCGATCACACGCTTCTGGTTGAGCGAGAACATGGGATCGCGGAACACAATGTATTGAATCCCTAGATCACGAACCAGGTGTTCGATTTCATCGAGCACGTTCCTCGCGGACCGGGAACGCCACGGCAGCCCCTGGCCGACCGGGTACGGGCAATAGTGGCACCCAATGGGACAACCGCGCGAAGTGAGCATCGGTAGAAACGGCACTTCTGAGTGAGCCGATGATTTGGGCAGTTTATAGCGTTGATACGGAAGCAGTTCCCACTTCGGGAAAGGGATCGAATCGAGATCGCGGGTAAACGGTTTGGCCGGGCTGTCGACCCATTCGCCTGCGGACTGGAAACTGAGCCCTGCCAGAGTAGATTCGGTCTGATTCAGGACGTTGAGCGCCGCGGTGGCACCGGGCGTCACCCCGTTCAAAAGTGCCTCAACAATCGGCTCGGGATCGCCGACAATGATGTAGTCGACCGAGGGCTCTTTCTGAACCCGGTTCTTCACCGAGGCGGCTACGGCCCCGTATATCGCGATCCGGGACCGAGGAGCTCTCTCTTTGATGGCTGCGCAGATCGAGAGATCCCAATCCACGGTAGGAGCGGAGGTCCGCACGACCACCAGGGCTGGCTCAGTATTCGCACCTATTCTGGCCAGAAGCCGGTCCTTATCCAAATCGAGAGCCAAACTCTCCAGCAGTTCCACGGAATACTTCTTCTCGACGAGGTAGCTGGCAAGGTAAATGAGGTCCAACGGTGGGAAAAGTGTCGCCCCCGTCGGATAGAGCTGGCCGAAGCCGCCCATGGAATCCTTATTGGAAACGTATCCAGGTGGGCTAGGCGGATTGACCACAAAGGTTTTGCGATACATCATTGATTCACCCTGGTGCAACTTTGCAGGAAAATCTCCGGCATTTGCGGATTCAATCCCAAGCCAAGCGTTGACGTTTCCCGCCGCCGGGATCATTTGCATCCAGAAGTCCCCGCTCAATTCGATAACAGTGAGCGTGTACGACCCGGGCGCAGAAAACTTGCAACCGTCTGAATATCGTCTCTAGCACTTTCGATTCCGGAAGAGTGCGGAGGACCGGCCCGGACGCCTCGCTCATCGCCAAGTGGACCGTGACGGCGTGCGGGCCGCCCTCGGACATTGGCTCTGGGCGAGCATCCCCAGAGATAATTGACTCCGTGTTACGGGCTAAATCCTTACTGCTTAAAGCACTGCAGCGACAATAACAGCCTTAAACCCTCAGGCCAGTTCGGCCTGGATCTCCCGCCGGATTTCATTCATCCTCCGAATCGCCCCTGCCAGGCCGGCCTCCGTCGAGCCGAGAACGTACTCCCGAGTTCCCAGCCAGCCAACGAAGGTCCCCGACTCTACCCGAATCGATGGTTTCGCACTCAGGCGAACCACGATCGCGCGGATACTCAAATGGTGCACCTCGGCGAACCTCCGAGGCCCCAGCCTGTGATACGAGTTGTCACCGGTTCGATGGTGCTTCCGGCACAAAGGAATGGCATACAGGTCTGAGGATTTCTGACCTATCCCGTGCGGCCCAGTATGCGCGGCCTCAATCTGGCGTGTTGTCTGGCATACGGAACAGGGTAGGGTTCGGATCCATTGCAGGTATCTGGGATTGCGAACTGGTTTCACCCTCAACTCCTCCGCAACGAGTGCCGCCCGGTCACCAGACCGGCTCCAGGCACGTCGGCGCCGCTATCTATTGCCGCCTTGATCGAGCGCTTGTCCAGCGTGACTTCGGGGCTCTTCACCTGTCCGAGAACTTCGGTGCGCTGCTCGATGTCCAGCCTATCCAGCAACCGCTCCCATGTCACCGCCGGCAGCTTCAGCGTGACCGTTTTGTATTCCGCGGGGATGACTGACTCTGTCGTGACCTCCACGGATGGTGGACATGCACGCAAGGTGAACGTCGTGGTCTTGCCCTCCAGCATGCGATACTTGCCTTTGCCATCGGTCCCCAGGTTCTCGATGGTCTCGATCACATAGCTCTCCAGCCGTGCGACCGCACGTTCGCAGGTCGCCTTGCGTTGCCGCAGCCGGTCGATCTCGAACTTGGCAAAGTCGATCTGGTGCTCCAGATGCGCCAGAAACTGGCCTACTCGGTCGCGTTTCTCAACGGCAGCCGTCAGCGCGGTTTGGAACTCCGCGCGGAACGCCTGCTCTTGCTCCGGGGACACCAGCTCCGCGG
Organism: Bryobacteraceae bacterium; assembly: GCA_035948775.1. Classification (GTDB taxonomy): domain Bacteria; phylum Acidobacteriota; class Terriglobia; order Bryobacterales; family Bryobacteraceae; genus PSRJ01. The sequence continues at coordinate 25,618 of DASZIV010000080.1, forward strand.
TTTCGATCAGGGCCGCCAGGTGATCCTCGATCACATACAGCGGTGCGGCCGTTACGGCGGGCGAAGGAACAACAGCTAGGGTTGTCATCACGCCACCTCCGATTGCGTGGCGATGCGCGTGAGACGTTCGTAGCATACCAATGCCTTGCTGGCTGACTGGAACTGACCCGGGTTCCGGACGCCGGCCAGTTCCATTTCCAACAGGTACCGAGTCTCTCCCACCTGCTCTCGTAATTGCTCAAATAGTCGCCGCATCTCGCCAAAGTTCTTCCATGGCTTCACAGCCCCGTCAACCTCAGCTCGGCCTGCCGGTTTCGGAGAGAGCTCCTCCAGCTTGCGGTCGCGTACGTGCTCTTGCGCCTCCCGCGTACCAAGTGGATGCGAACCGGTATCGATGTTCCGCCCAGAGGTATTGGCATCCTCCACGTCTTGGGTGAAGAACTCGGAAGCGCTGGTCGCGATTAGGGTGGCGGCCACGAGTGCGCGCTTCTGCGCCATCTTCTGGATGGTGTTCACCACGTCCGCCGCGTCCGGGTTTGGAATGCGGTAGAGCGGCGAGTCCAGGTCGATCTCCCACGCGACCGCATTGCCGCGCCGGGTCGGTTTCTCAACCGATCGCGCGGTTCCGGCACGAATGGCTTCTCGAAACCTCTGCCAGTGCTCGGCCGGCTTGCCATAAGTTCCCGCGGTTTCGGCGCGTTCGATGGCAAAATCGAACTCGCACAAAGTGCGGCGCACCTCGCGTTTGAGCAACTGCGTGCGATCGAGGTGTTCGGGGACTTGCTCCTCAGCCACCCAGCGGTAGCGATATTTGGCTTCCCAGGAATTGCAGGAGCCTTCACCAGCGCCCACCACCCGTCCTTCCCGTAACGGGCATAGCAGAAGACTTCGCCGCTATGCTGGGCGCCGGTCCAGTCGACGTCTTCCACGATCGGAGTAAACTCCGGCTCCAGTCCAAAGAAGTTGCATAGCTTCTCGGCGCCGGGTTTGAGCAGGGTGGGCTTGTAGGTGCCGGGGATCTCACCGAAATCCTGATCCTTGACCATGATGCGCCGCGTGAACTCGACGATGGCGGTACGGCGCGCGATTGCGACATCCATGCTCATCGCCGGCAGGAACACGCTGTCCTTGGATGTGAGGGCGACCGGACGTGTGGTGGATGTGGAAGCGAGAACGATATCGGCCGGGTGAGCTTCTGCGGTATTCTGTGGTTGGTGCTGGCTATTGGTCTGAAGAGCTGATTCCTGTGCCATCGGAGCAGTCGAGTTCCCGCTCGGCTGCTCTTCCTGTTTGGCGGCTCCGTTTACTGCAGCCTTGTACTCTCCCGGTGTTTCTGCTCCGTTTCTTGCTACTCCAACTGCCTGGGGGATAGGCGTGCACGCCGGCACGACTGGATCCGCCTCAACGATTTCGTCAGCCCAAACAGGCGGTTGCTGCGGAGCTCTCTTAACGCTCCACTCGGTTTTGTTCCTGTCTCCATTCTTCACTTGTTGTTTGCAGAGCAGCAAGGGCTCCCCCGCCCCAATAGCTAATTCCCGGATTCGCTGCTCAACGTACAGCGGTACGTACATGATGCGATCGTCAGCGAGTGAATACTTCACCTGCTCGCCATAGCGGCCCTGGACACGTTCGCCTGCTTCGGACTGCAGGGTTACTTCTACCGTTGTATTGCTGGGAAACTTCACGATTTCGTTCATAATTTTTCTCCTTAGGGTTTTAGTTCATTCTTCTGTCGTCATTCTTCACCGGGGGACTGCTCCCGATCGAAGCCCCTTGGCACAGGCGCGTTCCCCAGAGTCAAGTGACTCTTCTGCGGGGCATTCGTCTCCAGACCTCCAGTGTTTCTGCCTCGGGCGCCTCATCGAGTGAATCGAACAACATGACCCGATTTGCAGGCCCGTGGTCCCACTATCATTCGAACAAGATCTCGTCGTCAGCTCCGCACGATCCGCAGTACGCAGCTTCTAGGTTTAGATACCGTTTCATCGTCGCCGAGGCGGTATACCCGGTCTCGTTCAACGAGCGCCTTTGGCGAGGTTTCGGAGTAGCGGTCTATAAAACTATGCTCTCATAGGAACACAGTTAATGTCAACGGAAAAATATGCTACGATCCGAGCACAGATGACAATTCCGCAGAGCATGATGTGCAAATGCCTACGATGTGGTCACGAATGGGTGAGACGCACGGTCGGCCAGCCAAAGCGCTGCGCTTCCTGCAAGAGCCCTTATTGGAATAAGGCACCGGGAGAACTGCCAATGGGAAGACCGAAGAAGAAGGGTTAGGGCTGCTCGCAACCATGGCCCTCTTCACGATGAGTTTGTGATCGACTCCGTGGGCATCAATTTAGCCAGCGGATATCGCTGAATAGGTATTCCCGGCGCCACGTCAGGACCAGCGGGCCTTCGGGATCTCTTCTCTCCAGTTCCGAACCAGTCATGAGGAACGGATCGACGGTGCGCAGGGACGCAAGGCTTTAAAGTGATTTTGGCGGCACGTCAAGGTCCTGAGGCTCGATGCTTTTTTGCCTTATGCGCTTGGATGCCTTCTCTTGTGGCGCGCGACGGATGGCATACTGTTCTGTACAACCCACGCCGCCAGACCCACGCTCATCCAGTTCCCCACCCGGCAACGGCGAGCATGATCTGAATGGCATCCACCTGGTCGGGTTTCAGGTGATAACCGTTGATCGCCAGAAACAAGCCCATTGACAGAAAGGCCGACGTTTCTTGTTTTCGATACCTACAACAAACGACTTCATTTTGAAAGAAGGCGCGAAGAATGGCACGCTGCCCGAGTCCATCGAGAAGGTGCGCAGTCACGTCAAACTACGACGCGAAAATTTCCGGCCTGCCCTCCTCCGCGGCGCGAATGGCATTCAGCCCCGATGTGGGAGTCTACCCGCATGGCGACAACGCGCGTTTGTACGAAGCAGTTTGCGCAGCTTCAATAATGCGCCTGACAGGTGCGAAGCTCATCCACACCCCTTATCCGTTTGCAGCGTTCCTCCTCCGCTGCGCTCCGGACAGTTTTTTGTTGACGAAGCCTTACGCTTCTTGGACAATGTCAGCGTGACTACCCTCCGATGGTTTGCGGATTCACAGAACGGGACGGCAAAATGGCATTTAATAGACTTCAGAAGCTAGGCGAGGCAAAGTTTCAGAGAATCACTAATCAACTGATGCGCGGGACACCCCCACCGACATTGGCTCGGCTGATTCAACAGGAGTGGAGAGACGAGCAAAAGGTCAGCGAGGAAACGCTAATCAGACAGCTGGAGCAGCTCCACACCGTCTTTTCACTGCGATACGGCCCTAATCTGAAACTCTTGAAGGAGCTGATCGACATTGCGATCTTCCAGAAGGCACGCATGGGTGCCCTGTTGGAGGAAGAGGAGGCGTTGCCCATGCTCCTCCCTGGACTGAGTGCCGCTATCAACGACTATGCAGCGCTGTTGTCCAGAATACAGAAGATCAGATTCGACTTGGGTTTGGACGAGTACAAACGGCGCGTTGCGTAACAGAGAAGCCGAACCCACCGGGCTGATATACGACCATCTAGAGATTTCTAAATGCGGCATCCAGCAATAGCGCGTTTAAGCGCTGACGAAGTGGGCGATCATGCGCATTGGCCGCGTGGTTGCGCGATGAGATCGTTCCACCAAAGAAGATCAGAACCAGTGTTCGAGAAGTTCTACCACTCGAGTGCCATGTGGCACCCCGTTGAGATCGCCCTTGATGAGCACTCCGGCGCGTCGGGTGATTTTGTTCCTGGGAATCGCGATCACCTTATCCACCATGACCTGCTACGGCACTTTCAGACCGGTCATTCTTCCGGACGGCACCGGAATACGAAAAAGAGGCGCGTCTTCTAGATGGCTCGTTATTAAGCACACCACCACGCTCGAGTGAGTGCGGTTAAATAGGTCGGATTGTACAACCACAGCCGGCCTCGGCTTATCGTAGTCTCCCGGCGCCACACAAATAACGACATCGCCCCGCTTTATCTCCATCCCGACGTGTCCGCCAAGCCGTACCACTCGGCGTCATGCTCGTTCCTCGAAACCAGCTCGGATTGGCGTCGCGCCTCCGCGGCAAGGGAGTCTCGTTCCATTGCTTTCAGGTATGCCTCCAGCGCCTCAACGATAATTGCGTTCTTCCCCTTGCCGGTGCGGCTGGCCGCGTCCGACAACTCTTGCTGCAGCTGCTTGCTCATTCGAAAACTGGATGTTACGGATGGCACAACACAGGTGTAACACACCTGTGTTGCGACGACGCCTGATTGAGAACCTGGGCCTCAGTGCTGGCTGGGAAATCGGGAGTGTGAGCTCGGATCTAGAGGCCGGGCTGGCACGGGCGATTCGGCGAATGAATGGACTCAGGCGGGTGACCCAGGCGGAAGTCGCCTGAGTTTTTGAGACCGCAGTGAAGCTGAAGTAGCGTGCTGAACCTCTCAAGGCTTCGAATCCGGGTAGATCGCGATCCGGTCGAAGACCCGCTAATGGGCTCGCCCCGAACCACCGATAGTCGCCGCCAGCAATCTGCACCTGCGCTCCATCTCGGCCCGGAAGGCAACGAGGTTGGCGGACGTGAGGTTCGATATGGCCCACACTGAGTGTACAACTGCATAGGCGTCTATCTGCTTATGCGCACAGAGGTCGGCGTGCTCCGGGAAGACAACGAAGTTGGCAGACGTGAAGGTTCGATGCTGGCGTATACTTAGTGTGTAGGTGTATAGGTGACTATCTGCCTATGCGCATAGGTGTATATGGCAGAAGTAGTCCGTTCGAACATCAAAGTCTCGAAGAAAACTGATCTGGCCCTACGTACCTTTCTGGGCTCCCACGGTATGAAAAAGGGCGCCCTCTCAATATTCATTGAAGCGGCCGTCCGGTGGCATGTTTTTGATTGCCCGTGAAGGACATCAAGAAGCGCAATGCTGATGCCGACCCGAAGGAGCTGAGGGCCCTCATCGATAAGGCGACGCAGGAGGTTCGCGCGGATATTGCGGCAATTCAAGAGGCTTCCCGACGGTGATCGTCGTCTCGGGAACCTCGCCATCCGCTTTCTGATACTGATCGAAATCGATCTATTTCCTAAACTTTGTGTTCGGTTTGGGCAGTGAATGCCGAGTTGCTCGATGATGATACGTCCGAAACGGTTCGCAGCCCGAGGCGCGCCTTTCCCAGCGTGCGGCCAAGGGCAGACGATCATCCTCAATGCTTTCTGTGCCTGGTGCGCCTGGTCGTTTTCTTCTTCGGGGGTCGACGCATGGAAATACTGTTCTTCGTAATCCACGCCGACAGACCTTGCTCGTCCAGTTCCCCGTTAGCAACCGCGAGCATGGTCTGAATCGCATCCACCTGGTCGGGCTTCAATTGATACCCGTTGATCGCCAGAAACAAGCCGATCGACAGAAAGGCCGCTCTCTTGTTGCCATCGACAAACGGATGGTTCTTCGCCAGGCCGAAGCCATAGGAGGCGGCCAGGTCTGCGACCGTGCTTTCAGCGTTATAAGCGCGGGTGTTCTGGGGGCGCGCCAGTGCGGAATCCAGAAGACCTTCGTCCCGCAAACCACGTGCGCCGCCAAACTCCGCCAGGCTCTCCTCATGCAGCAAAAGCAGGGCCTTCTTGCTGATCCAGCGGTGCTCGACCGTCATTTCGCGAGTGCCTTGAAGGCATCGCGGTTTTCTTTCATGAATTGACGGCCGGCCTTGAGTTGTTCATCAATGGCGGGGTCGTAAGGCGTGAGGAGATAGCCTTCCGGCGTCTCGATGGCGTAAAGGGTATCGCCTTTCTCCACTTTCAGACGGGTCAGCATCTCCTTCGGAATGATCGTCCCCGTCGACGTGCCGTATCTCGTCAATTTGAGCGCTGTCATGTGCATCTCCTAGTGCATACTTATATTTATTGTAATGCTAGCTTGCGAGCCGGTTCAAGGTCATTAGGTTGGACGTCGCCGGGTGAGTTCCGCGCCCTGGAGAAACTATCTCGGAATCGAGATCGGCCCCCGCGACATCTTCGACTCCATCGATTGCCTTTTTCACGACCGTTCTCACCGCTTCGCAAAATCGCTATCGTCTGAAATGCCATTTTCCTGGCGTGGTTCCTGTCTTCCGGTGTACAACACCGTCGCACCGGCCCGCGACGGCCACCAGTGCATCCCAGAATGAAAGCTCCGCGTGGTCAGCTTCTTTCGATGAATTTCGAGAGGTCACCCTTCTTCCTCCCCTTGGAGCCCAGAAGGTGCGCAGTCGAATCGGTTTCCTTTGAGACCTTGACGGTGCGGAAGCGACCGGAAGGCAAGTCGTGAGCTAGACGATTGGAACCGTCGGACTGGGGCCAAGTATGATGCTAGGAACCTGGAATGGCAGGCATAGATACGGAATCAGGTGGGAATCCCTGGGCCTCGAGCAGACGGTAAAAAAAGCAGCGGCTCTGGGCATGCCGTGGCACAACGGGTCGGGGTCCCGCCGCCCGAGGCTCCCCGCGCCGGTGTCCGCAGGTTGTATTCAGCTATCTCGTTGGCCGGATTTCCGGTGTCGACCTATGGCCGGTTTTGGGTGACTGCCAAGGTCCGGCAGTACATCAGATCCTTCCACACCGTGCGGATTGATGCCCCGAGGCCCTTTTCTTCGAGACGGCGCTGTACCTCGCCTAGCGACGGTTCATGGTCTGCCGCGTTGCGAAATCGTTGGATCACAACGTCGGGCAAGCCGAGTCTGTAAGCGCGAACCCAACTTTACTTTTCCAGCCCCTTGCATTTCGACCGACCTCCGATTTTACTCTGGCGGCTCTACTGAACATTAGCCGCATTCTCCTCGCCAATCTTTCGGAACGGGACAAAGTATACAACGCCGCGCTTCGCCCGGTTCGCGGATTTAGTCCTTAACCGCCGAAATGGAACTGTTTTACTATCAGTACTGCACTGGCACGCTGATGATGTTTTGCCAAGGGACGGGTGGCGGCGCCCCCGTGTAATTGCCTTCAACAGGTGTGCTGCCTGTAGTGACACCGATAGTAACTGAGCTGAAGGTTGTGCGAGAAAGTCGATGCAGTCAGTCAGCCTATCGCAGGCACGTGGTCGGCAATCACCGTCCGCGAGACGGTCGCGCCTCTGCTTTGGCGCTCGCCTGCCGTTCTTCATGATCTCGCCTGCCACGTCTGCGAGAGCCGCCCTCGACCGCAGTGAAGTGCCGAGTTTCAAGCATCTGGATAGGGAGACGCCTGTCCGAGATCGGCACACCATGCGCCGCGAGTATTCGTTGCCGGTCGTTGGCCCGCTGCATGGCTCGAAGAAGCAACTTCAAATGGAACCGGTCTGGCCCCACCACCCAGCCGACGGTTCATTTCGTTCTTCAGGGCAAGGGCGGAATCGGCAAAAGTGTGGTCGTCAGCTGGCTGGCTGAGTTTCTAATCGACCGGAGGCAGCCAGTGCGATGCATCGACGGCGTTGCATGGTTTCAAAACCCTGGCTGAAAGTGCTCCGGAACGGAATCTCGTTCTCTGGATCAGTGAACATTTCGGACCGACCGCGCGTGACGGCAAGACATTCAATCAGATGCAGGTCCATCTGGATTCCCAGGACAAGACTCTGGCATCGGTAGGCCTACCGGCCTGCCGCTGAGCATGGCAGGGATCTACCATCCCGGATTCGGTATGCATACATTCCGCCGATTAAATGTACCCTGGAGGCAGGAAGTAGGTGCTACTCCAATTGAGGCACAGAAGGCAGCTGGACACGCCAGCCTGAGCATGACATTCGCTGCTTGCCCTCCTGCTGGCCTGTGGACTCCGTCGGCATGAACTTGCCGAGCTGACTTTCGGCCACCCGCAGCAGCGCGAAGGGCATTGGGCGATAGTAGACCTCAGCGGAAAGGCAGGTCACGTTCGAACCGTTCCCGTCCCGGATTGGGTGCATGGCCTGCTGGACGACTGGACGAAGGCTGCCGAAGTTGACGCGGGGAAAACTTTTCCGGCGTGTGAGCAGCGCCGGTAGAGCGTGGGGCGAAGCTGTAACGGAAAAGCTCGTCTGGCATGCCGTCAAGGAGTTCGCCGCCAAAACCGGCGTCAACACGATCTCCGTCGAAGCTGTGCTCGGCTCTGCCGCGCCTCCGGCGAACTGGAGCAGATTCAATTCCTTCTTGGCCACATCTCGGTCCAGACCACAGAACGCTACCTCGGTTGCACCCAGCGGATTTCATCGGCGGTAAACGATGGGATCGGAATCGAGCCAGCACTCTGAACCGTTTTCTCCGGAAGGCTTGGCGACGATCCTGGACCCAGCCGGCTTCGACCACGCCGATAATGATGTCCAGCGGTCTCGAATTTCGGAAGATCAGCTTGAGCGCGTTGCCGAGGCAGAAGCCAAGGAATAGCAGGCCTATTCGGTGCGTTTTTCAGCCGACGATCCCGCGAAGACGCTTCGACCATCCGCCAACGTAACTTTCTTTGCATTCGCCAAATTGGATTGGTCTTTGGCTAGGTAGCCTTCGACCGTCACCTGATCGCCGGTCTTCAGCGAATCTTGCCGCCATCCTAGGTGGCGCAAGATTAGCGGCGGCCCAAGTTCGATATTCCAATTGACAACTTCACCTTGATTGTTCTTCACACCCACGTAGAAATGGACGTGTGGATTTGTCCACTCCACTTTCGTGACGGTACCGGTGATTTGAACTGGCTTATCGGTATCGTACTCGGCGGCGAACGAGTGATGCGCGTATGCGGACGAGCGTGAGAGCAGCAGCACCAGAGACAGGATCAAAAAATGCGCTTCGTATCTCATTCGGTTTGCTCTCCCCAAAACGCGTGCCCGGTTAGTTGGTGCTCACGTGCTCGCGGTATTGATTATTCTCTGCGCAAACGTACTCCTCGACGTCCTCATCGGGCGCCAGGACATTTACGAACTTTGTCCGGAACGGCGTTCTAAAGCTTTCTGGATCGTCGTATGTGGTTTCCACTTCAAGGTGACCCAGATCCGGCCGCCGCAACCGGTCAGTGATGTGTAGCTTGCCGGTATGCGGGAACATATTCAGCCATGTTTTATCGTTCAACCCCAGCGTATCGATGACCAGCGTGTCGCCTTCCCATCTGCCAATCGAATATCCCTGCCACGATGATTCCAGATCCTTCGGGAAACTGCGTCCATCCAGGTACACGTGGTGGGCGGAGATCACATCGTCGCTTCTAAGCGTCACCAGGAGCTTGGGAGTCTGGACGATTCTGATAGGCCACCGAGCCAGGAATCCCGCGAGCTCCGGCAGGCATCGAGCGGAAGGCTTATCTTTATAGTCATTGAGTACGCGTTCGCGGAATAAAGCTCTTGCCCACGGCAGTAGATCCGGTTGTTGCGAACGGCCCACAACGGACGTAGGAGATATCAGCCAGACACCGGAAAAGTCCGGCTTCGCATCCGGAGTTCTAGGCGCAGGCCCTTCGGGAGGAGCCGTCTTTTTAGAAAGAAGCTCAAACAACGCCGGCATTTCTCCGAGTGTGGCCAACATACCGGCACTCGACGCGAGCTGCATCTCCAAGGCTGCCGGCCGGCCCGCGCGAATCACGATGCCCCTACGCACAAAAGGCCGGTACTTGGCATCGATAACGAAGATGTCGTACTTTCCGGGCGGTAGTCGCACAAGGGTGTATTCGCCCTTGGCCGAGCTTACGGCCTTGTAGTCAGTTCCAGTTTCGGTGTTCCTGGCTTCGACACTTACACCCCCCGCCGGTGTGTGCGCCGGATCGAAAACGGAACCTGCAATGGAGCCGGATTCACTTTGGCCCAAGGCCACCATACAACAGCAGATACCGCCGACAATTGGCAGGAGACGCATTCGAAACCCGACCGCCACGGGCATTATACAACGGTGTACGGAAGCGGGTGCGGCTCCTGGATGACGCGCCACTCGTACGGAAGGTCGCCAATTGGCCCTGCGGCTTTGGCCTCACGGCGCCAGGGTGCGGAGGGTGATACTTCCTCGACGCCTTAGTTACTTCGTAACCACGAGAATTGAAAACGAATCAGGCACCATCTTTCCTCCATAGCCAGCCACTCCCGCCCTCGGCGGCCCGGTAGGAGGTAGAAAATCCGCAGCGATCAGCAGGATGCGGTTTGTTTTGCTGTCCCATACCATCTGTTTGGCACTGTCCTTCGTTTGCACGGTCTGCTCCTTGGAGAAGCTGGTGGGACTCGTTTCCTTAATAACGGTAAGCGTCGCATCGATCTGCGCGCTGTAAGCTTCCCTCGTTTCCGGGTTGAAAATGGCGGAATCGGCGGTGGATCCAATCGGCAGAGCATCCAGGATCTTTCCATCGGTGGCACTGAGGATCACCATCATCTGCGGCGCCCGGCAGCCCGCGAACAGAATCTCGTTCTTAACGTCGATCGCCAGTCCGGAACACCGTCCACCTTTAGGCGCCACGCTATACCGCGCGGCGACGGTGAGAGCCTTCGCGTCTATGACGGCGATGTCGTTCTTGTCCCTGACATCGACGTAAACGCGCCCTTTCCGATCCGTGGCGGCCTGCTCTGGCTCGCCGCCTAGATCAATCGTGCCCAGAACAGAGCCATTCACTGCGTCGATGACGGTTGCATTCGGAGCGACATGGCTGAAGATAAAGACACGTTCGGTAAATGGATCGAACAGAATGGCATCCGGGCGGCCTTGGACGTCAACGGTCTTGATCGTCTTCAGGGTCTTCGCGTCCCACATCACGACGGGTTGACTGCTTGCGAACCCGTGCCCGGATTTCGAGTCGACGACGACGCCGTTCGCTGCCGCGTCGGGGATTTCGCCCGCCGGCTCCAGCGTGTCCAGATCAAAAACGGTGATCCGACCAGGGCCTTTGCGTGGAATGTATAACCGGCGACCCTCGACGTCGGCGAAGGCGGTATCGAACGTACCTTCGCCACCGACTTTTACCACTTTGGAAACCTTGTAGGGCCCATCTGCCAAAGCAGGTTGGGACAGTCCGGCAGCCAGGGAGATCAAAACACCGGCTCCCCATAGCAGGCAAGATTTTCGCATCGTTTCCCCTCCGCGCATATTCTACTAAGCCTCGATGACGAAAATTGGGCAAGCTAACCGACTTTCGATACCAGCCGATTGCCGAGCCCGAGGAATTGGGCAATGGCGGGCGCGTCCAATGGGTATCGGGCCCCCCTGGTGAGGCGCCAGCTTACGCCGGGACTGATTTCGTCATTACCCGGGACGGCCAGATTGCCGCCGTTTATCTATTTTTCGACAAGCTACCCTGAGCTGGGCGCTGTCGTGTGCGACAGTCACTCCTCCTGGTCCGTTCGAACTTCCATCTCATTTGCTGGTTTGTCGCTGTTCCGTACACGTAAATCTACCTGTTTCACAGACTGCTCCCGTTTGACGCGCCACGCTTCCAAAGCTTGGCGCCAAAGGACCTGGGAGGACCGCCGGCAAGCCGCGGACGAGTAACGACGCCCCCACAGAAAATATGGGTATACTGGAACGTCCCATGACGAACCGCAACCTCATCGCTTTAGCATTCCTGGTTCAGGTTGTCATACCCGGCACAACTTCTCAGGCGCGAGCGCAGGGGAAGAAGGCTCCGTATCCCGCCATGGCTCCTCTCAGTCAGTATTTGATGCCCGACGAGAAGTCTGAAATTGCGCTGGCGCGCAGTGCTGCTCCAGCCTCCATTTCGGACGGGGCCGAAGTGATGGCGCTGGGCCGAACGGGATACAGAACCGCAGTGAAAGGCACGAATGGTTTTCTCTGTATAGTGGAACGATCATGGGGTGCCGCCACTGATCAACCGGAATTCTGGAATCCCAAAATTCGCGGGCCTATCTGCTTTAATCCGCCATCCGCAAGAACTTTTATGCCCATCTACCTCATGAAGACCAAACTTGTGCTAGCGGGAAAGTCGAAGGCCGAGATCGTCCAGGCGACCGCATCGGCACTGGATAAGAAGGAATTGCCCGCGCTGGAGCCGGGTGCGATGTGCTACATGATGTCGAAGCGCCAGTATCTAAGCGATCAGGGCATGAGTTGGCATTCACACCTGATGTTTTTCGTTCCGGGCGAAGCAGCGAAAAGCTGGGGAGCCGATCTGGCGGGATCGCCGGTTCTGGCGGCAGATGATCCTGAAGAACGGGTGACCATCATGATGGTCCCGGTTGGCACATGGTCCGATGGGGCGCTGGCTCCGCCGATGGCGCACTGACCCTCAATAGGATTGTTGACGCTCGCCTTTCGCGAGCTCCCACCTCTGATTCCTGCTTGGGGATCTCGCTCGTAATAAATCCCGTAAAAGGGGGTTCCGATGATTCCGCTCAACGTAGTTGACGAGTTATAAGCCCTTGCTCACTCGCCAATGCCACCGATCCGGTCCGGTTTACGCGCTAGTCGGACGCTGAGCAACTTGGCAAAATGTCCGCCGGTAACCATTCTCCGAGCTGCCGACCATCCCCCCGAAGTTTGCAAGCACTTCGAACGATAGGGCGTTTCCCGTCAAGTAGACCGCTCCAATCGCCGGGACGGTAACCGGGATGGGGACCGGCGATAAACCCGGATCCGGCGGGACGGGGTAAGTTAGAGGTGATAGATTGGCCGAATCAGGACTTACTTCGACTGGAGCCTCTCGCGCCACGCGGCCGCCTTTTCAGGCTTCTCCCAGCTCTCGTAGAGCTGAACGATCCGCTCTCCCGCATCGGACAACACCCTGCGGTCTTCCAACGGAATCGTGGCCTTCCGCTCGGTCACGCCTCCGTAGCCTGAGATTAAGAGGGGCTCCGCCTCCCGGTACTTCTTTTGCCCCTCCAGGCTGCCGCCGAGCATACTCTGGCAGTTGTAACTTTCCCAGCTTTGCGGCATGAGTTTTTCGTATCCTTTTAGCGCATCGCGGAGTGTTGACTCGGCCTCTACATATTTATGTTCGCGAAGCTGAATTCGGCCTAGACCGTCCCAAGAACTCAGCGTGTCAGGATGAACTTCGCCTAACACGCGACGCTGAATCTTCAGCGCGTTGGCGAATAGTGCTTCTGCCTCCGGGTATTTTCCTTCATCACTGTAGAGGGCCGCCAGGCGGTTCATGCCAGCCAGCCTATCGGGATGGTCCTCTCCGAGCACGCGACTTTGCAGGTCCACACCCCTGACCATAAGCGGTTCAGCTTTGGAAAATTCGCCTTTGTAACGCAACAACACTGCAACATTAAGCATGCTGATCAACGTGGAGGGATGTTCCTCACCCAGAACCCGGCGCTTCGTTTCGAATGCTTTGCTCAGAAGCATCTCGGCTTGCGCGTACTCGCCTTCCGCTCTGTACACCGCCCCAAGGTTATTCATGGTGTCTAGCGTGTCGGGATGGCCCTCGCCCAGCACGCGGCGGCGAATTTCCAGATTTTTGGCGAAGAGCGACTCGGCTAGTGCATATTTCCTTTGGCGGTAATACACGGTGGCGACGTTGTCCCTCCCCATTAACGTATAGGGGTGCTCCTTACCCGACACGCGCAGTCGGATCTCTAATGCCTTGCTTAGAAGAGTCTCGGCTTGCTCATACTTGCCTTCGACCTGGTAAACAGACCCGAGGGCGTTCATGGCATACAGCGTGGCAGTGTCCTGCTCCCCTGATATGCGCTGCCGGATCGCCAGTACCTTGCTTAGAAGCGCCTCCGCTGGTGCAGACTGACCTTCAAATCTATACAGCAACCCGAGATTGTTCATAGCATACAGTGTGTCGGGATGGTCCTCGCCCAATAAGCGCCGCCGGATCTCCAGCACCTTGCTCGCAAGCGGCTCGGCCTGGGCAAACTTGCCCTCGGCTCGGTACAGAAACGCGAGGTCGCTCATGACGCTTAGCGTGTCGGGGTGGTCTTCTCCCAGCATCCGGCGCCGCAGATCCAACGCTCTTTCCATGTGTTTCTGGGCTTCCGGATAGATGCCGAGATCCTCATATGCATTACCTATGGTCTGCCGGATGGAGGCCTCCACCAAAGGCTGCTTGTCAAATCTCTGCGCAATGCCGGCCGCGGCCCGGTCAAGCGCGGTGCGCACCTTGAGTTCCGGATCGGGCCTGGTGCCGGGGCTGGCCTGAGTACTGGCACCGGCCTGCGACAGCAGGTCATTCTGGAGGAAGTCATTCACTGCTTTCGCATTGATCTCGGCTGCGACGGCCCGGTTGCGGTCCTCAATCGCAGCGCGCTCAGCTTGCTTGGCTGCCTGCTCGGCGGCCGTGGCCCGGTCGCGTTCCTTCAGCGCGGCTTGCCCCGCCCGGTTAGCACGGATCGCCTGCGACGTGCTCACCGCGACGCCGGCCAGTAGCACCACAAACACCGCTGCCAGGCCTGCCATCATCCCGCGGTGCCGCCGCGCGAATTTTTGCAGTTGATAGCTGGCGCTTGGCGGCCGCGCCGCAATAGGCTCGTCGTTCAGGTAGCGCTGAATGTCCGCGCCCAGGTCCGCTGCCGACGCATACCGGCGCGTTTTGTCCTTTTCCAACGCTTTCTTTACGATGGTCTCGATATCGCCGCGATAATTACGACTGATCGAGCGCAGGGACGCGGGCTCTTCTTCCCGAATCGTATGAACAGCTTCTGGTAACGAACGGCGGTTTACATCGTAGGGTGGCTGCCCCGACAGCAGTTCATAAAGAATCACTCCCAGCGAGTAGACATCGCTGCGGGTATCGATTTCGAGTGAGTCGCCCAGCACCTGCTCAGGACTCATGTAGGCTAGAGTCCCGACCAGTTGGCCCAAACCGGTCCGGGTTTCCGGATGCGTTTCAAACTCGTGCGCGGATGCCTGGGTTACGCGCGCCACACCGAAATCCAGTATCTTTGGTTGGCCAGTTTCATCTACCAGCATGTTGCCGGGCTTCAGATCGCGGTGAATCAATCCACGCTGATGAGCGTGATGGACGGCTTCGCACACTTTAGCCATCAACGCCAGCTTCTGCCGAGTGTCGAGCTGATGAACGTCGGCATACTGCTCGAGGGGCAGGCCACGGATGAACTCCATGGCGAAGTACGGCTGCGGCCCGAAGCCGGTATCGGCTGTGCTCGACTCGTAGATTTGGGCTATGCCCGGATGCTGCAAGCGGGCAAGCGCGTGCGATTCCTGCCGGAACCGCCGCAATCGATCGGGCGTCGCCAAACCAAGCTTGATCACCTTCAGTGCTACCGTGCGCCGTGGTTCTTCTTGCTCGGCTTCGTAGACAGTCCCCATGCCACCTTCGCCTACCAGTCGAATAATACGATACCGGCCAATAACCGCTGGGTGCGAGCGTTCGCGTGGGTCGAACGACGTCGCCAGGTCCCTGGCCGCCACCTCCACTGCCGGCGCTTCCATGAAACCCTCCGTGCCCTCCGACTGTGCCAGGAGCGATTCGACTTCTCCTCGCAACGACTCATCTCCACCGCAGGCTTGCTCGATGAAAGCTGCCCTGCCGCTCACCTCCCGCTCCAATGCCGAGTGGTAGAGCTGCTCGATTTTCCGCCAACGTTCGGGTTCCACTGGACTACCCCCGGCTCAGCTCACGCCGCAGCCAGCTCTTTGCCAGCTTCCAGTCTCGCTGCACGGTCTCCGGCGAAACCTTTAAGATGTCGGCGACTTCCTTCACGTTCAGCCCGCCAAAAAAACGCAACTCAACAACCTGAGCCTTGCGCGGGTCGACTGCTGCTAGCGTGTTCAGGGCATCGTCTAGGGCCACCAGGTTAGTGCCGGGTTGTTTCGTGGTGGCAATCGCTTCATCGAGGTCCAGCACGCACACATCGCCTCCGCGTTTCAGCGCCTGGCGGGAACGGGCCCAATCCACCAAAACCCGCCGCATCACCTGAGCGCAAACGGCGAAGAAATGGGCCCGGCTTTCCCAGTCGGCGTGCGCCGAATCGACCAATCGCAGATACGCCTCGTTAACCAACGCTGTGGGCTGCAGCGTGTGACCCGGCCGTTCGTCGGACATGTAACGTTGGGCGAGGCGGTGCAACTCGTCATAGACCAGCGGCACAAGCTTTTCGATCGCGCTTTGGTCCCCTTGGTTCCAGGACTGCAACAGTTGCGTGATCTGGTTCGCCGGTGGCTGCATGCTAAGCCCAGTCGTAGCGTTCCAGAAAGATTAACACCTTTGTATGTGCTTTGTGCGGGTTGTGAGCAGTCAGCCTTGATCATTGAGCAGTCACCGCCAATCAAAATCTCTCCGCGCCATTACAGTTTTTGCCTGCGTTTTCCGCCCTTAAAGATGAAGCACAAATCAGCGCGGGATATTCCGCAACAGGAATTCCCGCCACGGAGGGTCGCATGACAAACGGCAGAAAGAGGCGTGAAAAGTACAACACGAAGGAGCGCTTCCGGCACGCGGCCTGGCGGGGCAGTCTGATCGGACTGTCCTGGAGCTGCACAACAACGTCAGAACAGAAGAAGACGTCACGGGAGGAAATTCGCATGAAAAACGTTTTAATCAACGCCATGGGACGGCGCATCTTTTTCGGCCGCTTACGCGCAATGTCCGCCATCATCATGATCTCGGGCCTGCTAATGTGCGGCCGTGACGCGTGTGCGCAGGCCGCAAGGCCGGGAGTGCCTGCTCAGTTCGAGGAGGCCTCGGTCCTGGTTCCCGCCGGGAACACCTGCCTCCTTCACCCTGAAGGGAATCCAGACCCGGCGCAGGCTATTCCGGTACCTGCCGACCAGGACGGCGTGGTCCGCTTCCAGGCGGTGCGCCCAACGCAGCCGGACAGCGTCGAGCGTCTGGCGCTCGATTGCACCGATTCCACTGGAAGCACCCAAACCTATTCCGCGGATCTTCGGTCGGAGGCGACTTTCGCACCGCGCCCGTTCATCCCGGCGCTGGCGAATCTGGAGTTCCGGCCGGCACTCACCGGCGATCCGCTCAACCGCACGCAGCAAGAACTGATTCAGGCGGGCTATGGGCTACGGCCCGATCCGGAGCAGAACCCGGATGGATACCATAGGTGGCTGGCCGCGGCCAGTGCGCCAGCGTACCGGCTCCGTAGCATTCCCTCTTCACCGGCGCTTTCGGGCGCGCGCCGGCGTCCGGCATCCCAAGCCTCTGCTGAGTCCATCGCGCCCGAGCGGCCCGAACTGGTCTACACGGCTCCGACGGGTCCCGGGGCAGCTTACTGGACCGGGTCCATCCTCTCGGGCTCGTACCAAAAGCAAACGACGGCTGCTTTGACTCACAGCTACGTCGAGAATGAGGCGACCTTCAATGTCCCCTATGTAACACCCGGCGGCTTCTGGCCGGCCTCAGCCCAGATGTCGATATGGAACGGGCTCGATAGCAATAATCTTCTCCAAGCCGAGGTCTGGGCATACGTGACGGCCTCAACCAGGGCCTACTTCATTCAGCATCAGGACTTTGGACATGTAACATGCCCGGCGACTCCGAGCTGCACCAACTCGGGGAACGATACTGCAGCAATCACATTTACCCCGAAAGCCGGCGACACGGTCTACGCCCAGGAGTGGTATTGCGACTCCAAGGGGAATTTGGATTTGTCCGGAGGGTACGCATGCACGCGGATGCACGACGTGACCCAAGGCATCTATTGGGACTGCACACAGGCCAACAGCTCCGCTTGCCAGTCCTACACCCGTCCGGCCTCCAATCTGGTTAACGGCACCCTGGGGACTCAGGCCGAATTCATCATCGAGAATGACACCGACGAACTCCCCGGCGAGGGCAATTCGCATGAGTGGCCCGATTTTTCTTCTTCACCGGTGACAATGAAAGGTAGCGCCTGCGTGGTTCAAGGCAACGGCATTGGATGCTGCGGCGGTGGGTTGGCATGCGGCAAGGTGGTGACGACCAAAACCGATCCGACTGTCACACTGCTAACCGACAACACGTCCAGCGTTCCACCCATCCGCGGCGGCGGGCACCTCCGAATCACGCTCCCCACCGGCGGAGTAAAGTGGGGCGATCTGGTAACCAATATCTACTATTGGAATGGCAGCAACTTCAATCAGTATGCACCTGGTTGCGCCACGTCGATTGCTGTGGGACCGAACTCGGGCGTGCTGACGCACGGCACACCCTGGATGACCGGCTGCACCCCCTTTGCGGACGGAAATTACACCGTATACAAACTGCAAGGCTTCTATTCACCTGTCTCGGGGACGCAGCAGCTAGGCAAATGGGTCAAGGTGCAGGATGACATTGCCACCCAGCTCGCGGTATCGCCGGAGGGCATCCCGTGGGCGATCAATGCGAAGGGAGATATCCTGTACTGGGATGGCAAGGCGTTTGTCGCGAACGGCGCCGGTGGCTGCGCCAAGTCTATTGGCGTCGGACCCAATTCGGGCTTGCTGACGAACGGAACTCCGTGGATCGTCGACTGCCACACCGCTGCGGACGGGAATCACCCAGTATACAAATTGGAGACCGGCAGCGACCCTGCATTCCCTTTGACCAGCTGGGTCAAGATGCAGGGTGACATTGCCGCCAAGATCGCGGTATCGCCGGAGGGCATTCCGTGGGCGATCAACGCGAACGGAGATATCCTGTACTGGGATGGCAAGGCGTTTGTCGCGAACCCTACGGGTGGCTGCGCCGGGTCAATTGGCGTGGGAGCGAGCTCGCGGGGGCTGACAAACGGAACTCCGTGGATCATCGGCTGCCAACCAGCCGCGGGCGCGAATTACAGCGTATACCAGATGCAGACCGGCGGCGACTTGGTCGACATGCAGGATGACGTCGGCATTCAGATCGCGACATCACCGGAGAACTTCGCGTGGGTGATCTCGCTCGCCAGGTAAAGGTGGATGGAGCCAGCCCTCTTTCCGGTCTGCTGGTGCCGCGGGCAAGCAGCAGGAGGTGGCGGAACCTGAACCTCTTGCCACACAGGAGCTGTGGCAAAATCGTCCGGTTTCGCCACTCAACCATCGCTGGCGCTTCGCGACACCGTAGTAGTATGGACGCATGAAATCGGCGCTTTTCTCGGCCTCTGGCAACTCGTTTGGCATCTACGAGTGGCGCGGTAGCGGCCCTGCAACACTTCATGTCCACCACTCCGATGACGAAGCTTGGCACGTCCTGGATGGCGAACTGACGTTCCGCTATACCGACCGAACGGAAACGGTCGGCCCCGGGATGACGGTGTTTGTGCCCGCGGGCGTTTCGCACACATACACCGCCGGAGCGGGCGCCCGTTATCTGATCGTCCTCACGCCGCGGCTGAGCGCATTAATTGCCGCGCTCCAGGCTGATCGTGATCCAGCCCGACAGCACGACATCTATCGACGGTTTGATTCCGAGTTGCTGGAGTAGCTGTGCCCAAGGTGGCCGCAAGGTCTCTGGCTCTACGCCATTAATCGGGCAGCCACTGACCCTGACCAAGCAACGAACGCATGCTTCTAAACGCGCTAGCCCTTGGCCCGCGGCCCGGGCGTGTCGGCTTCGTTCTTATCGCTTCCGCTGCGCTCCCAAAGACCCCTCCAGCGCAATTCGGACTAGCTGGCTGCGGGTGCGCACCTGGGTCTTTTGAAACAACTGTTGCAAGCAGGCTTTCACGGCCCCTTCTGTAACATCGAGACGCGCGGCAATCTCCTTGTTTGCGAGGCCTTCAAATACACCTTGGAGCACCTGCTGCTCCCGCTCTGTCAAGAGTGGCCCCGGGCTGGCCGATTCAGTTTGCTGAACCTCGTCTGCCATGAGTTGGATGACTCTTTGATCCACCCACATTTCTCCGGACATTACCAGACGAATCGCCTTGGCCAGCGAGCCTGGCGAATTGTGCTTGAGGAAGATGCCGGATGCACCGAGCTTCAACGCGACCGAGGACTCCTTGGCACTCATTCCCGCCGTCACCATCAGGATCTTTCCAGCGTAGCCGGCGCGGCGCGCCGCCGAAATAAACTGGGCCCCGTGGTCCTTGCCTATATCAAAGTCGAGGAGAACGATGTCGACATCGGCGTCTTCGAGGATCTCGATAGCTTCGCCGGAGGTGCCGCAATTGCCGGCAATTTCAAAATCGGACTCGGAAGCCAAGAGCCGGCTCAGGCCTTCTCTAAACAGGACGTGGTCGTCAACCAGCAGAAGTCTCGTTAGCATGTTTTTGAGCCCCCTTGCCATCCTCCTCCACGGAATCCGCGACGGCTAATTCGATCACAAAGCAACAGCCTGGCACGGTCGGATCGTGCCGGAGATCACCGCGGAGGGAGCGCATCAGAGCGCGGGACAGGTACAATCCCAGGCCGGTAGCCTCGGCGCCTTGCTGGAAGGGCTGGAAGAGCTTTTGAATAGCACGGATACCGGGACCGGTATCGGCAACCTGGAGCAGGACCGAACCGTGTTCCACCGCAGCGGAGATACGAAGTTCCTTAACCTCCGCGCCTTCCAGGGCGCGCTTGCTGTTCTTCGTCAGGTTTAAGAGAACTTGCAATAACCTGTGACGGTCGGCCCAAACACGAGGGATTTCCGGAGGGATGTCCCACTGTACCGAAACACCCGCCTCCTGGCAATACGGGTTCAACACGATGCGCAGGTCGCCCAACGTCTCGACGAGGTCAATGCTGGTTAATTGCGGTACGTCGGTGCTCTGCTTGAGTTCCAGCGAGGCGATCTTGTTTAGAGTTTCGAGCATCGAACCGAGTGCTTCGAAGTCCTTGTTCCCGTTGAGACGTCCGCTGCGAAGCAGGTTTTCATGAATGACCGCGATTGCGCCACAAACATTCCGCACTTCATGGGAAACCGCGCCGACCAATATGCGGGAAGCCGTTAGAAGTTGCTCGAGGCCCAACTCTTCGCGGGCCCTCAACTCCTCGGATGCGTCCAACACCAAAGCCGCCAGGCGGGGGCCCAATGCCGTATTGTACGTGGAGAAGAAAACGTCGGCCAGAAAGACTTCGCCTTGTTCCCGCTCGCCTCGACACTGCATTTGCGTCCGAAAAGTCTGAAAGGTCGGCCCGGTCAGATCCACTCGTCCCAGCGCAGGAAGGTATCGCCGAATACTTTTTCCCGGCAGTTCTCCAGTGGGCGCCCCGAACAAACGATGCGCCGCCGGATTGGCGCGAAAGATCCGGTGAGCCGCGTCCGTGGTGAGGATCGCGGCTGGACTGGTTTCGATCAGAAATTCCAACTGCTCTTCGGCCAGGCGCCGCGCACCCGCTTCCAGTTCCATAGTGACCAGGTGTTGCTTCTCTTGGCGCCGGTTCCTGGTGACTTCGTGGGAGTACATTCCCATCCCAGTCAACGA
Organism: Bryobacteraceae bacterium; assembly: GCA_035948775.1. Classification (GTDB taxonomy): domain Bacteria; phylum Acidobacteriota; class Terriglobia; order Bryobacterales; family Bryobacteraceae; genus PSRJ01. The sequence continues at coordinate 46,799 of DASZIV010000080.1, forward strand.
CGTGAATACCAGGATGTCCTGCGGCAAACCGACGGAGAACGTGAACACAAACGGATCAAACACGTCAGCCAGGACCGTGCAGATGAGCGCGGTCAGCACAATCCCCCAAAGTGGCAGGACCGTGCCTACCAGTAGCATCGGCACCAGGTAGAGAAAGCCGAAAGCGATATTCGCTTGGACGCGCCAATCGACTACAGCAATAATGAAGACGAGAGCACCCGCGAGCAGGGCCCGGGGGGCCCTTTGCAGATAACTGCGAACCATGCACGATGCCCGCATCATTTTAGAAGTAAATCGCGTTGCGGCATAGCATTCTGCCAAAAGATAGGCTGGCTTCCACTAAAAGATAGGCCGCCAACGCACGGCTACAACCGGCAAATAAGTTATTTATCTTCAAACAACTAACGGCAAATCCGTGGCGCTGGTGCCACGCGGCCGAGAACGTCGCTTGTTCCTCTGCCGACACGGCTGAAGGATAGGCAGTCCCCGGTCAAAGGATGGATCGAAACTCGACCCAGGGGCCGCTAAATTTAAGTTTACAGCGCTTGGAGCATCCGGCGGACGCCGCGCCTTTGGGGTCCGTTTCCGGCCGCTCAGCTTGAGTGAAACGCGAGAAATCCAAAACCTGTTTGGGAGTGAAGATGCAGCGCCTGCCATGGCGTTTGTCGGCAAGGATCGTACTAGCGGGATGGTTCGTCGCGAGTGGATGGGCGCAAACTGCTTTAACCTGGCAGCAAGTCAAAGACCGGTTCGAAGCTGCTAATCCTACGCTGCGGGCGGCCCAAATCAACATCCAGGAATCCCGCGCCGGTGAGATCACCGCCTACTTGCGGCCCAACCCGGATTTCGGTTTTGCTTCGGATGGCACTCAGATCACTCCTTACTTAGGAGTTTGGCGTCCATTCACCGGCACACAGTTTACTACCAGCTTCAGCTACCTGCACGAACGCCAGCACAAGCGGGAGTTGCGGTTGGAAAATGCCAAGAAATCGACAGAGATTGCCAGCTCGACCTACCTCGATCAGGAGCGCGGTCTAATTTTCAACTTGCAAAACGCTTTCGTTCAACTTCTGCAAGCCAAGGCCGTACTCGAGAATGCCAGGGAGAACCTCGCCTACTGGGATCGCGAACTCGTGGTCAACCGCAACCGCTTCAAAGCCGGCGATTTGGCGCTGGTGGATTTGAATCGCCTGGAACTCCAGCGCGTCCAGTTCGAATCGGATTTCGAAACGGCGGTAGTGAACGTGCGGACCTCCAAGATCCAGCTTCTCACTCTCCTCAACGACAATCGGACACCCATCGAAGGGTTCGATGTGGCTGGCCCGTTTGACTTCATCGACCAATTGATGCCCCTCGAACAATTCCGTACTAGCGCGCTCGAAACGCGGCCCGATCTTAAGGCCGCCACGCAGAGTGTCGAGTTGGCACAGGCAGCTCATAAACTCGCGATTGCGAATGGCTCGACCGATCCGACGTGGAGCGCCTGGTGGACGCACAACCCCTCGTTCAACAATCCGCTAGACTTCAACACGATTGGCGCCAGTATCAACATTCCGTTGCGCATTTTTGACCGGAATCAGGGTGAGAAGGCGCGGACCCAAATCGATATCGGCCGCAACGAGCGTTTACGAGACGCTACCCAGGCACAGGTTTTTAGCGATGTGGATTCGGCCTATTACACCCTGGTTCAAACCCTGAATCTTCTAAGGCCATACAAAACCAAGTATCTACCGCTGGCCTTGGACAACCGCGACCGCATCACCATTTCGTACCAGAACGGCGGCGCCTCGCTGCTGGACTTCCTCGACGCCGAGAAAGCATTTCGCGATACGCGTTTGGCTTACCTGAACCTGATCGGTTCGTACTTGACCGCTGCCGCGCAAATGAACCAGGCGGTGGGGCGGGAGGTTATCTAATGAATCGCACAATACTTTTGGCAGCAACTCTGGTTGCGATGTTGGCTCTTCTTCTGGCTGGCTGCGGAAACAAAGTGAACGCTCAGGCCCAGGCAGCCGCAGCGGCCTCAATCGGAACGGGTCCCGTTTCTGTCAGGGTAGAGCCCGACCTCGACGCCGATAACTTTAAAGTCGATCACCCGGAGCGATTTCCTATCGCTACCGCCGACGAGTACATGGCCTCCCCGGATTTGAACGTTACCGGGGTGGTTAACCCAGACGTGTCACGGCAAGTGCCGGTGCCGTCGCTGGCCACCGGCCGCATTGTGGAAATCGACGCGCGCCTCGGCGACGAGGTAAAGAGCGGCCAGCTTCTATTCAAGGTGCGCAGCACAGACGTCTCGGGCGCGTTTTCCGATTACCGCCAGGCCGTCAAGAACGAGCAATTGGCGAAGATCCAGCTCGACCGCGCCAAAATCCTCTACGACGATGGGGCCGTTCCCAAGAGCCAACTCGAAATCGCCCAAAATGCCGAGGACGATGCGCAGATCGTTCTCGAGACAACCAAGGAGCATCTGCACGTACTTGGGTCCGACCCCGACCATCCCACGGGCATCGTCGAAGTCTTCGCTCCGGTATCCGGGACCATCACCGACCAACAAATCACCAACCAATCCGGCGTCCAGGCTCTGACGCCGCCGAACCCGTTCACCATTTCCGACATGTCGCACGTTTGGATCATCTGCGACGTGTACGAAAACGATATGGCGCAGGTTCATATTGGCGAATATGCGGACATCCATCTGAACGCTTATCCGAATCGTGTTTTGAAGGCGCGAATCAGCAATATCCTCCCGGTCCTGGACCCAAACATCCGCACTACCAAGGTTCGGCTGGAGATGGAGAATCCCGGCCTGATGCGCCTGGGGATGTTTGTCACAGCCACTTTCCATGGCCCGCAAGCCGAAAGGCATGCATCTGTGCCGGCGACCGCGATCCTGCACTTGCACGACCGCGAATGGGTGTACACGCCCGTCGGACAAGGCCGTTTCCGGCGCCTCGAAGTGAACGCCGGCAATATGCTGCCGGGAAACTTGCAGGAAATCGTCTCGGGCCTCAAACCGGGCGACCAGGTTGTGGGGAACGCCCTGGTATTCCAGGACACGGTGGAGCAGTAATGATTCGCAAGGTTGTTGATTTTGCCCTGGAGAACCGGTTCCTGGTCCTGGCGCTGGCGATTCTGTTGTTCATCTGGGGCGGAATTTCCTTCCATCAGCTTCCGGTCGAAGCGTATCCCGACGTGGCGAATAATTACGTCGAGATCATTACGCAGTGGCCTGGCATCTCGGCGGAACAGATCGAGCAGCAGGTTACGGTTCCCCTCGAAGTCGTGATGAACGGCATCCCCGGAGTCATCGCTCTGCGCTCGTTCTCGCTCTTCGGGCTTTCGGATTTGAAGCTGATTTTCGATGATGGCACCGATAACAATTGGAACCGCGAGCGAGCGCTGGAACGACTGTCCCAGGTGACCCTACCGACGGGCGTCGTGCCACAGATGGGCACCGACTGGAGCCCAGTCGGCCAGATCTATTTCTTTACGCTGCACAGCTCCAATCCGGCCTACGATGTGATGGAGCTCAAATCCATCGAAGACTGGGTGGTCGAAAAGAACCTGAAGCAGGTGCCCAATGTCGTAGATGTGGCCAGCTTTGGCGGCCCGACACGTGAATACCAGGTACGCGTCGATCCCAACAAACTAATCTCTTACGGGCTCAGCCTCTCGCAGGTTGAGCAGCAACTCACGAACAACAACGCCAATGCAGGCGGCAGTTTCATCGAGGCCGGGCTGCAGCAGATCAACATCCGGGAAGTGGGATTGGTTCGGAATGTTCGCGATATCCAGAACACGGTGCTTCTGACCAAGAATGGCACGCCGCTCCATGTAAGGGATATCGCCGTGGTGGCACAAGGCCCTAAGATCCGCCTGGGCCAGTTCGCTCGCGCGATTCGTCGCGATGACGGAACGCTGGTGGATAACGATGACGTGGTTTCCGGGATTGTTCTGCTGCGCAAAGGCGAGGACGCCGATACGGCGCTACAAGGACTGCACAAAAAAGTTCAGGAACTCAACGATGTCATTCTTCCCCGTGGCGTGAAACTCGTCCCCTTTATCGACCGCAGCGACCTGGTTCACTATACGACGGACACGGTTCTGCACAACCTGCGAGAGGGAATCATCCTCGTGGTCATTATCCTGTTTCTTTTCCTGGGAAATGTCCGCGGGGCGATTATCGTTGCGCTAACGATTCCGTTTGCGTTGTTGTTCGCCGCCACCTGCCTAAACCTGAAGGGGATTCCAGCCAATCTGCTGTCTCTGGGGGCTTTAGATTTCGGCATGGTCGTGGACGGCGCAGTCGTCATGGTTGAGAACATCGTGCGGCACCTCAGCCGGCACGGTGAAGACACTCGGACTCCGAAGCAAAAGATCTTCGAAGCGGCGCACGAAGTGCAGCGCCCGGTGTTTTACGCGATCGCCATTATCATCACGGCCTACCTGCCCATTTTCACGTTGCAGCACGTGGAAGGCAGGCTCTTCAAACCAATGGCCTGGACCGTGGCGTTTGCTCTTCTGGGCGCCATCATCTTTTCGATGCTGATTGCTCCGGCGCTGGCGAGTCTCTTCTACCCGCGGGGTACCCGCGAGTGGCACAACCCCGTCATGACTTGGCTGACAGCCGGCTACCGAAACGCTCTCCGATGGGCTATTCGGTTGCGTGTACTCACGGTCGCGGGAGGCGTGGCCAGCCTTTGCGTGGCGCTCTACCTCACGCTAAGCGGCGTGATCGGTTCCGAGTTCCTTCCGCACCTTGATGAAGGCGCCCTTTGGGTGCGCGGGACGCTGGCTCAGAGCACGGGACAGACCGAAGGCGTGCGGCTATCGAACCAGGCCCGGCTCGTGCTTTGTTCCTTTCCTGAAGTCACCCAGTGCACCAGCCAAACGGGACGCCCGGATGACGGGACGGACACTACTGGGTTCTTCAACACAGAGTACTTCGTCGACCTGAAACCCAAGGAGCAATGGCGTCCCGATTTTCACCAAAACAAAGAAGAACTCATAGCCGCTATGGACCGCGAATTAGAGAAGATTCCCGGTGTTGTCTGGGGCTTCTCCCAACCGATCGCCGACAACATGGAGGAAGCGGTCAGCGGTGTAAAGGGACAGCTTGCGACAAAGATCTATGGCGACGACTTAGGAGTCCTCGAAGACAAGGCCGACCAGATTGCGAAAGTGATGCGCAGGGTTCCGGGAATTCAGGATCTTGGGGTTTTCCGAGTCCGGGGCCAGCCCAGCGACAACTTTATCGTGGATCGCCAGCAAGCTGCCCGCTACCAAATCAACGTGGCCGACGTTCAAGATGCCGTCCAGACAGCAGCCGGCGGTAATGCTCTCACCCAGGTCCTGCAGGGCGAGGCTCGTTACGACCTGGTCATGCGTTACTTGCCTGAGTATCGCAACACGAAGGAGTCCATCGAAAAAATTCGCCTGCTATCGCCGACGGGCGAACGAGTTTCGCTCGCCCAACTCTGCAAGGTGGAAGAACGGGATGAAGGCTCGGAAATCTACCGCGAGGGGAACCAGCGGTATGTCGCCATCAAGTACAGCGTGCGTGGCCGCGACTTGGATGGCGCCGTGGAAGAGTCCATTGAGAAGGTTAAACCGCAGGTCCCGCTGCCGCGGGGCTATCGTATCGAGTGGGAAGGCGAGTACCAGAGTTCCAAGCGCGCGGCCAAGCGGTTGCTCTATATCGTGCCGCTGACCGTGCTCCTGATCTTCATGATTCTGTACATGATGTTCCGTTCGTTCAAGTGGGCGATGCTGATTCTCGTCAACGTGATGCTGGCCCGCGTTGGCGGCTTGCTCGCGTTGGTCATCACGCACACTAATTTCAGCGTGTCGTCAGGCGTCGGATTCCTGGCACTTTTTGGCGTCTCGGTTCAGACCGGCGTCATCATGCTCGAGTACATCAATCAGCTTCGCGCCCGCGGCCACACGATTGAGGATTCGGCCGTCGAGGGAGCTGTTCTTAGACTTCGCCCCATCATGATGACGATGCTTGTGGCGACTCTCGGGTTGCTGCCGGCCGCCTTGTCTCACGGAATAGGCTCCGACTCGCAAAGGCCTTTTGCCATCGTAATTGTGGGCGGGCTCATTTCCGATCTGGTAATCAGTATTTTCCTGCTGCCGACTCTCTACGTCTGGATGGCGGGCCGCAATGACGTGCTCCCGAAAGCTGACCTGGCGGAAGAGGTGTAAGGGGCGAAGCCATGTTGCCAAGGTTGTTAATGTTCGGACTGACATTTAGTTACGTGTTGCTGGCGGACGAGGAAGCCAAGCAGAGGGTGCACGTCACCACCACGGAACATCTGGATTTTTCGCCGGGCGGTACGCTGCGGCTTCAGAACTCCATGGGCGAGCTCACTGTAGAGGGCTGGGACCGGCCGGAGGTGGAAGTCACGGTGACTAAATCTACGAAAGACGCGTACGCACAGCGAGAACAGGAGAGCGCCACCCGGACCTTGGATCGCATCAGTGTCAAGACGGAGCGTCACGGCGATGAACTAGTGATCGCGACCAGCATTCGGCATCGAAGCGGCCCGCCTCCTTTGCCTTGGCGAAGGGCCACTCATCTTGACGTGGAGTACCATGTCAAGGCCCCGGCCAATACTCGGCTGGTCGTCAATCACAACACTGGCGAAGTACACGTCGATAACCTGTCAAGCGATATCGAGGTTAAGGCGCTTTCGGGAGAGATCACGCTAAGCGTTCCCCCCGAAGGCGAATATCTTGTCGATGCAAAGAGCAATTGGGGGGATGTGACCTCCGATTTTCCAGGGGCCGCGCGGCGAAAGCCATGGCTCATTGGCCGCCATTTTATGAATGATGCGCCTGCGGCGCCCCACAAGCTCCATTTGCGTATCGGCTACGGTGACATCGCGATTCTGAAGATGGTTAGGCCGCCGGAGCCCGCGCCGCCGCGTCAGTAAGACTTTTGGAAACGCTATGACCTGCAGTATTTGTCAGCGATCAGGAAAGAGCGATCGGTTGCCACACGCGTGGAAGCGGCTTGGGGAAGCCGTCTACTGCCAAAGCTGCTGGCGGGAGCGATACACCGTCCGATCGGTGGCGTTGCCCGTGGTGGAACCACTGGGAGAGGAATGGCACGCTTTTGCGGGGGCCCTTAAAGTTGGATGGGTGCAGGCGACAGCCGCCGCCAATTGGATGGTGACCGAGCTGTATGCGCGAGACGTGCGCCGCAACGGAGACGAAAAAATGCCGCGCATGGCGCGCGCCTACCTCTACCCCGACGCCCGGATCCGCTTCCCCGAACTTGCGCCGCAGACGGTCGTCAGCATTGAGAACAGCGTGCAGGCAGCGTATCGCGCCAAGCGTTATGAAGTCGTGTGGATTGCCGCAGCCAGTCTGCCTTCCTTCCGATATCCCATGCCACTTCCGCTGCACAACCAATCCTGGGAGCCAGGCATCACCCAGGAACGGCCGGTGGTGCGCGTCCGGCTGGGAAACCGCTGGTGGGACCTGCGGCTCAAAAGTAGTCCGCGTTTCGGGTCACAGACGCAGGCGTTCCGGCAATTGGTGTCAGGAGAAGCGATCAAAGGAGAATTGGCTCTCTATCGCGTACGCGCGCAAGAGGGTAAGCTGGTTGACCGGCCGAATCGCGATCAAACAGTAAGGTATACCGTCATGTGTAAGATGGTCGCCTGGTTCCCGCGGGAAGAGCAAAAAGACGCACAGCGGCGTAACGGGACACTTCGAGTACGAACGGCGGATGAACTACTCCTGATAGCTGACAACTCCGATGATGGACGCATCTGGCGATATCACGGAGACCACCTGCGTAGGTGGGCCGCGGAACACCGCAAGGCGCTCGAAAACTTTGCCGACGACCAAAAGGCGGAACAGCGCCCGGTACCCTCATTCGCCGATCGACGGACTGCCGCGGCGCTGAAATACCGCAACCGGATGGGCAGCGCGATCAGGGAGATCTCGGCTCAGTTAGTTGGCTATGGAGTGCGACGGAATTTCTCCACAATCGACTATAACGATTCTGTAACGGGCTTCTGTCCTGGATTCCCATATGCGGCATTACGCGACCAAATCCGAACCAAGTGCGATGCCGAGGCGTTGAACTTCCGGCACTCAAAGGAAACCGCAGAATCTGGAACCACCGACAACGATCGTCAGCCGGCATCGAAGAAAATGACTTCCGGGCCACCGGTAGGCCCAGCGCGACCAATGGCAGATACGCTTGACGGTCTGACCACTCGCGGAAGGCTGTGAAACATTCGCGATATCCAGGGCCTCCCCTAGCAGCCGCGAAGGTGATCGAGGTCTTCTCGGTCACTCCGGTGATCGGAATCAAGGTTCGAAACGCTTCGCGTTGACAGCGATATACCAGTCCCTTACAGTAAAAGGCGGCAAAGTGGGCTCGATCGGGAGAAAAAGGCTTGTCACGATTCTTTGCGCTAATCCTGCTGTTGTGCACCAGTGTAAGCACGCTTGCCATCGCCCAAACGACAGGTTCTTTCAACGCGTCCCCGGGGACTGATCTGACCGGTAGTTGGTCACCCTATCCTCATGAAGAGAGTTCGGGTAATCCGGCATTGGTGGAATACTACGGGGTGCCCATCACAGAAGGGGCACGCATTTGGGCGCTGGCTTGGGATCCGTCGCGTCTTACGTTGCCGGAGCATCAGTGCCAGGTGCATGTGGTGTCCTATATCCTGGGCGGGCCGCTTAACTTGCGCATCTGGGAAGAGAAAGATCCTCAGTCGCAGCACGTAATCGCCATCCGGCAATACATCAGCACCTACGAGCAGAATCGCACCATCTGGATGGATGGCCGTCCGCACCCGCCTTCCTATGCGCCTCACACCTGGATGGGTTTTTCCACCGGCAAATGGGAAGGAAACACGCTGACCGTGTACACCACCCATATCAAGCAGGGCGAACTCCGGCGCAATGGGCTGCCCGAGAGCGATCAGGCTACGCTGACCGAACACTTCATCCGCTACGGCGACTACCTCACCCATGTGAGCATCGTCAATGATCCGGTGTACCTCACCGAGCCGTTCATCCGCACGCAAGTCTTCCGATTGGTAATTCCAGAGGGCCTGAATTGGCTGTATCCCTGCGAATCCGTGGAAGAAATTGCCAACCGTCCGCCGGAAACGGTGCCCAACTACTTAATTGGCGAGAACCCGTTCTTGCGAGAATTTGCCGACAAGCACCACATCCCGCTCGAAGCCACCCTGGGCGGGGCGGAAACCATGTACCCCGAATTCCAGTTGAAGATGCAGAAGCTACCGGCCGCGACGCATCCGTAACGCTCAAGGCTTGGCCGCGTTGCGGGCCACGGGGTTGCCGTAAACTTCCAACCAATCGACGCGCGTACCGCCGCCGGGTCCGCCGCCACTGCCGCGCATCAGATCCGTGAAGCCTACCTCATCGACTCTGCTCAGATCGGGTGAACCCTTCCATTGGCCGTCGATCGTCTCCACCACGCCTCTGCCGATATCGAGCCCCCGCCAGCGGACGTCAGCCAGCGCGAATTCCGTCACCACCCAGTCTCCGCTGTATCCATTTGTATGGTCTCCCACCAAAAATGTACCGTCCGCGAGCCTCACCACCGGACGCAGCAAGTGGAAGCCGGCCATTTTGGTGCGCCATCGAATCTTCGCCACTGGCCCGCTCAAATCGACAAAGCTGTTCTTGTCCCGCAGCGTCAGAGCCCAATTGGTGGGCGACGACCCCGACCAGATATACGTCGGATCGTCCTTCGGGGCCGCATGACGTACGATGCGAACATCGATATTCGGCGGCCCGTAGAGCTTGAGCTCGAGATTCGCGTTCTCCACATGGTCTTGCCGCACACCGGGTTCCTGCTTCCCATCGGTGACCAGCGGATCTTTCCAGCTCTCCCGAAAGAACAGCGGCGGCCTGTGGTCCTCGGGATAGACCTTCGGCGCTTGCTGTGCCGCGCCTGCCAAGGTAAGCAAAACCAGCCCGATGCTTTTACCCATCACGTTTATCTAGTCAGGACTGCTCGAAGGCGGCACCACGCCCTTCAGCCGCAGGTATACACTCATGTATCCGTAAAGCTCGTTCGAGTGACGAACCACGTTCCACATCGTCGATAGCCGGGTGCGCGGTTCGGTCGCCGGGGGGCTGCCGATCCGGCCGGCGACCATCTCGACCGCGCTCGCATCGGTGAGCGAATGGAACACGCCGTCACAATAGTGGAACGACTCCTGCAATGCCGCAACCAGATCGGCCTTGGCCGTTTTCGAAGATATCTCCAATGGTCTGGCCTCCCCTTTCAAGCCCGCGCACGTTCGCAGGTTGGCGCCCGCAATGTGGGCCACACGTCGGGCGAAGGTCTCCACTTCGGGCGTCGGCTTGAACGCATAACCCTCTTCGGGCATCTTCTGAGCCATCTTCAAGAGATTCGTTTCAACAGTGGTGTACATCGTCACCAGCTCGCTGCTCAGCGGGTTGGCGGGCTGCGCGACCGCACACGCAGCGCCGGCAAGCATGAGGAAGTAGAGTTTCATCGGTAGCCTCTCTTCAGAGAGTTTACTGGCTTTGCCCGCTGCCCGCTCGCGGCACCGGCCGGCCGTACACTTCCATCCACGCCAGGTCCGACCAGCCTCCATTCCCGTGACCGCTACCCGGCATCAGATCCACGAAGCCCACTTCATCAACCTTACTCAAATCGGGATTGAGCACCCACCCGGCCTGGGCTCCGGTCATGGTGACCACCTTATCGGGATCCAGACGCCGCCACCGGAGATCGAAGAGCGTAAATTCGCTCAGATGCCAGTCCGGCGTGTAAGCGTCCGAGTGGTCCCCCACCAGGTACGTGCCGTCCGCGAGCTTGAGCATCGGACGAAGCACGTGGAAGCCTTCCGTCTTTACGCGCCAAATGATCTTGCCAAAGCCGGTCAGGTCGACGTAGCTGCTCTTATCGCGCAGCGTGAGACCGCAGGGCCGTGTGCAGGTGCCGGTGAAGGTATGCGCCGGGTCATCCAGTGGCTGGGGCCGCTTGTTGTCCCAAATGCCGCCGAAGTTCGGGTCGGGCCGGGGCGCTTCCCCGTATAGTTTGAGCTCCAGATTCGAATTCGACACCGAGTCTTGCGCAATCGGGTGCTCGGGAGTGCCCGAGTGCTTCCACGCCTCCCGGAAGAACAGGGGCGGCCGATGGTTCTCCGGAGTATCGGGCGCCGGCCGCCGCTGCGGTTGCTGGGCTAACGCAGCCCACGCCAGCGCCAACAGAACACCAGATTTTGCCACTAGTACTGCGACCGCGTGAAGTAGTGTGCTCCGTGGGGCGGGCTTCAGCCTGCGGCGGACTTTAGTCCGCCATCCGAACCAGCGGGACTGAAATCCCGCGCAGGCTAAAGACCGCCCCACAAGAACCTTTTCACCCGGTCTGCCTACCAGGGATCTCACACGCATGGCCGTCAAAAAATATACTTCAAGGCGAACTGCACCACGCGGTAGTCGCCGGTCGTCAAACCGGACGTGCCGCTGATATCAGCCGTTACGGTACCAAAGGTGCCGCCGTTCAAAGCCGAATTCGGCACGGCGAAGTTCGTATGGTTCGGCAGATTGAACGCTTCCGCCCGCACCTGCAGCGTCTGCTTCTCCCGAATCCGGAACATACGCGAGAGAGCCAGGTCCAGTTGGAAAACTCCCGGCCCCTTCATATTGCCGATCCCCAGGTTTCCCAGAGCGCCGGTTGCCGGTGTCCCAAACGCGGTGCGGTTGTTCCATGGCACGCAAAAAGCCCCTGGGCACGCGACACCGCTTGTGTTGTACGGATCGACACCGGAGACCAGATTCGGACGCTGCTGGGCGGTCTCTCCGTTCAATGCCACATCCTGGCCGAGAGTCACCGTATAATATTGCGCCGACTTGATGTTCACAATGGGAGCCAGTTGCCAATCGCTCGCTAGCAAACGCAGCGCGCGGCCGGAGAACTTGGGCGTCTGATAAACCAGTGACAGGTTGAAAAGCTGCCGTTGGTCTGACGAGATCAGATTGGGAGAGCAGTTACTCCGATCGTTCCGGCGATCGCCGGGAGTCACCGAGGACACACCATTGTTCCCCGGCTGCCCGTTCCATTCATCGCTGATACAGTGCGACCACGTGTAGTTCGCCAGGATATTGACACCGTAGCTCAGGCGCTTCTGAAGCGATAAGTACAGCGCGTTGTAGCTTCCGGTGCCAAAGGGCGCGCCCTGAGAAATGATCCCGTAATACTGCCCTTGCGCCTTATTCTGCAGATACAGAGGCCGCCGCTGGTTGGTATTGCCCAATGTGGAACTGGAACCCAAGTACAATGCGGGGTTCAACTGATCTTCGGTCACCAGGTGAAACGTATTGTTCCCGAGATAATTCGCACTCACCAGCCAGTCGTGGCCAACCTGCCGCTGAATGCTGAGATTCCACTGGTTGACCCAGAGCGGTTTCCAATCCGAGGGATAAGTGATGTATGCCCCAAAGAGCGGAAATGGCATGGTCTTGCTCAGCGCGATCGGCAGTGGATTGCCGCCGGGATAGCCCGCCCAGGGATTCGAAAGGTTCGCATTCTGGAGCGTCACCACATTGCCGATCGGCGGATCTTGCCCGAACGAACTTAGTGCGTATAAACCGGAGCGGTCGGTGTAGCTGCCAAAGGCGGCACGGACGGTCATCTTGCCGTTGCCCTGAGGGTCCCAAACCAGTCCGAGGCGCGGCACAAATTCGGCGTACCGTTTGTTGGCAATGCTGTTTCCCGATGTCCATTGTGAGTCGCCGGGGAAAACCAGGCCCGCCGGCGCGTTCACATGCACCGTACTTTGAACGCCGGCGTTGAACAGTCCCTGGTCGAAGCGCATGAACAGGCCTTGCTTGCTCCAGATGGGGAACCACGGCTCCCACCGCACGCCGTAGTTCACCGTGAGCCGCGAACTGATTTTCCAGGAGTCCTGGAAATAGAGTCCGATATACGTTTGCCGGTTGTAGAAATAGGAGATATTCCCCTGCGTCCACGTGGACGCTGCGCCAATCAGGAAATCCGCCATGGACAGTCCTCCGGCCCGCGCTTGCGTCGTGGGATTCAGTTGTCCGCTGAGAGTGCCATTGAATGTGGGGAGCCCCGTGGCATTAATCCCGGATTCATAGTTGATCAGGGTTCGCAGGTAATACGCACCAAATCCAAGCTGGTGGCTCCCATGCACCAGGCTCAGATCCTCGGAGATGTTGGTGTCGGGCCCAGTCATGTCGTGGTTGATGATAGAGTTCCCCGAACCAATGCCAAACCCCTGCCCGGTCACCGAAATTCGTGGCGCGGGCGCCGGGTTGTAGGGTGCATTCACTCCGAGCTGTGGCCAAGTTGCGAAATTGTCCACAATCTTGGGGATCTCAGCGCGATTCTCGCCGATTCGGAACGAGCTGACAATATTGGACCCAATGAGATACGTGTCGCCTACGGTGAGCGAGTACACACGGTCGGACTGGGCGTTCGAATTCAGCGTCAGCGCGTCCTTACCGTCGAAGGTGGTCGGCTGCTGGAAATTGGTGACGTAAAAACGTCCGAAGATCGAGTTCTTGGCGCTTTGCTGATAATCGATGCGCGCCACGCCCATATGCTCGGTTTGATTGGAGAGAAGCCCGTAGTTCACTTGCCCGCAAACATTCGTCGGCACCGGCAGGAAACTGGAAATCTTCAAAGCCGCCTGGTTCAAGAGTGTCGGCGAGATCTGATTGTTGTTAAACCCGAGGTCCGTCCCTAGCGTGCCTTGTTTGCCGCCATTACATTGCGGGGATGCGGCCACGCTGAAGTTCCCTTGCAATTCGAGAGGCGTGGGAACAAAAGCGGAATTCTGAGTTCCGTCCGATTTCAGGATGGTGCCTTGATAGCCGGCAAAAAAGAATAGCTTGTCCTTCCGGATCGGTCCCCCGACGGTACCGCCGAACTGGTTGCGCTTCAAAGTGTCGCGCGTGGGCGCAAAGAAATCGCGGGCGTTCAAGTCGCCGTTGCGGAAAAATTCGAAGGCGTCGCCGTGAATCTGGTTGGTGCCCGACTTCGTCACGGCATTCACCGCCGCTGTCGAGTGCAAACCGTATTGCGCCGGAAGCGCGCTGGTCTCGACCTTGAACTCTTGCAGTGCATCCGGGAAAGGCAGGGGAAGATTGAGGCCGTTATAGGCGTCGTTGTGGTTGGCGCCGTCCAGTGAATAGGTCTGCTGATTAGCCACGCCTCCCGCCACCGAGATCATCACCGTGGGGTAGTTTCGCACCGAATTCAAAAAACCGCCGTTGGCGCCGCCAATGGTCGCCATACCGGCCAGAAATACCAACTGCGTGGCATTGCGTCCGTTCAACGGCATCTCCACCACACGCTGGTTGTCCACCACCGTCCCGACGCTGGTCGTATGGGTTTCCACCATGTTGGCATCGGCCTGCACCAGCACTTGTTCGCTGACCGACCCAACCTTCAAGGCCACGTCGACGCTCGGGTTCGTGTCCACCTGCAGCACGATGCCCGACTGCACGTATTTGCTGAAACCGTCTTTGGTGACCTCGAGAATGTACGGTCCGATCGGAAGGTTCGCAAGTACGTACTCGCCATCCGCCCCGCTCGTCACCACCCGCACGGCGCCGGTGGCCGTCTGGGTGACTTTGACGCTTGCGTCCGGAACCGCCAACCCGCTCGCGTCGCGGACCGTTCCATTGATCTGAGCCGTCGACTGCGCCCAAACAGCCGCGACCGCGAAAAGCCCCAACACCATCGCTTTTGTGGTGCTCACGTTTGCCCCCCTCAGATGTTAGTCGTGGATGTAGCTAAAGACACACGACTCACGACCCCGTAGGCAGAGATGCTATGGCAATTGTGACAGGCCGTCAAGACCGGGCAGATGTGTAACCGGTGACTCACCGCGCGTTCCACGCAGGTGAGAAAACGACCGAAATATCAGCCCACCGCTACCACGAACCCCAGAAATGCCCGACATTCGCCTGCACCCTTTAATATTTAATGACTTAGAAGGTATGTCGCCGGTTAGTCACCGCGGCTAAAAAGCTTCCAGAGCAGTTGAACGCTGATTCAAGCGCGGTCGGCGGTCGGCTTCCCCGGCCTCCTGGCGCGGACCCGACCCCATCTAGACCATGTGATACACCGGTGACTCACCGGCTTTTCCGTGACAAGACTAGGGTTAGACCAGATAATAGCTAGCGCGGATCGAGTTGCGTCCATCCGAGGGGACAAACGTTCGATGAAGAAATTAGGGTGCGCTGGTTTCCTGGCCGTCATATTGGCTTCGTTTTTGCATTCTCAGGTTGTGGGGCAGCCCTCGGCTGCCGCGCAGCGCGAGGTTCTCGACAAATATTGTGTCACTTGTCACAATTCCAAGCTGAAAACCGGGGGTTTGGCTCTCGACCAGTTCGATTTGACCAAGATCGGCGAAAACCAGGAGACCGGCGAGAAAATCGTCCGAAAGCTGCGCGCCGGCATGATGCCTCCCCTAGGGGTGCGTCGTCCGGACCCGGCCGCCTACGAAGCCCTCACCGTTTGGATGGAGAATGAGCTCGACCGCGCTGCCGCTTCCAAACCCAAATTTGTCCCGCCGGGTCTGCACCGGGTCAACCGGACCGAATATGCCAATGCCGTCCGCGACGTGCTGGGGCTAGAGGTCGACCCAGCCGAGTTTCTTCCCGTGGATGACTCCAGTTATGGCTTCGACAACGTCGCCGCCAGCCTCGGCGTCTCTCCCGCCCTGGTGGAAGGATACATGTCGGCAGCTGGAAAGATCGCCCGCTTAGCCGTGGGCCATGAGACCGCGCCGAGTCAGAAGAAGTACATCGCTCCCCAGGATTACTCGCAGGAAGGCCACGTCGAGGGGCTGCCCTTCGGAACCCGCGGCGGCATGCTGGTCAATCACTATTTCGCAGCCGATGGCGAGTACGTCATTTCCTGGTTCCCGGTGCGCGGAAATACAGGCGAACTCTACGGTTCCGAGAAGAGTTACGAGCAACTCGAGGTTACGATTGATGGCGCGCGCGTGAAGCTGTTTGAAATCGGCAAGATTCCCAACGGCACCGATAACGACAAGAACGAAGTGCGCGTTCCAGTGAAAGCCGGGTCGCACAAAGTGGGCTTGGCCTTCCTGGCCACCACCGACGTGCCGGGTGACGATCTGAATCAGCACTATCTGCGCAGTGTTCTCGACACCAATCCCATTCCGGGCTACATCTTCTCCCCGCAGGTGAGCCAGGTGATCATCATGGGGCCTTACAACGGCAAGCGCGCGCAGGATACTCCAAGCCGCCGCAAGATCTTCGTCTGCCAGCCCACTGCGGGGGGCGATGATGTGCCGTGCGCCAAGAAGATCATCACCACGCTGGCCACTCGCGCCTATCGCCGGCCGGTGACCGAAGGCGATCTGGAAAGCCTTCTCACGGTTTATCAGAAGGGCCGGAACAAAGGAGATTTCGAGGACGGAATCCAGCTGGCCGTCCAGAACATCATCGCCGATCCCGAATTCATTTTTCGCAGCGAGGCCGACCCGGCCAATGTGAAGCCCGGGCAGCCGTATCGGATCAGCGACCTGGAACTCGCCTCGCGGCTTTCCTTCTTCCTGTGGAGCAGTCCGCCGGACGCCGAACTCATCAACTTGGCCACGCAGGGCAAACTTCACGACTCCACGGTGCTTGAGCAGCAGACCCGCCGCCTGTTGGTGGATATCCGCTCGCGCGAGTTGGTAAAAAATTTCGCCGGACAGTGGCTGCAGCTCCGCAACCTGCCGAGCACCGCTCCGATCACGCAGATGTTTCCGGATTTCGATGACAACCTGCGGCAAGCCTTCAAAACCGAGACCGAGCTCTTCTTCGATAGCATTCTGCGCGAGAATCGCAGCACCACTGATCTGCTGACCGCCGACTACACCTTTGTCAACGAACGCCTGGCGCGGCATTACGGCATTCCGAACGTCTACGGCAGCCAGTTCCGTCGCGTGCCGCTGACCGGCGAGCTCGACGCGCGCCGTGGATTACTCGGCAAAGGCGCCATCGAACTGATCACCTCGGTGCCCGACCGCACCTCTCCAGTGCAGCGCGGCAAATGGGTTCTCATGAACCTGCTCGGCGTGATTCCGCCGGATCCGCCACCCAACGTGCCGGTTCTGCGGCAGAGCGACAAGATGGCTAACGGCCAACCTGTACCGCTGGAGATCTCCATGCGGCAGCGCATGGAGGAGCACCGCGCTAATGCCGCGTGCGCCAGTTGCCACAAGATGATGGATCCGATTGGCTTCGCGCTCGAGAACTTCGACGCTGTGGGCAAGTGGCGTACGCAGGAATTCGGGCAGCGGCTGGATGTTGCCGGAGAGTTGAGCGATGGCAGCAAGGTCAGCGGTCCCGCCGGTCTGCGCGCCGGCCTGATGCGATATTCACCCCAATTCGTCAGAGTCGTCGCGGAAAAGCTCTTAACCTATGCTCTGGGCCGGGGCGTCGAAGCGCCCGATATGCCCGTGGTTCGCTCCATTGTTCACGATGCCGCGGCCAACAATTACCGCCTGACGTCGCTGGTTGTCGGCGTCGTCAAGAGCGCCCCATTTCAAATGAACATCAAGGTTGATGAGGCCAGTGCTCCGCGTCAAACGGCGAGCGCGGCCCGATAAGGGAGGCTAGACGAAAGTGTTGATCACCAAAAAGCATCTACCCCGACGCACGTTCCTGCGCGGCATGGGCGTCACCCTGGCGCTGCCGCTGCTCGATTCGATGGTGCCGGCGTTCACACCCGCCGCGCATGCCGCGGCTAATCCGAAAACCCGCTTTTTGGAAATATTCTCGCCGCATGGCTGGTCTCCGACCTATTGGGCTGACGGGCGTCCGGACATTCCTGCTACTCCCGGCCGCAACGTCGGACTGGGTTTCATCCATCAGCCTTTGGCCCCCTGGCAGGACAAGCTGACCATCGTCAGCGGCATGGATGCCACGTCTTCGATGCCGCCTCCAGGATCAAGCGGCGGCGATCACTCCCGCGCCTCGGCCACCTTCACCGGCGTTCCCCCCAAGAAGACTGCCGGCGCCGATATCTATTGCGGTACCAGCATCGACCAGATCATTGCGCAGAAGCTTGGCCAGGAGACGCTGCTGCCCTCCATCCAGCTCGCCATCGAAGACCCCGGCGCCAACACCGGCATCTGCGGCTGGGGCTATAGCTGCTCTTATTCCAATTCGATTTCCTGGGCTTCTCCCACCAAGCCCCTGCCTCATGAGATCAACCCCATGGTGGTGTTCGAACACCTGTTCGGCGACGGCAGCACAGCCGACGAACGTATCGCCCGCCGCCAGGCGAGCGGCAGCATTATCGACGCCGTCAGCGCGAAGGCCGCTAAACTCCAGGCGCATCTGCCGCCGGCCGATCGTCACCGCCTCGACGAATACCTGGAAGCCATCCGGGAACTCGAACGGCGTCTTCAGATCGCATCGAAGCGCTCCGCCGAGGCGCCCACTCTGGACGTTCCCTTCGGCGTTCCCGAATCCTTCGATGAACACGTCAAACTGCACCTCGATCTGACTGCGCTGGCCTTCCAGGGCGACATCACCCGTGTGGGCTCCCTGATGTATGCCCGCGATGTCAGCCTGCGCAGCTATCCGGAATCGGGCGTCACCACCGCCAACCACCCCAGCTCGCATCACGGAGAAGATCCCAAGCGGCGCGAGGATTGGGCCAAGATCAACCAGTACCACATGAAGTGCTTCGCCCATTTCCTGAAGAAGCTGGAGTCCACACCGGACGGCGATGGCAACCTGCTCGATCACTCTTTGATCGTCTGGGGCAGCAACATGGGCAACGCCAATCAGCACAGCCACGTCAATGTGGGCTACCTGATTGCCGGTGGCGCGTCAGGCCGGCACAAAGCCAAGCTGAACGTACGAGAAAACGGGCCGATATCGAATATTCTGCTGACCACCCTTCACATGATGGGAATCGAAAAGGACAGCGTCGGCGACAGCACCGGAACGTTGCAGGTTTAGTAAGGGCCCGGGCTTCGGCCCTGCCGCCGCCCTTCCGGGCGGCCCGGGCCACGGGAGGCTCGACTAGTACAGGAGTGAGCACATGGTTATGAAACGCACCCTCATCGGATGTCTGGCGGCACTGTTCCTCTCCGCCGCCGGTTTCGGCGCAAGCGACGTGGCAGACGCGGTGATGAACCAAGACCGGGACGCGCTGCGTTCCCTGCTCGATCAGAAGGCGGATGTGAATGCCCCTCAGACCGACGGGACCACGGCGCTCCATTGGGCCGTTCGTCACGACGACCTCGCTACCGTCGACCAGCTGACCCGCGCGGGCGTCGATGTGAATGCCGCTAATCGCGATGGCGCCACCGCCATCTACCTGGCCTGCATCAACGGTAGCGCTCCCATGGTCGACAAGCTGCTCAAAGCCGGCGTCGACGCCAACTCCACCTTTCTGATGCACAAAGAAACCCCGCTCATGGAAGCTGCCCGCACCGGAAATGTGGAAGTGGTCAAACTACTTCTCGACCACGGCGCCCAGGTGAATGCGAAAGAGACTCTGCGCCAGACCACAGCCATCATGTGGGCGGCGGAGCAGGACCATGCCGATGTGGTTCGCCTGCTCGCGGCCCGAGGAGCTGACGTCTCAGCCCAATCCACCATCAACGAGCCCAAGAAGCGCCACGGAGTCAACTACAAGGGCACTGAGGGCCACACTGGCGGGATGACGCCGCTGGTCTTGGCCGCTCGTGAGGGCGGAGTGGCGTCGGTCGAAGCTCTGATCGCCGCTAATGCCGACCCGAATAAGACTGCCGGCGATGGCAGCACCGCTATGTTGGTGGCGATTCAAAACGGCCACTACGACGTAGCCCGATTCCTGCTCGAGCACGGAGCCAATCCCAACCTCTCTAATGAGAAGGGTTGGAACCCTCTTTACCTGGCAGTGAAGCACCGCAACATCGAGACCGGCACCATCCCGGTCCCGAACGCCAATCAGGCTCTCGACTTCATTAAGATGCTGCTCGACAAAGGCGCCGACCCCAATCTCCGGCTGAAGGCCAATACCGAAATCCGTAACGGTCAGCGCGCTACCTGGCTGAACGAAGCGGGCGCCACGCCCTTCCTGCGCGCTGCCTTGTGCGGCGACATCGAAGTCATGAAGATGTTGCTGGCCCACGGCGCCGACCCCAAGATCAGCACCGACGACCACACTACGCCTCTGATGGCGGCGGCCGGCGTTGGCTATTCCGATGGCTTCATCCATGACCGCTCGGTGGACGAAACCATCGACGCCATGAAGTTGATCCTGGATCTCGGAGCCGATGTGAATGCCGCCAACGATCAGGGCCTGACGGCGCTCCACGGAGCGGCCCACAAAGCTGCGCTCGAGGAGATTCAACTCCTGGTGGATCGCGGCGGCAATCTGGCCGCTCCCGACAAGGGCAGCAAAGCTTACGGCGCCAACACTCCCGGCCTTCTTCCGTTAGACTGGGCACAAGGCGTAGTGGTCGGAGTGCAATCCGCCATCTACCATGCCGATGCGGTGGAACTGATTACCAAGTTGATGAAGGAACGGAACATCCCGATCCCCACCGTCACGCGGACCCTCGGTGGCAATGCGGTGGCTAAGAAGTAAGGAGCTCGGCCTGTGCCTCGGCCTGTGGTTGCCAGGCGTGGCCGCGGCTGCACCGCAAACCAAGACCGTCCTGGACGGCGTCTACACCACCGCTCAAGCGAAGCGAGGGCAGGCCGGCTACGAATCGAAGTGCGCTTCGTGCCACCGTGCCGATCTAAGCGGCTTTTCGGGACCGCCCCTCAAAGGTGCGCTCTTCATGGATCGCTGGCGTGAATTCAAACTCAACGTACTGTTCGATCTCATCAAAACCACCATGCCCGCAGACAACCCGGGTGGTATGAGCGCGGCGGCTTATCTCGACATACAAGCCTACATTCTCCAAGCCAACGACATTCCCGCGGGCTCAAAAGAACTGACCGCGCAGGTTCCACCCGTGACACTCCTGGTCGGGAAGGATGGCCCCAAGCCGCTTCCTTCGAGCTCGCAGGTCGAAGTGGTCGGATGCCTCACCGAGGATTCCGGTAACGGCTGGTTTCTGACCAAAGCGCGCGAACCGATCCGCACGCTCAACCCCTGGGAGATGAGCGCAGCGGAATTGAAAGACGCCAAGGCCCTTCCTTTGGGAGATCAACTATTCCGCCTGGAGAACCTCTCCGAAGTAGCGGGGTTCCAACCCGATTTCATGGCGGGCAACAAAGTGGACGCGAAGGGTATCCTGGTCAGACAACCGAAAAATGAGCGTATCAATGTCAGTTCGCTCCGCGCCGTGGCGGCAACCTGTGATGAGTAAGAGTGTGGTCGCCTTCTTGTTCCTGGCTGCTGCATCCTACGCACAGCCAGCCCGGACCGTCCTGGATTCTGTCTTCACCGAGACGCAGTCCACGCGCGGCGAGGCCGCGTATACCGCCAACTGCGCCAAGTGCCACGAGGGGGCTGACGTCGACGGCCCTTCGCTCACCGGCGATCCCTTCATCGACCGTTGGCGCGAAGACACTCTGGCCTCCCTCTTCAACTTCATCAAGACCCGCATGCCCCGCGACAACCCCGGCAAATTGAGTGAAGCCTTGTACCGGGATATCCTGGCCTTTCTGCTGGCGGCCAACGACTACCCCGCGGGCGCCAAAGAACTGAGCGTCGAAATGCTCCCAACCACACTCCTGGTTGGTAAAGACGGACCCAAGCCGCTGCCCACCAACGCGCTGGTGCTGGCCGTCGGCTGTCTTACCCCGGGCGCCGCAAACTCCTGGATGCTAACCAATGCCACCGAACCAACCCGCACGCGCGAGGCGGACAAAACCACCCCTGAGGAGTTGAAAAACTCGGCCGGAAGACCCACCGGCGCTCAGACGTTTCGTCTGCAGAATCTGGCTGATTTGCGGTCCGGTGTCAGCCCCGATACATGGAAAGGCCGTAAGGTGCAGGTCAAGGGCGCTTTGGTTCGCCAGTCCGGGAACGACCGCATCAATGTCACCTCTCTTGAATCGGTCGCTTCCAGTTGCACCCCGTAACGTATGCTGCGCCTCGCTGCCATCCTGTCTTCCCTGCCGTTGCTGCTCGCCGGAGCGAGCCCTAAAACCGTCCTGGATGGAATATACACAACGGCCCAGGCCACGCGTGGCGATGCCGCATATCACATGAGTTGCGCCGGGTGTCACGGCGAGGATCTCTACGGCCGCGCAATGGGAGCGCTGCGCGGCGACAAGTTCCTCGACCGCTGGCGTGAAGATAGCCTCGACATCCTGTTCACGCACATCCGAACCCGCATGCCCGACCGTGCCCCCGGCAGCTTGAGCGAGGCCACGTACCTCGACATTCTCGCGTACATTTTGCAAGTGAACGAATTTCCTGCAGGCAGTGCGGAACTGACGGCCGGGGTAGTGAAAGACACGAAGCTGGTAGGAAAAGATGGCTCGCGGCCGCTGTCCACTAATGCGCTGGTCCAATTGGTGGGCTGCTTCAATGCGGACGGAAAGCAGACTGGGGCACTCACGCGGGCCACCGAGCCGGTAAGAACTCACAAACCTCAGGATGCCACTCCGGAAGAACTGCAGGCTTCCGCAGCCAAGCCCCTGGGAACCCAGACCTTCCGCCTGCAGAACCTCGATGACCTGCCCAGCTTTAGCGGTGCGTCCTACAACGGGCACAGAGTCCAGGTCAAAGGCGTACTCATCCGAGGCGCCGGCAATGACCGCATCAACGTTCTCTCGATAGAGACAGTTTCACCCGATTGCTCGCAGTGAGTGGAGGATTTATGGTTGACCGCTTATTCCGAACCGATAACAGCCTGGCGCTGCTGCTGGTCCGCTTCCCGCTGGGCCTCGACATGTTCGTCCACGGCTACCAGAAAGTAACCCACGTTCCCTCCACCATGCGCTACTTCGATGGGCTCAACGTGCCTCATTTCTTTGCGTGGCTGGCGATTATCGCGGAATTCTGCGGCGGCCTGGGGCTCATGCTGGGTCTGTTGAGCCGTATTGCCGCATTCGGAGTCTGCTGCACCATGCTCGTGGCAGTCTTCCTGCGTCACCTTCCCTACGGCTATTTGATGAACTGGCATGGCGCTTTGCCGTTCGGCACGGAAGGCTACGAATATCACACGCTGGCTATCGGGATGGCCGTGGCCATTATGCTGGCCGGCGCCGGAGCGTTTTCCCTCGACCGCTTGCTAGCCGCGCGGCTGGCTTCCGCCCATGAGGCTGCCAGTTTCCGTCCTGCTCACGCGCTGCACGGATAAATTGCCGGAGTATAATCATGCGGTGGGGGGAGAACGCCTGACACCGGTCGGTGACACGGCCATCTCGGCAGAAGTCGAACGGATCCTGGAAAGCGACACGTTTCGCAACGCGGACGCCCTCCGCCGGCTCCTCAAGTTTCTCACCGACAAGATGCTGTCCGGAGAAGCCGATCAACTCAAGGAGTACTCTGTCGGCATCGACGCGCTCGGCAAGCCGCCCACCTACGATCCGCGCCACGACTCCACCGTCCGCATCCAGGTTGGCCGTCTGCGCCAAAAACTGGCGGAGTACTACCGGACCGAGGGCAAAGACGATCCCTTAATCGTCGATTTGCCGAAAGGGCGCTTCAAATTGACTTGTGAAGAAAGCCCTTCGTTGGCGGGCGCTGCCACCGAAGTTGCCTATGCTCCTTCTTCCGCGAGCGCCGCCGCCGCTTTGCAGGTCCCCCCAAAGGCGCGGTGGAGTGGGGAGCGAATCGCCATCGCCGTCCTCGGCCTGGTCGTCCTGGGGGCTCTCCTCTGGGGTACGTGGGCCACTATGCAGCTTTGGCGGGAGCGCCAGGAAAGCGCCATATTCCGCGCGATGTGGACGCCCGAGCTCGATCAGCTCTGGAAACCCTTCTTTGCCTCGAACCGTCCGCTGATCGTTTCTATCGCCGATCCTCCATTTGTACAGTTCAAGGGGCATGGCGCTTACCGCGATCTGACTCTCAATCGTTGGGAGGACCTCATCAAGTCTCCGGACGTCCTCGCCATCCGCAAATCGTTAGGCAATGTGGACGTGCAGCCCAACCTCTACTACGCCCCCGTCGGAGAAGTGAACGCTGCATTTTTCATTGGCAAGTTACTCGGACCGCGCGTCCAGGCTTTGTCGCTGCTACGCACCAGCGAACTCTCGTTGCAGCAACTGGCCGATAACAATGTCCTATTCATTGGAGCGCCGGTTTTCTTCGACAACCTGCTGCAGGGGCTGCCCGTGCGGCTCGAACTGACCAACGCCCGGCCGGGCATCCACAACTTGCATCCGCGCCCTGGCGAGTCGGCCATTCTCAATGACCAGTTCGCGGCCGGAACGGCCGAAGACGGCGAAGTTCATGTCCTGGTGACGCATGTTCCCGGCCCGCTGGGGACCAGCCAGGTGGAGAGCTTTACGAGTAACCGTCCCCCCGGCCGCATCGCCGCCGTAGAGTGGTTCACCAATCCGAACTATGCGCGCACGCTCATCGACAAGCTGCGAAAACCCAACGGCGAAATACCCCGCTATTACCAGGTTGTTCTGAAAGTGAAGTTCAAAGCCGGTGTTCCGACGGAGACGTCTTACGTACTGCACCGCGAAGTTCACGTAACCGAACAGTTGGGTATTCCGGAGCCCGCCGTGCCGACCTCCTCCCACCCATGAAGAAGCTACCCACACTACTCCTGCTTGCCGCCGGCGCCTTGTTGGCGCACCACGGAAACTCCGCCTACGATGAAACCGCCCGCGTCCCCATTAAGGGCACGGTTACCGAATTCATCTGGACCAACCCGCACTCCCAAATCTATCTGGACGTGAAGGACAGCTCCGGCAAAGTAGTCAAATGGGGCGTCGAGACCAACAGCCCCGGCATTCTCACGCGCGCGGGCTGGACGCGCCGCTCGCTTAAGGTCGGCGACGAGATCACCATCATTCTCTGTCCTGCTAAAAACGGCCAGCCCGTGGCCTACATCGGCTCGGGAGACCCTGGCACCAAGGTCATCTTCGCCGATGGCCGCGAACTGGACTTCGTCGACAAAACGGTCGATAAGACCACCCACTGACCACCATGCGAATTCATTCCCTTAGCATGATCGCCCTGATGCTGTGGTGGTCGTCCACCGCGAGCGCCCAAGCCCCTGCGCCACGCCGCGATTTGTCCGGCGTGTGGGCCCTGCAGCCGGCTCACGAAACCTCCGAGGACGACCATCAATCGCCCGGCGGCGAAGTTCCTCCCATGACCTCCTGGGCCAAAGCCCGCTATGACCAGGAGAAGCCCGGCTATGGAAAGCGAGCCGCGCCCGGTGGCAACGACCCGATCCTGCAATGCGACCCCATGGGCTTCCCGCGCATTCTGTACTTCCCCGCGCCCTTCGAATTCGCACAGATCTCCAACCGCGTCCTGCAGATGTTTGAACGCGATCACGTAGTCCGTGAAATCTGGACGGACGGTCGCGCCCTCCCTAGCGACCCCGACCCGCTCTGGTATGGATACTCGGTGGGCAAGTGGGTGGACGATACCACCTTCGTGGTGGAATCCACCGGCTATGACGACCGCACGTGGTTAGGCGCTGCCGGTTTTCCGCATAGCGAGACCATGCGCCTGGAAGAACGCTATCAGCGCATGGATCACGACACCATCAACTTCACCCTGACGATCACCGACCCGCAGGCCTATACCAAACCCTGGATCGCATTGGGGCGCGTCCTCAAACTGCGGCCGCGCGCCGAAATCCGCCAGGGTTACTGTGTGGCATCCGAGGAGCAGGCGTTTGCCAAACGAATTCGGGAACCAGGAGCGCTCAAAACCGGCGCAGCTCCCAAGAACTAGGCCTCGCTTGACGGATGCGCGCTACTTGCCCGTCAGGTGCGGCACGTCTTTTTCATTCTCCTGACACACGAATTCGATTAGATCGGTGTTGACCATGAGGCGGTGGTTGATTTTGACGGTCCAGGGCTTGGTATAGGCTTTCGGATCATCGAAGGTGACTACGATTTCCATGTTCCCGAAGTCCACTCGCCGAAACCTTTCGGTCATTTTTGCAGATGCGGTGAGTGGGCTGCCTTCGACATCCAGCCACACATCGTCGCGGAAGCTGTTGGTCTCCACTACCAGGGTGTCTCCGTCCCACTTGCCAGTGGAGTAGCCGTACCACCACGGTTGAGCATCGTCGCGGGGCAACGGACGCCCGTCGGTGAAGATCTGCCGCACCCCTCCGTTCGCCTCGTACAAGATCACGAGCAATCCGGGGGTCTGAATAATCTTGCGAGGTTCCGGATGGGTGTGCAGTTGCATCAGGCCGATCGGCAGGCAGTGGGCGTCGGGATTATCTTTGTTGTTCTGAGCGACGCGTTGTTTGCGAAGCTCCGCCGCCCACGGCTGGAACGGCAGACCATCCTGGAGCGTTGCGCCGATATCGAAAAACTGAATCAGGCCCGGAGCTCGCTGGCCGATACCGATGGTTCCGGTGCCGGCGGGCGGCAGTGTGCCGGGCCGCGCATCGGGGCTGTCGACGAACCGCCAGATGCCGTAGAAATCCGGCTTCCCATCCGTCGTCTTTGGAGCCGGTCCTCGCAGATTCGGCTTCCCGTCGGGTGTGCGGGGGATGTCAGCGGCTGGGTAGGCAGGCCACTGCGCGGAGAGCGTTCCCCGCGCGGCCGCGAGAAGAATCACTACAGCGGCGGCGTTGACCGGGCTCTTCACTTCTGCGCGGGAGCCTTCTCATCGTCTTTCGACGAACCTAGGAATAGCTTCTTCCCGTCCTTGAAGGTGATGGAGCTACCGTTGGCCTTATTGTCGCCGCTCTTGGCTTGATAACCCTCGACCAAGACCTCCGTTCCCGGTTCGAGCGAGTGCTTGGTGAAACCGCGTCGAAGCAGGCCGTTGGGCGTGTTGCCTTCGATCATCCACTCCGTGGTCGTGCCGTCCGTATTTTGCACGGCGACGTGAATCCAGGCATGTGGATTGACCCATTCCATCTTGGTGACTGTTCCGTGCAGTTTGACCACCTTGTTTTGGTCGAACTCCGCAGTGAACGAATGATGGGCCCATGCCGGCAAAGCGATCGACACCAGAACCACGCAAGTTATTATCGTCAACAGATTCTTCCGCATCGCAATCCTCTCCTATTTGCCGGCAGCGCCTGTCGCCGCCCTCTTCTTTTCCTCTTGACGGAAACCCTTAAGGATGTCCGCCAAACCGTAGTTGGCCTCGTGACAAGCGTACTCGTAAAGCGCGTAATCGGGGTCGAGCTTGAACGGAACATGCATGGTCCACGGTGCTGTCCACGTTCCCGGATCCTCGACAGTGGCATCGTAGCTCAGTTCGTCCGGACCTGTGCGCGTGAAGCGCTCGACAATGCGTAGTTGATCGGTCAAGAGGGCCTCAGCGATACCGTTCATCCCAATGTCTTTCACGAAATTGGTAGTCTCGACAACCAGGGTATTGCCCTCCCAATGGCCCCGCCCATCGCCCATGTAGCTGCGGAGATTCGATCCCACGTGAGGGCGTCCATCGAGGGGTACCACACGCGTCTCGTGCACCATCTCATTGCGGATAATGAAGTAGCCCGGCGCCTGCAGGATCTGGTTTCCCTTGTTGTACAGGTTGCCGGGGATCATGGAGCCGATCAGCCCTTTCGTGATGCAGCGACCCCACAAATCGAAATCCGTCCACGAATCGGCTCGCTTGTCGACGCCTCCCAGGCTGGGCGGGCCTAATCCATCGCGCATCTCCCGGTTTCGTTTAGCGGCCTCGGGCGTCATGGGAGGAAGCCGCCCATTCTTCGGATCGACAATCAACGACGCCTGGCGGACGGCTGCGTAGTACTCGATCCAGTGGCCATTTTCGACCCGCTGCACCTCGGCTTTGTCTCTGGCGGCCAGTTCCTCGTCGGTAAGAACATTTCGCTCGCCGAAACTAGCGGGGCGCTGCAAAGGGATGTTCAGGCTCCCCGGCCACAATCCCTGAAGATCGGGATCGCCCCACGGAGTCTTCGGAGGTGAATAGGGCTTCGTCGTTTTTGGCGACGTTTTTTTTCCGGTTGCCGTGTTGGATGGCGGCTGGTCGGTCTGGGCCGCCGCGGGAATCATCGCGAGTGAGGCCAGGACCATCAAAAATGTGATTCGATATCGACAGCTCATGGTGTGCCTACCTTTTGTTCTCACGTTGTATTCCACTAGTGCTGCTGGTTCGCTGCCCAGGCTGCCAGTTGGCGCTTCCACAACTCCTCATCCGAGGAGATCCACCCGAGCACGGCGCCTGCATCCCGACTGCCGACGCTCAACGTCCGCCCGTCGCGTAGCATGATCGCGCTGGCGCTGACCTTGTTGTCACCGCTCTTGGCCAGGTAACCTTGGACCGCGAGAGCGGTGCCGGGTTCCAGCGATTTCTTGGTCAAGCCCGCGCGCAGGAGACTGTTGGGGGTGTTTCCTTCGATGGCCCAGTTAGTCACGGTGCCGTCCGAGTTCGCGACCGCGAGATGGATCACGGCATGTGGATTGACCCACTCCATCTGCGTGACCGTTCCCATCAGATTGACGACTTTGTTCACGTCGAACTCCGCCGCAAATGAGTGGTGCGCCCACGCCGGCGCCGCCGCCAGAATCATGCTGGTAACGGCAACCCCCATCGTCCATCCGGTTCGCATGCGAGTGATCTCCTCCCGAGGTATCAAAGCGTAGAATCCATCATATTACTTGAAATGATGCGCAGCCACTAAGCCCAAGGGGGACCGCTCCCTTTGGTCACGGCTCGGAAACAGTGATGACTACTTTACCGCGAGCGTGTCCTTCTTCCTGATATCGGATAGCCTCGCAGACCTCACTCAGCCTGTAGCACTTATCGATTGCCGGTGTGGCCTTTCCGGCCTCGATCAGCTCCCCCAGGGTGGTCAGATCCGCTTTGCTGCACTTCGCGATAAACGCGACAAAGTTGCCTCCGAACCAATTCCACATCAGCGCTTTCAACAGACGGTCCAGCGGACGGAGCCAGCCACCGTGAGGAGCGCCGACCACGACACAGATCCCCTTGGGATTTAGAACCCGCTTACATGCGAACAAGGGGTGGTTCCCGACGCAGTCTAACAAGAGGTCGTAACGCTGCCCACTCTTGGTGAAATCTTCTTGGGTGTAATCGATGACTCGATCTGCGCCGAGGGATCGGACCAAGTTCACATTCCGCGTGCTGCATACCCCGGTCACCTCCGCGCCAAAAGACTTGCCAATCTGCACAGCGAAGGTACCGACACCACCGGCTGCGCCGTTAATCAGGACCTTTTGTCCCGGCTGAATCCGTCCCTTGTCGCGAAGGCCCTGCAATGCGGTGAGCCCGGCAACAGGAACTGCGGCGGCTTGCTCAAATGTCACATTCGCCGGCTTCAGGGCCAATACCGATCGGAACGTTGGCAACTCCGAAGCACACGCGTACTCGGCAAAGGCCCCCCGGCACGTGCCGAACACTTCGTCGCCTGGTTTGAAATGGGCTACGTTCTTGCCAACTGCTTCCACCTCGCCGGCTACATCCGCGCCCAGTCTTGGGTCCTTCGGTCTGCGCAGGCCGCCCATGAGGCGAGCGATATATGGCTCACCTCTCATCCCGCTCCAGTCTAGGGGATTGACGGACGCCGCGCGGACTTTTATCAGGACCTGGTTGTCCTGGGGTACGGGCTTTTCCACGTCCCTGATCTGGACAACGTCCGGGGGACCGTATCGGCTAAGGACGGCGGCTTTCATTCATGGCCCTCCGTAAGGAGTCTACGCGACTTTCGGTACTAATGAAGAGGTCTTCGGGAAAACGCCGGTAGGCCAACATGCCGCCGTAGATGGTAGCAGCCTCGTCGAGGTTCAGCCCGAGCCCTGCCAGATACTGCATGCGCAGGTTCCGGTCGCGATTGATCGAGGCGTCCTGGAGCCACTGAGTGAGATCGGATTTTCGGCCGGCGTAAGTCGCAAACAGATCCACCGGCGAGTTCATGCCAATCTCGGCGAGTGACTGCGCGATTTTGCTGTCGCCGCCACGATAACCGATGCGATGCTCCATTTCGTCGAGATCGATCCGCAGGGGCTCGACTTGACCCAGAAGCACCATGTCGTGGCCTTGGCCCTGGTAGGGGTTGCCCCAAATGGTGCCATTGGGAAAGACCTCGAAAAATGTGGCGACCGAGCTTTTGACCGCTTCCAGATCCGTCTCGAACAACTGGATGTACATCGTTACGACACCGCCCGGATTGAGATGCTGCCGCAACGCTTCGAGGAATTCATTGGTGTATAGGTTTGCTGCTCCCTTCACCCACGGGTCCAGCGGATCGATGGTGATGCCGTCGAACCGTTCTTTCGTTGTCAGCAGGTAGTGTCGGCCATCGTCGATTCGTACGCGCACCTTAGGATTACGAAGGACAGCGAAGTTCGGTTCATTAAAGTATTGGGAGGCTGCTTGCGGCACGAGCGGTTCGATTTCCACGATGGCCTCGCGTTCGACCCTCGGATCGACAGACGCCGCGCCGGCCGTAATGCCAGCACCACAGCCGATCACCAGGATCGAGCGAGGGTGGGCGTTGGTTAAGGTCGTAAGGTGCCCCAGCATTCGCTGGAGTCGCATGTCGCGCGGCACGTTCGAAGCCTGGATCTTACCCGCGACGTGGAAGGTGAGAGCTCCGTTCGGAAAACTCGCGACAGCCACCGACGAGTTCATGCCTTCATCAGCGTAAATGATGTTGCTCTTGCCGACCCAGGTTGCCGCATAGCGGCCGTACGCGACGAGCGGCTTCGCAAGGGGTGGGACGGTGTAGATCAGGACGCCGGCAAGCAGGACTGCAGCGCCGCCCATCCAGCGGAACTTGGGCAGGACAAGAAGCAGACCTCCAATCATTGACAGCGCAATGAGCACTTGTTGCGCATGCTGTGATCCCACCCAGGGTATGAGGAACAAGCTCGCGCTGAGAGCGCCGATGATGGCCCCGAAAGTGTTTGCGGCGTAAACCCCGGCCATGAGCTTGGCTGAATCCTGTCCTTTCGAGCAAGCCGCCGCAAGCGCCAAGGGGAAGCTTGCGCCCCACAGTAGCGTCGGCGGCAACAGAGTCCAAAACGCACGCGCGAGATCGAGTTCAAAGGTGAACCAGATATTCGAGGAGATGGCGGGGTTGATCGGCCAGTAAGGGAGCGATGCCGAAAGATTAAACGCGGCCCAGGCGACGGCGCAGGCAGCGAGGCATTGGCACCAGCCTAGCGTCTGGCGCGGCGAGACCAGGATTCGACACAGCAATGCCCCGGCGCCGCTGCCGATCCCGAGGCCGACCAAAAACGCTGCCAGGATGATGGAGAGGGCGTACACTGAGGCGCCGAAAAGCAGCCCGAGAAGGCGCGTCCAGATCGTTTCCGCAGCCAACGCGCATAGCCCCGAAAGCGCGATGGCGATATAGGGCAGGCTATCGCGGTTTGTGGTCTGTAACGAAACCCGATCGTCTGCCGCGCTGCTCGGGGCGAACTTTCGAAAGGCGAGCGCGACCCCTGCCATCGAGATGTTGATCGCCACGGCGACATACGTGGCTACGGCCACGTCGTACTCGCGCAGTAAGTAGAAGCCCGCCAGGAGGCATCCGAATACGGCTCCAGCGATGTTCGCGCCGTAATAGAAACCAAGCCAGGCGACACCCTCGGCTTGGCGCGCCAAAGCGGGGAGCGTGGCGCCCATCAGCAAAGTTGGCGGTAGAAGGCAGGCAGCCGCGACGACTCCGCGGAACGTGTAGACGCTGCCCACCAGTGGCAGCACCTGCAACGCCAGGATTCCGAGCACTCCGATACCGAACTCGATGCAGGCATACACACGCAACGGATTACGTTGGGCTGGGACGAGGCGAGGCAGTAGCAGACTGCCGAGGCACATGCCGCCCATGAAAGTGGAGAGGAGGATTGCGAGCGAGACGACCGTTGAGCCGATCACCAGTTCCAGGAGTTGGAACCAGACGACCTCATAAACAAGCGCCGCAGCACCACTGCCGAAGCAGAGCAGGAGCAGCGGGGCCATTCGGCAATTACTTCTTCTCAGCCTGCTCTTGCCTGCGAGACCCCACCAGGATGCCGGTCATGCCGTAGTTGCCTTCATGACAGGCGGAATCGAAAATCATATGTCGCTGATCGGGGGCACGCCCCATCTCGACGACAACCGTCCACGGCTTCGTCCAGGTCTTGGGATCATCGAAAGTGATTTCGCGCTTCAAGTTGTTCGCGTCCACGCGCGTGAAGCGCTCAATCATCTTGTATGTCTCGATGTTGGACCCGCGAAAGCCTTGCGAAAAGTTCGTGGTTTCGACGACCAACGTGTTGCCTTCCCAATGGCCGCGCGAATCTCCCAGGTAGAGCTTCACTTTCGACGGAAGGTGTGGGCGCCCGTCCATGTAGACGACTCGGTTGCCGCCGCCGGCATGATCGTCCTCCATGTAGATCGCCATGGATTTGGGAGACTGCACGACCTGCATCACCGTGCCCTGAGCAAACAACGTATTCAGCGGGAGGAACGGCATCGGCACGCCAAGGCAGCGCGGTGACTGCGCGATCGTTTCCGGGTTGTCGTTGGCGCCGGGTGGGCCCAGGCCCAAGGGTCGCCCAGCGTCGGCTCGCGCGCCCGGAACTAATGGAGGAATTTTTCCGTCGGGCGGATCGATGATCATCGAGGTCCGCTTGCCGGTCTTCAACACCGAATTGAAGACCGCGTTATATGCGCCGCTGACGTCTTGGGATTTGTCTGCTGAGCGGGCATTGCGCCCGGGATTCAACCCTTTCTGTTGATCCGCCGCAGCCACCTCGGCGTCGGTCAAAAATTCCTTGCCGGCATTCGCCGCGGAGCGTTCCAGGGGTACGTCGGCCAGCACGAACCATGTACCTTGCAGATCCGGGTCGCCCCACGGCGTGCGAGGCGGCGTCCCCGCCTTCGCGCCCAGGGGTGCTTTGGCAGGTGATGCCGGAGTCTGACCGGTTATCGAGACGGCCGTCAGAGACACCAATCCAAGTACACCTGCCAGTGCGCTCAACGAAACTACCCTTCGGTCGCGCATCGAAACCCTCCTAAGCTACTTCTCCGTATCCACGCCAGGCCGCTGCACTTCGTAGGGAGCGCCCGTGTTTTCCTGAGATCCGAGAAACAGTTTCTGGCCATTCAGCAGCGTGAGGTCCCGGCCGTTGGCGCGGTGCGACCCGTCCTTAGACTGATAACCGTCCACGACAATCTTGTCTCCGACCTTGAGCGTAAACCTAGTGACGCCGCGACGCATCAGGATGTTCGGGCTTCCCGCTTCAATCGCCCAGTTCTCCACCGTGCCATCGGCTTGTTTTACGTCGACATGGATCCAACTATGGGGATTGATGAATTCTACCTTCGTGACGGTTGCATCCGCGAAATGGACCGGCTTCTTCGCGTCGAATTCCGCCGCAAATGCGTGGTGCGCTGCTAGCGGCAGCGCAGACAAGAGCAGGGTAATGACGACAAGGGCCCCGAGGGCTAACTTGGTTCGCATAGGACTGACCTCCCGATTCCTCAACTCACAACATCCTATCATTTCGCTGGCGGGTTGCCTGATATGTAGCGCTCGTGGACAGCCTCGCCGGGCGGGATCTTGCGCGTAATGTCTACGTTCATGGTGTTCCCCTCCCAGTGTTTGACGAGCTGGTTCTTTCGAAGATGTCCATAGAGGGTCTCTTCCACCATCTCCACACAACGGAAATCGGTCAGCGCGGCATTCGGCTCAAGGCGCCGATAAAGGGGCATGCTGATCTTCCAAGGGCGCGTAAATACCTGCGGGTCGTCGATGGTGGCTTCGTAGTGGATTACATCCTTGCCAGCCAGAGAGTAACGCTCGGTGACCTTCAAGGCGTCGCTATGGAAGTTTCCGGATCGATCGAACCATGTCGCGTCGGTGAAATCTGAGACATTGACAACCAGCGTATCGCCCTCCCAGTGGCCCTCCGAGTACCCCATGAACAGCACGTTCGGATACGGCTCCATTTTAGTGAGGTGGATGGTGCGCTGCGCATTCGCAAACTCGAACACCATTTGAATTTTGGTGGCGCCCTGGATAATCTGAAACGGGTGCGGCATATACATGGCGCGCGGCACGCCGGGCTGAAAGCACTTGATTTCGGGATCGCGGTCCATCCAGTGCTCCAGGTTCTCCTTCTTTCTGGCGGCTGCCCAGGGCTGGTACGGAATCTCTTCGCCTTCCACGACGCCCAGACCTCCTGGAACCCAACCGATGGTGCCGAGTCCCACCACGGGCGCTGCCAGGACTACCGAATTCGGAAGGACGCCGGGCTGGGCAACCATGGGACGAGCCTGGTGAGTCTGCAGGTCCCAGTTCGCGGTGTTGTTGGCTTCCCAAATGCCGTTGAAGTCAGGTTTGCCGGCGATGCGGCCGGGGGTGTCCTGACTTGCGGCGGAGGCGGGCGCGGCGCTTTGCGTGACTAGCGAGAAAAGAGCCGCCAACGCAGCGGCTGCCGATATAACTATCGCGTAGCTTTTGCCCAAATATCGCATAGTAGACCTTGCCGGTCGGTAGTCATACTATCACGGCCCGGGCGCGCGGAGTGGGGCAGCAGACCGACTGGCGCCACGCGACTACGCAAATCGCCGCGGCGCGGGATAATAGTGATGATGCGGTTGCTCCTCTTGGCCCTGCTCCCCGGGTTGTTGCTAGCGGAAGATCATTGGGTGAAATTTGCATCCGGTCCCTTCGAAGCGTGGACCGACGCCCCTACGCGCGCCGCTCGCGAGGACTTGGTGCGGCTGGAAGAGTTTCGCCACGCATTGGGGCAAATTATCGGGGAGCAGGATCTCCAGGCTCGTGTGCCGGTGCGCGTCCTCGTTTTTAAGAACGCCAAGGGCTGGAGCACCGGCGCGCCGCTCATCCAGACTCGTGACAGCATCGCGATCGTGTTTGACGAAAAAACAGTGCCCGGTCCCGCCATCTTCACGGAACTCACGCGCCTGTTTCTGGACGCCAATACCGGGCGCATGCCGGCGGCCTTCGAGCACGGATTGATCGAGTATTTTTCCACGCTCGAGGTGAGCGGCATCCGAATCACGGCCGGCACGCCTCCCGGCCCGGCGCCCGATCTCGATTGGGCCCGCATCCATCTGCTGGTCGGCGATCCCGAATACTTCGGAAAGCTGCGCGTTCTGCTCTTCAACCTGCGGAAGGGCGTCGACCAGGATCCCGCCTACCGCAATGCCTTCGGCAAGTCCGCGGCCGAAATCGAAGCCCAGGCCAAGCAGCACCTGGCGGCGGGCAACTTTCCAACCACTTCCCTGTCGAGCCGGCCGCTGAGCGAGCGTGATTTCACAGAGCGGCAGGTTTCGGATGCCGACGCGCGGCTGGCCCGCGCGGACCTGTTGGCGGGAAGCCAATCGGCGGCTGAATATGAGGCGCTGCTGCGCGACCATGTGAAAGTCGCGGAAGCCGAGGAGGGCCTCGGGATCCTGGCGTTCCGCGGCGGACACCCGGAGGAAGCCAAACGCCACTTTGCGGCTTCCATGGAGGCAGGCAGCACGAGCGCGCGCTGCTACATCGAATACGCGAAGCTGGAGCCCGATAACGAGAAGGCGACCCAGGCATTGCTGCGCGCGGCGGGAATCAATTCGAAACTGGATGAGCCGTTCGCCCTGATGGCCGTACGCGATACCGACCCGGCCAAGAAGCTGGCGCACTGGAAGGCCGCCGCGGAGCGAGACCCGCGAAATGCCGTTTACTGGCAAGCGCTGGCCGAAGGTTACTTGGCGGAGCACAATTACGCGGAAGCCGCGAAGGCGTGGGATCAAGGCGCGCAGGCGGCCACCGACCCGGCGCAGCGCGACCGCATGCGGAAGGCCCGCCTGGAGATCGAGGAGCAGCGCCTGGATTACGAAGCCGCCGAACGGCAGCGCGCGGCCGACGAGAAAGCCCGCGAAATCGAAAAGCTCAAAGCCGAAGCCCGCGCCGAGGTTCGTGCCATCGAGGAGAAGTATCGTGGCGCCGCTACCGGTACTGCCCCGGGCACTGAATCGAAACCCGTGCCATGGTGGGATGGGCCCAAGCCCACCGGTAAAGTAAAAGGTCTCCTCAAGCAAGTGGATTGCCTGGGCAAGCAGGCGCGCCTGGTAATTGAGAGCGACGACCACAAGACCGTCCGATTGCTGGTCCCCGATCCGAGCAAGATCGCGATCGCGGGAGGCGGGGACCAGGCGCTCGGCTGCGGCACGCAGAAACCGCGGCAGGTCTCGGTCGAATACTTCCCGAAAGCCAATGCCCGGCTGGCTACCGCGGGCGAGGCCGCGATCATCGAGTTCCCGTGATCCGGCCGGCCGATGTCACGCGCTTCCGCTGGCTGGTGCTGGCTGTCTTTGTCCTCTCTACGGCGATTAACTATCTCGATCGTCAAACGCTTGCTACGTTAGCGCCGCTGCTTCGCGCGGAATTCCAGCTCTCGAACACTCAATACGGGCTCATCCTGACGGCCTTCTCCCTCACCTACGCTGCCAGCGCGCCATTCGCTGGGATGCTCACCGATCGCATCGGCCTGACTCGCGCGATCAGCCTCGCGGTGGGGTTGTGGTCCTGCGCCGGAATCGCGACCGGATTTACGCGTGGGCTCGGTGGGCTGGTGGGTTGCCGGGCGGTGCTGGGAATGGCGGAGGCCGGCGGCATTCCAGCAGCGGGTAAGGCGATTCATCAATACCTGAAGCCCGCCGAGCGTGCGCTGGGCAACGCCGTCAATCAAGCGGGTGTCAGCCTGGGAATGATTCTGGCGCCTCCGGTGGCGACATACGTTGCGGTGCGTGCCGGGTGGCGTGCGGCCTTCATGGTCACCGGGGTGTTAGGCCTGCTGTGGATTCCGATGTGGAGTTGGGTAGCGCGCCGTGCCGCCACTGCGCCTGCCGCGCCGATCGAGACAGGCGCCGGAGTGGACTTGCTGCGCGATCGTCGCCTGTGGGCGTTTGTCACTGCCAATGCCTTGAGCATGATCGGTTACTCGTTGTGGAGCAACTGGACGACGCTTTACCTTGTGGACACGCAGCACCTGACGCTGGTCCAGGCCGCATGGTACGCGTGGATCCCACCGGTCTTCGCCGCCGCCGGTGGTCTGGCGGGCGGCTGGCTCTCCTTCCGTTTCGTCGGCCGCGGCGTGGCGCCGCTGGGTGCGCGCTTCCGTGTCTGTCTGCTGGCTTCGGCGCTCTCGCTAGCTACCATCCTGGTCCCACTTACGCCGACCGCCGCGTGGGCCTCAGCGGTTATCTCCCTGAGCGTTTTCGCCGTGTCGGCGTTCAGCGTGAATATGTACACCATGCCGCTGGATGCTTTCGGCGGCCCGCGCGCGGCCTTTGCCGTCTCGATTCTGGTGGGATCCTACGGCGCCATCCAGGCTGTGGTCTCGCCGGTATTTGGAAAAGTGATCGATGTCTACGGGTACGGTCCGCTTGCGCTGCTCGCCGCGCTGACACCATTCGCCGCCTGCTCGGTGCTGTGGAGCACGAGGTCGGTGCGGTGAAGGCGTGGCTGAAGAAGTGGCTCTTCAGACTCCTTCGCAAAGACCCGGAAGCGGTAGTGGTCACATTTTGTACCGGCGACGAAGACTTGTGCCGGCGCATGGCCGACGAAATCCGGCAGTTGATTCCGGATCGCCGTCACTTCGTGGTCACGGCCGAGAATTGGCTTGAGGCGCGGCAGCAACTGAGAGGGTACCGCATCGGTCTGGCGCCCGTGATGTTGACGCGCGGATCGAACCCGTTACGCCGAACTGCCTACCGGCTGGCGCCGCGCAAGATTCTGGCCTACAATTCGCGGCTCGAACGACACCATCTGCGGCTCGACCTGGCGTCGTTTCTATTCTGGCGTGGCGTTGCGCTCGATCGCATCTATCTGCGGCCATGGTGGTGGCCGTGGCCCAAGCGGGAGCGATCCGTGATGCCTGCCGGCTACCGCGTGATCGAGGGCCGGCCCACTTCCGGGGAGCGCCGGCGCGTGGCCGTCCTCTCTCCCTATTTCCCCTACCCGCTTTCGCACGGCGGTGCTGTCCGCATCTACAACCTGGTTCGCGAAATCGCCCTCGAGTTCGATGTCGAGCTATTCGCCTTCACCGACGGGAACGACCAGGTGGATCTGGCTCCCGTACTGGAATTCTGCGCGCGAGTCGCCCTCGTAGAGAAGCCGCGCTACCGGGAGCCGCGCTGGTCAAGCCTGTTGCCACCGGAAGTTCAAGAATTCCGCTCAAGCGCTATGCGGCAGGCGCTGGCGGAGGAGCACAAGGCCTTCGGGTTCGAGCGGCTGCAAGTGGAATACACCCAACTGGCAGAGTATGCAGGCGACATCTTGGTAGAGCACGACGTGACTTTCGATCTCTTCGGCCAGGTGGCCCGCAAGAACCGCACGGTCAGCTCCTGGTGGAATTATTTTCGCTGGCGGCGGTTTGAGGCCCGCGCCCTCGCCCGATACGCGCGTGTGGTCGTGATGTCCAAGAAAGATGCCGAGTTGCTCGGTACCGCCGCTGCCACCACGGTGATTGAAAACGGCGTGGACCTGGGGCGGTTTCAACCAGAACCGGACCGGCCTGGCCAACGCCTGCTATTCATCGGATCCTTTCGCCATTTTCCCAACGTAGCGGCATATCGCTTCTTCGCCGACGAAGTCTGGCCTCTGCTGCGCCAGAAGTTTCCCGAAATGACCGTCACGGTGGTGTGCGGCCCCGATCCCCCCACCTACTGGCGCGCCTTCACGCAGTCTCCCGAGCCACGTCCAGACGAGCGCATCCGCATGCTGGGATTCGTCGCCGACGTACGCCCTCTCTATGTAGAGGCGAATCTGGTGCTGGTGCCTACCACGGTTTCCGCAGGTACCAATGTAAAGGTGCTGGAGGCAATGGCCATGCAACGCGCCGTGGTGTCCACTGCAAGCGGTTGCGCCGGCTTGGGGCTGTTACACGGTCACAGTGTGTGGGTGGGCGACAGTGCGGAAGCGTTCGCATCGGGCATCGCCACGCTCATCACCGATCCCCGGCGGCGTGAGCAGATTGCGCAATCGGCCTACGCACACGCCGTCCGGCAGTTCGACTGGCAGGCGCTGGGTGAGAAACAGCGCGCCCTGCTGCGCGGCTTACTTGGCGCTCAGTAAATTCGCAAACAGCCGGTACGCCCCCGGCACGCCTGAGGGAAGCTGCCGGAACCACGAATATGCGGTAAAGATGTAGACGCCCTTGCCGTAGCGGGTCCACAATTCACCGCCCGCGATGGCTTCCTCGCCGGGATCCTTACTGGACAACACCGTCTCATACCGTGGGTCCCACTTGGAAGCGAAGTAGAGGCCGCGCTCCTGTACCCAGCCGTCGAAATCTTTCGGCGTGATGTGGTTGGGCGTCTGCAGCAAACGGCTGTCGACATGCGGCAAAATTACCGGGGCTTCCTCCACCGTGACGCGGTATTTATTCCCCGGCGGAGCGGTGAAGGCGTAGGGGCCCACACTCAGGGAATTGTCCCCGGTGTTGTACTGCACGATGTAGGTGCCACCATTCTTCACGTAGTCGAGCAGACGCTGCTGATTGGTGCGGATGTCGCTGCGGACGTTGTAGGCGCGCACGCCAGCCACAATCGCGTCAAAACGAGTGAGGTCGCCCTTCTCCAGATCCGACTGGCTGAGGAGCGTTACCTCCACTCCCATCTGGCGCAGAGCATCGGGCATTTCGTCGCCCGCGCCCATGATGTATCCGATCTTGTGCGCGGTTACGCGAATATCCGCGCGCACCAATTTCACGTCGGAAGCGATCAGTAGAGTCTGGTCGGGAATGTGGGGATAAGAAATCACTTGAACGCCGGAATCGATGTTGCGGCCGCCAACCGAAGCGACGGCTTGCAGCCACGCGGTCGCGTCCGCTTGGGGCGGAGTCACCGTAAATGTCAGTTCCTGTTGCTCGCCCACGGTAGAAATGCGGAACGGGCTCGATTTCGGCTCTACTTTCCAACCCGTAGGAACATTGAGACGCAGTTCGCCCTCCGCCCGCGCCACATTGGCCCGCACCGAAACGTCCACCTTGCGCGCATCGGCGTTGGGAAACACCGCCACGGCCTCGGGCAGATTCACCGCCACCGCCGGAATCACCACCAGCGGCCGTACGCGTTCGCCTTGCGCACGGTCAGCATACCGATATTGCAGTGGTCGAACCACCTCAAACGGAGTGCCATCCAGCGACAGCCGAAGCCGCACTTCCAGAATGGGTGGATTATCGGGGAGCCCGATCTTGGTTTGATCGTCGACGGTATAAACATCGTTGGAGCGGGCCTTCACCAGCCAATAAGGCTGCGTATATGGCTGCGAAGCGGGAACCTGCCTGTCGGCCTTCACCAGTTTGCTCTTGTTAAATTCCAGCTTGGCCGCTTCCACCGTCAGGTCGCCCGTAAACATACCTTCGAACCGAGCGCCCTCCAGACGGATCGGCACCGACGACCGGTTCACTACAGTCGTAGTGACAGTCAGCTTCGATCCCGGCGTTACTTCCGGCGCACTCGGCTGCGCCTCCACAAACAGACCGGCGCAGTTGGCGATGGCCTCATCCAGTTCCGCAAGCTTGATCCTGGCTAGCGGATCAGTCATGGCCGCGATCAGGGGCCGCGCCTTTACCAGTTGCGACGCTACGTTTTCCGGGTGCGCCGGCTCGAACGCGCGCAGCGCCTCCGCAAGAATGGCGCCCACCGCTGCTCCGCCGGGCAAACGGTTCCAGGTGGTATCGATGCCGTCGAATAGATCTTTCGTGGTCGGCGGGCCGCTCAGAATTACGTACCCTGTCTCTACGGAACCGACGCGCCCCACGCCGCCCATACCCTGGCTGCGATGCTGGCTGCGGCTCAACGCAGCGATCTCTTCGTAGGAATAACCCAGCACCGGATTGTACGCGCCAGTATCATCGTTCACGCGTGGGCCGGTGGGCAGCGGTGGTTCGTCCGGAGCAGGCGGCGCGGCAGCCTGGGCCCCGCCGCGGCCGCCAGGGGCCTGTCCTTGCGGCGGAAAATTGAAAACGCTCAGCGCCAGCCGCTTGGCCTTCCACGGCTGGACATATTTCAGTTGTTCGGGGAAGCGGTTCGGGTCACCCGCTACTTCGAAGGCTTCCTTGCCCACGATGGCTGAAGCCTGGTGCTGCCCGTGGCCGTCCCGGGGTGTCCCCGTGAAGCA
The DNA here is from genome assembly GCA_035948775.1 of Bryobacteraceae bacterium. Classification (GTDB taxonomy): domain Bacteria; phylum Acidobacteriota; class Terriglobia; order Bryobacterales; family Bryobacteraceae; genus PSRJ01. Next base: position 88,003 of record DASZIV010000080.1, read on the forward strand.
CAAAATGATCACGTCCGGCCGGTAGCTCCGGATCACCCAGACCATGTCGGAGAGGAGCCGTTCGCGGCCCCATTTCTCAAGCGTCTCTTCGGGCGTCCGGGTAAAGCCAAAGTCGATAGCCCGCGTGAAGAACTGCTGTGCGCCGTCGATGCGCCGCGCCGCCAGCAACTCCTGCGTGCGGATGATGCCCAGTTGCGCGCCCTGCTCAGAGCCGATCAGATTCTGGCCGCCCTCCCCGCGCGTCGCGGACAGGTAGGCCGTCCGCATATGACGGCCGCGCGCAAAGTACGCTAACACCGGGGTGCGCTCGTCGTCAGGATGGGCGGCAATCATCAGGACCGAACCGAGTTCATTCAGCTTGTGTAGCGACTGCTCGATTTCGGGGGTGCCGGAGAAGATGGGCGCGGCGGAGAGTGGTACCGCCAGTACCACGGAGACAGCAAGCAGGAGAAACCTGGCGCGCAGCCCGAACATCTTTTCCATCAGAAGCCATTCTACGACGGAAAACGCCACGGAAGCGGCCGGAATGGGGGTAGAGGGATGAGAAGTAGGGGCGCAGCACAGGCCATTCGGAGCTTTTTTGCGGCCCTTGGCCGGGCGCGGCTACCTGTGCCGCCCATCGGACCGCTCGCAAAACTGGCGCCGCCGAAGATCGGGCTGGCGCTGGGCGGCGGATTTGCCCGGGGCATCGCCCACGCCGGGGTGCTGAAGGTCTTCGAAGAGCACCAGGTTCCCATCCATTGCATTACCGGGGTGAGCGCCGGCGCCATCGTGGCCGCGGCCTATGCCAGCGGCGCGACTCCCGCGGAAATCATCCGCGCCGGCTGTTCCCTGCGTTTCGCCGACGTCGCCCGCTGGAGTTTTGGCCGCATGGGTTTCGTCGCCACCGAGCGCATGAAGCGCTTCCTCGAACAGCTGCTCAAGAACTATCGATTTCAGGAAATGCCGATCCCCCTGGGGATCCTCGCTACCGATGTGGTCACCGGCGAGACGGTAAGTTTCTTGGGATCGGGCGACGTCTTCGTACCCATACGCGCCAGTTGTGCCTACCCCGGCCTCTACCACCCTGTTCCTTACAACGGCCGAATGCTGGTGGATGGCGCGATCACCATGGAGATTCCGGCCCGCCTAGCCCGCGAGCTCGGCGCCACCCACGTCATCTCGGTGCACTTGCCCGTCCAGAGTCCCGAACTGCCACCCAAGAACATATTCCAGGTGGTAAACCGCTGCTTCCAGATTATGCAAAGCCGCACCGAGGAGAGTTGGCGGTCCTCCAGCGATCTGGTGATTACGCCGGATGTCCGTGGTGTGGAGTGGGATGGTTTTGCCGCCGGGCCGCTGCTGGTTCAGGCAGGTGAAGAGGCCGCGCTGGCCGCGTTGCCGGAAATTCGGAAGTGGTTTCCCAAGCCGGAACCGGCTTCGGGCGCTCTTATGCCAGGTTCAATACCTGCTTGATGGTCCCGCTTTGTTCGCCGATTTTCTTCTGCAGCATCATCAACGCATAGATTAACTGCTCAGGCCGCGGAGGGCAACCGGGAACGAACACGTCGATGGGGATCACCTGGTTTACCGGAATGAGAGCATAGTTGTGGAACACTCCCGTGGACGTGGCGCACGCGCCCATGGAAATCGCCCACTTAGGCTCCGGCATCTGCTGATAAAGGTGGCGGATTACCGGCGCCATTTTGTTCGATACACGTCCCGCGATAATCATCAGATCGGACTGGCGGGGCGACCCGCGGAACACTTCCGCCCCAAAGCGGGCGATGTCGAACCGGGAAGCGCTCATCGACATCATTTCAATTGCGCAACAAGCCAGCCCAAACGACATCGGCCAAATGGAGTTCTTACGCGCCCAGTTGACGGCCATGTTCAGGGTGGTGAGGACGATCCCTTCCGATTGAGCGGCCGCTGCATTGGCGGTGGTGTAGTCGTCCGCGCGCGTGAAAATCTCTGGAAGACTGCTGGCGAAGGGCTGCTCCATACGTTTATTCTCGCATGGCCCAGGCGCGGTCCGCTAGAATCGAAGTTCCGCGCCATGGAAACCTCGGATCAACTCCTCGGGCAGGCCTCCTCCGCGTTTGGTGTTGAGCCCGGGTTTTGGGATATTTGGGGCAACTACCGGTCCACCAGTAATGACACCCGGCAGGCCCTGCTGGCGTCCATGGGTGTGATTTCGGACACGCCGGAGCATCTCGAAGCCGCGCTGGACCGCCGCTCCCGCCGGGAATGGGAGTGTCCGCTGCCTCCCACGCTGGTAGTTTCCGAATCCAAGCCCCGACTGCTCCAGGTCGGGATTCCTGCGGAACTGGGCCAAAAGCGCGCGGATATTACGATCCGGCGGGAAGACGGTACCAGCATCGCAATCCAAGCCGATCTTCGGCCTTTGCCGGAGGTTGCGAAAACCGAGTTGGATGGACGCGCTTTCGTTCGGAAACAAGTGTCGCTGCCTTCCGATTTACCACTCGGGTATCACGACATCTCGATTCGCATTGGGACGCTCACTGCAAAGACCCGATACATCGTGACTCCCGATCGTGCCTGGACGCATCCGAACCTGGGCCGCACGGGACGCGCCGCCGGCATTACGCTCAGTCTCTATGGCGTCCGATCGGCGCGTAATTGGGGTTGCGGCGATTTCCGTGATCTCCAGGTGATTGTGGATTGGGTCGCCGAAGAGCTCCATGCCAGCTTCGTGGGCCTCAATCCGCTGCACGCAATTCACAACCGCAAGCCCTTCAACACCAGCCCCTATCTACCGAATTGCATCTACTATCAGAATTTCATCTACCTCGACGTGGAAGGTATTCAGGACTACACTCGCAGCCGCCGAGCCCAGCGCCTGCGGTGGCAGAAAGAGACCTGCGCCGAGCTCGAGAGCTTGCGGGCCGCGCCTTTAGTCGAATATGAGCGCGTCGCGGCCCTCAAGCTGCGATTCCTCAAACTGCTCTTCGTGCAGTTCCTGCGCGAATGGCGGGCCAGCTCGCTGCGGGGCCAAGCCTTCCGGGAGTACGTTGCGCGGGAAGGCGATTTACTCGAAAGGTTCGCCACTTACTGCGCGCTCGATGAGTACCTTCACCGGCAGGACCGCGAGGTCTGGATCTGGACCCAATGGCCGGAAGAATACCGCGATCCGGAGTCGCCCGCGGTGCGCTCGTTCCGGAGCAAACATTGGCGCTCCGTAATGTTCTATCAGTACCTGCAGTGGCAGATCGATATACAACTGGCGCGCGCGCAGCAATGGGCGCGGTCCCGCCAACTTTCCATCGGTCTCTATCACGATCTGGCGCTGGCTACGGATCGTTTCGGCGCCGATCTCTGGGCGCACCGCCCCTTCTTTGTTCCCGATTGCCGGGTTGGTTCGCCACCCGATGATTTCGCTCCCGGGGGACAGGACTGGGGCTTCCCGCCGCCCAATTCCGAGCATCACCGCGAGGATGGCTACCGGCTCTTTGCCGAATCGATTCGCAAGAACTGCCGGCATGGCGGGGCCCTGCGCATCGATCACGTGATGCGGCTCTTCCGCCTCTACTGGATCCCGGAACACTCCACCGCCGAGGCGGGCGCGTATGTGCGCGAACTCTCCGACGACTACCTCCGCGTGCTGGCGCTCGAAAGCGTACGCAACCGCGTCCTGCTGATCGGCGAGGACCTGGGCACGGTGGTGCCCGAGATTCGCGAGTCGTTGGCACGCTTCGGCGTTCTCAGTTACCGCCTGTTCTACTTTGAGCAGAACGGCGGCAAGTTCCGCCACTACGAGGAATATCCGCAGCAGGCCCTGGTGTCTTCCACTACCCACGACCTGCCGACGCTGGCGGGCTTCTGGATTGGCATCGACATCGAAGCGCGCCACCAGGCAGGAAAATTGGATGACGAAGGCCGTCGGCGCCAGCTCGCCGCGCGCGCCATTGAAAAACAGAAGATGCTCGATGTTTTGTTCGAGTCCGGCATGTTGCCTCCGCATATGTCTCATTCCGCGGATAACTATCCTGAAATGACTGGCGACCTACACAACGCCGTGGTCGGATTTCTGGCGCTGGCGCCCTCGCAGTTGCTAGCCATCAATCAGGAAGACCTGACCAAGGAACTGGAACAACAGAATCTGCCGGGCACCACCGCAGAGTATCCGAATTGGCAAAGAAAAATGCGTTTCACGGTGGAGCAGTTGCGGTCGGACCCGCAGGCGCGGAGTTTCACGGAGATGTTCGGAAACTGGATCGGGAATTCCGGGCGGGCCAACCGGGCGGGGGAGTAGCGGCAGCGTAGCGGCGAAAAGCTACGGATACAACAGCACCTTCAGTGTCCCCGGTTCCGCCGCGCGGACGAATGCCTCGGGCGCTTGCGCTAGTCGGTACCGTGCCGAAACGAGTTCCTCCGCGCGAATCAAGTGTTCCTCGAGCAGTGGCAACGCGGCTTCGAAGCGGCCGCAGCGCGAACCCACCAACGTCAGCTCATTCACGATGATAGCCGCGGTGTCGATGCCTACCAGGCCGTGCACCGTCGATTTCAGAATCAGCGTTCCGCGCGGCTGAGTCATTGCGGCGGCCTGCCGCAATCCTTCCGGATTGCCCGTGGCTTCCACCACCCAGCCATACGCGGCCTTGGGCAAAACTTCGCCTGCCACGGTCGTGTCCACTCCCGCAGACAAGGCGAACCGCAGTTTTTCTTGATGGTGGCCGAACTGGTGGACCGGGTACCCGTGGGCGTTCAAAACCAGCGCCACCAACAGGCCCAGTTTGCCGTCGCCCAGCACGGCAACCGTGGATCCCGGCGGAATCGAAACCTGGTCCAGGATCTCGCACGCCGCGGCCAGCGGCTCGGTGAACACCGCACGCTCGGTGGGAATATGGTCCGGCACGACGTGCAGGTTGTGTTCCGGCACGATGAAGTACTCTTCAAACGCTCCGGGCTGATTCACAATCCCCAGCACCGTACGATCAGGACAATGACGCCCCAATTCCCGCCGACACCATTCGCAATGGTGGCAAGCGAAGTTGATCTCGCCGACAACCCGCTTGCCGACTAGCGAGCGAGTATCTGTTTCTACGACTTCCCCAACGAACTCGTGCCCCGGTATTCCGGAGAATCCATAGTAGCCGCGCAGCAGCTCCAGATCCGTGTTGCAGATGCCGCCACACAACAGGCGCAGCAGTGCGAAGCCTTGCGGCCGATGCGGCATGGGCACATCAATCGTGGAGACAGTGCCATTTTCCAGAACGACAGCGAGCATTTCGGATGAGCGTCGGGGAGACGAGGTTATTGTGGAGCGGGCCTTAGCCTGCGCGGGACTTCAGTCCCGCTGGTTCGGATTGGCGGACTAAAGTCCGCCGCGGGCTGAAGCCCGCCCCACACAACTAGAGAAGACGGGCACGGCGCGCGTGCCCGCCAGGACTTGGTTTGACTACTTCTTCATGTCTGCCAGCGCCATGAGAACTTCTTCGCTGTGCGGGTTGGGATTCACCTTGGTGTAGACCTTGCGGATGACGCCCTTGGGATCGACCAGGAATGTGTTGCGGGCGGCTACCGTCATCTGCCCCATTTGCATTACCGAACCGTACTTCTCGATGACGCCATGGCTCGGATCGGCCAGCAATTTGAAAGTGAGATTCTCCTTGGTGCAGAACTCGACGTGTGAATCAACGTTATCGGCGCTTACACCGACAACCGCGGCGCCCATCTTGTCATACTGCGCCTGATCGCGCTGGAAGTTATGCGCTTCGATAGTGCAGCCGGGGGTCATGTCCTTCGGATAGAAATACAGAACAACCCACTTGCCCTTGAAGTCGTGCAGACTGACCTGCTTGCCTTCCTGCGAGGACAAGGTGAAGTCGGGAGCCGCGCTACCCACAGCCGGCAGCTCGGCAGCCCAGGCCACTACTCCCGCCAGCAGCGCCAAGCTCAGAAGCAGACCCAGGATCGTTACAGTACGTGACATCTTCATCGTTCCATTCTCCTCTTTTGTGCGAGTCGCCCGCCCGTGGCGGGGATGCGTGTTCAGAACGAGTTTACAACAAAAAAGAACCGGTTTAGAGCCTTGCCACGGGGATGCGGGTTTGTTTACATGAAGAGCATGCGGGGGCAGCGCATGTTCGGCAGATTGCTTTTTGACTGTGGAATACTCGCGGCGTACATGGCTTCCGCCGGTGCGCAGACGCTAGGCCAGGTCGCATTCAAAGATCACAGGTGGGGTTATCTTGCGGTATCGACCGACTCTCGTTGGAAGCAGGTCACTCCCGCCGAGGCCGGCCAACTGGAGCGACAACTTCGAGACGATCCTGAGAATGCCCAGATTCGCGCGGATCTGTTGAATTACTACTGGCACAACAACCTGCGGAGTGAGCGCGTAGACTCGATTTGCTGGTTGATTGAACACCATCCGGAGTCGCCAATTCTCGGCCTGGATTTTGCCCGGGTCTTTCCCGACCACCCGCCCCAGAATGACGCTGCGGATTTTGCCCGCTCCCGCGCACTGTGGGAATCCGCGCTGAATCCGATACGTGTCGAGTCCGAAGCCCTGCACAACGCGGCCCGGTTTTTCGAGGCGTCGAATGTCGATCGGAGCATCGAATTGACCAAGCTTTTACAAAGCCTGGATCCGGCGGATCACACGCAACCGGTCGCATATTTTTACGGCCTGGTGCTGTCTGGCCGCCTTGGCCCTTCAGGGCGCATGGATCACTTGATCACGAGCCTGCCACTCTTGGAGGACTTGGCTCACTCGCCGGACGCCAGCCTCGTGGGAACGGTGGCCGCGGAGTTAGTTAATTACGGAGCACACGCGGCGATCGAAAAGACCGACCCCGACCTGAGCTTTGTCTGCCTGGCGGCGTTTCAACTCCTCGGGCGCGCGCGCCAATTAGAGCCGCAGAACAGCCAATGGACCGACTTCCTTGAAGGCGCCCAACGGCTGCCGTGCATGTCTGTCGCGCCGCCGCTTGTGACTGTAAATCCCAACCCAAGTCCAATGCCTCCCAGCATCACGGTAGGGAGTGGCGTGCAAGCTGCGCACCTGATTCGGCCACTCAAGCCCGATCCGCCCACGGGCCCGCAGGCGGGCATCGAAGGCGTGGTCCGATGCCGCGTCCGGATCGGTACGGATGGACACGTGATGAATGTCGAGGTGCTCAGTGGGAATCCGCTATTGGTTCAGCTGGCGATCGAGGCGCTTAAGCAATACGAATACACCCCCACGCTCCTGAACGGAAATCCGGTCGAAGTGGAGACCACGGTAGACATTCCCTTCCAGACGAATTAATCGCCTCCACTAATGTCGAAGATTCTGATTGTGGACTACGATCCGCAGTGGCCGGGACTGTTTCGCCGTGAGGCTGACAGAATCCGAGACGTGCTCGGAGACCGAGTGCTACAGATCGAACATGTCGGCTCGACGGCAGTCCCGGGTCTCGCCGCCAAACCGGTTATTGACGTACTCCTGGTGGTGGACGATTCAGCGGATGAAGACAAGTACCTGCCCGCGCTGCAGTCCGCCGGCTACCTGCTTCGCCATCGAGAGCCCGACTGGTACGAGCACCGCATGTTGAAAGGGCCGGACACAGACATCAATCTGCACGTTTTGTCATCCGGATGTCCGGAGATCGGTCGCATGCTTCTGTTCCGTGACTGGCTGCGCGGTAACCGCGCCGACCGCGAGCTGTACTCGCGCACCAAGCTGGCCTTGGCTCAAAAGGAATGGGAAAGTGTCCAGAATTATGCCGACGCCAAGGCGTCTGTGGTTGCGGAGATCCTCGCCAGGGCCTCTATCGAAACAAAATAACTGGATACAACCGGGCCGCTGAGCCTATCGGTCCCATTACGAATTCTATAGAACCTATCAGCAAAACCGATACAGTTCCGGCACACTTGAGAGGTAGAATCATTACAGAAGGGTGTCATGCACTCAGATCTTGCGGTGGGGATTCGGTTTAACGATTGTTTTTTCACCCAGCCAACGCCTTTGGCTGCGTGGCGGCCGCCACAATACGCCAGCCTGTTTGTGATTCTCCTGGGGGATGCGAACTGGGCTCCTAAGCCCTTTCAACCCTTGTACTTCGGTGAGTTTGGAAATAACGCGACGGAGGTTTCTCTGCGCGGCGATTCACTGCTCCAGTTCGATTTTCGCCGTAGCGCGGAACTATTTGTCGCAACCTTGCCGCTACCCTTCTCCACCACCGCTCAGCGGTGTACGCTGCGCAATGAGCTGATATGGCCCTACAACCCTGTGTGCCAAGCGCGCACAACTAAAGCCCCGCCCGAAGAGCTGGCGCATAAGGTAGCCGAACTGGAGAAGCGGCATCAGGAGCAATCCGCACAATTCGGCATGCTCCTGGCCAGCATCAATCGCCTTTTCGAACCTGGACCGGAACCGCCACGGCGGCCGATCGGATTCCTTCCTTCAACCGCGTAAGCTGTCAAGCCCGCTCCCTTTATAGTCGCGCGTGACCAAAAGGGAGCGGTGCTTTTCTTCCTATTGCAACCGGAACGTCGCCGACACTCGCGCGTAGTATTCCAGCTCCCCGATCGCCGGAGGTGCGCCTGCACCGAAAGCGAAAGGCATCGCCGAGCGAAGCGCCATGTAGGCTCCATCGGAAGCCGTGATCTCCTCGGTGAGCGTTATCGGGTCGCCCAGCTGCTTTCCCGCTGCCGCCGCCAAACTCTCGGCTCGGGAGCGGGCATCTTTTCCCGCAGCCTCTAACGCGCTCCTTCGCGCTTGGGCTTCATCCGAAGCACGGAACGAGAACCCACCCACAATGTTCGCCCCCGCGCGCGTCACGGCATCTACGATTTCGCCGACGCGCCCCGGTTCGCGAACGTTGACGCGGACTGTATTCCGAGCCTGATAAGAACCCAACTGCAGGTCCCCCCGGCCAGCGAACACGCCTCCGAAGGATTGCACAGGCCCCTGCGAAATCTGGGGCATGGCCCCAAATGCCGGGAGAGCCTGCATGATGGGAGCAAATAAGTTGTGCAGGTTGAGCGAAATCGTTTGCAAGTCGGCGGGCTGCACGCCCATGGGACCGACCGCTTGGCTGACCTGTGTGGTTTTCGCGTGATTGTCACGCAGAGCCTGTGCGGCTGTCGCCCCGCTGGCAGTAATCTCGATCACAAATTCCGCACTCTCGGGAGCAACGCGCCGCACGGCTTCACCCGTGACAGTCACTCCTTCGGTTTGCGCTTGTGACGTGTGTGTTGGCCCTTTTAATGCGTATGCTGGCATCACCGTAGTGTCCTTCCTTAAAGGTTCTCCAAACGCTTCCCCACCGGTTTCGTCACCTTTCGGCAACGCAATATGTTCGACGCCCGGGCCTTCTGGCGAAGGATTCCCCAGGCGCCGGTCTGGTTTCTTTGCCATGTTCCTCTACACTGCAGGGCAAGCCCCGCCCTGGCTCGGAGCTTGCCCATCCTGGTGATCTTTGATTCGGACTAGATTCCCGTCCACTGACCGACGGGGCTGTGTAACTGGCGCGCGACCAGGTGCTGGACAAGTGGGTTAAGCTGGCCACCGCCCAACTGTCCGCCCTGCCCCACCCAACTCTGAGGAGCCAAGGCCGGGTTGATCTGGCCGTATGGTGTTCCCATCCCTAACAACGCGCCATATTGCTGGGCAAGAATCGGATTCAGGAACGGATTTTGTTGCGTCAGAGGATTCTGCTGCACGAACGGATTCTGCTGTTGCGTCAGAGGATTCTGTTGCAAGTATGGATTCTGCTGCTGCACGAACGGATTCTGCTGTTGCATCAGAGGATTCTGTTGCAAGTATGGATTCTGTTGTTGCACGAACGGATTCTGCTGCGCGAATGGATTCTGCTGGATGAATGGGTTCTGCTGCTGCACAAACGGATTCTGCAAGCCGGCCTGTGCCAGCAACTGCTGGTGATGCAAGGCCGCCTGGATCGGATTTTGCGGGCCAAGCATTTGAGCAGCCTGCGCTGTCTGTGCTGCCTGCGCCAATGCCGCCAGGTGCAGGAATTGTTGCGGATTGATCCCCACGGCGGGGGAGTTCGCAAACATGCCTAAAGAAGCAGCCAGCGGATTGATCGCAGCCGCCGGATTGATCGCTCCCAATAAGGGGTTTTGGTATAACTCGTGCATCATGTGGTTTTTGGCTCCTTGAGAGGTGCGGGGGGGAACGCTACCTCACAGGCCGATGTTGCCACACCACACAGCTGGCTGTTTGCGTCTGTTGCGGCAGTGTCCGCAATTGCCGCAAAGCGCTGCAAGCCATTCAAACTGTCGCGACTGCGGAGTTAGTTGCCGAACATTTCACTTTCGCGGCCTTTGGACTCTCGATCCACGCCCACAATTCCCTTTCGCGAAATCGCCACTGCCTCCCAATCTTGATCGCGGGAAGTTCCGCACATTCGGCCCAAAGACAAACTGTCCGGGTCGATACACCTAACCACTTGGCAACGGCGGCGGTGGTGAGGAGCGGTACATATTTTGATGACAGTTTTTCCATTATGTTCTTGTTCCGGACTTAGGAAAGAACGCCTCCTCAACAGGGAGGAGCAGGTTTTACTATTGCGCGAGAGAGTGATCGCGCGCGAAGCATAAGTGAACTGCCGATCAGTGATTGTCACGACCAGTTTCTGCAATTATTCCGGAGGTGTCAAGATGCAATTGAAGTCAGTTCGCGGGCCCGAAGATTAATCGATTTGTAAAGGCAATTTTGGCCGGTGTCAGTCGCCGGGAACGCGCTCCGCTTTGGGTCCAACAGTCCAACCCCAGTTCGCGAGGGTGACGGCGATGCGGTGACGCCGCGTCTTGGCCGTCGAGATTGCCAGCATCAGCAGAATCACGGCGAGTGCTGCGGCTACGGTCTCCGGCACCGTCAGGTTGTTCTTGAAGAAGTACAGCCAGCGTCCATAAACCAGCTCTATGTGCACCCAGTAGACCAGCAGGGACGTTGTTCCGAATTGCCGCACCCAACTCCAGCCCTCTTTCGCGCCGTAGCGCGTCCACAGAAAGGCAAGCGCCAGGAGCACCAGCGTCGCGCCCAGTTTGATGAGCACCTGAGCCGGACTGTTTAGCCAGAACTCCGATTTCGTGTAGATCGAAAACGGCAGGTTCGCAAAATACTGGCCACTGAAAACCAGCGCGCCTCCCGCGAGCGCCGCCCATTGCATGACTCGTTCGATGGTCTCCTCAGGAATGCTGCGCAGCATACTCCCGGCGCTCATGCCAAAAGCCAGATACGCGCCCCAAGGGAAAAAGCCGAACGAGCTGTAGTCTGGCACAATGTAACTCCGCACCAGCGTCGGGGCCCACGACCAATCGATCTGCGAGACCAGCGGCGCCGCGAACGCGATCGAAAGGCCAAGGATGGCACACAAACGGATTCGCTCCGCCGTTCGAAACAACGCCATTATCGAAAGCAGCGCCACTGCCATCCCCATGCAATTGAGAATGTCTACGCGCAACAGGTCGGTCCAAGGCGAGGGCCAGCCGAAGAGCCAGAGTTGCAAGCGGAAGGCAAACGCGAGCAAGAAAAGATAACCGGCGCGGCGAACTGCCCCCACGGTCCGCTCGATGGGAGCAAGCCCTTTCCGTTCGGCGCTGTCCATGAGGAACGCCAAAGTGATGCCTGTCAGAAACAGAAAAATTGCCGGAGGCATGCCGCCCACAAATTGCGACGCCATAAATGGGCCGCCGTCGCGCAATTCCGGTTTTAGAAAGGAATGAAAGACGTGGCCCTGGAGCATGACTACGGCTCCAAAACCGCGAAGCCAGTCGAGATACTGCAGCCGGTATGCGCTGGAGTGCGTCTTCATCGGCTTATTTCAGTGGATATTCCTTCTTGACGTTTTTCGGCAGATCGAGCTTCAGCTCGGGAAGGTTCGGGTTGATCTTTATGTTCGTATAGGTCGCCAGGTGATAGTCGTTGCCCGGTTGATAAAATTTTTGTTGAACTGTCATTCCGGTTTCATCGGACAACCACAAGTCCACTCGCTTTAGATGCGCCTGCGCCTCCGGAAATTTCGGTATAAGCTCCAGACGGGTTGTTTTTTCACCGGCGACCACTTCGGGACCTCCCAGGCTAATGGAATAGTCGTTTTCCAAGTCCTTCGAGTTACTCCCAAATCCGAGTAACAAAAATTGGTCCAGGAGCGACTTGTACTTACTTATCTCGTATTCCTGTACCTCCAGGCTATTCGGAAAAAATATTTGAACTTTCTTGCCATCGATGAAAAGCTGCTTGGGGTCCGGCGGTTTGATGTCAAACAGCATACGGATATCGTGCGGTTTCGGTCGTTTCATCCTCACGGTTCCGACATCGACCGTGTCTTCGTTAATGACACCGGTGTGCGAAACCTTGCGGATATCGGCTGAAAGTCCAGTGAATTTTTTGGCTGCCTGATCCATGTGCGCCAGCGTGTCATTCAGCGAGGCCGCCGAGGCGGAAGCCGCCATCAGCGCAAGTAGTCCCGCCAAAAACCAGTGTGATGCTTGTGTCATTCGGTGCGAGTGGAACCCGTTTGGTTCCTCACGGCCGTGCGAACGCCATGTACCCTTGCAGTTCGCCTTCCGAATCGAGTACCGGTTCCACCCGTGTGACCAGCAAGTGGCGATTACTCGTACGTACCTGAAGGGTCTGGGTCAACTTGGCGGCGCGTTGCTCGTCAGGCACTCCCACCAGGAGCTCCGCATTGACAAAAAAAACAGAGCTGCCATTTTCGGAGGGAAGCGGGGCGATGCTGCTGGCGGTGGGGATGCGGGGTTGATCGCGGAACCACGCTCGCGGCGTGGCAAAAATGAACACGAGAATGATCCCGACCATCACGTCGTACTGCCAACTCGCGCGAGGATAGTCCCACAGGATGAAGCGCTTAAGCATGAGTATGAGGCTATTCTAACAAGAGGGCGGCAACTGGGGGTATACTACCGGGAGGCTTAGGAGCTTCGGGCCGACGGCGCAATCCAGTTACATAAAATCCGGGTGTGCCAACACACGTTGCATCAAAACATACAATGAGCGTTTTAGTGACCGGAGCGGCTGGGTTCATCGGGTCGCATCTGGCGTCAGCCCTGCTCGAACAAAGCGAACCAGTTGTAGTTCTCGACGATTTGTCGGGCGGCTACCGCCGCAATATTCCCCAAGGCGCGGTATTCCAGGAGGGCTCCATCCTCGACGAAGCGCTGCTCGAACAATTGTTCCGTGACCACCGCTTCCGCACCGTATGTCACGCGGCCGCTTATGCCGCAGAGGGGTTGAGCCACTACATCCGTCGCTTCAACTACACCAACAACCTGATTGGCAGCGTGAACCTGATCAACAGCGCCGTGCGCCACGAAGTGCGATGCTTCGTCTTCACCAGCTCCATTGCGGTGTATGGGTCCGGGCAACTCCCGTTGACCGAGGAAACGATTCCGGCTCCCGAAGACCCCTATGGCATCGCCAAGCGGGCGGTGGAACTCGATCTCGAAGCGGCGCATCGCCTGTTCGGCCTGAATTATCTGGTGCTGCGGCCGCACAACGTCTACGGGGAGCGGCAGAACATCGGCGATCGTTACCGCAACGTGATCGGAATCTTCATGAACCAGATTTTGCGCGGCGAGCCGATGACCATCTTTGGCGACGGCCTGCAGACGCGGAATTTCACCTACATCGGCGATGTGGCGCCCGTGATCGCCCGCGCCGTCCAGTTGCCAGAAATCCGAAACCGCGTCTACAACATCGGCTCCAGTGAAGCGACAACCATTCAGGACTTAGCCCACTTAGTAGCGGAGTCCATGGGCGTGCAGCCGCGCATTCGCTACCTGCCGGAGCGTTCCGAGGTCAAACACGCGGTGGCTTCGCATGACCGCATCGCGGCCGAGTTGGGCTATGCGCCCAAGACTCCTCTTAAAGAAGGATTGGCGCGCATGGCGGCTTGGGTGCGCCAGGAAGGCAGCCGCAGTACCCCGCCCTTTCAGGGAATCGAAATTGAGAAGAATCTTCCGCCAGTGTGGCGCGAGGCGCGGGGGACGGCGTGAGCGAGCCCGAAGTCAGCGTGGTCGTCATCAATTGGAACGGCCGGGAGTACCTGCGCAGTTGTCTGCAGGCGCTGGGCCGGCAAACATTCCGCGAATTTACGGCGATCGTAGTCGACAATGGCTCGACCGACGGTTCGATCGAGATGGCGAAGAACACGGATTTCGGGATTCGGGTGCTGCTGGTGGAAAATGGCCGCAACCTCGGTTTCTGTGCCGCCAACAATCGCGGATTCGCCGCCAGCCACAGCCGTTTTGTGGCGATGTTGAACAACGATGCCGAGCCCGAACCGGGATGGCTACAGGCGTTGGTCGGATGCTTTGAGGGCCGCGCCGACGTCGGGATGGCCGCTTCGAAAATCCTGGTGTGGGAAGATCCGCGACGCATCGATAAAGTGGGCCATTTGATTTATCCCGACGGCCAAAATCGCGGCCGCGGCAGCGGCGAAATCGATCATGGCCAGTACGATCGACTCGAAGAATGCTCGTGGCCCGACGGCTGCGCAGCCATGTTCCGCCGCCAGGTGATCGACGAAATCGGCGGAATGGACGAAGATCTCTTTATCTTCGGCGACGATTCGGAGTTCGGCTTGCGCGCGCGCATCGCCGGTTGGAAGTGCCTGTATGTTCCGCAGGCGGTGGTGCGGCATCATCGCGGCGGCGCGGTCAGCGTAGCTTCTGCGCGCCGTTTGTATCTCATCGAGCGCAACCGCGTGCTGTTGGCGCTCAAGCTATTTCCCTGGAGCCTGCTGTGGCTAAACCTGCCGTATTATCTGCTGCGGCTCGCAGGCGGCACTGTCGCGGCGGCACGCGATCGCGGCGAAATTGGCAAATATCGTGGTGTCCGCGGCAAGTTTCGCGCCGCCTTCGCGATGTTAAAGGGAGATCTGGTGGCGCTGTGGATGGCGCCCAAGACTTTGCAAAAGCGCCGGCAGGTGAAGCAGATTGCGCGACTCACACCGGCCCAAGTGAAAAGTTTGATCTTGCAGTACCGGATTCCTTTGCGCGAATTGAGCGAAGGCGGGAATTAGTGGCGCCGGCGGTCTTGCCGCCGGTGAGTCTGCTGGCGAACTGCACCGGCGGCAAGACCGCCGGCGTTACAGCACAACCATCGGATGATACAGATTCGGCAAAACCGCCTCTCCGATCGCCACCAATTCCCCGTCCCACGTAATCGCCTTGACATGCTTTGCGGCGGCCTCGTTGCGAAACGGCGACGCCGGAAAATTGCGTCCGTTTCGAATCTGCCCGGCTGTCAGTTGATCGACGTGAACCGTCGGGAATCCGGGCAGTAAATCCGCGGCGGGGACCAACGCGTCCACCAAACGTCCCTCAGCAGCGAGCGATTCCAGCTGCGCCAACGTCCGCGCCTGTTCGATGACGAACTCACCGCTGGCCGTGCGGCGCAACTCCTCAATGTGTGCGCCGCAGCCGACGGCTTCGCCCAGTTGATGAGCGATGGAGCGTACGTAGGTGCCTCCCGAACAATGCGCGCGAAACCGCGCCGTGGCGCCGCTTACTTCCAACAGGATCAATTCGTAAATGTGAACCAGGACCGGCTCGAGTTCCACGGCCACCGCTTCGCGAACCAGCTGATAGGCTCGTTTGCCGCCAATTTTCTTGGCGGAAACCGGCGGCGGCGTTTGCCAGATCTCACCGCGCAACGGCTCCATCAGAAGTTCCAATTCCGCTCGATCTAGAGTGACGTCCCGTTGTTGGCTGGTGGGCTCACCTGCGCGGTCGTACGTGTCGGTGGACCATCCAAACCGCACCACTCCTTCATAGATCTTGTCGCTGCGCACATAGAACTGCGCCATGCGCGTGGCCCGTCCGATAACCAGTGGTAGCACGCCTGTCGCGATCGGATCGAGTGTGCCCAGGTGCCCTATCTTCTTGGTGTTGGCGATACGCCGCATCTTGCCGACAACGTCATGCGAGGTCCAGTCCTGCGGCTTGTCGACTACGATAACTCCGTCCAATGATCTCCCTTCTCCCGTTCTTGCGTGCGCTACTGAGACGTGGGCAAAGGTTGTGGTAGTGGCTTCCGCGCCGTGCAGATATATCCCAATGTGAAATTTCGGTCCCGGTCGAGGAAATCCAGAAACGGCAGAACCAGCGCGGGCGGGACCACCAGAATCGCCGCCGGAATGAACCCCAGCCAGCGAATGCCTCCCGCAAAGAATTGTAAACCGTTCAGCAGGCGCCGGGCGAGCAGGCGGAAATAGCCTCCGCACGCCCGCAGCTCGCGTACTTCGAAGCCGGCATTTTTCAACAGGTGAGCCAGCCCATACCGAGTGAATCGAAAATAGTCATGCGGCGCCTGGTGCACCTCCCACTCATGCGGTGCGGCGATCAGCAGGGTCCCTCCGGGAACCAGTGTCCGGGCAAGCTCCGCCAGCGCGGAGCCGGGCTCGCGCAGATGCTCGATAGTCACGATCAGGAGGGCACCCTCGAACACCCCATCGCAAAACGGCAGCGCTGTCAGGTCGGCGAGGGCGTCGAGGCGGCTGTAATCCCAGGCGGAATCGCCCACCGCCAGGTCCACGCCAAAGTAGCGATGCCGCGTGAAATAGTGCGCATACTGGTTTTCGCCCGCGCCCGCATCCAATACTCGCGCGCCCTCAAGCAATTGGGCCGCGAATGCGGCAATAGCCTGTTCGATTTCCACTTCGAAGTGCAGCACCAGTCGCCGCACCGGCTTGGGCAGCCGGTACGCAATACGCACGTAACTCACTGCTTGCGCGCCTCGATCATTACGGTCGACCCGGCGCGGCACGCGGCTTCCACCACCGTGAAGGGTAGTGCGGCCAACACGATGCCAAAATACACGAGATCCTTAACCAGGCGGGCGGTTCCACTCTCGGGCGTGCCGCGGATCCGTCGCGCCATGGGATCGAGCGCCGGCGCAAGACTGCTGGCGAGCCCGGCCGGATTGTCCCTTAACGAAAAGTACTTGCGCCGCACCACGGCGAAACCGGAGGCGGCTAACAGCTTTTCCAAATCCAGGTCCCGAAAATCGAACAAGTGCCGCGGCACATCCACGCCGTTCCAGGTTCGGCCCAGAAGCCGGAACTGCCAGGAAGCGGCATTGGGCACTTGCACCACCAGTCGGCCGTCCTCGCGGAGCAGATGGTGCGCCGCGCGCAGAAACTCGCCCGGATCCGGCAGATGTTCCAGCAGGTGAAACATGGTGATGCAGGCAAAGGCCTGTGCGCGCAAAGGCGACTGGTTGAGGCGGCCGCAAACTGCCGGAGCCTGCTGGCGGCGCCATGTTACCCGAGCGGCTTCCGGCGCAAAATCAAGCCCCACCACTCCGAACCCGCGCTCCCGCATCATTCCCAAAAAAAGACCGCCGCCGCAACCCACATCGAGCAAAGGACCTCGGTCGCGGGAATGACGGAGGGCTTGTTCCACGAAGTGCACATGGTCGCGCAACACCACGCGCCGATAAGTCTCTTCCAGGCGGCTGGCGGCACTGTCCTCCGGGGCGAACCAGTACGTACCGGGATAATAGTCGCGCAGCTCTTCGGCTTTCGGCTGGGGGTCTAACCGTACCAGCCCGCACGCCCCGCAGCGAACCACATCGAATTCTTTGGGAGTCGTATGGTACAGGCGGTCGGAGGAACGAAACAATGTTGCAAAGCGGTCCGAGCCACAGATTAGACACTCACTCATAGGTCTTTCGCTAAGCGCATCCGGCGGCGCGCGACGAGAACGGCGCGCACGTAGTCCCCCAGTCCCAGTTTGACTATCACGACTGGGACCAATTGCTAATGCTATCAGGTCCGGCTGTACCCTCCCGCACATTGTCCGTCGTAATTCCCGTTGTACTATTAAGTTAGGTTCAGGGAAGACCTTGTAAATGACCTCCATAGGGGAGACGCTGCGTAGTGAGCGACTGCGGCGCAACCTGGAGTTGCATCGGATCTCGGAGGATCTGAAAATCTCGCACCGCCTGCTGGAAGCGATGGAGGCTGATCGCTTCGATAAACTGCCCGGCGGCGTGTTCACCCGAAGCTTTGTACGGCAGTATGCGCGCCATCTGGGCCTCGACGAACAAGAGATGGCCTCCTCGCTCGACCGCATGCTGAATCCCCCAACCGTCCAGCCGGAGGTGGCCGAGGCTCGGCCGCGACCAACTGCGGACATTGCTTTACCGCGCGTGAAGAACTGGATGTCGGCGAGCGATTCCCGCATGGCGTGGACTTCCTCTTTGAGGGCGCTAGCCCTGGTGATCGTCGTCGTGCTGGCTTGCGCAGCCGTTTATTCCTGGTCGCAACGCAGGCAGCGCACGGTGGACGTTCACAATAACCCCGCGGTTGTGGCCCCGATCCCGAAGATGGCGCAGTCTGTTCCGGCGGCGCCGGACAAAGGCGCGGACAAGACCTCGGGCAAGCTTAACCCAACGCCCGCCGATGCGACTCCGGAGGCCGGGTCTGCCGAGCGTGTGGCCGTTCCCGTACGGCTGCAGTTGACCGCGGACCAACCAGTCTGGGTGCAAGCCACTACGGACGGAAAACAGGCTTTCTCGGGCACGATCCAGCCCCATGGTACCCAGATCATTGAAGCGAATGATCGTGTGTTGTTGAAACTCGGCAATGCCGGAGGCGTTCGCGTCGAGTTGAACGGGAAGCCGGTCGGTACCCTGGGAAACCCTGGCGAAGTGCTTCGAGTTCAGTTCACGTCAGGAGGTTTCCAGATTGTCCCCGCGGAGGCGCCCACACCCGACGATGGGCCTAGCGAGCCTGGCGATTCACCTGGCGAACCCTTGGCATCGCCTCTCTGACGGCGCCGCACGGCTCGTTGACTCTTCCGCTCCAGCGACAACAGTTCGCGTCGCCGCCGTTTCTTGATTCCCAGGTCCACCTTCCGCCAGAACTTGCGGAAATAACTCACCGCGGAAATCACCGCGAAGAACACCACGCCCCACATCAGCACCATGCCGGGAAAATGTAGCGCAGCATGGCGGATGCTGAGAAGCAGGCACGAGATCGCCACAACCTGCGAGAGCATTTTGGTTTTGCCCAGGTCGCTGGCGCGGATGGTGTACCCTTCGGCGGCGGCGATGCTGCGCAGACCGGAGACCGCGAACTCGCGTCCGATGATCAGGATCGCCATCCAACCGGGAAGCGCGCGAACCTGCACCAGCGAGATCAGCGCTGCCGACACAAGCAACTTGTCGGCGATTGGATCGAGCAGCGTCCCGATGGTGGTCACCTGACTCCAGCGCCGCGCCAGGTATCCGTCCAGCAGATCCGTAGCGGCCGCTGAGAGAAATATCGCCAGCGCCAACCACTCTTGTGTCACCACGTGGCCGGCGACACGAAGCGTGAAAGTCTCCTGCACCAGAGCCGCCACCAGCAGGGGCACGAAGAAAATCCGGAGAATCGTCAGCGAGTTGGGAAGATTCATCGCCCAAACCAACTATAATGCGGCGCAAGGGACGGTGCGGGCGCAAGCGGGCCCGCACCCCAGGGTCTGCCCGGCTACTTCTTGTAGCCGTCCAGCGAGTGATCGTGCGCCTGGTAGTATTTACCCGCATCGTTCAGCTCTTTGTCACCTTGCTTGGTGTGACAAAACGTGCAGGCCTTTTTTTCCTTCTTTGTGTACTCCGGCTTACCGTAAGTAGCGGAGGTGAGCCCCAACAGTCCGACTCCTACTACCAAGGCCGGGATTGCCCACTTCAGAGTACCCATGGATTCTCCTTTTTCCGGAAACCGATTCCGGATTTTTTCGGTTGTGATGTGTCAATTATAGCGGCATCTCACTCAAGCCCGCAGGCGCAGCCGCTTTGTGCGGCTGCCAGAAGAGAGCTGCCAAGATGATGATGAGGATCTGGAGAGACGCAATGAGCGCGACGCACGCCGGCCATCCTCCGCGGCTCCAGAAGCGCCCCGGCACGGCCGCGCCCACGCTACCGCCGATGTAGTAGAACATGACGTAGAGCCCGACCGCCGCAGCGCGGGCCTCGCGGGCAACCAGACCGACATAACTGGTAGAAGCCGACTGCGCCACGAACACACCCGTGCAGCACAAAGCCAGACCCGCCATGATCATCGGCAGCGAGGGTAGCAGGGTTAGCAGAATGCCGGCCACGCCGCCCGTAAACGCGACAATAAGTACGAAGCGATGGCCTTTGAGATCAACCCAGCGGCCAGCCACCGGCGCCGCCACTGCGCCCACCAGGTACACCACAAATAGAAGTCCGAGGGCAGCCGTGCTGAGCCGGAAGGGTGGCGCCGCCAGGTAGAAATTCACATAAGTGAAGGTTGCCAGCATGGAGAAAAGCACGCAAAACCCAACGGCGTAGGTTGCTGCCAGACGGGGATTTTTCAAGTGCCGCACCATCGCCGCCACAGTCACCATAGCGCTGTGGGATTTCTGAAAGCGGCGGCCAGGCGGCAGCCACACCCAAACTCCCAGAGCCCCCAGTGCATTGAGCACCGCCAGCGCGAAGAACGCCCAACGCCACGAGAAGCGAGAGGCCACCAGTCCCATGATGATGCGGCCGCTGAATCCGCCGATCACAGTGCCGGAAACATACGCGCCCATCGCCGATCCCACGCCCTCCAGCCACTCCTCATTGATATACGCCGCGATGACGACGGAAACTCCGGGCGTAAACACGCCCACCAAGGAGCGCCAGAAGACCAGTTGCCCGACAGTTGTAGATGTCGCCGCCAGCGCCGAGGGAACCACGAGCAGCAGCGCCGAGGGAACGATCACGCGTTTGCGCCCCCATCGATCGGCCAGAATTCCCGCCACGGGTGCGAAGGCGGCCATGCCCAGTGTAGAGGCCGTGATGATCAGGCTGATACCGGCCACCGAGGTATGGAATTCGGCAGCCAGCAGCGGCAGCAACGGCTGCGGAGCATAAAAACTCAGGAATGCGCAGAACCCAGCCAGCGCCGCGGCCGCCTGCCGCCGGTTGAACTTGGTATCGTCCGGCAACCCGGTATGATATCAGCGATGGCATCCGATGATTCGTCAACCGTCCTGACCCGACGTGAGTTCGGTACATTGGCTGTCGGCGCGCTGGCCGTCCTGCCGGCGTCGGCGCAAGATCCAGGTTCTACCGGCCCCGCGCTCGATATCGCCGACTGGAGTTACTTCTGGTATGGCGTGGAGCGCGTCACGTTGGCCCGCGGCACCGTATGCAACGGCATGCAGATGTACGTCGAGCGGTGGATTCCCACCCAAGTGCGCCATCCTTATCCCGTCGTGCTCATCCACGGCGGCTACCGCCAGGGCTCGGACTGGATCAGCACGCCCGCTGGGGGGCGCGGTTGGGCAACGCAGTTCCTGGAGCAAGGCTACAAGGTCTACGTCGTTGACCGCCCCGGTCAGGGCCGCTGCCCCTATCATCCGTGGGTGCATGGAAACTTCGATCGGGAAGCACCCACCTTCGAAAAAGCTGCGGGCGCTATGGCACGGCTGAACGATCCGTCTCTCGCTCAATACGTCGCCGCCATGGGGCAGCCCATGGGAAATAATCCCATTACGCAAACCGTATGGCGCACGCGCGGCGTCATGCTGCTGGACGACATCGGCCCCGCCATCCTGGTTACCCACGGCGACGGCGCGGTCTTCGCATCCGTTACCGCCGAGGAGCGCCCCAAACTCGTCGAGGCGATCGTGGCGGTGGAACCCCCTGCGACGGCTTGGCAGGGCCGTCTGCCCACGAACACGCCGATGGCAGTCGTTTTGACCGGCGCATCCGCAAACGACGCCCTCCCTGCCAGCATTCATCGCATTCCGCTAGCGAACAGTGGAGCGATGCCGATGCTGGACAAGAACAATAGAGATGCTCTGCAACCGGTTCTTGCCTGGCTGGACTCCACCGTGAACAAGGACCCTACAGCCGTCCTTCCTGATCCGCATCCCAATAAGGAATCCACTGCCTTGAAACTCGCCGACCAGGGCTGCTTCTGGGTAGGAGTCCAGCGCAAGACCACGTCGTACGGAACCATCGCCTTGGGCCAGATGTTCGTGCAGTATATGATTCCGGCCGAGAGGCGCTCACCATATCCGGTGGTGATGGTGCACGGCGGCGGCGGACAGGGCACGCACATGATGGGAATCGGCGGTCGCCCCGGCTGGGTGCATTATTTCGTGCAGGCCGGCTACAGCGTCTATTGGTTGGATCGCCCCAGTTACGGCCGCTCGCCTTATCATCCCGATGCCCTGGGCCCGAGTCATCTACCCAATGTGCCGCCGTATGAAGGGCTGATCACCAGCACTGCTGTATTCAACACCGCGCAGTGGCCCGGTCCCGGCGGCATGAACGATCCGTTGATCGGCCAGTTCATGGCCTGCGAATCCGGCAACGTTTCCGATGAGGCTTTCCACAGTGACCTCGTCTGGCGGGGTGGCGCGGAGCTGCTGGACCGCATCGGGCCTTCCATCCTGATGGTGCATGCCTTCGGCGGATTCTTTGCGTGGGGTGTGGCGGATCGCCGTCCCAACCTGGTGAAGGCCATCATGTGCATGGAGATCAACGGCAACCCGTTCGCGGCACAGCTCCGCTGGGGGCTGACTGCCGGACCCATGACCTACGATCCGCCGGTCACCGGCGCCGCACAGTTCACGCTGGTGGAGCGCACCGAACCGCCCGACTCGCCGCGTCCCGTGCCGCCTTCCTACAAACTCCAGGCTGAGCCCGCGCGAAAGTGGAAGAACCTCCAGGGCATCCCTATCGGATGGCTGACCAGCGAATTTGGGGGCGGCGGATCGCCCGTGGCGAATGTAGAATTCCTGAAGCAAGTCGGCTGCTCGGCCGAGATGCTGCGGCTGCGCGATCACGGCATTATAGGCAACGGTAACCTGATGCTGCTCGAAAAAAACAACCATGACGTATTCAGCGTGATCCGCGATTGGCTTGAGCAAAAGGTGGGCGCGCGTAAAGCTTAGACGTCCCGTCCCACAGGCGGACAATTGGTCCCATTAGGGGGCACCGCCGTGCGCTGCCCGAGACAGGCCACAAGTCCTGCCTCACTTCGCCACGGCAATTGGTTTGCTCACAACGCGCGATGAGGTGGGCTATGCCCCAGAAGGAACGTAGTCGCGAACCGGTCTCCGATCTCCCCAGCGTCCAGTATCTCCGCGAACGAGTATCCGCGGGGTGGAAGTTGACCGCCCTGGAATGGGAGCGCGAGGTCGAAACAGGCACGGCTGAGCAGCCACACTGGGCCGAGGACATCCCCTACGGTCTACGGGTAGACAGCGATTGCTCGCGTCTGGTTGACAACCCGGCTGAGATTGAGGTTATCGTCCTGGCGCTGGACATGATCGTGGAAGATTGTCCGCTGTCGCGAGTTGCCAATGAACTGAACCGCCGCGGCTATCAAACCCGTGACGGAGGCAAGTGGAGCCCTACGGCTCTGTTTAACCTTCTGCCGCGGATGATCGCCGTTGGGCCGCGGCTCTTTGCCAGCGAAGAATGGATGACCCGCCGCCAGCGACTCCCCAAGGTGGTGTAGTCCAGGAAGTACCGCGTCAAAATCCTGCCGCCACGCGAGAATTTTGGCGGTCCGACGGATGCCGTTGAGCCCGCCTTTTCAATGTTTTGAGATACATCCGAAAACGGACGCCAAAGTGCCGATATGAGAACCATGAGTCCACTAACCAGTCTCGCCGGTGGCTATTTACAGTCGATCATGAGCACTGTACTTCAGGGCACCGGCGTGCAAAACGATACCAACAGCAGTTCCGCTACCTCCTCGGTCGGCCTCCAGGCGGACAACAGCCAGCTCTCGCCGTTTGCCCAATTGATGAGCACGCTCCAGCAACTTCAGCAAACTGATCCAACCAAATACCAGCAGGTCACTCAACAGATCGCGACGAACCTGCAAAGCGCCGCCCAAACTGCCCAGTCTCAGGGCAATACCACGGCCGCCAACCAACTCAACCAGCTTTCAACGGACTTCACCACCGCCTCGAAAACCGGCCAACTTCCCAACATCCAGGATCTGGCTCAGGCGATGGGGTCCCACGGCCATCACCATCATCATCATTCCCACTCGGGCTCGTCGGACGCCGACAGCAGTTCCAGTTCCGGCAACAGTTCGAGCAGCAGCACCAGCCCTCTGAGTCAACTTCTTTCCGCCGTTTCCACAAATTCGACTCAGAGTGACGCGCTGAATCCGATGAATATTATTCTCAACACGCTTTCGAACGCTGGGATTAGCACTACCAATACTTAGTAGCGACCGCGCCTTCACGGCTAAACGTCCAGTAGGATCGCGAGCGCAAGTATGAAATAATTCCCTAATCGTGGCAGACGAGCAGGCGAATACCAAAGATATCCGGCCGAATAAAACGGTCGACGTCATGTGGGTCAATACCGACCCGGTGCAGTCACTCCGCGACGTCCGAATTGCCGCCGAGGAAGAAGGCCAAAAGGCAATCAACTGGTATTGGAAGTCGAAGACCTGGAAGTCCAGGCTGTCACGGATGATACAGTTTCTTGCCTTGGCGCTTACGGCCTCGGCTGGCTTGATACCCATTCTGGCTCAAGCCCTGAAGGCGAGACTAATTTCGACCACCTTCGATTCAGGCCCAATCGCCTCCATATTAGTTGGCAGCGCCGCGGCCCTGCTCGGCCTGGACAAAGCTTTTGGATTCTCTAGCGGTTGGACGCGGTATGTACTCAATGCCACCGCGATGACTAAACTGCTGCACGAGTTTCGTTTGGACTGGGTAGCGTTGGTCGCGGCCGGGCAGGACCCTCCCACCCCCGAGCAGCGAACCGTATTGATTCAGCGCGCCAAGGATTTCGTCTCGACTATCCAAAGCATGGTCTTACAGGAAACTAAGGACTGGGCTACCGAGTTCCAAAGCAACATCGCGCAAATGGAGAAGGATCTTAAGTCCCAGTTGGATACGCTCAAGGCCCAGGTGGAAAAGGCCGCCAAGGAAAAAGAGGACGCTACCAAACCGGGGTCGATCGAACTTAACCTCACCAACGCCGATAAGACGGACGGCTTCCACTTCGACATTACTCTGGAGGGGCCATCCGGCAAATTTACCGATTCCGTTTCCAACGCCCTCGTCTGGACGCGTCTCAACGTGGGGCCTGGTCAAAACAAAGTGAGCGTGGAAGCTAAGGCCAAAGGCAGCCCATCGCCGCCTCGACCATCCTCGACGTCATTCCGGGAAAGACCACTCCGGGCTCCATAACCCTGCCGATCGCGTGAGGACCAAACATGCCGACTATCTCCATCACCGACAAACTCGGAGTCACCATCAACGCCAATCTGGCTCCCGCGTCGACTTTTCTGAAATACGCCAAGGAGCTTCCTTCCCTGCTGCTGAGCGGTGCGGATATCTCCCATCTCGGAGGCCTGACGTTGAGCGACCCGCTGGTAAGCTCACTCGCGCCGGGTTTGACCTTCCAACAGCCGGTGAGCCTTGGTACGAATGCGAATGCGCCGGAGTTGACGATTGGGGCCGGGGCCGCCGTGTCGTTTGAAGTCATCTCTGGCGGTGGTGCGCTCTTCGTGCTGGATCAATATGGCGACAACATCGCGATCCCAGCAGGCGGCTGTTACGTTTCCATCGGCTTCCAGGCGAGCCTCACCGGCGGCGTTCAGTCCTATACCGGCGCCCTTACGTTCGGCATGGATGCCACCGTCGGAATGACTGTTTCGCTATACCAGCCGTTCTCCAAGCCAGACATGGGCACCACACTGATGGAGGCTCTACGAGAGTGTGTCGGTAACTTTGTAATTCCCGCCAGCCCGGAAGATCTGGCGGCACTCCCCGCGGGAACGATCGTCACCATGAACGGGCACGGCACCCTGCAATTCTCGGGCACCGCGAACCTGCTGGCCGTGGCGAATCCGCTGGCCACTCTTGCATTGCCGAGCCCGGTGCCGACGCTCTCGGTGCAGCAGGGCGCTGCGGTCACCGTTGGCGCTTCCTGGAAGATTTCCACCGACTATCAGGTTCGTGTCCAGAAGGTGGATACCCGCCGTGTACGTTTGGGATGGTATCGCAAGCACGAATCGGAAATCGACGTGACGGCTTCCGCGGATGTCGGCATTGCCGCAGGGACCGCGACTACCGATC
Organism: Bryobacteraceae bacterium; assembly: GCA_035948775.1. GTDB lineage: Bacteria > Acidobacteriota > Terriglobia > Bryobacterales > Bryobacteraceae > PSRJ01. The sequence continues at coordinate 114,040 of DASZIV010000080.1, forward strand.
TTTTCCCGGGCCTGATCGCAGCCATCAGTTCCAACGCGAAGGCGGACCTTGATGAACTGCAAAAAGCCGGTCTCTCCGAGGATCAGGCCAGCTCCATTGCACAGGCCGTGAAGGCCGCGGTCGATCGCAACCTGCAATTGGGGTTAGCCGCAGAGTTCAGTTCGCTCGGCTCCGATGAGGCGGCATTTCTGTATGAGGTAGATCTTTCCGTCTTGAGCGGCGACGGCGCAAACGCCGTACGAGCGGCTCTTCGGGGCAACCTGAGCGGGGTAGCCGACGCTACTCGCCTGCCCGCCGGCATCACCGCCATTCGCAGCATCCTGACCACCGCTAATGCCTCGCGGTTTTCCCTGAAGGTCAATCTGCTGGGCATCTTTAACTACGCTTCCATATCCCGCCTGACCCTAAGCGGAAAGGTGACGTACACTCCGTCAACTGGCGACCTGGTAATTGCGGACACCGCGACGGCATCTCTCATTCAATCGACGACGATCAATTTTGGCGCCGATGAAGACAAGCTGCTCAAAGTCTTGTCGGACAGTTTTCTGATTACCGCCGCTTATCGCGGCAGCCACGCCGTTATTTCTCCGCCGCAGCTTGCAAGCTCTCACCTGTTCTTCAAGAGCCAGGACCGCACCAATCGCAAAGACCTGCGCCAATTTACGGCGATTGCTCCGGCGTTGCGGCTGGCGGCCGCCCAGCTTCCCACGGGAACCGACGACTTCGGCCGCACCAGCGTATTTGCCGAAGCCCGCTATGACGATGCTTTGGCTCGCGCCCTGTTTCTGCAGGCGGACGGCACACCGTGCCTTCTCGACGTGTACGAAACGGCAGGCAGGCGCGCGATTACCTGTTTGGTCCTGCCGGATGGAGACGATGCCTTCCGCCTGAAGCCGGCCACCGATGACGCCCTGTGGAAGAAGATGAAGAATCTGGGGCAGTTCAATTTTCACCAGCTCTTTCCGCCAGAGGAAGTGGGCGGCGTGAGCACTGACTACGTGGCCATCCGCTGGTGGGCCGACAGCATGTTCGGTACCGCTGGGATTCTGGCGCAAATGGATCGCTTCTTTTCCGGTGGGAGTTCCAGTCCGGACAACCCGGAGTTCCAGAACCTGCGACAGCAGCTGGCCAGCCACATGCGCGACGTTGCCGCCAAGTCCGAGCCGCTGTTCGGACAACCGTGGGGTCTGGTGGCAATGTTTCTAGTCGGGCAGCGCAGTGAGACGGCCGTGAAAATCACCGGCCCGCGTTTCGTTTACGCCGCTAACCGGGCGTTGGGCGCAGCGGTGTAAGAGGTCGGGTGTTCAAGAACCCGCCGCCGCCACTGTCGCGCCGAATCCCAACGGATCATATTCCCGCTGAACAAACTGCGCGGTGAACGCGATGAACCGCAACCGTGCCTGCAACTGTATCGCCGGATCGCTGGTCCCCGAGATCTGGAATGACGCCAGGAACCCGGCGAGATTCCCAACCGCCGCCAGATCCTCGAAAGTCTTGAACTTCATGTACGCCGTGCCCGTCTCGCGCGTGCTGCCATCCGCAAGTTGCTCCGAGATGTGGCAGTACAGCGTCGTATAGTCCGTCAGCAGTTGATTAATGGGCCGCGAAAGATCGCTCGGGTCCTTCTGCATATACTTTATCCCATCGAGCATAAATCTCCGACCCGCGGCGCCAACGAACTCGAGGTGATAGTCCATCTCGGCCTCACCGGTGGCCATGTTGACCTTGAGGTAATGGAAGTTGCTCCGCCCGTCATCGATGGGGTAGGTCACAGCCCCCCCGCCTTCGAATTGCGCGAAAGTAATACTGCCTTTGAGCTGAGCTTCGTGCTCGTAGCCATCTACAAACTCGTTCACATCGCGGATCGTCATCCGCACGCTGAAGCTTGCGGCCACCGCTCCGGACGGGGTTCCAGATGCGGGAATGCGAGTGCCGATGGTGAGATCTCCGGCGCGGCCGGGCGCAGGTGTTCCCTGCCCCGCAAAGTAATAGCCGACCATTTGTTCATCGAAGGTCATGCCCACTCCATCGGGCAGTTGCACATCGAGAAACGGCTTAAGCAACGTATTAGTGGGCAGCCCCTGATCCGCGGCGCGAGTCAACGTGTAATCGAAACCCACTTGCACCGATGCCTCGGTGTGGAAGAGGCCGAGCGATGAATTTCCAAAGAGCGGCGCGAGCGCAGGCGGAAGGGTCACGATGTACTTGCCGACCAGGAAATCGCCGCTGACTTTGCGGATCTCATCGTGGAACGGAGTGAAGTCGTTGAGCTGGAAATGGTCCATCAAGAAACTCGGCGTGACCAGACCTTCCATCAAGCCCATGAGTTGATAGCGAGCCTCCATGCGCCCGTCGGGTTTGTTGCTGAACTGCAGGTATGCAATGCCGCCGGCATGGTTGGCGTTGGAGATGGCGTCCATTCGCCAGACGCCTTCCATGTCGCTGGGCGAGGGCGCAGCGCCGGCGGCATAGAGCGCTACGTGGTCGTCCACGGTCATCTGGGCAAATCCATAGAGGCGCGACATGGGGAACGTGAATACCCGAACTCCATTGGGATACTCGCCCAGGTAGACGCGGCCGATCAGCAGGTCGTCATTGATGATCTTGAAAATGTCATAGAAGCCCTGCCAGGGCGGATCCAGGTAGCGCAGCAGAATATAGCGGCCGGCCTCGAGTGTGCCGCTACCGTGTCCGACTGTGATTTCTTCCAGGCTGTTGCGAGCCTTGATGCGTTCATCGGTATCGCTGGTGGTCCCGGTGTATTTGCCGTTGGCCTCTTTGTGGAACTCCTTTTTGAACCCGGTGAAGATCGCGGAAGACATGGCATTGAGTACGTGCCCCTCGGGAAAGAAACCCTTCCAATAGCGATCTTCGCGAATGATTTGTTTGTTCGTGTCGATGACCGGATTGCCGCCCTGGTTGACTAGCGCATCGATCCCCATGGTGGGGCAGCGGCGGAACAGGGCTTCCAGTTGCCCCTCGTTGTAGTCGGTGGCGTCAAGCGCGCTGATGGCCGCCATGGTGAGCGGGCGAACCGGATCGGGGTAAGCGTCGCCGCCCAGCTCACGAATCTTGCGCGCGGCGAATCGTTCCGTCAGCGCCGAAATCGTGAGGAACGGGTTCACACCCAGAGCGGTGGGGACTACCGAACCATCCGTCACATACAGGCCTTTATGCACACTGCCATCGCCCGCGAAAACCCGCCCGTAGACATCCGCGGCGCCCTGCTGGTAGTCATCGCCCATGGGGCAGCCCCCGAGAGGATGAGCGGTGATCAAGTGTTTCAGATTGAAGAAGCTGAACGTGGGATTCTCGATGAAGCTGCCTCGCAGCGCATGCGCATGGCGGCGCAGCTCCTGGTTCATGCGCGTGAAGATCTGCTGCTGGCCGGCCTGGTCCCACGAAACGCGTATACGGCCGTCCGGTTCGGTAAACGGCGCTTCAAAAAGAATCACACCGCGAGAATTATCGTGTCCCATCACCAGATACAGCATGGAGTGGTTCAGGGCGCCATCAGGATCGTGCGGGCGGTTGCTGGGATTCAAATCGGCCAACAACCGAGCGCGCTGGGCGTCTTCATTACCAGTGACGGTATCCTCTCCGCGAAGGGCTGCGAAGACGGTCCTCGAAGCGTCCACCGACACGCTGGGAAAGGAAAAGTCTTCCACCGTAATTCGTTCCGCTTCCGGCACTCCGTTGCTGTAGCGGACAATGCCGACGATATTCGGCCCCGGCTCCGGCGAGTCTCCCGCGGCAGGCGGTTGCGCAGGAGCATATCCGAGCACGTCCGTTTCGAAATCGGTGTTGTAAGCCAGCCCGAAGAAATCTCCGTTGCCGCTGAATTTCGTGCCCAGCGCCGGCGAAACGGACAGGCCGTGCATTTCCGAGCGCAGCAGGATTTCGGTGGAGTTCAACGACCCGGCAGAGAGCACCACCTCCCGTGCATCCATGGTGAACGAATCGCTGCCGTCGTCCCTTACGTGCTTGCCGTGAATCCGCCAACCTCCGGTCGCCAGTTTCTCCAGCCATTCCACTTTGGTCTGCGTGAGGATGGTGGCTCCGGCATTGCTGGCCATCGGCAGATAGTTCATGTAGAGCGTGTTCTTGGCTCGGACGTTGCAGCCGGTCACGCAATTGCCGCAGTCGATGCAGGGCTTCTGTTGGACGCCCTGCGCGTTGGGTCCATCGATCGTGAAATTCACTACGATATTGAGGGCCTCGACCGTGGTTCCCAACTCCTGTGCGCGGCGATTGAGCGCCTGCACCTTCGCCAGTTGCATTGCTCGTGGGTGGGGATTGGCCGCGAGTACCTGGCGCGCGCTTTGATAATAGGGCAGCAGCATATCGTACGTGATGCCCTTCGGCCAATTGAACTCATCGAACACTTCGCGGTCGGGGATGATCGCGACGTTGGCATTGATCAGCGACGTGCCGCCCAGGCCGGAGCCCTTGATGACGGAAATATCCGGATAGTTCAGCAGCTCATAAAGCCCAAGCGGGTTTAAATCGCTGCGCGTGGCGCCGATCACATCGGGCGTGCTCTCTGGAAACGTTCCCGGTTCCCATTCCTTGCCGCGCTCCAGAATGCAAATGGCGGGCTGGGGATTGAGTTTGGCCGTGGCCAGGCGCGCCGCCGTAATAGCGCCTCCGTAGCCTGAGCCGATGATGATGAAGTCGTAGACGTTCTTGCGCTGTTCCCAGGGTGTCGATAGCATGGCTCGTTCCTCTCCGCTCAGTTGCCGGCCGCGGCTCCGCTCTCAGCCAGCAAATCTTGGAAGTAGGCGTTGAGCAGCCGGTTGTTGGGGTCGAATGTTTTGCGAGCTTGCGCGAAGACTTTCAGGCGATCGCCCAAAGCCTTCTGAACTTGCGCCCGCGTGATTTGATCGGTCTGGTTCAGCAAAGGAATGCCGCCATGATCAATGCAGAACTGGTTGTACGCACTCAGGAACGTGGTCCAGCCGGGGTTGGCTGTGGAGACGGGGTCGATGGTCATGACGTTGCCATCGTAGGAATAGGAGAGCAGCGACTTCTGATCCTTGGCGATCGAGTATCCGACATGGAGCATGTTATTGCGGTATCCCGCGTCCTTGTAATATTGGCGGCAGAACTGGAAGTATTGCGGCAGCACTGTGGGATAGACTTCTTCCGGAAACGCGAACAGGCTGAATGTGTAGCGGCTGTTGTCGGACACCAGCGGATAGCGGATGATCTGGTCGGTAGCGATTGTGTTGTCGCTCGACACCAGGTTTTCCAGTTTGAAGCGCCAGATCACGCCCAAGTCATCGATGACTTTGTACCGAATATCGAGGTCGGAAATGCTTTGCGTCACTTGAGAACAAAACTGCGGGCCCGCCGTAGCCCACATGAAATTCCGCAGCGGCCAGGAGTGGCGGTTGGGATCGCCCGTGGCCTTGGGGTTGTAATGGCGGAACTCAACCGTGATCAAATCCTGAAAGGGAAAGATGTAGAACATCAGGGATTCGCCGCGGGTCTTCAACTCGGGAAGTTTCTTCACGAAATCATCCGTCGAAAACGTTTCGTGATGCACCGCTAGCGGCTGCATGCGCTTCACCTGGAGAGTGGCCTCGTACACTACCCCAAAGGTTCCGTAACTCGATCGGACCTTCTGCATTAAATCCGGCTGCCCATCGGTGACCTCCAGCAGGTCGCCGGATGGGAGGACCATCTTGATATTCGTGACATAAGAGCCGACCTGCCCGAGTTCCCCCGGCATGTTGGCATCCTTGGTGCCGGCACAGGCTGCACTGCCAATCGACAAGCTGCCAATTTCCGTGTTCACGTAAAACTGGAGTTGTTGCTTCTGAAGCTCCTGCGCCACATCGATATAGAGCGCACCGCCTTCCGACGTGACGAAATCTTGTGTGATATTCAAAATCCGGTTCATCCCGGACATCTTGATCAGCGTTCCGCCCTCGGCCACACCGCAGCGCGATGGCGAGTGGTTCGAACCGACCGCCCGAACCGGGGATGGATATCGTTGCGGGTCCTTGAGAATCCCGACAATATCGTCCACCGTTTTTGCTTCTACCACCACTTTTGGATGGGAAACAATGTCGCCAAACCAGTTCGTAACGGTATTTTCGGGCATGCTATTCCTCCGGGAATTCTATGTTTTATGTTGTGCTGGAACTCTATCGCAGGTCGATCCCGGAGGCAATGGATATAGTTCCGGTCAACCGTACGTTGTCGCACATTTGTGGAAATTCCGGATGGCGGACTCTAAGATTGCCCTCGCTATATTTAAAGACTCCGGAGGGAAAACCATTGGCACTCTTCGATGCGGTATTTGAAGGAGGCGGCGCGAAGGGATCGGCTTTTGTCGGTGCGCTGACCGCTGTAAAGGAACGCGGGCACCAGACCCGGCGCTTGATCGGCACGTCCGCTGGAGCCATCACCGCGACCCTGCTAGCGGCAGGATACACGCCGCAAGAGATGTTGGCGGCGGTGAACGAAAAGCAGAACGGCAAGCCGCGGTTCGCCAGTTTCATGGATCATCCGGTTCAATCCGATTTCACACCCGACGTGCGAGGCAACAGTGAAACTATGCGGGCCCTCCAAGCCGTGCACTTTCCCATGGTAGCCGACCGCGCTGTGTTGGACCTGATGCTCGACTCTTCCATCTACTGCCAACTCTTCTCGTTCGTGGAGTGCGGCGGAGCGTTTGAGGGCAGCCAGTTTCTCAATTGGTTAAAAGAAAAACTAGCCGTGAAGGGCATCGGCGAGGCGGACACGTTAGCCGCCTCTTTCCGTAAGACCGGGGTTGACCTGTCGGTGGTCACTTCCGACACCAGCGACATCGAAATGGTCGTCTTGAATCACCGGACGGCCCCGGATATGCCGATTGTCTGGGCGGTACGTATGTCCATGAGCATTCCCTTTGTGTGGCGGGAAGTGGTTTGGCAACAATCGTGGGGTACCTACTGCGGGCGCCCCAAAACCGGGAATATCTTCGTCGACGGCGGCGTCCTCTCGAATTTTCCGATCCGGCTGATTGACGAATCGGTTCCCGATCTCATGGGAGATACCGACCCCAATGGCGCCCTGAATCTGGGGATGCTGCTGGATGAGGCGCTTGCCATACCCGGCACCAACCCGACTCTTCCGCCCAAACCTCTGGAGCAGCTGCGCCTGGTGCAGCGCGTGTCCCGTTTGATGGATACCATGATGGGCGCCCAGGACAACGCCGAAATTCGCAGCCACGCCCAGGAGATTTGCCGGCTGCCGGTGAAAGGTTATGGCACAACGGAGTTCGACATGCCGGATCAGAGGCTCAGCGCTTTAGTGGAGGGTGGGCGCCAGGCGATGCTGGCACATCTGACGGCACGAAAGCTGTAGAATAACGCCAGATATGGGCGGAATTTGAACCAACTATAATCAAATAACCGCCAGGGGGTGGGTGAAGGTGGCCCAAGCATTTTTCGTTAGTTATTCCTCCGCGGACGCCGTTCGCGCCCAGGAAATCTGTGCATTGTTGAAAAGTATTGGCGCGCCTTACTGGATGGCGCCCGACAGCATTATGCCGGGCGAACCTTACCCCGTCGCAATCGCCAAAGCCATTCGCGAAAGCTACGCGGTTCTGCTCTTGTTTTCCAAGTCCTCTGACCAGTCCCCAGACGTGATGAACGAGTTGAGCCTGGCGCGGAATCATCAGAAGCGGGTGGTACCCATCCGGCTGGAGAACTATGCGCCCGCCAACTTGGAGTATTTCCTGGGCGTAGCGCAGTGGATCGATTTCTACGATCCGCTGAAAGCCGAGGGACAGCGGAGGTTGCAACGGCTCGTTGCCGATTTGTGCGGCGTGTCAACCCGGCCCGCGTCTTCCCCCAACGACACCCGACCAGCGCCCGGCCCCGGCGTCGTATCGGTTGCCGGTCCACTGGGTCCGGGGGATCGGTTGAGTTCACATACAGTTCTGGACATGATCGCTTCCGGGGGTATCGGCCGCATCTTCCGGGCACGCGATGATTCCTCCGGGCGGATGGATGGGATATGGGTTATTGGGCCGGAGCTCACCAACAACGTCGAAATGTCAAAGCTCTGCCGCGATGGTATTCAGATTCAGGCCAAGTTGCACCACCCCAGCATCGCCGAGGTCTATACACCGCTCATGGTAGGCACCCGCCCGGGAATGATCATGGAGTGGGTCGATGGATTTTCGATAGACGCCCTCCTGCAAAAGGCGCCCATTCCAGCGGCGGTGGCGATCCCGGCCGTCGTTCAAGTGCTGGAGGCGCTCTCGTACATTCATTCCGTTGGCGTGGTACACCGTAACATCAAGCCCGGCACGCTGATGCTCAACTTGTCCGGCAAATTGAAGCTATTGGGGTTCCACCTGGCATACCAGCGCGGTGTGTCGCCGCTCCCGAACGGGCGGATCATCGGCTCTGTCGACTACATGCCGCCGGAACAAATTCATGGTCTGGAAGCCGATCCCCGTTCCGATATCTACTCGTTGGGCATCACGCTCTATGAGATGGTCACCGGGCGGCTGCCTTTCACGGGCAACAGCGAGTTCTCGGTGATGCAGGCGCATTTACAACAGACGCCGCGCGCTCCCATGGACATCGCCCCAGTTGTTCCCCGGAACCTGAATGACTTGATCCTCAAGGCTATGTCCAAAGACGCTGGAGCGCGATTCGGAAGCGCGGATGCCATGCGCAATGCCCTTGCGCCGGTGGCGATGTCCGCCGGGCGGAATTCGTAAAATTAGCCACCCTGCGACGGCTCCCACTGTCGAAGATTCGACACTCGACGCGCCGCCAAACCACAAGCCTGTTGTTGCGTAGTTGCATGGGGCGGCCTTTCAAGTGCAAAGTGAAGGCTTAGATGTCGCCCTCCGCTACTACTCTGGAAGTGTCTAAATCGCAGGCGTCATGGCATGAACTGAAGCCCGCCGGGCCGTGCGTGCTGGTGATCTTCGGTATTACGGGTGATTTGGCGGCACGCCTGTTGGTCCCCGCGCTCTACAATCTGGCCTCGACCGGGCTGTTGCCGGATAACTTCGCCATCGCGGGTTTTGCATTGCCGGAGACCACGGAGGAGCAGCTTCGTGACAAACTCGTTAACGATCTGCGAACGACCATCGGCCCCGAAGCGGATCAGACGATCATCGATCGCCTGATGTCGTCGCTGCGATTCGTGGGGTCGGATTTCGAGTCGCCCTCGGGGTGGCAGCAGCTTCATGAGGTTCTCGCGGAGCAGGATCGCACCCACCAGACCTGCAGCAACTATCTGTTTTACCTGGCAACTGCTCCCGAGTTGTTCCTGCCATTGGTGCAGCATCTGGCTCAAGAGGGGTTGCTCAAGGAAGAGGGCGGCAAGTGGCGCAGGGTAATTATCGAAAAGCCGTTCGGCCACGACCTGGAGTCGGCGCGCGAGCTGAACCGGCAGCTTCTGGCAGTGGTCCGCGAAGAGCAAATCTACCGCATCGACCACTACCTGGGCAAAGAGACCGTTCAGAACATCATGGTGTTCCGGTTCGCCAACGGTATCTTCGAACCCATCTGGAACCGCCGCTATGTCGATCACGTGCAGATTACCGTGGCCGAGTCGCTGGGCGTGGAACAGCGCGGGCGCTACTACGACCACACGGGCGCATTGCGCGACATGATTCCCAATCACCTGGTGCAGGTGTTGGCGCTAATCGCCATGGAGCCAGCCAGTTCATTTACCGCTACGGCGTTTCGCAATGAGCAGGTCAAGGTGCTCGATTCGGTGCCGCCGATTGTCCCGGATGAATGCGCCGCCTGCGTGGTGCGCGGGCAATATACGGCCGGAATCGTGGAAGGCCGGCCAGTGCCGGGTTACCGCAGCGAGTCTTATGTGAATCCCCACTCCGTGACGGGGACGTTCGCGGCCTTGAAGCTTGCTGTTGATAACTGGCGCTGGGCCGGTGTCCCCTTCTACTTGCGCACGGGCAAGCGCATGAGCAAAAGGTCCACCCAGGTAGTTGTTCAGTTTCGCAAACCGCCGCTTACGGTGTTCCGGACCGGGCCTTCCTTGCCGCAGCCCAATTGTCTGGTAATCGGGATCCAGCCCCAAGAGAGTATATCGATCGAATTTGAAGCGAAGGTTCCGGGACCCGGGCTGGTTACCAGCCCCGTGGGCATGCACTTCGATTACCGGGATCACTTCCATATCGAAAACCGAACCGGATACGAGACGCTCTTGTACGATGCAATGATCGGCGATTCGAGTTTATTCAAACGCGCGGACATGATCGAAGGGGGATGGGCGATCGTTCAGCCTATCCTGGATGCATGGGCCGCCGGCCATGGCGGTGAGTTGCACGAATATCAGGCTGGCACGGATGGCCCCGTGGCCGCAGACTTAATGCTTGACCGCGACGGCCGTCGCTGGAGGAAAGTGTGAATCCGAAGCCCGCGAGAGTACTGGAAAATCTTTGTATTAATACGATCCGCATTTTTTCGGCGGACGCAGTGGAGAACGCTAAGGCCGGGCATCCTGGCATGCCCATGGGGGCGGCCGCCATGGCTTACACGCTTTGGACCCGCTTCTTAAAGCACAATCCAAAAAATCCGCAATGGTTCGACCGCGATCGCTTTGTGCTTTCGGCCGGCCACGGATCTATGCTCCTGTACAGTTTGCTGTACCTCACCGGGTACGATCTGGCACTGGATGAGATCAAGCATTTCCGAAAATGGGGCAGCAAGACTCCGGGGCACCCGGAGCGGCGGCACACGCCGGGAGTAGAAGTGACCACCGGCCCGCTGGGGCAAGGCTTCGGCAACGCCGTAGGCATGGCCATCGCGGAAGCCTGGCTGGCTGCCCGTTATAACCGGCTGGGGCACGAGATCGTAGATCACTACACCTACGTGATCTGCTGCGATGGCGATTTGATGGAAGGCGTCGCCCAGGAAGCGGCCTCGATAGCCGGCCACCTGCGTCTGGGCAAACTGATCTGTCTCTATGACCAGAATCATATTACCCTCGCTGGCGGCACCGGATTAGTGTTCACGGAAGACGTCGTCAAGTGTCATGAGGCGCGCGGCTGGCACACGCGCACGGTCGAGGATGGAAATGACACGGAAGACATCGATGCCGCGATCCGCGAAGCGCAGGCCGAGGACCGGCGGCCCTCTCTGATCGCCGTGCACACCCACATCGGCTATGGCAGCCCGCACAAGCAGGACAACTTCTCGGCGCACGGCAACCCGCTCGGCGAAGACGAGTTGCAAGCCACGAAGAAGGCTTTGGGCTGGCCGACCATGGACAAGTTCTATTTGCCCCCGGATGCCGTCGACTTTTTCCGTCAGGCGGTGGGCAGCGGCATGCAAGTTGAGGACGCGTGGCGTAAGAAATTCGACGCATACCGAAAAGCCTTTCCCCAGGAATCTACTGAATTCGACTTGCTCGTGACCGGGAAGCTTCCCGAAAACTGGGCTGCCGATCTTCCCAAATGGACGCCGGCGGATAAGCCCATCGCGACCCGCGCAGCCGGGGGAGCGGCGCTCAACGCGCTGTCGAAGCGCATTCCCAACATCATCGGCGGCTCGGCTGACTTGAACCCCTCCACGGACACGGCCCTCAAAGGCATGGGAGATTTTCAGCCGCCGGAATCAGAGGGGCCCGGCACACTGGGCGCGGTCGGCGGCGAATGGAGCTACGCCGGCCGGAACGTCGCCTTTGGCGTTCGCGAACATGCCATGGGCGCGACCGTGAATGGCATGGCGGCGCATGGAGGCGTGCGTCCTTTCAGTGCGACTTTTTTCACGTTCTCGGATTACATGAAGCCGGCGATCCGGCTCGGAGCGCTCAGCCGCCTGAACGCTGTTTACGTTTTTACGCACGACAGCATCGGCGTAGGTGAGGACGGCCCTACCCACGAACCCGTGGAACACCTGGCTGGCCTGCGGGCGATTCCCGGCTTGACGGTGATTCGTCCCGCCGATCCCAACGAGACGGCCGAGGCCTGGGCCTTCGCGGTGCAACGCGAGAGTCCCACGCTCCTGGTGCTCACCCGCCAGGCCGTGGCGCATCTGGATCGCAGCAATGCCAAGGAACCGGGCATCGCAAAAGGCGCGTATATTCTCTCGGACGCTGTCGGCTCGCCCGACGTAATCTTGATCGGCACGGGCTCCGAGGTGCAGCTCTGCGTTAAAGCGCAAGAGAAACTCGCGAAATATGGTGTGAAAGCGCGCGTGGTGAGTATGCCGAGTTGGGAACTGTTTGAGGCGCAGGACTCGGCGTACCGGGAGAGCGTCCTGCCCCAAGCGATCAAGAAGCGCGTTTCGGTGGAGGCCGCATCGCCATTCGGCTGGCACCGCTGGGTAGGGGATGAAGGGACGATCATCGGCGTCACCACTTATGGCGCATCGGCGCCAGGCGACGAGATCATGAAGCACTACGGCTTCACGCCTGAGCACGTCACGGCCGCAGCGCTTCGCCTGTTGGGCCGGGATCGTGATGCCGACGAAGAGTACCGGCCCGAAAGCTCGCTGGTTTCGGCATAGGTCGTTTCAAACCAGGGCTCGGTGACTCCCGGGGGAAATCATTTCCCCATAGCAATGTTTTAATCGAAATATCACCGGTCTGCTAGGGAATTGTAACCATCCGCCTGCCAAGCTGAAGTCGTAGGGGGAACTCGATGCGCGACAGCATCATCGACCTTGCCTGGCAGGAGCCTGAAACCAGCACACAGTACCGAACAGGCGTTTGTCTCCACGGACATACGATGCATTCCGAGGAGTGCCTCTCATTCCTCCCGCGGTACCTGCACCACGTCCCCGGAGTTTCGCAAATCGTCAGCCGTTATGAGCGCGGCCCGCGGCCGGTCGATTTCGCGCGCGCATTCTGGACACCCCCGCTCAGTCCCGCTTCGGCGCTAAACCTGGAACGCGAGCAGATCGCCGGCCTTGGGCTGCGAGCGCTGGTCTCCTTGACCGACCACGACAACATCGAAGCCGGCATGTCGCTCCAGGTGGCCGTCGACCCTCACGAGGTCCCGGTCTCCGTGGAGTGGACGGTTCCCTACGCCAGGTCGATCTTCCACCTCGGGATTCACAACCTTCCGCCCCAATCCGCGCGCGAGTGGATGGTAGTGATGGCAGCATATATCGCCGCGCCCGACGAGACCCGCCTGCCCGGCATCCTGAGCGAGTTGGCGAAGAACCCGGAAGTTCTCATTGTGTTAAACCACCCGTTCTGGCTGGAGGAAGGCATCGAAGAGGAGGATCACCGCCCAGCACTTGATCGTCTGCTCCGCGAGTGCGTAGATTGGCTGCACGCCTTCGAGCTGAACGGCACGCGCTGCTGGAGCGAGAACGCGGACGTCCTCCCGCTGGCGAAGGCTCACGACAAGCCGCTGATCTCGGGCGGTGACCGCCACGTTTCGGAGCCTTCGGCCTGCCTCAACCTGACCAATGCACAGTCGTTTGCCGAGTTCGTCAGTGAAATCCGCGAGGGGCAAAGTTCGCTTTTGTTCATGCCGCACTATAGGGAGCCAATGGCCCTCCGCTTGCTCGAAGCAAGTTGGGATATTCTCCGTTGTTATCCGGAGTACCCAGGTCGTGAGCGATGGACCGATCGGATCTTTTATCGAAGTTTAGATGGCCAGGTTCGGCCCCTGTCGATGGTCTGGAAGGACCGGGTGCCCTGGATGGTACGCGCCGCCACTGGCATGCTCCAGTTCTGCGCCACTTCCCCGCTCCGCCTGGCGCTGCGACTACTCGCAGCCGAACAGGGAGAAATCTAACAGTGCGGGCAGTGCGGGCGATCGCGGCACGGTTCCGGGGCTCCGTCGCGGGGCGCTCGCCCGCAACCATCGCGCTGATTTTGGCCGTCGGCCTGGTGCTGGGTGTCTTCCCTGTGTACGGATTACCCACGGTCCTGTGCGTGGCGGCGGCGCTGGTCCTGCGCCTGAACTTTTCCGCGGTACAAATCATTAACCAGCTCGTGTCGCCACTTCAGCTCTTTTCCGCGTGAAGCAATGCCGGGTCTCGTTCAAGGATTCTGAAGGCGTTGAGCATGCGGTCGAACTGGAAGCGAAAACGTTGTACGAAGCCGTTGGGCTAGCGATCGATCGCTTTCGCCGCTGCGAACACGTCGGCTACGACCCAAAGGGACCGCACGAATTCATCGTGGAATCGCGCGAGCCCAGCACCCAACACCGGCTGACCCGGAACATGTTCGACGCCTGGCTTCGGCGGCCCGGTGGATCGCCGGCTGATGTGGCACTGAAAACCAGGTTGAAGGAGCTTCTGGGGGACGTCCCATAGTCCGCTGCCCGGCGCCCAGAATTCGAAAACAAATACCGGGCCGAGGGGATTGATGGTGCTCGGCGTCTCAAATTGACGAAGACGAGGGCAGAGGCAAGTATCGGACAGAGATTCTTTAATTGCTCGCGCCGAGAAAAGATGAGATACGGTATTAATGAACGGCCCTCGCAGGCCGCTATCGAGCCGCTCTTCCGGACGTCGAACGCTCTAAAGCGAATGAATATGCTTGCCGAACCTTCCATCCCCCTATTGCCCGCGTCGCCTGAGCTAAAGGCCAAACAAAGATGCGGACTACGTTTTTTACGAACTAACACGCAGCATTTGCCCCGAGTGCCGCCGCGTCATCGACGCCCACATCTTGATTCGCGACAACAAAGTCTTCATGCGCAAGCGCTGCCCCGATCACGGCCCCTTCGAAGCACTGGTCTATGGCGATGCCCAGTTGTACACCAACTCTTCAAAATTCAACAAGCCCGGCACTATACCTCTGAAATTTTCCGCTCAGATCGAAGACGGCTGCCCGCACGATTGCGGCTTGTGTCCCGATCACCAGCAGCACACCTGTCTCGGAATCATTGAGGTCAACAGCGCGTGTGACATGGCGTGTCCGCTCTGCTTCGCGGAGGCCGGGCCAGGCTTTAATCTAACGCTGGAGGAAGTCGAAGACATTCTCGATCGCTTCGTTGCTGCGGAAGGCAATCCGCAACTGGTGCAGTTCTCCGGCGGCGAGCCTTCGATCCACCCGGAGATTATTCCGATGATGGTCGCGGCCCGGCAACGCGGCATCCCCAATGTGATGCTGAACACCAATGGCATGCGCATCGCGCGTGACGACCGTTTTCTCGCCGAATTGGCCGAAATGGGCGACGCCCGCCCCAACATCTATTTCCAGTTTGACGGCTTCGAGGATGAGACTTACCGCGTTATCCGGGGCGAGCCTGATATTCTGCCCGCAAAGCTCCGCGCGCTCGACCGTCTGGCCGAAATCGGGTGCACCGTCATTCTCGTGCCCGCTATTGAGCGCGGCGTCAACGAAAACGAAATCGGCCGGATCGTACGCTTCGGCCTTGATCACCCGGCTGTCAAAGGAATCAACTTTCAGCCCGCCTTCCACGCCGGGCGCCACGTTAGCCACGATCCGATGCGGCGCATAACCAACCCCGATATCATCGCGCTCATCGAAGCTCAAACCGAAGGCCTGTTTCTGAAGACCGACTTTGTTCCCGTGCCCTGCTGTTTCCCCACGTGCAATTCGGTTACTTACGCCTATGTGGATGAACAGCGCAATGTAACTCCGCTCCCCCGCCTTCTCAAGGGAGACGATTACCTCGACTACATTACGAATCGCGTTATGCCGGACCTCGGCGCGGAAATCCGGCGTGCCCTCGAAGGGTTGTGGTCGTCATCCGCCGTGCTTGGATCAGAAAAGACCGTGCGAGAGTTTGCCTTCTCCTGTTCGGCGTGCGGATTGCCCGATGGCGGGTTGGAAGTGAAAGCCATGTCTCAGTTCATCTTCATGATCATGTTGCAGGACTTCATGGACCCATGGACCTTCAACCAGAAGAACCTCATGAAGTGCTGCAAGGAGTTTCTGTTGCCGGGCGGGAGACAGATACCTTTCTGCGCCTATAACACGGTCGGTTATCGCGAGCAGGCTCGTGCTCAACTCGTGCAACAGGAAAGGCAAAGGTAGGAGGCTCGGCGCGCTGGCAGGAAGTATGAGGTGCAGCCGGTAACGTTCTCGTTCGGCAGACAGAATATGGCGCGCGAGGGCGGCCTGGTCCCAACTGAATGACCCAACCCGCTGAATCCAAACGAATTGAAGAGCTGCTGCGCCGCGGTTTACGAGAGCGGTTTCGCGCGCATGCTGCTTGGCGACTCATTCCACCCGGGAGAGCGGAGGCTCACAGCCCGGCTCGGGAGAACAGTTGGGCCTCGGCAGCGGTGTTCGCCTTCTCGACGTGGCCAGCGGTAAGGGCGAGAGCGCCAACTTCCTCGCTGCGCAGTTTGGCTGCCATGTCGTTGGTGTGGACTTTGGCCCACAGAATGTGAAGGAAGCCAACTCCAATGCCGCAGCAACGCAGGTTGCTCACCTCGTCTCATTTGTCGAAGGCGACGCCGAAGCGCCTGGATTTTCCGGACGCAAGCTTCGATGCAGTGATTTGCGAGTGCGCATTCTGCACCTTTCCTGAAAAACGCGCTGCGGCCTCCGAATTTGCGCGCGTTCTGCGTCCCGGAGGCCGAGTCGGGATAAGCGATCTGACGCGCTCCGGACCCTTGCATCAGGAGCTCGAAGGACTGCTCGCCTGGATCGCCTGCATCGCTGATGCCCGCCCGGTCGAAGAATATGCCGGCCACCTGAAGGCGGCAGGGTTCGAGGTGACAACAACCGAGCCTCACAACGACGCTTTGGCCGAAATGGCTCGTGATGTTCAGGGGAGGCTGCTGGGCGTCGAACTGATGGTCAAGCTTAAGAAGCTGGATTTTCCGGGCGCCGATTTTGAGCAGGCGAAACAACTCGCGCGCGCGGCGGCCAACGCGATTCAGCAAGGCTTGTTGGGCTATATTCTGATCGTCGCCCAACTGCGCGCCAGGGAGCCCGCATGCTTCTGAGTGCAAGGAGCACCTTGATTGCGCTCTCTGCCGTAAGTGCCCTTGCGATGTTGTACTTGGGTGCGTACCAGATCCGCGCGATCGAGCACATGAGCTGCCCTTTGCTGAAACGCGGTTGCGAAGCGGTGGCGGATGCGCCTTTCGCGCGGCCGTTCGGAATTCCCGATGGTTTCATCGCGGCGGCGATGTACGGCCTGCTGGTCTTATTGGCTGTTCTCGGAGCTCAGATGATCTGGGCCCGGTATGCGATTCGGACGCTGGCAATTCTGGCCGTCCTGGTGAATGCTTTGGGCGTATTCGATATGTTGCGCCTCGGTGCGTTTTGTTTCTATTGTTTGCTGACCACGGCGCTCTCGCCGGTGCTGTTGTGGATGGCGCTCCTGGTATAGGGGTGACGGGGCTGTCCCGCCGGACGTTAAGGGCAAATATCGGGAGCTATTCAGCGGGGACAAATTTGTACCGCATTGGGCTCTTTCCCAACTGTGCACTCCAAGGGTTGACGGGGCATCCGAAGCTCGAACACGGCCAACATGCCAGCCAGCGTGAAGCGCAAAGGGCGATATCGTATAAACTTGGCGGCCAGGGAGGTGTTTATGAAACGTTTATTGACCGGAACCGGGCTGGCCATCCTGCTGTTCGTGCCGGCCGTTGCCAAAGCGCAGATTCTAGTTGCCGGAGAAGGTCCGGTCGTGTACGGGCACCACCATCTGAACACCACGAACATGGACGCACAGAAGAAGTTCTATGCCGACACGCTCGGCGGCAGCGTGGCCAGGGTCGGGTCCGGTGACCGGCAGCAGGAGATCATCAAGTTCCCGAATGTCCTGATCTTTTTCCGTCCGATGCAGGCGCCGACGGGCGGCTCGATCGGGACGACGGTTAACCACATCGGCTTTTCCGTTCCCGATCTCAGGCCGCTCGTGGCGAAGATCAAGGCGAACGGCTTCAAAATGATCACCGCCGATTCAGTCGCCGCAAACGTGAAGGTGACCGACGACATAGCGGCCGCCAGTCCGACGACGAACCTCGCGTTTGCGCTCGGTCCGGAGGATGTCAAAGTAGAGTTCGTCGAAGTCAAATCGCAGAAGGCTCCGATTCAGCTTCATCACATCCACTTCTTCGGGCAGATGAACATCGAGATGCAGGCGTGGTACGCAAAGACGTTCGGCGCGACGATGCTTCCGGCCAATCCGGGGTCCGCGTTCGTGCAGGATCAACTGCCCGGCGTGTTCCTGAACTTCACGCCGTCGCCAACGCCGACCGTCGGCACGACCGGCCGATCGATCGATCATATCGGCTTCGAGATCAAAAACCTCGAGGCGTTCACGAAGAAGCTCGAAGCCCAGGGCATCAAACTGGATCGTCCTTACACCAAGGTGCCGCAGCTTGGCATCGCGATCGCGTTCATCAAAGATCCCTGGGGAACGAGTATCGAAATGACGGAAGGACTCGTCGACGTCAAGTAGGGTTATATCAAATGAGATCAGCTATTTTCGCCCTGGCAGCGGTGGTGTCATGCGCAGCGCCGCGTGCGTTTGCACAACTCGTGAGTCATGTCGACGCGCCGATCCGCATCGGCCACTATCACCTCAACGTCACGAGCATCGAAGCCCATAAGAAGTTTTGGGCCGACACGCTCGGCGGCAGAGCAATGAAGTTCGGCGATATTGATGTAATTGAGTTCCCCGACGCGTTCATCTTCCTGCAGGTGCAGAAGCCGGCAGGCCCGACACGCGGCACCGCCTTCGATCACATCGGCTTCGCAGTGCCAAACGTACCGGCGATGGCGACTAAGCTGGCAGGTGCGGGATATCAGGAAACCACCGGGCGGGAGCCGAAGCCGGGGGAGCCACCACCAGCGGCATCGGGCACGTCGGCAGTGTATGGACGCTTTGCATATTTTCTCGGCCCGGACGATGTGAAAATAGAGCTGGTTACCAGCGATCAAAAAGACGCGCTGCCCATCGTGGCGCATCATATCCACTTCATCAACAAGCAGTACGTCGAGATGCAGCAGTGGTACATGAAGGCGTTCAACGCGACTTTGCGTCCGGGACAAACCGACTTCTTCATTGGCGCCGACCTGCCGGGCGTCGGATACAGCCTCAACTTCTTCCGGTGGGAAGGCGATCAGTCCATCACTCACGTCCCCACCGCCGGCCGCGTTGTAGATCACGTGGGATTTGAAGTGAAGAACCTGGACACGTTTTGTAAGGCGCTCGAAGTGAAGGGCATAAAGGTTATCCGGCCTTACAAGAAAAGAGACTCAGCCATGAACAACATCGCCACCGCGACGATCGTCGACCCCTGGGGCGTCTCAATCGAGCTGACCGAAGGCCTGGACAAAATCAACTGACTTCACTTTTGAATGCACGCAAGCTTGTCAGATGTGCGTCCCAGGTATTACGGTAAAACCTAGCGTTATCTCGTGATATCGCTAGGGTCGAACTGCCCAACTTCAACGGCTAGGTTTCCTCCGATTCACTTTCGGGATCGCTTCAGTTGTATCGAAAGCCGAACGTAACGGGTACGAAGGTAGTGGGAACGTAAGTGCTCCACACATAGTGATAGCGGGATTCGACGAAGATCTTCCATCCGGTGTGAGCAAATCGGACTGTGAATCCGACGCCGCCGTTTGCGCCCCCGGCGCTTGAGCCTTGAGAGCCGCCGTTTGTTGAAGACACGAATCCGTCGGCGCTGCAGGCGAGTCCCCACCAGTTGTAGATGGGTTGACAAACGGTTAAGGGCGGTATGCCGAAGCGTCTGCCGATACTGGTGTAACGAAGGTACCAACCACCTCCGGCAAGCAAGTAAAAACCGAACGGGGACCGGCCAATATTGTCGATATGAAAGCGGTATTCCCCGGTTAGCGCAAAGAGGTTGACGTTGACGTTGGGCGTAAAGATCGGGCGGGCCAGTGAGTAGTTGGGTGGAAGACCGATCCAGAGAAAATCTCCTTCCACCGAACTGTTCTTATTGAAATTGGCACCGATGCCAGTGGTGGCATTCCCATTCACACCGGCGTATCTGGCCGTCGGATTCAACGGGACCGAGAGGCCTCCCCCGATATTGAAATTCAGCTTATTGAGTTCCGAGTCCTGGGCGCACAAAGGGGACAGGCAGATAGCGCACAGGAAGATGATCGGAGCAGCAGTTTTTCTTCCCATTTGGCCTTCTCCATTGACCTTCTCCGATTATGACCGCCCGTCGACAGACGTGATGTGGCGTTCGGTATCGGAACGCACATCCCATCATTCTTGGCTTCGATTCTCCGATTCGGCTGACCCAGAGACGCCGCAGGCTGGTCCACCTTGTCAGCATGAGCGAGCTTTTCCCTAGTCGGGAATGAGATTATGGGCAACCTCCGAGAGGCGTTCGATTTGCTGATCGACATCCTGCAATTCCAAATCCAGCAATTCACG
>DASZIV010000081.1:0-19660 GCA_035948775.1 Bryobacteraceae bacterium
ATCAACACCATACCGGGATTCACGTCGATCAGCATGTTTCCCAAAATGTGGGAGCACAGCGGGGTCGCGTTTCCGGCATTGATCGACAAGTTGATCCAATTGGCGCTGGAGCGACACCGCCGTAAAAAGGCCACTAAGTTCACGCGATAAAATAGAATGACTAATGCCAACGCTTCGCAAGACGGGCACGTTCGTGTGGCTAAGCTGGCCCGACTAATGTTGCGTCTCACTGCAGCCCTGTTTCTCTGCGCTGCCGCCGCGCTGCCGGCTGCCGATGAGATCGACTCCCAAATGAAGAGCGTGACCAGTGCGTTCGCGATTTTGGAGGAGAACGCCGCCGATCCGGTCAGCTCCGAACAGGCGTTCTACCAGGGCGCGATTCCGGGCCTGCTGCGAAAACTCGATCCTCATTCGGTCTTCTTCGATCCCGGCCAGTTTGATCAGCTGCGCAAGCTGGAAACGTCGACGCAAAAGGGTTTCGGCACGGTGGTGTCCCTCATGCCGGGGCGCATCATCGTCCTACAAACAGTCCCCGGCACGCCCTCCGCGAAAGCCGGCCTCAACCCCGGCGATGAGATCCTGGCCATCAACGGCTATGTCATCAGTCAGCTGGAGCTGGAGCAGTTGCAGCAGTTGCTTTCCGAGGCGCGCCAGCGGCCGGCGCAACTCGACGTCAAAAGCCCCGGCACCTACGGGATCAAGCATTTTGCGCTGACCCCCGAGGAATTGCAGGCGCCTAGCGTCGACCGTGCTTTCTTCGTGGGGGCGGGCATCGGATACGTGCGAGTGGCCAGCTTTGAGGAGAGCACGCCGCACCTGATCCGTGAAGCCATCGAGAAACTCGGGGGCGAACACTTGAGCAGTCTGGTGCTCGACCTGCGCAACAATCCCGGCGGGCTGCTTACGGCCGCGGTGGAAACGGCTGCGCTCTTTCTACAACCGGGCCAAAGAGTCCTGACCGTGCGCGGGCGCAATGTGCCGGAGCATAGCGAAGAAGTTCCGGAGAGCGCCAAGCCTTACGGATTCAAGCTGGCTATTTTGCTCAACGACAAATCAGCGAGCGCCTCCGAAATCGTTTCCGGGGCCATGCAGGATCACGACCGCGCCATTATCCTGGGCCAAACCAGTTATGGTAAGGGGCTGGTGCAAAGCGTCTTTCCAATGAGCGCAAACACGGGGTTGGCGTTGACTACCGCGCTTTACTACACGCCCAGCGGCCGTTCGATTCAGAAGCCGCTCGACGCCGCGCAGTTTGAACTGGCCGCCGCCACCCGTCACGTGAACGACAAACAGCAGGAGTTTCACAGCGACAAAGGCAGGCCGCTCAGCGGCGGGGGCGGGATTCAGCCGGATATCGTGGTGTATCCCGAGGCGATGAACCGGCTGCGGACGGCGATAGAAGCCAGCGGATCGTTTACCAACTTCGCCACCGAGTACCTGGGCCATCACAAAGTAGGGGACGATTTCGAGGTCACCCCCCAAATACTTAATGACTTTCGCCTGTTCCTGTCCGAGCGTCAGATTCTGCCGGGTCTCAGCGAGTGGATTGTCGAGCGGCCCTACGTCGAGAACCGTCTGAAGACCGAAATCTTCGATCAAGCATTGGGCGTGGAGAAGGGCGACCAGATCGAAGCCCAACGCGACCCCGTGATACTCAAAGCCGTGGAAGCGCTCGGCGGGTAGATCCGGCTGTCATAATAAAGGCGGGTGATCCATGTCTACGCTCACTTCTCCCATCTCCATCTCGCTTGATAACGAAAAAAATCCGTGGCTGGCCGCAGCTGCGCGGTTCGACGAGGCCGCGCTCCGGCTCCGCCTGGACGACGGCATGTGCAAGGTGCTCAAGTCGCCCGCCAAAGAGATTACCGTGCACATCCCCGTGCAATTGGATGATGGGCGCATCGAAGTCTTCACCGGCTATCGTGTGCAACACTCCATCGCCCGCGGCCCGTCCAAGGGCGGCATACGCTTCGCGCCCGATGTGACGTTGGATGAAGTGCGCGCGCTGGCGTCCTGGATGACCTGGAAATGCGCGGTGGTGAACATTCCGTTCGGCGGCGGCAAAGGCGGGGTGATCTGTGATCCACACCTGCTTTCCGACGCGGAGTTGGAAAAGTTGACGCGCCGTTATGCGGCTGAGATCATCGACTTCATCGGACCGGAACGGGACGTTCCCGCACCGGACGTCAACACCAACGACAGGATCATGGCATGGATTATGGATACCTACTCCATGCACGCGCGCCACACCGTGACGGCGGTGGTCACCGGAAAGCCGTTGGAACTGGGCGGCTCGCGCGGCCGGCCGGAGGCAACCGGACGGGGTTGCATGATGGTCACGCTGAAAGCGCTGGCGCGCTTCGGCATGACGCCCCAGAATTGCCGGGTGGTGATCCAAGGGTTTGGCAACGTGGGGGGCATGGCGGCGCGCCTGATGGCCGCCCAGGGGTTCAACATCGTCTGCATCGTTGAGTACGACGGTGCGGTCTACAATCCCAAAGGACTGGACATCGTGGCGCTGGAAGCCCACCGCAAAGAGACCGGTTCCATCACCGGGTTTGCGGGCGGCCAGGACATGGATAAGAACGAGGCGATGTTCCTCGAATGCGACGTGCTGCTGCCCGCCGCTACCGAAAATGTGATCACGTCGCTGAACGCCGACCGGCTGCGCTGCAAGATTCTGTGCGAAGGGGCGAACGGCCCGACCACGCCTTTGGCCGACGAGATTCTCGCGGACAAGAAGGTCTTCGTGATACCCGACATCCTGGCCAACGCCGGTGGCGTGACGGTTTCGTACTTCGAGTGGGTGCAGGACCGCCAGGGCTTCTTCTGGAACGAGCAACTGGTGAACCAGCGGCTGGAGGAGATCATGGTGGAAAGTTTCGACGCCGTGGTGCACTACGCCGAAACGCACAGCGTGAACAACCGGATCGCCGCTTACATGCTGGCGCTCGATCGCGTGGCATGCGCCATCAAGCTGCGAGGTATTTACGCGTAAGATGGACACAGGCCAGGAGCTATGGGGCTGGCTTCAGCCTGCAAGGGGCTTTAGCCCCGTGGGTTTGCGCGTGGCTAGTGTCGGCGGGACTGAAGTCCCGCGCAGGCTGAAACCTGCCCCACAATTCAAGCGCTGCATTGGCAGTTTTAGGAATACTAAGTGACATTGGGCAAGAAGGCCCGTGCTACCGATGTCTTCTGACGCCTCTACGCCGCTGATGCGGCAGTACAACAGCATCAAGCAACAAGCGCCCAACGCTCTGCTCATGTTCCGGCTAGGCGATTTCTACGAATTGTTTTTCGAGGATGCGGTAGTGGCCGCGCGCGAGCTCGAAATCACACTGACCTCGCGCAACAAGGAAAAGGGAGCGGCCATCCCCATGTGCGGTGTTCCCTACCACGCCGCCCAAGGCTACATCGCGCGCCTGATTCAGAAGGGGCACCGCGTGGCAATTTGCGATCAGATGGAAGATCCGAAGGTCGCCAAAAAGCTTGTAAAACGCGAGATCACGCGGGTGGTTACGCCGGGCACCGCCATGGACGCCGCGCTCGTTAGCCCTCGTGAGAACAACTACCTGGCAGCGGTCGCGCGGGCTGGGGCGCGCTCGGCAGTGGCCCACGTGGATCTCTCCACCGGCGAGTTCCGCGTCACTGAAATGGATCCGCCTGAGGTCGCTGGCGTGCTCGAAAACCTAGGCGCCCGCGAGGTTCTGTTTCCCGCCGATCTTCCGCTCCTCAACGGCGCGGAACGCTCTGGCCCGCGTTTCGTGCGCACGGAATTGGAAGACTGGGTCTTCACCTACGATTACGCCGACCGCACGTTGCGCGATCACTTCAAGCTGCTCTCACTGGATGGCTGCGGCCTGGGCAATCATCCGGCGGCCGTTGGCGCTTCGGGCGCCATCCTCCACTATCTGCGCGACACCCAGCGCAGCGCGCTGGATCATGTGGACCGGCCGACTTACTACGACCGCGCCGACTTCATGGTGTTGGATGCGGTGACGGTCCGCAATCTGGAGTTGCTCGAGCCGGTCTTCGCGGCCGACGCCGGCGGGCTGACCTCGGCCACCGTGCTGGCGGTTCTGGATCAGACGCAAACCGGCATGGGCGGGCGTCTGCTTCGTCAGCGGTTGCTGCGGCCTTCCATGGACCGCGCGGAGATCGAACAGCGTCTCGAAGCCTGTGGTGAACTGATCCAGCAGACCATCCTGCGCGCAGAGTTGCGCAAGCAGCTCGCCGGCATCCTCGATCTGGAGCGGCTGCTGGCCAAAGTGACGCTCGGCTCGGCCGGTCCTCGCGACCTGCTGGCGCTAGGGCGCTCGCTAGAAAAGATCCCGGCGCTCAAGCGCTCCTTCGATACCCAGCAGGCGGCGCGCCTCCGCTCCCTCCACGAGCGACTGGACGAGCTGCCGGATGTTACCAATCTCATTCTGGAAGCCATTGCCGACGAACCGCCGCTCAACCTCGCCGACGGCGGCACCATCCGCGCGGGCTTCAACGCCCAGTTGGACGAACTCCGCGATCTCAGCCTCAATGGCCGGCAGTACATTGCGCAGATCGAAGCGCGCGAGCGGCAGCGCACGGGCATTCAATCGCTGAAAGTGCGTTTCAACAATGTCTTCGGGTATTACATTGAAATCACCAAGGCCAATCTGCAACTGGCTCCGCCCGATTATGAGCGCAAGCAAACGCTGGCCAATGCCGAACGTTTCACCACGCCAGAGTTGAAGGATTACGAGCGGAAAGTTTTGGACGCTGAGGACAAGATCCTTACGTTGGAGAAAGAACTCTTCACGGCAGCGCGGCAGTCCGCGGCAGCCCAGGCCCAGCGGATTCGTGCTTCGGCCGCAGCGATCGCGGAGTTAGATGTGACCGCGTCGGTGGCCCAGGTGGCGGCCGAAAACCACTACCACCGGCCGTCGTTTTCCGAGGACGGCGAAATGCGGATTATGGCGGGGCGCCATCCGGTCATCGAACGTCTGGCCGAACAGGAGGCAGGCCGGTTCATTCCCAACGATCTCTTTTTGAACGATAGCAGCGATCTGATCGCCATCATCACCGGCCCCAACATGGGTGGGAAATCCACCTACCTGCGGCAGGGTGCGCTGATTGCCATCCTGGCGCAAATGGGATCGTTTGTCCCGGCTGAATCGGCGCGTCTGCCGCTGATCGATCGCATCTTCACACGCATCGGCGCATCCGACAATCTCTCGCGCGGCCGCTCCACTTTCATGGTGGAGATGACCGAAACGGCAGTGATTCTGAACACCGCCTCGCCGCGCAGTTTCATCGTGCTCGATGAGATCGGCCGCGGCACGGCGACCTACGATGGACTCGCTCTGGCCTGGGCCGTGGTGGAGCACATCCATTCCCGAACCCGCGCCAAGACGCTGTTTGCCACGCATTACCACGAGCTGACCGAATTGGCCGATCAACTCGAAGGCGTGCGCAATCTGCAGGTCTCGGTAAAGGAATCGGGCGACCACGTGATCTTCCTGCACCGAGTGGAACCGGGGAAGGCCGATCGAAGCTACGGCATCGAAGTGGCGCGCCTCGCCGGACTGCCCTTGGGCGTGATCGAGCGTGCGCGCGAAGTCCTGAAGCTGCACGAGCGCAGCGAGCACGTGGTTACCGAAGAACTGGCCAAACCGGAAACCGGTCCGCTGCAGATCCAGCTCTTTGAGCCGGTGGGCTACCAGATTGCCGAGCGCCTGCGTTCATTGAACCTCGACCAATTGCGGCCCATCGAAGCGCTGCAATTGTTGAGCGAGTTGCAGCAGGAGCTAAAGCGCTCGTGAGAGTCGCCGGAGTGATGAGCGGCACGTCGCTCGATGGTATCGACGTGGCGATCATCGAAATCCGCGGCCGCAAGATCGAGACCATCGGGTTTCAGTCGACACCATATGCCAGCGCCGTGCGGCGGGCGATACTCGAAGCCGCGAGCGCTGAAGCCATCTCGCGTTTGAATTTCCAGCTCGGCGAACTGTACGCGCGGGCGGTGCTGCGCGCGGTTCGGCGTTTTGGCTCGGTTGAGTTAATCGGGTGTCACGGGCAGACCATCTACCATGAGGGCGGGGTCCACACGCTGCAAATCGGCGAGCCTGCGGTGATTGCGGAACGGACGGGCGTGCGAGTGGTCTCGGGCTTTCGCGCGCGTGATATCGCGGCCGGCGGCCAGGGCGCGCCGCTGGTTCCCTATGTCGACTACTTGCTGTTCCGCCACCCGACGCGGGCGCGCATTGCGCTGAACATCGGCGGCATCGCCAACGTCACCGTCATTCCGCCTTCTGCTTCGCCGAATGAAGTGGTGGCGTTCGATACCGGCCCAGGCAATATGGTAATCGACGCCCTCACCCACGAATACACGCGCGGGCGACAGCCGTTCGATCGCGATGGCGCGATTGCGGCGTCGGGAACAATCGATCGCGTTTTGCTGAAGGAGCTACTTGCCGACTCGTACTACCGCCGCCGGCCGCCCAAGAGCACGGGCCGCGAACAGTATGGCGCCGCGTTCGTGGAGCGGCTGAAAAAATCGAAGCGGCCATTGCCCGACCTGATCGCGACGGCCACAGCGCTAACTGCGGCGACGATTGCGCGCGCGGTGGGCAGGCAGAAAGGGCCGCCCTACCAGCTGATCGCTTCCGGCGGCGGCGTTCACAACTCTCAGCTCATGGCGCAAATCGCCGCGTTCCTGCCGGGCGCGGCAGTTACCACATCCGCGGCGTACAGCATCGACCCCGACGCCAAAGAAGCAGTCGCGTTCGGAGTACTAGCGTTTGAAACGTGGCGGCGCGCACCGTCGAACCTACCCTCGGCAACCGGAGCAAAACGCCCGGTTGTGCTGGGTAATATCACGCTCTAACGCAGGTTCTGAGTTTTTACCGGAGGAAGCTGGGTTGCGCCTCGGTCTCAGCTGACGGGTTCGGCCCCGAAACGGGCTTACCCACCCGCATCTCGGTCCAGTCGTAGGCCAATTCCTTACCGCACTCCAGACACGTTACGTAGGTTCCATAACGGGTCATGTTGGAAGCCTGAAAGCCACCGGTTCGGCGAAGTGGCGTTTGCGGGAAAGTGGTCCTCCGATGAGAACAACCAAACAAGCTGTTCACAATAGACTGAAGCATGGTCGGGATCCCTCTGTTTAATAGATACCAGATATCAGTCAAGAGTTGCATCAATTCGGATAACAAAAGTTAGTCCGGTATGTACTGATGCGGACAGCGGAAAATCTGTGGAAATCCTGTGGGTTACCCAACAAATGTCATCAGCAGGATAATTGCGAGGCGATGGATTGCGCAATCAATTGCCCATGGAAACGGCCGTTCTCGATAAATATTTCATTTGTGTGCATTCCAGCCACGATCACGCCGGCCAGGTAAACCCCCTGCCGTTCGCTCTCCAGCGTTTCGGGGTTGGTGCGAGGTCTAAGTGTCTCCGGTTCCAGGGAAATCCCTATGGAATTCAGAAAGGCTAAATCCGGCTGATACCCGATTAGCGCGAACACAAAATCGTTATGCAACGTGATTTCGCCCTGCGGTGTAGCCAGGCGAATCGAATCCGGTTGAATCTCCAGAACGCGCGAATCGAAATATCCCGTAATTTCTCCGCTTTTTATACGGTTTTCAATATTCGGCTTGATCCAGTACTTCACTTTATTGGAAATGCCGCGACCGCGGTGGATCAATGTCACCCGTGCGCCCGTCCAAAACAGCTCCAGCGCAGCGATGGCCGCCGAATTCTTGGCGCCAACCACGACCACATCATGGTTGTAGTACGGATGAGGCTCTTTGTAATAGTGCAGCACCTTCGGCAGGTCCTCACCCGGCACATTGAGCTTGTTCGGAACGTCGTAGTACCCGGTGGCTAGTACGATCTTCCGTGCCTGGTACACGCGCTGGCAACCGAGCCGGTCAGTGGTGCATACCTGGAAGGCCAGATTCTCTCCCGCGATGCGATCCACTCGCTCATATTGCCGGACGTCGAGCCGGTAGTGATCGGCCACGCGCCGGTAATACTTCAGCGCTTCGGTACGATTCGGCTTTTCGAACATGCTGGTCATCGGAATGTTGCCGATCTCCAGCAGCTCCGGCGTGGTGAAGAAGGTCATGTTGGTGGGGTAGTGGTAGAGGGAGTTAACCACACAGCCCTTCTCGATGAGGACACAGTTCACCCCGCGCTGTTTCAGTTCGATGCCGCAGGCGAGCCCGGTGGGACCGGCGCCCACGACGAGCGCGTCAAACGATTCGCTCAAAGCTTACTCTCGAGATCGGTCCGCAGTTTTTGCAGCTCGGAATCCAAAGCCGAGGAATCCTTGCCGCCGCCTTCCGCCATATCCGGCCGCCCGCCACCCTTGCCTCCGACTGCCTGCGCCAACGCGCCCGCCAGCTTGCCGGCGTGGAACTTGCCCGTGAGATCTTTTCGTACTGCCGCCACAATGGCGACGTCGCCGTTTGCCGCCGATGCCAGGACAACCACCGGAATTTTCTGATTCCGCAGTGAGTCCGCCACCACGCGCATCTGCTGGCGATCCATGCCGTCCAGGCGCTCGACAACCGGCTGCTCCTGGCCGCTCTGCATCAATCGCGCGGCGGTCGAAACAGCCTCCTTGTTTTTTAACTCATCGATCTCTTTCTCCAGCGCGTGCTCTTTGGCCAGCAGCTTTTCCACGTGCTCGATCAACTCCGGTTCCGAGGCACGCATCAGATCGGCTACGCGGCGCAGCGCATCGGTGGATTCCTGGTATTGCTTGAAGGCGGCCTCACCGGTGATGGCTTCGATACGCCGCACACCGGACGAGATACTCCCTTCGTAGACAATCTTGCCGACACCGATATCTCCGGTGCGCGCGACGTGCGTGCCACCGCACAACTCGCGGCTGAAACCGGGGACATGCACCACGCGAACCTCGTCGCCGTATTTTTCGCCGAACAGCGCCATGGCGCCGGTGGCGATGGCCTGGTCGAGCGGCAAAACCTGGGTATCCACCTGCGTGTTGCGCAGGATCTGCTCGTTCATAAGCCGTTCCACTTCTTCGATTTCGGCCTTGTCCATGGCGGCGTAGTGCGTGAAATCGAATCGCAGCCGGCCGGGCTCTACCACGCTGCCTGCCTGTTTTACGTGCGTGCCTAGCACCTGGCGCAGCGCCGCATGCAGCAGATGCGTGGCGGTGTGATTGCGCCGTGTAGCGTCGCGCAGGGGAACCGCCACCATGGACTGGAGCACGTCTCCGACGCGAATCGGGGCGTGCGTCGAGATCTTGTGTACCGTGAGGCCGGGCACTCCCGCGAAAGCCCGCTCGACATCCGCAACTTTTTCTCCGCTTGCCGAATATAACGAACCGCGGTCGCCCACCTGGCCGCCGGCTTCGGCATAGAACGGCGTTCGGTCGAAGATCAGCTCCGCCGAGGTGTCGGCTGGCACGAGATCCACCGGCTGGCGATCGATCAGCAACCCGATTACACGCGACGTGGCTTCGAGCTCGTTGTAACCGAGAAACTTCGTGCGGCCCTGCTCCAATAGCTTCTGGTACGCCGGAACCACCGTGCCTTTCTCGGCACCCTTCCAACTGGCGCGGGCGCGTTCGCGCTGCTGTTCCATCTCGGCTTCGAAGCCTGCGCGGTCGATGAAGGTGCCATACTCGCGGGCCATGTCCTCCTGCTCATCGAGGGCGAGGCCGTAGGTATCGTACAACTTGAAGGAGACGGCACCGGGAATGGGTCCGTTCTGAAGGCCGGAGACGGCTGTCTTGAACTGTCTTTCGGCCTCAACGAAGGTGGTGGCGTAGCGGTGCTCCTCGTCTTTCACAACGCGAGCCACCCGCTGCGCGCTCTCCAGCAGCTCAGGGTAGGCAGGAGCCATCAGCTCGGCCACGAAACCAGTGAGCTTATAGAGGAACGGCTCCTCGACACCGGTCATGCGGGCATTGCGCATCGCGCGGCGCATGATCTTGCGCAGCACGTATCCGCGTCCTTCGTTGGAAGGGAGGACGCCATCATGTATCAGGAACGTGGTAGAGCGCGCGTGATCGGCATTGATATTGAGGACCGCATCGATCTTGCTTGGGTCTGGGGAGCCGAACAACTCGGCGGCCCTGTTTTTGAGTGGACGCAGCAAGTCCGTATCGAAAGCCGAAAGCTTGCCCTGTAAAACGGCCGCGATGCGCTCCAGACCCATGCCCGTGTCGATGGAAGGCCGCGGCAGCGGGGTCAGCACGCCGTTCGCGTCGCGGTCGTACTGCATGAACACCAGGTTCCAGATCTCTACGAAGCGGTCGCCGGCGTCGCCAGGGAACTGCACGTTTCGGCGGTCTGGCGGGGCGGCTTCCCAGCCCAGGTCGTAGTGGATTTCCGAACACGGACCGCAGGGACCGGTATCGCCCATCTGCCAGAAATTGTCTTTTTCATCCAGGCGGAAGATGCGGCTTTTGGGAACCCCAGCCACCTTTTGCCACAATTGCTCGGCTTCATCGTCCTCGCGGAACACAGTCACGTAGAGCTTGTCTTTGGCCAAGCCGAGATCTTTAGTGATTAGGTCCCAGGCGAACTCAATCGCTTCGGCTTTAAAGTAATCTCCGAACGAAAAATTTCCCAGCATCTCGAAGAAGGTCAGGTGTCGGCGCGTGTAGCCGACGTTCTCCAGGTCGTTGTGCTTGCCTCCCGCGCGTACGCACTTCTGGGAACTGGTGGCACGGCTATAGTCGCGCTTCTCCAGCCCCAGGAAGACGTCTTTGAACTGGTTCATGCCGGCGTTGGCGAAAAGAAGGGTGGGGTCGTTAGGCAGAACCAGCGGCGAGCTCCGGACCACGCGGTGGCCCCTGGCCGCAAAGAAGTCGAGAAATCGCTGTCTGATCTCGTGACCGGTCACGGAAATCCCTTCAAGAGAGTTGGAGTAATACTCAATTGTAGCTTGGGGCGATTAAGCACCGCTCCCTCACGGAGCT
This sequence comes from Bryobacteraceae bacterium, assembly GCA_035948775.1. Classification (GTDB taxonomy): domain Bacteria; phylum Acidobacteriota; class Terriglobia; order Bryobacterales; family Bryobacteraceae; genus PSRJ01. The sequence continues at coordinate 10,937 of DASZIV010000081.1, forward strand.
GAAGTTGCCAGCCCTAGAAATCCAGCGACTCGACCCGGTCGATAATCTTCTGGTCGATATTCTTCATCGATTCGAGGACGTGCCTGCGGATGGCCTGCGGAACATGCGACTCGATGGTATCGATGGCATTGGAGTGGTGGTCCTGGTGCGCGATCGCCGGAAAGTTCAGATCCGCCGCGAGGCGGCACGCAGTCTGCACCACAGACAGGAGGTCTTGTCCAACTGGCGTTTCCAGATGATGCGCCGCCACCTGTTGCAACTCCACAGGAAAACGCCATGACTCGCTCAGCAACTTACCCGCCTGGCAATGGTCCAGCCCAAACTGCTGGCGCTCGGCCACCAGGATCGAGTCGGTGTTCTCATGCGTGCGAATCGCCAGCTCGCCGTACTGCTTCGGGTACGCCGCCAGTAAAGCTATGCGGCCGATATCGTGCAGAATACCGGCAACATGCGCGAGGTCCTTCGAGCGGCCGTAGGACGGCGCCAGTACTTCGGCAATCACGGCCGTGGCAATACCATGCCTCCAGATCCGCCCTAAGACTGGTGTTTTCGGAGCGTCGCTCACAAAACTGCGCATGGCCAGCGTTGTGGCCAACGCTTTAGTGCGATCGGTGCCCAGCACGGTGATGGCATGTTGCAAGTCTCGGATGGAGGTCTGCACGCCAAATATCGGCGAGTTCGCCATCGCCAGTAGTTGGGAACTTAGCGCGACATCCGCAGAAACCAACCGCACGATATCCTGTATTTCCACGTCCTCCCGGTTGAACAGGCGCATCAGGCTGACGGCCACCGGGCCAAAGGGAGGCAATTTGGCCAACGCTCCCAACTGAGCGGTCTCGACTTGACCGGTTTCTAACATCTGCTGGACGGCTGCTCGTTCTTCGGTAACGGCCTTGGCGGCAGCGGCCTCCCTGGTCACCAATTGCAGGGATTTCTTTTGTAATGATCTCGCCTTGAACAGTCTCATTAGCCGTCTCTGGAAGGCTTCATCGAAGGGCGACATGGTGGCCCTTGCCGGGAGTCTAACATCCGATAGGGCCGAGGCACCTTAAGGTCTAATACCGATAACCAAGGTTAGAGACTTCCGCGCTGCCGCTCAGGACCGTTAATGAAGCCGGTTTGTTAGTCCTAAAAGTCCAGCGATTCGACCTGATCGAGAATTTGCTGATCGATGTGGCTCATGGATTTGACGACCTGCCCGCGGATGGCCGGGGGGACATGCGCCTCGATGATGTCGTTCACCCCAGTGTGGTGATCCTGGCGGGCGACCGCGGGAAAGCCCGTATCCGTGGCCAGCCGGCAGGCAACCTGCACCACGGACACCAGATCTTCTCCGGTTGGCGCCTCCAGATGTTGCGCAATGACTTGTAGTAGTTCCTTGGGAAAATGCCACGATTCGCTCAGCAAGGTACCCGCCTGGCAGTGGTCCAGCCCGAACTGCTGGCGCTCGGCAACCAGGATCGAGTCGGTGTTCTCGTGCGTCCGCATCGCCAGCACGTCGTACTGCTCGGGATAAGCAGCCAGCAAAGCAACCCGCCCGACATCGTGCAGGATGCCGGCGACACGCCCCAGGTCCTTCGACAAGCCGTAGGAGGGGGCCAGCACCTCGGCAATTACAGCCGTGGCCAGCCCGTGTCTCCAGATCCGCCGCAAAACCGGCGTTTTCGGAGCGCTACTAAGAAAGGTGCGCATAGCGAGCGTGGTAGCCAACGCTTTCGTCCGGTCGGTACCCAGCACGGTGATGGCGTGTTGCAGATCTCGGATGGACGTCTGCACGCCAAACAACGGCGAATTCGCCAGTGCCAACAGTTGCGAAGACAGTGCGGCATCGGACGAGACGAGCCGCACGATATCGTGCATTTCCACGTCGTCCCGATCGAACAGCCGCATGAGGCTGATCGCTACAGGGCCGAAAGGAGGCAATTTGGCCAGCGCCCCCAACTGAGCCGTCTCAACCTCACGCTTTTCCAGCATCTCCTGAACGGATGCTCGCTCTTCGGCTGCCACAGTGGCGGTGTCGGTTTCGTCGATCACGCGCCGCAGAGATTTTTTTTGTGATGAGCTCGTCTTAAACAGTTTCATCTGTTCTTCTCTTGAAGATCCGGTGGTTTGACGCGACGGCCCTCCACACAGTCAGTGGTTGCAGCGCACCACCGAGGTTTTGCCAGGAAGTCTAACATTCGACGGGATATCTTCGACCTTGGGATCTTTACCCATACCAAAGGTCATAGATCCCGGTATGAAATCAAAGGAGATGCGGATGCTGGATGCCGCACCTGTCGACCGTCCTGTCCACCTCTTCAACCACCTCTTGCACCCGCTCAGCCCGTCCACGCATCCATTAGCTGAGCAATCTTGACTAAGAAGTATAGATTGGCTAATCTGATGATAGACTGGTAGTTAAGAGGAGCACACGCTAGTGAGTAGTTCCCCCAATACCCTGGAAAATCTGGCAACTCAAGAGTACAAGTGGGGCTTCGTAACGGACATCGAAGCCGATGCCATCCCGCGGGGCTTGAGTGAGGACGTCGTTCGGCTCATCTCCGCGAAGAAGAACGAACCCGATTGGTTGCTGGACTGGCGGCTGAAGGCCTACCGCCACTGGCTCACCATGAAAGAGCCGACGTGGGCCAACATTCACTACCCTGCCATCGATTACCAGGACATCATCTACTACTCGTCGCCCAAGGCCAAGAAGGACGGACCCAAGAGCCTGAACGAAGTGGACCCCGAACTACTGAAGACTTACGACAAACTCGGTATTCCCCTAAGGGAGCAGGAAATGCTCGCGGGCGTTGCCGTGGATGCAGTGTTCGACAGCGTCTCGGTGGCCACCACCTTCAAAGAGAAATTGAAGGCGATGGGGATCATTTTCGGCTCGTTCTCCGAAGCCGTGCAGGAGCACCCCGACCTAGTCCGGAAATACCTGGGATCCGTGGTGCCTTCGTCGGACAATTTCTTTGCGGCTCTCAACTCGGCGGTGTTCAGTGACGGCTCTTTCTGCTACGTCCCTAAGGGCGTGCGGTGTCCCATGGAGCTGTCCACCTATTTCCGCATTAACGCCAAGGACACCGGCCAGTTCGAGCGCACTCTGATCGTGGCTGACGAAGGCGCTTACGTCAGCTATCTGGAAGGCTGCACCGCGCCCATGCGCGACACTAACCAATTGCACGCGGCAGTGGTGGAGCTGGTGGCGCTGGATAACGCCCAGATCAAATACTCCACCGTGCAGAACTGGTATCCCGGCGACAAGGAAGGCAAGGGCGGCATCTACAATTTCGTGACGAAGCGCGGCGCCTGCCGGGGCGTGAATTCCAAAATCTCGTGGACGCAGGTGGAAACCGGCTCAGCCATCACGTGGAAATATCCGAGCTGCCTGCTGATGGGTGAGAACTCGGTGGGCGAGTTCTACTCGGTGGCGGTGACCAACAACTACCAACAGGCCGACACCGGCACCAAGATGATTCACATCGGCAAGAACACCACCAGCACCATCGTTTCGAAAGGTATTTCGGCGGGACACGGGCAGAACACGTACCGCGGCGGCGTCAAGATTCTGAAATCGGCCACCGGCGCACGCAACTACTCGCAATGCGATTCGATGCTGATGGGCGACCAGTGCGGCGCCCACACCTTCCCCTACCTGCAAGTGAAAAACACTTCGTCGCAGGTGGAGCATGAAGCGTCGACTTCGAAGATCGGCGAGGACCAGATCTTCTACTTGCGACAGCGCGGCATCTCGACCGAAGACGCGGTCTCCATGATCGTGCATGGCTTCTGCAAAGAGGTCTTCAAGGAGCTGCCCATGGAATTCGCGGTCGAAGCGCAGAAGCTGCTAGGCATCAGTCTCGAAGGAAGCGTAGGTTAATGGCACTCATCGAAATCAAAGATCTGCACGCCCGGGTGGGCGAACGCGAAATTCTGAAGGGCATCGATCTCACGGTGAACGCCGGCGAAGTGCATGCCATCATGGGCCCCAACGGCTCCGGCAAAAGCACGCTCGCACAAGTTTTGGCAGGCCGCGAGTTATATCAGGTGACCGGCGGCGAGGTGGTTTACAACGGCAAGGATCTGCTTGCCATGGCGCCTGAAGATCGCGCGCGCGAAGGCATTTTTTTGGCATTTCAGTATCCGGTGGAGATTCCGGGCGTCAGCAATATGTACTTTCTGAAGGCCGCGCTGAACACGGTGCGCAAGCATCAAGGTCTGCCTGAACTGGATGCCATGGATTTTTTGAACCTGGTGCGCGAGAAGATGAAGCTCATGGATATGGAGCAGACGCTGCTCAATCGCGCGGTGAACACGGGCTTTTCCGGCGGTGAGAAGAAGCGCAATGAAATCTTCCAAATGGCAGTGCTGGAACCACGGCTGGCGATCCTTGACGAAACCGATTCGGGTCTTGACATCGATGCGTTGCGAATAGTGGCGGGCGGCGTGAATGCGCTGCGTAGTCCCGAGCGCTCGATGATCGTGGTGACGCACTACCAACGGCTGCTGAACTACATCGTGCCTGATTTCGTGCATGTGCTGTCGGAAGGACGGATTGTGAAATCCGGCGGCAAAGAGCTGGCGCTGCAGCTCGAAGAGAGCGGCTACGCCGGATTCGGTATTGAGGACGAAGAGGAGGCAGTCGGCAAGCGATGACGGCCGTTTCGGAACAGATCGGCGTCTGGCTGGAGCAGTTCACGAAGCAGCCGAAGGCGGAGCGGTGGGTTCAGGAATTGCGCGAAGCGGCGTTCCGGCGGTTCACGGAGCTGGGCTTTCCGACGACACACGATGAAGAGTGGCGCTTCACGAACGTAGCTCCCATCGCGCGAGCGAAATTTGTAGAGCTGGCAGATGCCCTGCCCCGCCCGCCAGAGGAAGCTCGGGCATATCTGGCAAGACATGCTTCGTATGAAACGAATGCCTTCGTCGCGCTGAACACCGCGTTCATCAATGGAGTCCGTTTCGCACGGGTTCCTAGCGGCAAGATCGCCGAGCAGCCTATCGAGATCTCGTGCGCCGTCGGGCCGGGCCAGGTTTACCACCCGCGTGCGGTCGTCGTGGTCGGCACCAACGCCCACTGCACCATTGTCGAAACATACAAGGGCACGGGTTCCTATTTCACGAACGCCGTTACGGAGATCGTAGCCGGTGAAGGCGCCGTGGTGGACCATTACAAAGTCCAGGAAGAGTCCCGCGAGGCCTTCCACATCGCCACCATGCAGGTCACGCTCGGCCGCAGCGCCAACTTCACCTCGCACTCGATCGCGATCGGCGGCGCGCTGGTCCGCAACGACGCCAACGTCACGCTTTCCGAAGGCACCGAAGCCACGCTGAACGGCCTTTATATCGTCAACGGCAAGCAGCACGTTGACAATCACACCCAGATCGATCACGCCAAGCCGCATGGAACCAGTCACGAGCTGTATAAGGGCATTTTGGACGACAAGGCTTCCGCAGTGTTCAACGGACGCATCATCGTCCGCAAGGACGCGCAGAAGACCGACTCCAAGCAGACCAACAAGAACCTGGTGCTTTCGGATGACGCGGTCATCGATACCAAGCCCGAGTTGCAAATCCTTGCTGACGACGTGCGCTGCACTCATGGCGCCACCATCGGCCAACTGGACGCGGAAGCGCTGTTCTACCTGCAGTCCCGCGGCATTGGGAAGAGCCAGGCGCGCGATGTGCTGACGTATGCGTTTGCACAGGACATCATCAACCGCGTCAAAGTTCCGGCATTGAAGGACCATCTGGAGAAGGTCCTATTCGAGAAATTCCATGAGCGCTCTGAGTAGTGCAATTTCGCGAGGATTCGACGTGGAGAAAGTGCGGGAAGATTTTCCCGTACTGCGCCAGACAATCCACGGCAAACCCCTGGTGTACCTTGATAACGCGGCCACCGCCCAAAAGCCGTTCGCGGTGATCGACGCTATTCGAAAATTCCACGAAGTCGACTGCGCCAACATCCACCGCGGCGTTCACGAATTGAGCCAGCGGTCCACGGCGGCTTATGAGGAGACCCGCCTCAAAGCCAAGCGCTTTCTCAACGCGCGCAGCAAGAGCGAACTCATCTTCGTTCGCGGCGCTACCGAGGGAATCAACCTGGTAGCCAGTTCGTGGGGCCGCAAGAATGTCAAAGAGGGCGACGAGATCATCCTCTCGGCGCTGGAGCACCACTCCAACATCGTCCCCTGGCAGATGTTGTGCGAGGAGAAGGGCGCTAAGCTGCGAGTCATTCCTATGAACGACCGCGGCGAGTTAATCCTCGAAGAGTACGAAAAGCTGCTCGGCCCGCGCACGCGCATGGTCGCGTTCGGGCACATTTCGAACGCGCTGGGAACCATCAACCCGGTGCGCCAGATGATCGAGATGGCGCATCGAGCCGGCGCCCTGACCCTGATCGACGGCGCCCAGGCCGCCCCGCACGTCAAGATCGATGTCCAGTCGCTCGACTCTGATTTTTATACCTTCTCGGGCCACAAGGTCTTCGGCCCCACCGGCATCGGCGTGCTGCACGGCAAGAGGAAACTGCTCGAAGCCATGCCTCCCTATCAGGGCGGGGGCGACATGATCAGCGTCGTCACCTTTGAAAAGACCACTTATAACGAATTGCCGTACAAATTTGAGGCCGGCACACCCAACATCGCGGGCGGCATTGGCATGGGGGCGGCGCTCGATTACGTGACCAAGCTGGGGCTCGACCACATCTCATCCTATGAACATGAGCTGCTGATCTACGGCACCAAGGCCCTTTCTGAAATTCCAGGCTTGAGGATCATCGGCACGGCTCGCGAGAAGGCCGCGGTGATTTCGTTCGTGATGGAAGGCATACACCCGCACGATATCGGCACGGTGCTCGATCGCCAGGGCATCGCGGTGCGCACCGGCCACCACTGCGCGCAGCCGGTGATGGACTGGTTCCACATTCCCGCCACCACGCGGGCTTCGTTCGCGTTCTATAACACGATCGCCGAGATCGACGCGCTGGTCGCCGGTCTCTACCAGGTGAAGGAGGTCTTCGGCGCATGATCGACGACCTGTATCAGGAAACCATTCTCGACCACAGCAAACGGCCCCGGAACCACCATCCGATGACCGATGCCAATCGGAAGGCTGAGGGCTACAACCCCTTGTGCGGGGACAAGCTGAAGCTGTACTTGAAGATGGATGGCGACATTGTTCAGGACGCCAGCTTCGAAGGCGCAGGCTGCGCCATCTCGACTGCCTCGGCGTCGCTGATGACCGAGAGCCTGAAGGGCAAAACCCGCGAAGAAGCACTGAAGCTCCTCGACAAGTTCCATGAGCTCCTGACCACGGATACTCCCGCCAGCCGCGACCTGGGCAAACTGGTGGTTTTCTGCGGCGTTCGTGAATACCCGGCACGCGTGAAGTGCGCCACGCTGGCCTGGCACACCTTGAAGTCGGCTTTGGATAACGTGACCGAACCGGTGACCACCGAATGATGCTCAAAGACAACGTGCTCGCCGCGCTGAAAACGGTTTACGATCCGGAAATGCCAGTCAACATTTACGAACTGGGCTTGATCTACGGCATGGATGTGGATGATCGGGGGCAAGTGGATCTGCGCATGACGCTGACTGCGCCGAACTGCCCGGTGGCCGGAACGCTGCCCGGCGATGTGGAGCGGGCCGTGCGCGCCGTGCCAGGGGTAACTGATGTGAAGCTGGAACTCACGTTCGATCCGCCCTGGACTAAGGATCGAATGTCCGAAGCCGCCAAGCTGGCACTGGGGATCGAGGATATTATCCCGATCGCGAGGTTGCGACGATGAAACTGAGCGCCAATGAAGAATACGGTCTGCGCTGCCTGGTACGCCTGGGCTATGCCGGCGACGGCGGAAGCTTGACCATCCCCGAGATCAGCCAGGCGGAGGGCGTCTCGCCAGCCTATGCCGCGAAGATTCTGCGCGTCCTGCGCAAAGGCGGTTTCGTGACAGCGGCTCGCGGCAAGGAAGGCGGCTACACACTGGCGCGGCCCGCTGAATCCATCGTTATCGGCGATGTTATTGACGCGCTGGGCGGCCGCTTGTTCGAAAGCAATTTCTGCGACAGCCATGCCGGGCAGGTGGCCGTCTGCACACGATCCGTGGATTGTTCGGTGCGCTCTCTCTGGCGCGCGGTACAAGTGTCCGTCGACCACGTCCTCAGCAAGACGACGCTTCGGGATTTGCTTCAGAACGAAGAAGAGATGAACTCCTGGGTCAAGACGATTCCAGGCCCCAGCGGCCTGCGGTTGCTGCAGTAAGCCAAAAAGGGACCCCTCCCCTCTGCTAACGGCTCGGAAACACCTGCATTTGCTTCAATAACCCCCTCAATTTGGCCGTCTAACGTCGCCTCCTACCCCCATGCATGGGTAGTTCCAATCTGCCCGCATAAGACCATTTGAAGCCAAATTCGATATGGGATAACTTTAATCCACAATGACTCCGAAACGCGTCTGTCTAACTTGCAAAAACAAGGGATGCGTAGCGCAGTGCTGGAGTGAACCCCAAAACTGAGACAGAAAGTTAAGGACCAAATACATTGAATGGAGTGAGGAATGGATTTGGCCCGAACCATTTACAGCCGCGATCTGAGATCGCCGCGATGCGCGCCCTGGATGCCGGTTCTACGGCCGGTGAAATTGCGCGGAAATACCAACTGAGCCCGAAACTGCTGGAACGTTGGCGCGGAGAGTGGCGCGCCAGAGGGGAATCGGCCTTTCCCGGCATTGGGC
>DASZIV010000082.1:0-8835 GCA_035948775.1 Bryobacteraceae bacterium
AAGGGATCCATCTCATTCGCCACGCCCATGTTGTATGCGTTCGGTTTCGTCGGGCTCTTCACTATCGGTGGACTAACCGGCTTGTTTGTGGCATCGCTGGGATTCGATGTGCACGTAACGGATACCTACTTTGTAATCGCGCATTTCCACTATGTGATGGTTGGCGGCACGATCATGGCCTATATGGGCGGCTTGCATTTCTGGTGGCCGAAGATGACCGGGCGCATGTATCCGGAAGGGTGGGCGAAGCTTTCGGCGCTGATTATTTTCGTCGGCTTCAACTTCACCTTCTTCCCGCAGTTCATCCTGGGCTATGTCGGGATGCCGCGACGCTATCACGCCTATCCCGACGAGTTTCAGGTGCTGCACGTGCTTTCGACGGCTGGCGCTACCATTCTGGCGATAGGCTATGTCATGCCTGCAGTCTATTTTCTGTGGTCGCTGCGGCATGGCGAGGTGGCCAGCGCCAATCCCTGGGGAGCTACCGGTCTGGAATGGCAGACACCCTCTCCGCCGCCTACCCACAATTTCGAGCAAATACCGGTGGTCACGCATGACGCCTACGACTACACCACTGTGCCCCGGGAGGTGATGGAAGTTGGAAGATAGCCACGCTCACGCCGAGTCGCTCGCCTTGCGCGAGCAGTTTGATACCGAGGAACAGCAGAAAGACGCATCCACGCTGGGGATGTGGATTTTCCTCATCACCGAAATCATGTTCTTCGGTGGCATGTTCGCCGCATACACGATTTACCGCTCCGCCTACCCTACGGTTTTCGCCATAGCAAGTACCAGTCTGGACGTGGTCGTTGGCGCCATCAATACCTGCGTTCTGTTGCTTAGCAGCTTCACGATGGTGATGGCCGTGCGCGCCGGGCAACTCGGGCAGCGTAACATGATCATCTTCTTCCTGATCATTACGCTGATTTTTGGTTGTGTGTTCCTGGGGGTCAAGGCTTACGAGTGGACCAACAAATACGAAGAGCACCACATGCCCGGGCAAGCGGCTTTCCATCTGGACGGCACGCAGCTTCAAGGCCCGGCCAAGCTCTTCTTCTCGCTTTACTTTGCAATGACCGGTCTGCACGCGCTGCACATGGTGGTGGGCGTGGGCATTTTGACGTTCATTATCCTGGAAACCCGCAAGGGGAAGTACTCCGCGGATTATTACACGCCGATTGACATCGCCGGTCTGTACTGGCACTTCGTCGATATCGTTTGGATTTTTCTGTTCCCTTTGCTGTATCTGATTGATCGTCACTTAAAATAGCCATGAGCCAACACCCAGCCAAACCCCACGTACATGAACACATCGACTCCGTCGGGACATACGTCGGTATTTTGGTTATGCTCCTGATCGCGACGGTGGCCACAACGCTGGTGTCATTTGTCGACCTCGGCGATTTCAGCGTCGTGGTCGCGCTGGTTATCGCCGTCTGCAAAATGCTGCTCGTGGCGCTGTTCTTCATGCACGTCCGCTACAGCACCAAGTTGACCAAGCTGGTGATCGTTGGCGGACTCATGTGGTTGGCGATTCTACTGCTGCTGACACTCACGGACTTCGCCACGCGCGGCTGGGGTGGTGCGTCGAGTTAGGTTACTGAACCGCAACCTTTAGGGAGCGGAGGGAGACATCATGTCGTTTAAAGTTTGGCTGATCGCTGCCCTGGTCGCCCCGTTATCGTTGGCGCAACCACCCGCTAAGAAGGGTGGGCCGCAGCCGCAGGCCACCCAGCAGATCAAGCCCGGTCTCTACATGATCACTGGCGCGGGCGCGAACACGGAAGTTCGTGTGACCAACGAAGGCTTGATCGTGGTGGACGGCAAGCTGCCCGGTGATGAGAACTACAACGCGCTGATGGACCAGATCAAGATGATCTCCAATCAGCCGATCAAGTACCTCATTGTCACTCATCACCATGCGGATCACACCGGCAATAACAACAAGTTCCTGGCGGCTGGCGTGCAGGTCGTAGCGCAGGAAAACCTGAATAAGAACCTGGCGAGTTACCAGCAAACGCCCAAGCCGGCGGATGCCACCATCACTTACAGCAGCGACTATACCGTCCGCCTGGGCGGCGTCGAAGCCAAGCTCTATCACTTCGGCCGGGCGCACACCAGCGGCGACACGGTGGTCTATTTCCCCGATCTCAAGGTCGTGGCGGTGAGCGACATTGTGACCACCGGCATGACCGGGCCTCTCGCGGATTACGCCGGCGGCGGGAGTTTCGCGGAGTGGCCCAAGGTTCTCGATGGCATTCTCAAGCTGGATTTCGATACGGCCATCGCTGGCAACGGAAGTCCGCTGACGAAGGCGGACGTTCAGGCCTACAAGACCAAGATCGACACGTTCCTGATGCGCGCCAAAGAAGCGGTTCGCAAGGGTGTACCGAAGGACCAGCTACTAGCGCAGATTAATACTGACGACCTGGGCTGGAAGCCGCGGGCACCCAACGTCGACGCGTTTTACGACGAGCTCACTAAATAGCCTGGCTGAGTTACTTCCGCGAATCCTTTCCCACGATGTGCTGCAGATCCTGGTTGTTTTCGTTGCAGATGTACTCCATGATTTCTGCGTTGGTATCGAGGGGAAAGTGGCCGTACATCGTAAACGGCTTGGTATAGGCCCCTGGGTCATCGATCGTCACTTCCTCTTCCATGCGGCCCAGGTCAGGACGCCGGTAGCGCTCCGTAATATGAAGCTTCTCGGTGTGCGGGTGACCGGCGAAATCGAACCAGAACTTATCGTTGAAGCCGACGCTATCGACAACCAGCGTGTCCCCTTCCCATTTCCCAATTGAATCGCCGTACCACGCCGGGTCGGGATCTTTCGGATGACTGCGCCCATCCAGGAAGATCTGCCGGTAGCTATGAATATTCCCCTCGAAGAGAATCACCAGCAAGTTAGAAGTCTGCACGATTTTCATGGGATACGGCGGCAGGCGGGGCACTCCGCTGGGCAGGCAGTTCGCTTCCGGATCTCCTTTGGACATCCGCCGCGTTGTTAGTTCCGCCGCCCACGGCTGCAGCGGCAGGACTTCGCCAGGTTTCAAAGCGGCGCTAATGTCGTAGATGAAGTGACGATCCGGATTCCAGACGCCGGAGAAATCAGGCTTGCCATCCTTGGTGCGCGGGGCCGGTCCAGTGGGAGGTGGCGACTTAAGATCGACGCCGCCGCCGGTGAGTACGGATTGACCTTGCGCTCGAGCCGGATCCGGCTCACACATCCACAGAGCCAACGCCAGAGTTACTGCCGAAGCAATGTGTCGTCCCACCAGAGCCCTGCTACTGGCAGCCTTTGAGGCCCTTGGTCAAACAAATCGATGATGCGGGAGGAGGCGGTATCTTCATTCCCCTGTCCGTCATGAGTTTCACCAGAAGCTTTTCGGCCTCAGGGTGAGCGATGGCCGATTGCACACCTACGCGCACCAGGCCGCGCGCCCAATCCAGCGGAATCCAGGTCATGCCCTTCATCGCGCCATTGATGGTATCGCGGCTGCCGATATCATGGGCTTCGAGGTTGGCCCCGTGGTCCACCAGGATTTGAATCACTTCGGTTCGGCCCTTGTGCGCCGCGCCATGGAGCGCCGTGCGTCCTTGATCGTCGGCGATGTTCGGATCGATGCCAAGATCCAGGCACATCTTGAGGGCTTCCACACTCTGCTCGGGCGACCATTCGAACGTGACGCCCTCTACCCAGCCGATTCCCGCGGCCACCGCCAGCGCCGAATCGTTATGTGCCGTCATGATCTTGGGGTCGGCGCCATGCTCCAGTAGTAGCTTCATCAACACCGTATCGCCGGACTGGGCAGCGCGCAGGAAGGGCGTCGCACCATCTTCGTACAGCCATTGCATGGTGAAGTTGGTGCGCGTCTCGGTGGTGTCGCCTTTGCATTCCTTATCAGTCGACTTTTCGCCGCAGATCCGCACATTTACGTTCGCGCCCTTGGCAAGAAGGATCTTGATGAAATCGAGGTGATCGATGTCCGGCTTGCGCACCGGATAATCGCCGCTTTCGATATCGCGGTTGTCGGTCGCCAGGTACAGCGGTGTCCAGCCACCTTTGTTCGCCAGGTTCGGGTTGGCTCCGCGCTCCAGCAGGTAGGCAGCTAGTTTGTAATGCCGATTTTGGGTGGCCGTGAGCAACGCGGTCCAACCGTACAAAGTCTTTTGGTTGACGTCGGCTCCCGCATCCAGCAGCATGCGAGCGCATTCGAGGCAGTCTTCACGCGCCGCGAACACCAGTGGGGTGAGACCACCGCCGTCCTTGACTTGCGGTCCGCGCCCGAAGAACCCAGCGAATTCCGCGATATCGTCGGCGCTAAGAGCGGCGACGTCGATTCCGTTGGCCTTTGCCACCTCGGCGACTTCGGGAGGAATTCGCGGGCGTGCCGCCGCGCCCGCAGCACCAAGTCCTCCACGACCCGCGCCTCCCCTACCCCGCAGCCCTCCGGAGCCTTGTGCCGATGCCGCCCTGGCTTGCACGCTCGGGGCAATGTTCAGCCGCGAATTCCGGCTGTCGGGGCTGCTTTCGGCGCCTGCGTTGGCGTTATGGTCGAGCAAGAGCTTAACAGCGGCGGGGTGTAACTGCTCTACCGCCCACATCAACGCCGTGGTGCCTCGCAATTCTTCCTTCGCGTTTACATCTGCTTTGTGATCGAGCAACGCCTTGATCGCGTCGACGTTGCCGCTGCGGGCGGCGAACATGAGCGGCGTCTCACCCTGAGGGTCGCGTTGATTGGGATCCGCGCCGGCCTTCAACAGTTTCTCGATGATTACGGCATTGCCGCTCACGCTGGCCAGGCGCAGCGGTGTGACACCATCCTGGTTGGCGGTCTTCACGTTGGCGCCGGCGGCGATCAACAGGTCCACCATCTCGACGTCGTTGCGGTAGACGGCCCACTGAATCGCCGTGGCGCCATCCGCCTGCGTCGCATTCACATCAGCCTTCTTTTGCAGTAAAGACTGCAAGACGCTCTTGTCGCCGCTCATCGCCGCGTCGGCTACCGGACTGTTGGCAGCTCCCAGAGCAGACAGGTACAGCCCCAACGCCGCGGCACAACCCGTGATTGCATAACTGACGCGCATGTTCGCCTATACCAACCCTGTCAGCCGTCCGGTGCTGTCGCCGATGCTGTCCTGGTGCACGCCGTAAAGGTCCAGAATGCTCAGCAAAAGGTTGCTTGAAGTAATTGTCTTGGTCGGGAACGCCAGGTGACGTCCGCCCTTGAGCTGCCCCGATGCCCCACCCAACACAATGTGCGGCACATCGTAATGCAAATGCTGATTCGAGTCGCCCATGTTGGTGCCATACAGGACCAGGGAATGATCCAGCAGGGTTCCATCGCCATCGGGCGTGTTCTTCAGCTTGTCCACAAAGTACGCCAGGCACTTCACGTGATACTGGTTCAGCTTGGAGTATTCCTTAATGCGGTCGGGATTCTCCGCGTGGTGCGACCCGCCGTGGAAGCTCAGGCTGGGGACGTCACTCGCCGGATAGGCGCGGCCCGTCAGGTCGCGGGCGAATAAAACGGTGGACACGCGCGTGATGTCGGCCTTGAACGCCAGCGTCTGCAAGTCGAAGTGCAGCTTCACGTGTTCGTCGAACGATTCGGGTATGCCCGTGGGAACGATCACTCCTTCATTCGACACTGTGCCCGAAGCCTTCTTGGCAAGCTCCAGCCGCCGCTCCAGTTCGCGGATGTCCTCGGTATACTCGTCGAGTTTGGCGCGGTCGCCGGAGCTGAGGTCTTTCTTGAATCGAACCAGACTCGCTGTCACGGAATCCAGAATGCTGCGATCCTGCTCCCGGCGCGCGGCCCGCTCTTCCGGCGTACGCGCTTGCGCATCGCCGAAGAGCCTTTCGAATACCGTTTGCGGATTCAACTCCATGGGCAGCGGCTGCGTGGGGGAACTCCACGAGATGGAGTTGGTGTAGGCGCAGCTATAGCCTTCGCCGCAGTTGCTGGAATTCGCGCCCGGATCCTCAATAGCTAGCTGCAGCGAGGGCAGCAGTGTTTGCTGCCCGATCTTCTGCGCGATGAGCTGGTCGATGGTGGTGCCGTCCTGTATGTCCGCGCCGGTCGTCTTCTTCGGTTTGCTCCCGCATAAGTATGCCGCGGCCACCCAGTGGTCGGCTCCAGTGACTCCCGGGGGCGGCTCCGCGGATTTAGACCAAAGCCCGCTCATAATCACGGCCTTATCGCGGAATGGCTCCAGCGGTTGCATGATGAACGGAAAATTGCCCGCTTCGAGCACAGGCTTTTCGGGAATCCAGTATCCCGGCGCCATGCCGTGCGGAACGAAAATACCAGTAAAACGGGTCTTCGGGACGGCTGCGGTCTTGCGCAGCGGCGTCTGAGCGGGGAGCATTGAGTCCAGCAACGGCAGCGCCAACGCTACCCCGGCCCCCCGCAGCAGAGTGCGCCGCGAGATGTGCTTCTTGGTAATGAACACGGTTACCCCTTCTCTCCTATCAGTCTATACCGCTGGTCGGCGCCACACACCCCTAGCGGGCGGCGCGCAGCTGACCAGCAGGGCCATTGGCGCTGACCTGCACCTTCTCGTTCATTTGAAAAGGCGCGCTCTTCACTACACCCAACACAAACGATGCGAACCGGTACTGGTTCTTCTCCGCGTCGTGCACTATAGAACGAACCAGCGGCATGTCGTAGTATTCGGTGCCCCGGCCTAACGCGTAGATCATCAGCTTTTCCGTCAACACCCGCACAAACTGGGGCGAGTACTTCACCAGGGCCGCCCGCAGACCCGTGACGCCATCCAGCTTAGTGCCGTCGACCAGCACGCCAGCCGTGTTGATGGGGCTGCCGTCATCGGTGGTGCGATATTGCCCGATCGCGTCGAAGTTTTCCAGCGCAAAGCCGATCGGATCCATAATCTTGTGGCAGCTGGCGCAGGGCTCCACCTTGCGGTGCATCTCCATCTGTTCGCGCATGGTCGGCTTACGGCCGCCGTGGACATCGGTAGCGCTTTCCTTGAGCGGCGGCACGTTCGGAGGCGGCGCGGGCGGTTCCACGCCCAGAAACACCTGCATCACGGTCTTGCCCCGTTGCACTGCGGAGGTCCGGCCGGGCTGCGACGATACGGTTTCGAGCGACCCTTTCCCCAGCAGGCCGCGTCGCATGTCAAATTCCGGATCCAGCGTGATGCGCCGGAAATTGCTTCCGTAGACATTCGGGATTCCGTAATGCTTGGCGAGGCGCTCGTTGACAAAGGTGTAGTTGGCATCCAGCAGATCGGTCACAGGCCGGTCTTCGTGCACCACGCTGTCTACGAATAGCTCGGTCTCCTTGCGCATGGCTTGCCGCAAGTTGTCGTCGAAATCGGGAAACTCGGATGTCACCGGAACCTGCGTCTGCAAGGCCCGCAGTTGCAGCCACTGTCCGGCGAAATTCAGCACCAGCGCATCCGAGCGGCGGTCCGCCAGCATGCGGCGCACCTGCTGCTCCAGCACCGATGGCTCGTGCAGCTTGTTCTCGCTCGCTACTTTCAGCAATTCGTCATCGGGTATGCTGCTCCACAAGAAGAACGACAGCCGCGACGCCAGTTCCAGGTCACTAATCCGGTACGGTTTGCCGGCCGGCGCGTTGGCCGGTTCGACTTCCTTGCGGAACACAAACTCCGGGTCCACCAGAATGCGCCGCAAGGCCATTTCGATACCAGTATCAAAGCTTCCGCCCTTGCGCCCCTGTTGGTAGAAACTCATCAGCGTCTCGGTATCTTGCGCAGTCACCGGACGCCGCAAGGCACGCCGCGCCAAAGTCGAGACGATTTGTTTCGCGCAGGCCGTTTCCTCAGCGGCCGTGGCCGGGTGGCACACAAAAATCTTCCGCCGGCTGGCGGTATCACTCGCCCCCTTCGGATTGTAAGGGCCGTCTATCCGGATCTTGCCCACGTGCGGAAAGAACTTAAATCCCGGAAGCCCGCCCGTCTCGATGGTGCTCCGCAGGAAGTGCTGATCCAGATCATTGCCCGGCGCGTAATTCGTCGCCAGGAAGGTAACCCCCACTGTGTGCAGTCCAGCCTTCGCCGGGAACTTGACATCGAAGGTGCCGTCCTGCTTGGTTCTTTCCTTATCCCAATCGAAAACTTTCAGCCGTTGGCCGTCCACCAGAAACTCCAGTTTCTCGCCCAGGATTTCGCCAAAAGGATTGGTATCCCCCATGTTGCCCTTGCTGATCGGGGTGATGCGGATGGCGTACTCGCCGTCGGCCGGAAACTCATACTTCACCAGCATGCCCCCGCGCGTCCCGAACGGCAGGCCGTCGATGTGATAGTCCTGCGAAGTGTCTTCGGCTACACGGAAGACAGCTTGCGTGGGAGCAGTGACGTCGCCAATCGCCAGGCGGCTGATCTTGCCGGCAGCCGAGACGTACCCTTCCAGAAGCGCCGGTGACAGCGAAAGCGCCGCCGCTACATTGTCGAAACCGCGCGTGGAATCGTCAGAGGGCAGAAACGAACCCGGATCGATTTCCAGCGCCAGCAAATCGCGAACCGCATTCTGGTATTCCGTGCGGTTGAGGCGATGTACCCCGGGCGGCGGAATGGTGGCCACGGTGTTTCGATCTAATTCGTTCTCCAACCATTGGATGGCGGCTTCCAGGGTGGCCTGGTCGGGCCGTGGCATGCCGGCCTTGGGCATCATGCCGGACCGCAGCATCCGCACCACTTTCTCCAGGGTTTCGGCATTTTCGCTGATATGGGTTAGGTCGAGCTGCTGGAGCGTGAGGCCGCCGGTCTTCGCCTTGTCGTTGTGGCAGACCACGCAGTAACGGTCGAGCAAGGCCCGTTCCGATGCTGCGGTAGGGGTGGTAG
>DASZIV010000083.1:0-1505 GCA_035948775.1 Bryobacteraceae bacterium
TCACGGACCCGGTCCACGCCTGCGATCAGGTAGCGCAACGCGCTCAAGGCGTGGTTGTGTTCGTCGATGGGCTTTTCACCCTGAATCCGCTTCTCTTCCAAGGTCGGATAGCGGTAGAGTCCCGACTCGCGGATCAGGTTCTTGCAGGCGTTGAAGACCTTCAGCCGCCCCGTGCGTAGCCGAGCATTCACGGCAGAGATCCCCGGCATGACGTCATTCGTCGCGGTCCTGGCGCGAAGGCCGTTGCGCCGGAACTTCTCAATGCTGGCTGGCTCTGCCGGGTCGCAATACCACAGGTCGATCGGCCAGCGATCACGCAGGCCTGCAGCTTCGGCGATGAGCTCGTCATCGGTCATTCCCGAGCCGTAGATCTCCTCGACGATGTGCAAAACGTCGTCATGATCCATGGCGCCGACGATCAAAGCCGCCGGGTTATGGTACCCCCAGTCCACGCCGGCCCAGCAACGCGTCGGCTCTATGCGGAACGGCACGATGACATGCTGCCGCAGCCTGGGGTAAACCAGCCCTTCGTTGGCGATCTCCCAGTCACCGTCGAGCAAACGGCGCCGTTCCACCTCGTCGAGTTGCTCCAGGCTGCGGATGTACTCCTCGATGTCCAGGTGGGGGTTATCGGCAACCTTGGCCGGCACGAAGGCACGATTTGGCTGGGGGGCACCCGTAATGGGAAAGCGGTTCTTCACCCATTCGTGGCCGATGCCGCCCGGGTTCGAGGCTGCCCGCATGCGGATGGGCAGACGCGAGCCCTGCGGCCGGCGCAGACGCGAGAACAGATAGCGATATTGCTTTTCGGTGAATTGCGTGAGTTCATCGAAGCCGACAAACTGAAACTCCGCCCCCTGGTAGCGATAATGGTCGCGGAAGTTTTCCAAGTAACCAAAACTGAGCGTCGCACCGCTCGGGAACAGCCAAGTCTTGGTCTTGTCGTTCCATTTGGCAGCGCCGGCAGACAGCCATTGATCGGCCCGGTCCATCAAGGCGCCGGGCAGGGCAAGGTCGCTATAGGTGCGCCGGAAGAGAATCGCCGCATAACCAGGGACATCGACGTACTTGAGGGCTTCCATTAAGAGCCAGTCGCTCTTGCCGCCCCCGGCAGCACCGCCGTAGAGGACCTCGGCAATGTGGTCCAGGCGCAGGGCCTGCTCCTGGCGCCGGGTTGGCACGTGCTTGATCCAGGGATTGGCATGCACGGTCCGAAGATAGAGCCCGAACGCCGTGAAGAGGCGGCGCAATTCGGTGAGGCTCTTCCCTCGTGGCTTTTTCGGAGTGGATTGCTGGATCGACCCTGCCTTCGTCATCACTTAGCCATTTCGTTTATCTTGCTGGTGAATGTTGCTCAACACCTGCGTCGTCTACGAACATCAACTGGCGGTCAGTCAAGTTCTGTCTGGCGCTCCCTGGCCGACGTCTCATGTGAGGCCGATCCCAGCCATGGGGCGGACTTTCCAGTGCCGTCAATTTGAACCGGGGCATTGCGGGCTTTCATC
>DASZIV010000084.1:0-3702 GCA_035948775.1 Bryobacteraceae bacterium
TGATGTATGGATCAGATGTTCTCATTCTCGGCAAAGTGATGGGTCCGGCGCTGGTCGTTCCCTATTCCTGCACCGGGAAGTTAGCCGGAGTCTTAAGCAACCAGCCATCGGTCCTGATGCAAGCGGCCGTCCCCGGCTTGAGCGAGCTAAAGGCCGGCAGTTCCAAAGATCGCCTCTACCAGGCGACTGTGTCGCTGGCGCAAGGCATGATGCTCATCAGCGGCTTGATGTGTTCTGTGGTTTTGGTGGTGAACAAGGGGTTTGTGGAGTGGTGGGTAGGGGCCCAGCGATATGCGGGATTTTCGCTTACTTGTCTCATACTGACCCAAGTGATCCTGCGGCATTTCAACCTGATTTTTGTATACAGTGTGTTCTGTTTTGGTTACGAACGCCGCCTGGGGATTACCGTTCTGGTGGACGGCGCGGTGACGGCTTTCTCCATCTGGTTTTTGAGCTCGCATTTTGGTTATCTCGGCGCGGCCGCCGGTTCGCTCGTCGGACTGTTCTTGGTTAGCTTGCCGCTGAATGTCCGTGCCTTGGTGAAGGAGTTGGAAATGCCCGCCAGCCGGCTGGTCACTCCCTTGCTTCCATGGTTTTGGCGCTTTGCTGTCACGGTGGGAATTTGCCTGGGAATCGTCAAGGTCTGGAATCCGCACACTCTTGTCCAAATCTGTGTGGCTGGACTGCTGGTGTCCTGCTTGTACATCGGCATCTTAGCGCGACCGACGCTCCAGACGCCCTTAGGGATGGTGCTGCGAGACTTGACCCTGCAGTTCATCGCCAAATTCCGCAAAGATCGTCCCGATTTGGTCATGAAATGAATGATGACACTGCACGATAGCTCGACCATGACTTACGCCGCCGAAGATCGAGCGCGACAGAGCAGAGGGACCAGCAGCCAGGGCATTCTGGATATGGTAAGCCGGGCCATGGAGCGGAGAGGACTGAGCGGAGCGTGCGTGGTGGACGTGGGCTGCGGAGCGGGAGATCTCTACCCTGTAGTTCGTCCCCGTTTTTCGCAATACGTTGGCGTAGACGTGGTTCGTTACGACGGTTTTCCCGAGGAGGCCCGGTTCTGCCAACTCGACCTCGACAGCGGCAGCATTCCCATGGCCGACGAGTGTGCGGACGTCGTAGTGGCAGTCGAGGTGATCGAGCATCTCGAGAACCCGCGCCAGTTTGCCCGACAGTTGGTGCGCCTCGCCAAGCGCGGAGGTTGGGTAATCATCACCACACCCAACCAACTCAGCCTACTTAGCCTGCTCACTCTGGTGTTGAAAAAGCGCTTCCAGGCGTTTCAAGACGTGCATTATCCGACGCACATCACGGCGTTGCTGGAAGTTGATTTACGGCGGATCGCCGCGGAGTGCGGCTTAGAGCAGATTGAGATCGAATATAGCGGGCAGAGCCGAATTCCGGGGACGGCTCACCATTATCCGGAAGTACTGTCTCGCCGTTTTCCTCAGGCACTGTCGGATAACGTTCTGCTCATCGGGCGGAGGGCGGATCGAAAATGACCGCCTCGTTCTCGGCATTTTGATATGAGCGGCTCGCGTGCGTGGCATGTAATTACCGGCGAATACCCGCCTCAAATCGGGGGCGTCAGCGACTACACCTATAGCGTGGTGAAGGGCCTGGCAGCCGAGAGGGAGGAAGTCCATGTATGGTGCCCGCTTGCTTCGCATACAGCCGTGAAGTGCCCCGGAGTGACCGTCCACAGTGAGTTGGGGCAAGCCAGTGGCACGGATTTGCGGAATCTGGATCAGGCGCTGGAGCGCTTTCCGGGGCCGCGCCAGATACTGGTCGAGTGGGTTCCGCACGCCTTCGGGTTTCGGTCGATGAATGTGCGCTTCTGTCTTTGGCTCTGGCGCCGCGTAGCGCGTTGCGGCGACCACGTGGATTTGATGGTGCACGAGCCTTTTCTGTCATTCGGCGAAGGTTCCTGGCGGCAGGACGCAGTGGCGGTCGTCCACCGGTTTATGACGATGGTCCTGCTGCGCGCCGCCAGTCGGGTGTGGGTTTCGATTCCATCATGGGAAAGGCTCTGGCGTCCTTACACCTTGGGCCGGAAGGTGCCATTTCAGTGGCTGCCCATTCCTAGCAACATTGCCGTCGCCGAAGACCCGGCGGGCGTCCGGGCCCTCCGCAAGCAGTATGCACCCGAAGGAGAATTGATCATCGGGAATTTCGGAATGTATGGCCCGACAGTGGAGCGGACATGGGGGCCGATCCTGTCGGCCTTGGAAGCCCGTCCTTTTCCGGGGCGTTTGTTGCTGATCGGAACCGGCAGCGAAGAGTGCCGGAACATGATCGCTCGCAAGGCGCCCTCCCTCTCCTCCCGGGTCTGCGCGACCGGTCCGTTGGCGGCGGCGGAACTTTCATGCCATCTGTCGGCCTGCGACCTGTTTGTACAACCGTACCCCGATGGAGTCAGCAGCCGGCGAACCAGTTTTATGGCCGGGCTTTCTCACGGTAAGCCGATCGTTACGACTAGCGGACCCGCCACCGAACCGCTGTGGGCGGAGAGTGGCGCGGTCGTATTGGTTCCCCGCGGGGTCCCGGGCGCGTTTGTCGATTCTTTCGAGCGACTTTGTGCCGACGAGCAGGAGCGTTTGCGCATGGGAAACGCCGCGCGCAGGCTCTACCAGGAGCGATTCGACCTCCGGCATGTCATCGCGCGGCTCCGGCAGGTTGAGAACCGGGAGACTACGTGCGCGTATTGATCTCCACATTTCACCGCAACGTAATCGGCGGAACCGAGAAGTACCTGCAAGCTCTGATTCCCGGACTCATCCAACGTGGTCATCAGGTGGCGCTGCTGCACGAGAGATCGTGGGACCCGGCGCGCGAAAGCGTTACCTTTGCTGACGACCGGGTGGTGACTTATTGCCTGGCGGAAGAAGGCTTAAGTTCCGTGCTGCGATCGGTTTCGGAATGGAAACCGGATGTCGTGTATAACCAGGGGCTCGAGGCCGGCGATCTGGAAGGCGCGCTCCTCGATGCTTATCCAACAATTCTATTCGCTCACGGTTACTACGGGACTTGCGCTACAGGCCATAAGTGTCACGCGTTCCCTCAGTACCAGACCTGCACGCGGACTTTTGGAGCAGGGTGCCTGGTGCTACACTACCCGCGCCGATGCGGCGGCCTGAGTCCGGTGAACGCCTGGCGAAGTTACCAGCGTGCGGCGCAGCGTAATACCCTGCTCAAGGATTACGAGACCATCCTGGTGGCCAGCAACCACATGCAAACCGAATACCTGCGACACGGCGTGAATCCCGATCGGATTCGCATTATGCCGCTACCGCTCGCCAGCAACGATATGGAGATCGCTGAATCCGGTTCGGGACCTTCCCGCGGACGAATTCTGATGATGGCTAGACTGACCGAGGCCAAGGGGGGCCGGCATCTGATCCAAGCGGTGGCACGCGCTTCGCAGAAGCTGGCGAAGCCTCTGACGCTTGTCGTGGCTGGGGACGGACCGGAGCGCGCCAAATTGGAGGATGACGCCCGAAAGTTGCCAATCGCGGCGGAATTCGTAGGCTGGGTTAACAGTCGGCGCAAAGCCGAATTGCTTGCCGCAACGGACCTCTTGGCCGTGCCCAGCCTCTGGCCCGAGCCCTTTGGGCTGGTCGGTATCGAAGCGGGGGCTTGGGGTGTGCCAGCCGTGGGCTATGCGGTCGGAGGCATTCCGGATTGGCT
>DASZIV010000085.1:0-2325 GCA_035948775.1 Bryobacteraceae bacterium
GATACTGAATTCACGCGCAGCCTCGGCTTCTACGATCCCACAATGGTCGTGATCGGGTTTTATGAAAGTCTAACCTCGGAGATGGAACAATCGACGAGATGCACGCGCGGGGACGACGATCTGCGCGAGGTGGATCAAGAACCAGGCCCCCCACTAGCCCGACTTTCGCAAAACTGACGGGTTCGGACGGGCCTTAATCTCGTCCATCGCCTTTGGCAGGGCATGTTTCGCTTGACATGAGCGCCCTGATATGGCTAGATGAAAGAAATGAATATTTTTGAGCGGGTCGTGGGTGGCAAGCGATACCGCATCGCATCCCAGTCCGTGTGGGATCCCGGCCGTCAGCGTCCTTTCGCCCGCCAAGCCGTGTTGGGTCCTGCCGATCCGCCGCCCCTCGCGGATCTGGGTTTGGTTCGCACCATCGGCACCCGGCGGGTCGGTGATGTTGGCGCGCTGGTTTGGGTTGCCGAACAACTGGATTTGATTGGGCTCATTGATCAGGCATGTGGTCAACGGGGACCCGAGGATGGTCCGACCATCGGTGAGATGGTTGTTGCCGTGGCGGTTCAAAGGGCCTGTGCGCCCGGGGCCAAGTGCCATCTGGCGGCCTTTCTGGAATCGTGTTTACCCCGGGTTTCATGCTTGTCGGCAGAGGCGTTCACAGGACAGGCGTTTCATCGATTGGCGGCGGGTGTCACCGATGAGCAACGGGAAAAGGCGCAACTCGGGATCGCGCGGGCGGCGGTGGAGCGCTTCGGTTTGTCGACGGATGTGCTGGCGTTCGACACAACCAACTTCGACACGCATATCGCAACTGCCACCGCTGGAAACCTGGCGCGTCGGGGGCACGCCAAGAGCAAGCGAAGCGACCTGCGCGTAGTGGGTTTGGCAATCCTGGTTAGCGAGACGGGCCATGTACCGCTGCTGCACCGGACTTATCCCGGCAACGGCTCGGACCAGGCGGTGCTCGGTTCCTGTCTGGACGGACTGGGAAAGCTGCACGATGCGTTGGATATGGCCGAACAGCGCACCCGTCCGGCCTGCCGTACCCTGGTGCGGGACGGCGGCTCCTGGAGCGAACAACGGGAACTCGATCTGGATGTGGCTGGCTACTTTACGTTGATCTCTCTGCCTCTGAGCCATCGTGCCTCGGAGGTGGCGCTGAAACACGCGGCGCGGCGCGGGGCGATGAAGCCGTTGGGAGGTACTCTGGGTGAGGTTAGAGCCGCGCGATTGCGCACCAGTGTGGGAGAACTTGACCGGACGCTGGTGGTGGTGGAAAGTCAGGAATTGCTGCGTGGGCAAAAACGAGGCATCGCGGCGGCGCTGCTGAAGGCAAAGGAAGAACTGCGCAAACTGGAGCGGCAGGCGGCGAGCGGCCGCATCAAGCGCGAGGCATTGGAAAGCAGAGTTCAGAAAGCGTTACGGCGCGAGCACTTGGCGGAATTCGTTGTGGCGGAGATCAAAGAGCGTGGCGGACGGCTGTCGCTCGATTGGCACGTCGACGTGGCGCGACGGCGACTGCTGGAACGGACCCGTCTGGGCCGACGCGTGCTCTCTACCGACCGCCATATCTGGAGCACAGGGCGGATTGCGCATGCTTTCCGCGGGCAGTGGAATGTAGAGGAACTCTTCCGACGGGCCAAGAAAGGCGGGGTGGCGCCATGGGGTCCTTCTCATCAGTGGTCCGACAACTCCCTGCGATTACACACCTTCGCCACCGTGATCGGCCTCGAGTTGGTCAGCCTGGCACGCCTGGCCATCGGCACTCAACAGTCCGCGCGGGGCATGATGAAAACGCTGTCCGGCATCGAAGCGACATCAGTCCGTGTTCGGGCGAAGCAGCGCGGACGCCCTGCGATGGTAGTGCTCGCGCCGGATCTGACACGCGAACAGCAGTCCTGTGTTGGGACCTTCGATCTCGGGCGGTGGATGCCAGTACTTCTTTCATCTAGTATCGAAAGTGCGTCGCAACCAGACAGGCGGCCCGCTGCGTGAGAACAACGTTTGGAATTTGCGAAAGTCGGGCTAGAGCTTGGCATCGGCGACCTGATCGAGAACGCCATACGCATGAACCGCGATTATTTGAATCACACGATTGCAGGACAGACGAAGGATTACCGGCAGGGCCGCGCCGTCTTGCGCGTGGACGACCCCGAGAACACCAGCTTCGCCACCAGTCCGAAGGCTGAGCTTCTTGAGCGGCGTACAGCCTCAGCCTGATTGCGCGATTGGGCAACAGTCACTATTTTTGGTATTCTCACCATCACTCGGAGCGTCATTCATACGCTAGCGCCTCAATAACATCCTGACGCGCCGCCCTCA
>DASZIV010000086.1:0-37254 GCA_035948775.1 Bryobacteraceae bacterium
CCTTGCCGACACTCAACAGCGCACGCTGACATCCGCAAAGATCGGGCAGCGGTACGAACTCCTCGTTTCCCTGCCTGAAGGCTATGCGAAGTCGGGCCAGTCCTATCCGGTGCTGTACGTTCTGGATGGCTGGCACTTCCCCCTCATGGCGTTCATTCAGCAGAACAACGTCTATTCGAAGCGGATACGCCCGGTAATCATCGTCAATGTGAGCCATGGCGCGACCGGCTATGTGGCGCTGCGCGCGCGTGATTTCACGCCGACCAGAACAGCGCGGGAGGCCAACTCCGGCGGTGCCGCGGCGTTTCTCGATTTTCTCGAACATCAACTGATTCCATTCGTCGATCGCACCTGGCGCACCGTGCCCACGGATCGCGGCCTCCTGGGTCATTCCTACGGCGGTTTGTTTGCAATCTATGCGCTGGAGCAGCGGCCTGCACTGTTCCAGCGAATTGTCGCGGCGAGCCCGGCATTGGAGTGGGATGGCCGACTGCTTTTGACCGCTGCGCGCGATCGGTTGCGTAAACTGTCTGCGCCTGTGCGCCTCGATCTTTCGGTAGGAGATGAAGGCGACAATACCGGCAGCACGACGGCATTCGCCAAAATCCTGGACGAGCTGAAGCCAGCGGGCCTCGACTATCGCTTCACCCTCTATCGAGGTGAAAACCATAACTCCGTTCGATTGGTTTCATTCCCGGCCGGACTTTATTGGGCGTATCGTCCCGCCCGGTAGGGGAGAACTCGATTCGAGCGCATAGTGCACCAAGTACGGCGCATCCGGAAGTTAGCCAGCATCGCGCGCTCAAGATGTTCCGCCCGAAGAGTCCCGTTACCGGAATGTGGCCGCTCCAGGTGAATGGTCGGCGATCTGGACAGTGAGAACCGGAGGCACCTTACGGCGAATCCGATTGGCTTACATCGAGCTTATCTTCTTCTGTATGTACGAGCGCCTGCCGGCATTCGATGAGACGTTTCTTGACCGACCACGGCATGCGCTTGGTTTCCTTCTACGACAATGCACTACCAAGGGGGCCTGCTGTCCTGGACCAACGGGCTGTTCAAAGCGAGACTTTCGAACTGGAGCGTGGCTAGGGATGATGCACGCCGCCCATGTTGTGGGGGGCATGTTGTCCCCAAGCATCCACAAATCGCGTAAAGTGAACCAGCGTTAAGAGTACAGCCATGGAACCGAATCTCGATCAGGAGCGCCGACAGGCCCACGCGTTGTTGGATGCGCTGCCAGCCGAAAAGCTGAATGCCGCCCGCAGTCTGCTCGAAGTCATGGTGGAGCCTCTGGCCCGCTCACTGGCGCTCGCCGAGGTGGAAGAGGAAGATCTCACGCCAGACACCGCCGCCGCGCTGGACCGCGCCCGTGCCTCACACGCTCGTGGAGAGGGCGTCCCGCACGACGAAATCCTGCGCGAATTCGGCCTGAAGCAGTGAGCGAGGACTTCGACACGAAGTCCACCTGGAGTCCAAAAACCATGCGAGCGCATACCGGAGTCCGCCGGAGTCCAAGCCGCTCTTTCTAAGTCTTTTGTTTCGCCTCAAACTGTCTGCAAATGATTGATATTTCTTAGACGGCATGGAAGAGGTCGTGAGTTCGAATCTCACCAGGTCCACCAGATTCTTCAGAGACCTATGAAAAAACAGAAACGGTCGAGCACGGTTTTGGAGTCCAGTTGGAGTCCGAAAATTGACGCCAGCCGCCGGCTAGCGTTCACGAAGGTGCCACGCGCTCCCGGAATCAAGTGATAAATGGTGAGCGGAGCGCGATCGTAACGAGCAAATAAAGAACCGCGCTCGCGTCGGTTAGATACTCCCAGCCACTTCTACTTTGAGCCACTTCACGATCATCGGCTCCAGCTCGGAGTTCTTGGCGAACATCGGCACCCCATGTTCTGTGCCCGGATACAGATTCAGTTTGGATTGCGGAGACTTGGATGCTTCAACCGCCTCTTTGATGCCTTTCGCCGCATTCGTATCGCCTTCGCTGGCGGCGCCGAACACCGCGATGGTTGGACTAGCCGCAAGGTAGGCTCTTGTAGTGTCACTCGTGCCGCCAGAGAGGAGCATCAGGGCTTTAATCTCGTGGTGGCGAGTCGCGAGATCTGACGCCTGGCCAACACCGCAGCTAGCCCCGCCAGCCGCCACGTGCGTCTTTTCAACCCCTTTTTGGTCCATCAGGTATGCGTACGCAGCATCAACGTCGGCGTGCCACTTCTCCCGCTCGGCAGTGCGGTTTGCATGGTCACCGCCGCTTTCCCCGAACCCACGAAAATCGACTGTCAGCACATGGAAACCAGCATTGGCAAGATCCTGCGCCAGCCCGTCCCAGGCGTGCCTGTCCATATTGCATTGATGAAGCAGCAGGATCGCCGGCCCAGGGCGACCTGGGGAAAAGTACGAAGCCTTCAAGATCGTTCCATCTTGAGCTTTAAGATCGACGTCTTTTTTTTGCGTCTCTGCCGCAAGTCCGGATGCGCAGAGTAGCGCCGAAATCGTTATCAGACTGAGTGCTTTCATCGGTTTTTCCTCGTGGCCGTCATTATATTCCCGCCGATCCCGGCGGAGCCAATCGTTTCCGGTCGTGGCGCGCAAAGAGGTGCGTTTTGATGCGAGCACCACTTGTTACAAGATTTCCCCGCAGCTCTCTCCTCCGTATAAAACCCGACAAACCCTACAAATCGCAGTCAAAACCCGACAAATCTCCTCGTTTCGCCCACTAGCGACTGAGAATCCTCACATTAGTCAGAATTCGGTGGGCCTATTTACACTATAGTTATTCAATATAACCGCTACCTGCCTTGGGGTGACAGCGATCGGAAAGGGAACGCCACAGGATCGTTGGTGTGGGGTTTTCGTTGGCAAATAGATTGAAGTGCGCCTTAGCCCTATGACCGAGCCCGCCACTTTCCTCGTCGAACCCGCCGATGTGTTCAAACTCCGCAACGCCGTCGCGAAGCTTGCTGGCGTCGGATACTCCGAGAATCTCGTAAGAGATCGTCTCGGGTTGGAGGATCTGTGCGATCTCCAGTGGCGTCACGTACCGATATACCGCGCGGAGCGTTTGGCGTACCGGGATCCGCTTGCTCTGGCGGTCGATCTGTTTCTCTTGCAAGGAGATGTTCCGGCCGACGAACTCGACCCATTGTTCGTTGCGTCCGAACGCGATGTGTTGATTCGCACCGGGCTCCTCGAAATCGATGAGACGGGCCGGGCCCGGGCTCGCGCGTCGCTGTTTCCGGTCGGCGATCGTCTGATCTTTTCGGATCACGCGTGGCCCGAGCTACCACATCCGGGCTATGCCGCCGTTCCTTACGATCAAGTCATGTGGGTAGGCCTCGATAGCCGCCATCTGGCGCGCTGTACCACACGCCAGCCGTTTCGCGCCGCTCTTGATCTGTGTACCGGCTCGGGTATTCATGCCCTTCTGGCTTCCGCCCACACAGAGCAGGTGGTCGCCGTCGATATCAATCCGCGTGCGGCCGGTTGCACGCGTTTTAACGCGCAAGCTTGGGGTGCCACCAACCTGGAGGTCGTGGTTGGCGATCTGTACGAAGCTGTTCGCGACGAGCTTTTCGACCTGATTACAGCGAATCCCCCGTTTGTGCCGTCGCCCTTGGACACCCTCCGATTTCGTGACGGCGGCCGGTCCGGAGAAGATATTCTAAAGCGGATAGTCGCCGGATTGCCGCAGCACCTCGCGCCCGGTGGCATAGCGCAGATTGTCACCGAGCTTGGTGAGCGTAACGGTGAGCCGCTCGTCCACCGATTGCGCGAATGGCTCCGCGGAGCCCCGATGGATATCCATATCCTCCGTTTGGGCGAGCACACCGCCGCGAAGTACGCTATCGGACATGCCAAAGGTAGTGGCTACCAGGTATTTCTAGACTCGGTCCATGAGTGGGCAGGCAATCTTCGAGCGCAGGGCTATGTCCGGGTTGTCTCCGTAGTCATCTCTTTCCAGTGGAGTGACGCGACATTCGGCCCGCCCTGGGAGCGCGTCGATGAATCACCACCTCCACGCCGCGCCGCAGGGCCGGAGATCGAAGCAGCTTTTCGCGCGGAACGCCTGGTACGACAGGTCGATTTGCAGCAGCTCCTCAAACAAAGTTGCGTGTGCCGCGCCGGCACTATAGCCCTTCTCGATGCACAAATGCTAGGCAGCGACATACACGCTAAACCTAAAGCAACTTTGCTGGGGCAGGCCTTGACGATGGAACATCAGCTTGATCCTGTCGAGCGAGAGATCCTTTATCGAACAGATGGGCGCATCCCCGTGCCGGAACTGATCAGGATCCTTGGCGATCTCCATGTGGACGAGACCACCGTCATCGGGGCAACGCGTTCCCTGTTGCGGCGCCGATTGATCCGTATGGACGGACAGCTTGGCGGGCAGTCGGCGGCTAGATGAGGTTTCCGGTCACCACGGCAAAAAGGA
This sequence comes from Bryobacteraceae bacterium, assembly GCA_035948775.1. GTDB lineage: Bacteria > Acidobacteriota > Terriglobia > Bryobacterales > Bryobacteraceae > PSRJ01. The sequence goes on from DASZIV010000086.1 coordinate 4,445, forward strand.
CGCGGCCCCTATCCCAGCCGCCGATGCAGCATACCCGCCAACTTGTGAAGCGCTCAAACGGGTCCCTCCCAAGACCAGCGCGCTAGGGGAAGACCAGTCGGTACGTCGTCGGCCGACTCCGGGTGGGCTGACATCGCCGCAGTTGCCCAGCGAAAGTAGGCCTTGAGCGTGGAACGCAAACGGGGGTCGTCTGGGAAACCGGCGTCATCGAGGGCCTGCGCGAAGCAGGCCTGCGCCCGCTCGTCCATTTCCAGATGCTCGCCGTTTCCTGAGTGCATTCGAACCACACTGGACTGATCACCCATAGACTCGGTGTAGTCCGAAGGTCCGCCGAGCGCCTCGGCCCAGTAGGCAGCCAAGCGTTCCGAGTGTTGGGGGTGGTAGCCGTGCGAGAATGCGTGGCTCACAACCGTATCCGCCAAGCATCGCGCGTGCCAGGCTCGCGCCAGATTCAGGAATGCTCGCCGCCCGCCCGCCGCCTCGTAGATTGTCTGCGTCATCGAGACCAATTTCGCACGCCATCCCGGACGACGACAAATACTATCAGCATGCCTTCCGATCTCACGTCTTAACGCCCGCCGCGCCTGCAAGTTTCGCGGGCAGCCCAACTGAATCGCTTCCGATATTGGTTGTTAACCTTGCGTAAACGTCGCACATTTGGTGTCGAACTGATAGTTGGCTGTGAATAGGTTATCGGCCAATGCTCGGACCAACGTTTAGTTCGGTCGGTACGGCTACTGCTTGCGCAACTCTGCTTCGCGCTTCCTGTCAGTGGCGGCGCCACCGAAATCGCCGACCGCTTCCCTGGCTTGGGCGCGATTCAAGTAGGCCTGAGCGAAACGAGGATTGTTGTGGATGGCCGCGTCATAGTCGGCCAGGGCCATACGGTATTGCTTGCGGCGGAAATAGATGCCACCCCGGCCGTTCAAGGCATTTGCCAGGCCGGGCTTCAATTCCAGGGCGTGCTGGAAATCCATCAATGCCTCGGGGTCCCGGCGCAGGCGAACCAGGGCCACGCCTCGCGCAGAAAAGGCGATGGCCATATCCGGGGCGAGACGAATAGCCTCCGAATAATTCTGGATGGCTAACTCCTCGTGCTCCAGGTTGTGCTGGGCCACTCCCCGGTTAAAGTGGGCCGGGGCGAAATTGGGGCGGAGTCCGATGGCCTTCGTATAGGATTGAATCGCGCCCGCAAAGTCCTTGCTCTTCATCTGCTCGTGGGCGCGCTGAACTGCCGTATCAAACGGCGTTGGACTTGTGCCGGTCTTCGGCACCGGCGGCGGGGGGAGCACTTCCGCTTCCGCCGTCGGTTCGGGTGGCTCGACAGGCTCCGAAGCTACCGGTGGAGGCGTCACCGGCCGCGAGGTGGAAACGACCTTCTTCGGCTCGGCATCCTGAAGGTGGGGCCTTGGTGGGGCTATTGGCGTTGGGGCTACCGGTTCGCTTGTGGGGCCCGGGTTTTCGGTTGCGGGCGAGACGGCAGTTACCTGAGCGGGCGGCTGTGGGCTGCCGCGATTCCAGGGCTTCCAGATGGCCAGAGCACCGCCCAGCCCCAGAACAGCGACCACCACAGCCAGCGCAGCGGACCGCGAACGCTTGGCGGGCGCGGTAGGCTCCAGACCGTGTATCAGGGGCTGAGTGGGCCCCGCCACCATGGGAGTTGGGCCAACCTGAATTGTGGGCACGTCGGAGAAGGCCTGTGCCAGCGCGCCCACGAACTCGCCACAATTAGTGAAACGCTCGGAAGGTGTTTTGGCAAGGGCTTTGGCCAGAACGACGTCCACTCCTCGGGGCAGGGCGGCATTTCGCGTGCTTGCCGGCGGGGGTGCCTCGTTGACGATCTTGTAGGTGAGTGTGGCTAGAGTATTGGGACCGAACAGAGTACTGCCGGTCATCATCTGGTACGCCACAACGGCGAGAGAGAACTGATCCGCCCTCCCGTCTACCGTCTCACCGCGGATTTGTTCCGGCGCCATGTACTCCACGGTTCCCATGACCATGCCCGTGGGCGTAGAAGTGCGTGTATCGTTGATTCGTGCGATACCGAAATCCATGACCTTGGCGGTTCCAGCGTGGTCAATCATGAGGTTGGCCGGTTTGATGTCGCGATGGATTACGCCTCGCGAGTGAGTGTAGTCCAGCGCGTCCGCCGTCTGGCGCAGCACCTGGAGGAAAGTGGCTGCATCGGGCAGCGGATTGGCCTTGAGCCGCGCCGACAGACTGTCGCCTTCCACATACTCCATCACCACGTAAGCCCGTTCGCCATCTTCGAAAACGTCATAGATGCTGACGATGTTGGGATGTTTCAGCACGGCCGCAGCGCGCGCATCGCGCAGTAAACGGTTGCGCAGAAACTCGCGTTCACTCGGATCGTCAACCCCGAGGTCCACCGTCTTAACCGCTACCTGGCGGTTCAACAGGGGGTCCGAGGCGAGGTAAACCACACCCATGGCCCCTCGTCCCAGTTGGCCCACCACCGTGTATCTGCCAAAAGTCTGGCTCATGGTCTGTCCGATCGGTACGCTGCGGCGTCAGTGGGGATTTCCGCATGATATCGCACTCAGCACCAACCCATACCCGCTCTGCGGCAGCTTTTCCGTGCGCTGCAAGAGCGTGGCTGGACGAAACAGGCCTCGACTTTGAGGTCGGCACCCAGGAACCAGTTGCCGCAAAATGCCTGCCGGGCCGGCGTTTAGCTTCCGATATTGATACTCATCGCGCCGGAACCGAGCGCACCTCCTTAGCCCGTTTCGGGACCACGGGATTTCAACCCGCGGAACATGGCTTGCTTTCGACGATGCGATACTTCGGAGATGGAAGTAGGTCTCTTTCCTAACCCGCGCAGACCCGGAATTGGCCTGCGACCGCGCCGCGAGGCCCAGCGACCCCTTTTGCCACAGCACGCCCGCCACTGTCCCGTACTCGAAGCCGGAAGCACCGTAGGCTTCCTTGTCCATCCTCCGCTCGCTGAAAAAGAGACCTTTCAAATCGGATATGAGGGGGAGGGCCGTTATGAGTTTGTCTACTCGGTGAACACCAAAGGAAACGACTGGGATCCAGTGTTTACCGTGACGTATCTGCTGCCGGTGGGCGGGATCGGCGCCACCAAACGGGAAATCAAGATGCACATCCAGGACACGCCGCAAACCCGGGAAATCGCCCACCTGATGCCCGGTATGTTTATCTCCCCGGATGACATGGGGACACCGGCGGGTGCCGTGACTCTGCGGGGAGCGTGGAACTTTCAGACTTCGCCAGGATGGGACACCGTCTACACTCCCGTCTTCAACATGATCGAGCGGCCCGTCGCCCCGATGCTGGTGATCCGCGTCGAGACCGATTGGTACGTTCACGACTCCGAGTTCCGCTACGTCATCCAGCCGGGCGAAACGATTTCTGCGTCACACAGCATGCCGATCGGGCAGGTGATCTTTGTGCCCCGAGAAGAGATTACCTTCCGCAACGGCACGGAGGAGGAGATCGCGGCGCGACACCAATCCAGTCAGGCGTTCTACGACGAAAAGGCGAGGACCAAGGTCAAGACGCCATACGGATTGGAATACAGCCTACACTATCAGCGCACGAGTCGCCGGAAGAACGAGACAACCGAACCGCGTGGCGGGGACGCAGTGGCCGATCCCACTGCCTAGCCAGAAACATTGGGCGGTGCTAAAGCCGCCTGAGTTTTTTCCGAGCAGCCAACCTGGACTCTCGGGCCCCAGACGTGTGATTGCTCGAAAAAAGTGGCCAAGCCCTCGGGAAGGATGCTTCTACAGCAGGCGGCCCCAGGCATGGAAAAATCCCACTAGAATGTGTTTAACCAATTCCACGTTGGGGGCACAGGAGGCGCAATGCGTCTAACAGCCGCTATTTTCCTTTCTGGTCTGGCTCTGGCTGCCCAAGTTCAGATCACGGTTTCAGGGCCGGTCGGATTTTCTTCCAACCCAAATGGTCTCAGCGTGCAACAGCCGCCCACCAGGCCAGAGGATCTTTGCACCGTGGAAGGCAGCGTTTTCAACGCGACCACGGGAACGCCGCTGAAAAAGGCAGCCGTCTTACTAAGCCGCACCGACGTCGCGCCGAGCTTAAACTCACTACCCCAAAGCTACAGCACCGCGACCGATGCCGCTGGCAACTTCGCGATAAAGGATATCGAGCCTAGAAAATACAGGATGACGGTTACGCGAAACGGGTTTGTAACTATGACGTTCGGAGCACGCGGCCCCAACCGCCCCGGAACCACGCTCACGCTGGAGCGGGCTCAAAAGATGAAGGAGATCAATTTCCGCCTTACGCCACATGGCGTGGTGGCGGGCCGAGTTGTGGATGAGGACGGGGAGCCACTTCCATTCGTCTCGGTCCAGTTGGTGCGCTTTCAGGTCCGGCAAGGCAGGCAGCAACTGAACATGGCCGGAGGGTCGGGAACCACTAACGACCTCGGCGAATACCGAATCTTTGGAATCGCTCCGGGGAAGTATTATTTGCGGGCGAGCGGCCAACGGTCGGCCTCGCCTTTCGTCGCCCTTAATCGCTCGGCCAATTCGCAGCCCGAAGAAGACTACGTTCCCACATACTTTCCGGGCACGATCGACACCGCCAACGCGTCGCCAATCGAGGTCGGGGGCGGGGCTGAGGTTGGCGGGATCAATTTCATCTTAATGAAGACCGCTACCGTCCACGTCAAGGGCTCAGTTGGCAACCTGCCGACGGGCATCCGGCAGCCGCCCCAGATCATGATAGTCCCGAGGAGTGGGCTTTTCATCGGCCCCCAACGTCCAACATTTGCGGACGCTAAGGGCAACTTTGATATACGCGGTGTTGCGCCAGGTCAATACATGCTTTCGGCCAACGTGAATGATGATGGCCGAAGCTACTCGACCAGTGTGCCGGTCGATGTGGGGAACTCGAATGTGGAAAATGTGAGCCTCGCGATCGGCCAGGGAGTGGATGTCGCGGGCAAGATTCGGATTGAGGGGGATGGGAAAGCAGACCTCACGATGGTCAATGTGAACCTGCGACAGCGAGACGCGAGCGGCATTTCGTTTGGTGGCGTGCCTACAGCCCGCGTGAAGGACGATAACACGTTCCAGTTGGAGAACGCTGGGGCTAGTACTTTTGAGGTGACGTTGTTCGGTCTGCCGGATGGATTCTATGTCAAGTCAATAAAGTCGGGCGACACTGATGTGCAAGCTGCAGGACTGGATATTACAAGAGGCGCTCCGCAGCCTCTCGAAGTTGTGCTCAGCCCTAACGCTGGCTCTCTCAGCGGAGCCGTCCAGAATCCGAATACCAAACAGCCGGCTCCTGGGGCGACAGTGGTGCTCGTGCCGCAAGAGAAGGAACGCCGCGATCAGCCGCAATACTACAAAACCACCACCACGGACCAAAACGGGAAATATACGCTGAAGAGTCTCGTGCCCGGCGAGTACAAAGTGTTCGCATGGGAAGACATGGAGCCGGGCGCTTACCTGGATCCAGATTTTCTAAAACCGGTGGATAGCAAAGCGGAGGCAGTGTCGATTCGAGAAAACGATCAGAAGACGGCGGCGCTCACGATGATTGCCGCGGATGCGCCTTCGCAAGGCGAGAGGGGCCAATCCGATCCGCGGTGAAAGCACAACAGCTTGAGCAGCCGGGGGATTAGTCGCCACACGCGCGTAGCCGGTACCTTTCGCGTTTTGGTACGAAGCGTTACGTCTCGCGCGGGTCGCCAGGCGACAGCACGGTCAGGCTGATCCTTCACTTGCTCGCGGGCCCAGGACTTCGCGAACTTTTTCCGCTAGCGACTCCAGCGTAAACGGTTTCTGAATGTAATCCACGCCAGCATCGAGAACGCCCCTATGAGCGATGGCGTTGTCCGTGTAACCGGACATGAACAGGACCTTCAGGTGGCGTTCCGTAGTCAACTGATTGGCCAGGTCACGGCCGTTCATGCCGGGCATCACCACGTCCGTCAGTAACAGATGAATCGTGCCCTCAAATGTCTTGGCAATGGCGATCGCTTCTTTGGCTCCTGCGGCACTTAACACTCGATAGCCACACCGTTCCAGTGCGGTTACTGTCAGAACGCGAACCTCCTCCTGGTCCTCTACCACGAGGATGGTTTCGTTGCCGGCGATTTCCGTTTTGACGCTTTCGTACGGCAGCGGAGCCGGCTCGTCGGTACGGGGAAGATAAATCTTAAACGTCGCGCCGGATCCCGGCTCGCTGTACACCCAAATCGACCCGCCGCTTTGCCGAACCATTCCGTGAACGGTCGCAAGTCCCAGGCCCGTCCCGGTTCCCTGCGGTTTGGTGGTGAAGAATGGTTCGAAAATCCGTTGCTGCACTTCTCGTGTCATGCCCATTCCAGAGTCGCTGACACTCAGCATGACGTACGATCCGGGGCGAACTTCGGGATGCGAGGCGCTATAAGCTTCGTCCAAAACGATATTGCTGGTTTCGATAAGGAGCGATCCTCCGTTGGGCATGGCATCCCTTGCGTTGACCACGAGGTTCATGATGACCTGTTGGAGTTGGCCAGCATCCGCCTTGATATTTCCCAGGTCCCCCGAGAGGTTGAGTGCTAATTCGATGTCTTCACCAATGAGTCGGTGTAGCATTTGGTCGATTTCGGTGACGACATGGTTCAAATTCAACACGGTCGGTCGGACAATTTGCCTTCGGCTGAAAGCGAGCAATTGCTGGGTGAGCGCGGCCGCCCGCTGTCCCGCCGAGCCGATCTCTGCGACTTTACGTTTTAGAGGACTGGCCTGTGGCAGGTCGGAAAGAATTACGGCGGCATAGCCGTTGATTACGGTCAGCAGGTTATTGAAATCGTGAGCGATGCCGCCCGCCAGCCGGCCGACACTTTCCAGCCGCTGCGCTTGGTGGAACTGTTCCTCCAGGTTCTTGCGCTCCGTGATGTCGCTTGCCAGAACCAAACACGCCTTCCTGCCATCGAACTGGATCAGATGCGCGGTGATTTCAACGATGATGGTCGTTCCATCTCTTTTCCGGTGACGCCATGGTCCATCGCGGTGGAGCATTGCTGACGGTTGGCGCACGTCCTCCAGAAGGCTTGGTATATCTTCGGCAGGCCGGATGTCCCTCAACGTCATTCCCAGGAACTCTTCTGCGGTGTAGCCGTATTGCTGTACGGCAGTGTCGTTCACTGCCAGGAACGCCAGGCTCTCGCGGTCATATACCCACATGGGCTGCGGATTATTCTCAAAGAGCACGCGATAGCGGCGCTCGGACCTCTCGATTTGACGTTGTGTTTTCCGGCGGTCGCTCACATCCCGGAACACGAGTACCGCGCCCAGGGTGCGACCATCGCGTTTGATGGGTGCGCCACTATCGTCGAGGGGGATTCTACGGCCGTCTTTTGATATCAGCAGAGTGTGGTTTGCCAAACCGACTATGACACCGTCTCTGATCACTTTGTCGATGGGGCTTTCGGCGTCGCCACCGGTCTGCTCGTTGACAATGTGGAAAACCGTCTGCAGAGGTAATCCGAGTGCTTCCGTGAGACCCCATCCCGTGAGCTCGCTAGCGACTGTGTTCAAAAAGGTTACCTTCCCTTCAGCGTCCGTAGCGATAACCGCGTCGCCGATGCTGGCGAGAGTGGTTTCGAACCACAGCCGCTGCTCGCGTTCCGCGTCCTCCGCGTCTTTCCGGCGAAGCGCCTCCTCGTTGCTACGCTCTAACGTTCTACGTTGAAGGTCGAGGAGATAGATCACGACCAGGTTGAAGAAGATGAATCCGGCAACGGTTAGGCGATCACCTCCAGCGGTGACAAGGAATGGCGATGTGGTCGCCGGTGAAACGAAGAGATACGTGCCTATTGCCGCGGAGAGAAGCGTGGCCAGCACTGCGGGTCGAAAGCCGCGGTACCACACGACCAGCAGAGTCGCCGCAAAATATGTGCCGAAGGGAGTTGCCGCGCCAACCAGCGGCGACAAGAGCATTCGCAGCAGGGTGGCCACAATCACCGCCGCCACGGCCAAACCATAATCCAGCGCGATCGACTTCTTTGTTGTGGCTTTCAGTGGTGTAGCGTTCATGGCTCGACCAGTCAGCAACCCGCGTCATTGCGTCTGGCATCGGAAACATAATCTTACGGCAAACCTCAGTTGTGGTCGGTACTACCGTTGATCGTGTATGTGTGGAAATGCACACGGTTCCCGGAGCCTGGTACCGTTTTCCGGGATTTCCCACTCAGGCGAAAACTAGTCGCCTATCTCTACGCGTCAGTCTCCCGTTTGCATCGCGGTATGCAGGACGTTGCGTGTTCTGCGCAAATTCCGCCACCAGTCCAGCACGCCCGACATGTAGGTGTACACCACCGGAGTCAGATACAGAGTTATCAACTGCGAAAACGCCAGGCCGCCAACGACCGCCACGCCCAGTGGTCGGCGGGCCTCGCCGCCAGCGCCCCAACCCAATGCTACCGGAATGCCGCCCAAAAGTGCCGCCATGGTTGTCATCATGATCGGGCGGAAGCGAATCAGACAGCCTTCGTAAATCGCTTCTGCCGGCGATTTGCCTTCTTTTCGCTCGGCCTCCAGGGCGAAATCAATCTGCATAATGGCGTTCTTCTTCACAATGCCGATGAGCATGATCAGGCCCACAAAACTGTAGATGCTCAAGTCGATCTTAAACAACAAGAGCGTGAGCAGCGCTCCGAAACCCGCGGACGGCAGGCCGGAAAGAATCGTCAATGGATGGATGTAACTTTCGTAAAGCACACCCAGCACGATGTATACCACCAGGATCGCAATCAGCAGCAGCAGCCCCATGTTGCGCAGCGAGTCCTGGAAGAGTTTGGCGGATCCCTGAAAGGCGCCCGTGACGGCGGCCGGTAGAATCTCCTTGGCGGCTGCCTCGATTTCATCGGTTGCCGTGCCGAGGGCCACGCCCGGCTTGAGCCCGAAGGAAATAGTCACCGATGGCAACTGACCGGTATGGTTGATGCTGGTCGGACCGGCGTCCAGCGTCAGCCTCGCGATGGCGGATAGCGGCACCATTTGCCCGGTGGTGGATTTCAGATACAGCAGCCTGAGCGAATCCTCGTGCTGCTGATATTGGGGCAGCAGCTCCAGCAGCACGCGGTATTGGTTATCGGCTCCATAGATGGTCGAGACCAGTTGAGGGCCAAAGGCGTCATACAACATGCCGGCGATGTTGTTCCAGTCCACGTTCAGCGCTGCCGCGCGGTCCCGGTCGACAGCAATCTCAATCTGCGGGTTCTTGATCTGCAGGTCGCTAATGACATCCACCAGCCCCGGCAGCCGACCCATCGCCTGCTCCATCGCAGGAGCTGCCCGGTACAGTTCTTCCGTGTCCGGCCCGTATAGCGTGTAATCGTACGCGGCCGATGAGTTGCGCCCGCCGATGCGGAGCGACTGCGGAATCTGCATGCCCACACGCAGTCCCGGGATGTTGGAGATGCGCGGGCGAACCCGGTTGACGACATCCACCACCGTAGACTTACGCTGACGCCGCGGCTTGAGATTGACGCTGAGGAATCCGACGTTCCCGCTGGCGCCGCCGCCGCCGGTGCGCATAAAGAACGTCAGCACGTCCGGATCCTGGACTACCATCTCGGCCACCATTTGCGAATATTTCAACGTCTGGTAGTAGGACGTGCCTTGGGCCATCTGCATGTTGATGTTGAACTGGTCCTGATCGGTGTCGGGAATGAAGCCCTTAGGCACGGCGACGTAGAAGTATCCCGTGACCACAACCACCGCAATCAGCACCGACACCATCACCAGCCGGTGCTGGAGCACCCACCGCAAGCTGCCGCCGTAGAGATTCCGAGTCGCCTCGAAGGTCCGCTCCACCATTCGATACAGAAAGCCATGCCGCTCCGGCCTGGCCTCGCGCAGAAACCGGCTGCACAGCAGGGGCGTGAGCGTCACCGAGACTACGCCCGAGATCAGGATGGCGGTGCAGATGGTAACCGCGAATTCGCGAAACAAGCGTCCCAGAATTCCCGCCATGAACAGAATGGGGATGAATACTGCCGCCAGCGACAGCGTCATGGACACAATTGTGAAGCCGATCTCCCGCGACCCGTTCAGGGCCGCCACGATCGGCGTCTCCCCCTTCTCAATGTGGCGGACGATGTTCTCCAGCATCACAATGGCATCGTCTACCACGAAGCCTACCGAGAGGATCAGCGCCATCATCGAAATGCTGTTCAGGGTGAAGCCCAGCAGGTACATCACGGAGAACGTGCCGACCACGGAGAACGGTAGCGCCATCGCCGGAATCACGGTGGCGGACAGATTGCGCAAGAACAGGAAGATCACCAGGATTACCAGCGAAAGTGTGGCCATCATGGTGAACTGAATATCCTGAAAGGCTTCACGGATGTTCTGACCCTTGTCGCCACGGACCGTCAGGGTCACACTCGGCGGGACCATCCGCTGAAAGTACGGCCCCAACCGGCGGATCTGATCAATCACCTGGAGAGTGTTGGTCCCAGGCTGGCGATTCACCGCGATGATCAGGCAGTTTGTGCCCTTCGGGCCGAACGCGTCGCCGTACATGTACGCCATTTGTTTGTCATCTTCGAGGCCGTCGATGACCTTGGCGACTTCGTCCAGGCGCACTGGGGCGCCGTTGCGATAGGTGACGATTAGGGGCCGGTAATCCGGCGCGCGCATGAGTTGCCCGTTGGCGAGGACGTTATAGGCCCTCTCCGGGCCGAAAAGAGTACCGGTGGGCAGATTCACGTTCCAGTCCTGGATAGCGTTCTGGATTTCGTTCAGGCCGATGCTGCGGGAGGCAAGCTTGTTGGGATCCACCTGCACTCGCACGGCCCGCTTGGTGCCGCCGAAAATCTGCACTTGGGCCACGCCGGGAACCATGGAGATGCGGGAGCCGATCATGCGCTCAGCATATTCATCCAGGTCCGCCACAGACATGGTTGGCGAGGTGGCCGCAAAGAAAATGATCGGTTGATCGCCCGGGTTTTGCTTCTTGAAGGAGGGAGGTGTCGGCATCCCGGACGGCAGTAGCGGGGTTGCCGCGGAAATGGCCGTTTCGACGTCCACGGCGGCGCCGTCGATGTCGCGGCTCAAATTAAACTGCAGGGTGATATTCGTGCTGGCCTGGTTGCTTTGCGAAATCATCGAGTCCAGGCCCGCGATGGTGGTGAATTGGCGCTCCAGAACGGTGGCGACCGAAGAAGCCATAGTGTCCGGACTGGCGCCCGGCAGACCCGCCGAAACCTGGATGGTCGGATAGTCGACCTGCGGCATGTCGCTGACCGGCAAGGCGTGGTAGGCGATGACGCCGAACATCGCAATCGCCAGCATCAGAAGGCTGGTGGCGATGGGCCTTCGAATGAATGTCTCGGATACGTTCACGCCGGGTCTTCTATCCGCGGCAAACAGGCGCCCCGTTACGCCGCAAGCAGGACTTCATTCTTGCATTTTCCGGCGGGGGCTGCTGCTATCAGGCCGCGGAGTTAAGCCATGAGCCGGCTCACTCGTGAATTCGCGGCAATGACCCGTGGAATGCCCGCCAGATCCGGTCGAATCTCGCAACATTTCCAATCCTTCAGCAGTTCCCGCACATGCGCCTCGCTGCCGAATCCTAGTTCCATCACCAACCAGCCGCCAGGACGCAGCACGCGGGGCGCCTCCGCAGCTATGCGGTCGTACACTTCGAACCCGGTCTCACCGCCGAAAAGCGCAATGTGCGGCTCCCAGTCGCGGACTTCGCGCTGCAAGCCCTCCCGCGACCGGAGCGGAACGTACGGCGGGTTGCACACGATCAAGTCGAAGCTCTCATCCGCGATGGCAGCCACTAGATCGCACACGATGACCCCGATCCTGGCGCCTAGACGTCGAGCATTCGCCGCCGCCACCGCCGCGGCAGCTGGCGATATCTCAGTGGCCCAGGTTTCCGCGCCGGTTTCGAGTTGCAGGGTTACCGCCAGCGCCCCCGAGCCGGCGCCGACGTCGAGGATGCGCCGGGCTTGGGGCGCCACTTGCCGCGCGGTCTCCACCACTCCCTCCGTCTCCGGCCTCGGGATCAACACGTCTCGAGTCACGTGGAATTCGCGACCGTAGAACTCCTGTCGCCTGGTGATGTACTGAGTCGGTTTGCCTTCCAGGCGCTCGTGCAGGTAGCGGCCATAGTGCAGCCACTCCACTTCGCGCAGCTCCTGCTCAGAATGCGCGAACAGATACACGCGCTCGCGATGCATGGCGTGGGCCAGCAGTACTTCCGCGGTGAGCCGGGGCACGGCGACCCTTGCGTCCTCCAGGAGACAAGTCCCCTGGAGCAACGCAGTCTGCACGGTCATGCCGGTGCGAGGTCGGCGGTACGGTAGTGCGCGGTGAGTGCCTCGATGACGGGATCCAGTTTGCCGTCCATCACGAAGTCGAGTTGGTGGAGCGTAAACCCGATGCGATGGTCGGTCAGGCGGTTCTGGGGGAAGTTGTAAGTGCGGATCTTCTCACTACGGTCGCCCGAGCCCACCTGGCTGCGGCGCTCGGCTCCCAAAGCGGCCTGCTGTTTTTCCAGCTCCATCTCGTACAATCGTGATCGCAGCACGCGCTCGGCCTTGGCGCGGTTCTTGATCTGCGATTTTTCGTCCTGGCATGAGACCACCAGGCCGGTCGGCAAGTGCGTGATGCGCACTGCCGAATAGGTCGTGTTCACCGACTGCCCGCCCGGGCCGGAAGAGCAGAACGTATCGATGCGGATGTCCTTGGCATCGATCTTGACTTCGACTTCGTCCGCTTCCGGCAGCACCGCCACGGTAATAGCCGATGTGTGTACGCGGCCCTGCTGCTCCGTCACCGGGACGCGCTGCACGCGGTGCACGCCGCTTTCGTATTTCAGCTTGCTGTAGACCCTGTCCCCGCTCACCAGCGCGATCACTTCCTTCAGGCCGCCCACGGATGATTCGCTGCTCGAGGTGATTTCAATCTTCCAGCCTTGCGATTCGGCGTAGCGGCTGTACATGCGGAAGATCTCTGCGGCGAACAGCGTGGCTTCGTCTCCGCCCGTGCCGGCGCGGATTTCGAGCACCACATTCTTTTCGTCAAGAGGATCTTTGGGGAGCAGCAGAATCTTGAGTTCTTCTTCGATGGTTGCCAGCTCCGGCTCCAGGCGCGCCAGCTCTTCCTGGGCCATCGCCTTCAGGTCGGGATCGCTGTCTTCGAGCATGGGGCGAGCCTGCGACAGCGCGTCTTCTACGCGCTTCCACTCGCGGTACTTGCCGACAATTTCCGAGATCTCGCTGTGCGCCTTGGTGACCTTGCGATATTCCGCGCCGTCGCTGATCACCGCCGGATCGGCCATCTGCGCGTTCAGCTCATCAAACCGCTTTTCGAGCTGGTCCAGCTTTTGACTAAATTGCATGAGACGTTAAGGGAGCGTCACGCAATAACGAGTTGTCCGCCTTGCGATTTTTCCAGAGCCATGGCGCCCTCCAGGGCGTGTATGGCCACGCTGGCCTGATCGTCGGCGGGCGGTTTGGTGGTGATGCGCTGCATCCAGAGGCCCGGCGCCGTGAGTACCGCCAGCATCGAGCCGCGCCGCTTGGCGGCAAACCGGATCAGTTCATAGCTGAGGCCGACCAACACCGGAATCAACGCAATCTGGCAAAGCAGCTTGGCCAGGAACCCGCTGAAGGGAATCAGCGCGTAAACCGGGATAGTCAGCAGGAACAGCACGAACAGAAAACTCGTGCCGCAGCGCGGATGAAACGTGGTGTAGCGCTGCGCGTTTTCCACCGTCACCGGCTGCCCCGATTCAAAGTTGAATACTACCTTGTGCTCGGCCCCGTGGTATTCGAAGATGCGGCGCATGTCCTTGAGTTTCGAGACGCCGAAGAGGATCCCCAAGAGAATTCCCATCCGGACAATGCCGCCCACCGTGCTGGAGGCAAACTGCCCCGCCAGAGCCGGATAGATTTTGCCCAGCCGCGTGGCCAGGTATAGAGGCACAAACTTATACGCCAGAATGTAAAACGCCAGCGAGAAGATCAGTGGACCCAAAAACGCCCAACCCGGAATCTCTTCCTTTTTCTTGTCGGACGGAATGACCTTCTCGTCCACCAGCGAGGCCTCAGCTGAAAACTTCAGCGCCCTGCCGCCCAGCTTCATAGCCTGAAATAAGGTTCCCACGCCCCGAAACAGCGGGTATTTGAAAATCTTGTACTTCTCCGACATGCGCTCCAGCGGCAACTCTTCGGTTACGATCTTTCCATCGGGCTGGCGCACCGCCACGCAATAACTGTGAGGAGCCCGCATCATAACGCCCTCGACCACGGCTTGGCCGCCAACGAGCGTTTCTTCCCCGCTTTCCAGCACGGGCATCATTTGTAAACTGGTGAAAAGGCGGAAAAAGGTGCGTACAGACACGAATCCTCTCAATCGTCCCTATTATACGTCAGTAGGGCGCTGGCTGAAGGTAATGGGCGCACTGTCTCAATCTCCGGTAGTCCTTACCCGGAATATCTATTTGTCTATTGACTGGGCGGATGGTCTAAGGACGCCATCAACGTAGTGGGGCAGGCTTTCAGCCTGGCGCCGGCTTTAGCCGGCGCGGTCGAGTCACCGTAGCGTGCGGCGCCGGGCCTAAAAGCCCGGCAGCAGGCTAAAAGCCTGCCCCACAACCCCTCACACCGGTACCCCGAACCGCCATAGTACGTAGCCGATGGCTTGTCGGACATAGTTCCATCGCTCGCGGACAGCGCCGGGATTTTGCTCTTTGCGCGGCGACCCGTAGACGGTCAATCCGTGCGAGCGCAGCATCTCCTTCGCGCGATAAATGTGATAGCCGTCGCTTACCACGATTGCCGAACCGAGGTTCATGCGCCGCAGGATCTCCGCCGCTAAGGCGATCGAGTGGACCGTGCTTTCACCCTCGGTTTCCACGATGATTGCCTCGGAAGGCACGCCGTGGCTCATCAGATAGGTGCGCCCCACAGCCGCTTCGGTGAATACCGGATCGCCGCCCGCCCCGCCGGTGGTCATGATGCGGGGCGCTAGTTCGCGTTCATAGAGCGCCAAGGCATGGTCCAGCCGCGCGCGCAGCACGGGAGAGGGACGGCCGCGGTATTCAGCTGCGCCCAGCACCAGGATCACATCCGCGGGTTGGGCCTCGTCCTGGACCGCCTGTCGCTCGATCTGCACCGACAAATACGCAATATAGAGGACTAGCGCCGAACCCGCAATCGCGATTGCGTTCCATACGGTCCGTTTCATCTGCGGTAACTTTAATTGTAAGATGGCGAAGCCCGAAACGATTACGAGCGCGGCCAATCCGCTGCTTAAGGACGTTCGGCGAGCCATCATGCGCGGCGGCCTGACCTCCGAAGGATGGTGCGTGGCCGAAACCTTCCACCTGCTGGAAGAAGCGCTGCGCAGCGATTGCGAGGTCAAAACCGTTCTGGCCGCGGAGTCGGTACGTTCCGCTGCCGAAGGCCACGTGCGGGGACTGGGCCGCATCAAAATCGTGGTGGTGCCGGATACCCTGCTGAACGCTCTGTCGGGCACGGAAACCAGCCAGGGCGTGATTGCCCTGGTGAAGCCGCTGGAGTGGAAGCTGGAGCAACTGTTCCGCGGCTGTCCGCTGGTGGCGGTGCTCGACGGTCTGCAGGATCCAGGCAATTGCGGCGCCATCGTGCGCGCGGCCGAGGCGTTCGGCGCCACCGGCGTCCTGTTCACCAAGGGCACCGCCAGCCCGTACAATCCCAAAACTCTGCGGGCCTCGGCAGGCTCGCTGTTTCGGGTTCCGTTTCTCCACGGGCTGGACCCCGCGTTGGCGCGGGCGGCGCTGCAACAGAACCGCGTTGAGTTGTATGCCGGTGTTCCGGCGCGCTCCGGCGTGCGCTCTCTGGCGCAAGTCGATCTGAGCGGCCGCAGCGGCTTAATTATCGGCAACGAAGCCCGCGGCGTAGGAGGCCAGTTGCGCGCGGCCGCGCTGGACGTGGCCATTCCCACCGTTGGCGTCGAATCGCTGAATGCCGCGGTGGCGGCGGGAATCATGCTCTACGAGGCGCGGCGGCAAAGGGCGCTCCAGGCGTGAGCCTCTTCGACACCACGATCCCCCGGGAAGACGGCAAGCGTCCGCTGGCCGAGCGCATGCGGCCCGAGCGGCTGGAGGATTTCGTCGGCCAGGAGCACATCCTGGGGCCGGGCAAGCCTCTGCGGCGGCAGATCGAGCGCGACGAACTCACTTCCATCATTCTCTGGGGACCTCCGGGTGTCGGCAAGACGACGCTGGCGCGCCTGATCGCACGCATCACCAAATGCGAGTTCATTCCCTTCAGCGCCGTACTCAGCGGCATCAAGGAAATAAAAGCGGTGATGGCGGATGCCGAGAAGCTGCGCCGCATGGGCCGCCGCACCATCCTGTTCATTGACGAGATCCATCGCTTCAACAAAGCCCAGCAGGATGCGTTTCTGCCCTACGTGGAGCGCGGCGACATCATCTTGATCGGCGCCACCACCGAGAACCCGTCCTTCGAAGTGATCGCGGCGCTGCTGTCGCGCTCGCGAGTCTATGCGCTGCGCGGCTTGACCGTGCCGGAGATCGTCGCGTTGTTGCGGCGCGCTCTGCCGGTGGTCGGCCTGGAAGCGTCCGACGAGCTGCTGGAGCAGATCGCCATCTACTCCAACGGCGACGGGCGTCAGGCCTATAACACGTTGGAAGCGGCCGGCGCGGCTTCCGCCTCCGGGGTACTCACCGAGCAGGCCGTGCAGGATGCTATGCAGCGCAAGGTCCTCCTTTACGACAAAGGCGGAGAGGAGCACTTCAACCTGATCTCCGCGCTGCACAAGTCGGTGAGATCGAGCGATGCGGACGCTTCGCTGTATTGGCTGACCCGCATGCTGGAAGCGGGCGAAGATCGTCTGTATATCGCGCGCCGCCTGATTCGCATGGCCATTGAAGACATCGGCCTGGCCGATCCGCGCGCACTCGAGCAGGCCGTGGCGGCCATGCAGGCAGTGCATTTTCTGGGCATACCGGAAGGCGACCTGGCGCTGGCTCAGGCGGCGATTTACTTGTGCGTCGCGCCGAAATCGGATGCCGCCTACCGGGCCATGGGGGCCGTGCACGAGGATGTGGAAAAGACCATCGCCGAACCGGTGCCGATGCAGTTGCGCAATGCGCCTACGCGCGATATGAAGGCATGGGGATACGGAGAGGGCTATCAGCACGCGCACAAACTCGAGAATGCCATCCCCGATATGGAGTGTCTGCCGCCTGCCCTGGCGGGCCGGCAATACTATTTCCCTACGGATCGCGGTTTAGAGAAGCGCATCGCGGAACGGCTGGAAGAGATCCGGAAGCTGAAGCGGAAGGAGTAGGTGGCCGGCGCAAGCGGAAGCGGTTGGGTGTAGAATGACTCCGAACAAAAAGTCAAAACTGGAAATTCCGGTCAAGATAGCTTGAGCCTTGGTGCTCGCAACTGGGAGGTACCATCATGTCCTTTCGACGAAGGATGACTTTCGCATGGGTCGCGCTCGCAATCGTTTTCACGCTGGGCGGGCCGTTTACAGCCGGTGCGCAGGGTCCTCGCGGTAGGGTTGCCGAACCCTATACACCCGCACCGGACGCCAAAGACCTGAAGGCCGTGCTCTTCAAGTGGATGTGGGGCATGGGCATGCTGAAGGGCCACGATGAACGCGACATGGTCGCATCCCTCGAATATCAGGGCAAAGGCACGATTCAGGTGGAGGGACAACCTTGCACGCTCACGAGATATCGTGCGAGCACTAACTACCAGACCTACAGTCAGAGGATTCAGTACGCCTGCACACGGCCAAATGGAGAAACGTACTCGAACATCGAGGTGGTGAGTGGGCTGTACGCCTGGAACGAAGACACGCCAGGTGCGCAGATCGGTTCAACAAAAGGCAAGGTCATTCCGATGCCGGCAGCCGTCGAGGAGCGGCTCATCCGATTTTGGGCAAGTCCCCAGGGCGCCGCCAAGGCAGCAGTGGCGGGGACGACGGAGACATTCTGGTTGGGGGCCAACCCAGGCACTCTTTTCGCGGACGGCGTCGCGAAGGCAGGCCAAACTTCCGTGTCGTGGGAAAGCGGTAAGCCGGTCGTTGCGTTCCCGATTCCGGGCGTTCCGGGGGCGACCGCAACAGCCACTCTCGATGCGAAGTATATGACGGAGCGAGTGGTGCTCAAGCAGGGCTCGACGACCATAGACTTTGCCTATGACAACTATCAAGACTGGAACAACCCGCTGAACAAGATCGGCGTGCTGTACGCCGGAAAGATGGTCGAGCGCCGGAACGGCGCGGTCATTCGCGACCTGACAACGGACCAGACGGAGACGGGCAACGTATATGTGGTTGCGCCCGTTCCACCAAGCGCGCAGGCGGCCAAGACGGTCAAGGGGCAGCTCCCGCACGGCATGATGGCCAGGGCGGAACCTCAACTCAACAAGTCGGCGCCCACGCCGCGGTTGGGCGCGCATCCTGACCTGACGGGCAACTGGTCCTATACCGACTGGATTGGGAACTACATGACCGGCGGAGGGCGCCGATGCGGCCCGGGACAGGGTCCCGATTGCAGCCGGCAATCCAACCAGACGGAAGATTTTGAGCTTTACTCGCCATCGCGATTCGGCAACATGGGTCGTCCAACGTACAAGCCGGAGAACTGGGACAAAGTGCAGCAGCTCGACATGTGGACGAACAAGTATGACCCGGTCATGACCTGCCAGCCCCTGGGAGTCCCGCGGGAGGGCCCACCCCGGCGCATCTATCAGACGGACAGCGACGTTACCTTTATTTACACTGGCGGCGATGCAGGAGGCGGATACGGCGAGTATCGCATTATCCCGACCGATGGCCGCCCGCACCCCAAATCGGCAGAGTTGGATCAGACGTATTTGGGCGACACCGTGGGGCACTGGGAGGGCGACACGCTGGTGCTCGACGCGACCGCGTTCACGGATGCGACCTGGCTGGGGCGCGGCGGTCTCATCCACTCCGATCAGATGCACGTCATCGAGCGCTTCCGGCGCGAAGGCGAAGCGCTCCTGTACGACGTCACGGTGGAAGACCCTGAGATGCTAGTGGAGCCGTGGGTATTGCCGACGCGAACCGTGATGCGCAACCAGAATCCCAACGCAGGCCTGATCCGCGAACGAGGCGACTGCACTGTTCAGGAGTTTGGTCACGCCGCGTCCCAGATTCGGCATTAATCCGCGATGACAAAGGGACACCGATTCGCCTGAAGGGATCGGGAGATGGGCTAAGGCCGGCTTGCGGGTAGAACGCGGAAGCGGCGGCGGCCGTCGATTCGGTAGGTTTCGAAATCAGCGCGGTCGACGGTGAACACCGTGGAGATCGACTCGCGTTTGGCGAGATAGACGAGCGTTGCATCGGCAAAATCCATGGGCCTGTCCCAGTAGCGTGACATCAACCCATGGACGGCGGGCAGCTCCCCGTGTGAAATGGCCGCGAGTTCCAAAGCGCCCGAGCAGACGAACTTCCAGGCGCTTTCCCTCTCAAGGCGCTCGTCGCCGACAAGGTGGAACAGCTCGGTCAAGACGGCTTCGGAGGTGAGGAGCGGCAGGTGCAGAGACGAAAACGCCTCGACGCAGAGGCGATGCCAGCGATCGCTGCGGTCGAGCAGGGCCAAAATCGCGCCCGTATCGCCAAGAGCGTTAACGCGCATGTTTACGGCGGAGGCGCTCCCGAACGGCCTGCCGCGCGGACTCGGCGCGCCGAGGATTGCCACTCGCGAATTTGCCGAAACAGGTCGCCGCGGCGCGCTGGAGGTGTTGCTGGCGCGCAGCGTCGTCCTGATCGCCGTCGCCTTTCTTCAACCATTCTTGCGCGGCGAGGTCGAGCGCGGCCGAAAGCGAGAGCTTGCGTCGGCGAGCCTCGCGCTCCAGATCCGTTTTCAGGTCCGCGGACACGCGCCAGCTATAGACCTCGGTCTTCATGCACTACATTGTAGCGCATGGCTATGCGGGCCGGCACGGAACGGAAGCCGCCAGCCGTATATCCGTCTTCCCCGCTGGCGCTTCGAGCCGCGATAAGATCAATGATCAAGGAGGACGCCGATTATGGGTTCGACCAGACGCACCATACTGGCAGCGGGCGCTGCGGCAGCGGCAGCCACCGCTGTGCCGCGCGTATTTGCTCAACAATCGGGCAAAGCAGGAACGGGCAAGTTCTATGAAAAGGGCCCTGTTCGCATCTATTATGAGGAGGCCGGTTCCGGCTTCCCGCTGTTACTGCTTCCGGGCGGAGGGTTGAACTCGACCATTGCCTTCTTCACCGGTAACTCACCCTTTAATGCGATCGAGGAGTTCAAAGGGCAGTATCGCTGCATAACGGCAGACCTGCGCAACGCCCCCAGCGGCCAGTCCATCGGACCCGTAGAGGTCGACCGGCCGTGGGAATCCTATGCCGACGACCAACTCGGCCTGATGGATCATCTGGGGATCGACAAGTTCGCGGTGATGGGTTTCTGCATTGGCGGCCCCTTCATCTGGAGTCTCTTGAAGCGCGCGCCCAATCGTATTCCAGCAGCCGTGCTGGCTCAGCCCGTGGGCTGGCGTCCCGAGATGCGCGACCCTAAGTACCCGGGCACATTTTGGAAGAGCTGGGGTCCGGCGCTGATTGCTAAGCGGCCTGAGATCACGCTGCAGACGACTGACCAATTTGTGACTAAGATGTTCGAGACTAACCCCGACTTCGTCTTCACTGTGACACGCGATTTCGTGCGGAGTTGCCAAAACCCGGTCCTGGTCTTGCCGGACGACGTCCCCGCGCATCCGCTCGCCGTCGCCATGGAGTGCGCGATGCTCGCTCCAAAAGCCGAAGTGAGCATGTTCCCTTGGAAAGAACCCAAGGAGCGAATTCCCTTGGCGGTGCGCCAGATTCATTCCTTCCTCAAGGGACATCGGCCTGCTTAGGCGGCGGGCACTACGGATTTAGTTGCTTCCATCAGTTTCGCGTCGTAGACTTGAGAAATCGAGTCGGCAATCGCACTCTGTCCAAGTGCTTAGGCGAAGTGATTCGCCAAAAGCCGTTTGCTCCCTGTCACACGTTCCAGATCAAAGCCTCGTAGGTTCTGGCTCCACGGCGATCAGCCAAAATTCAGCAAGGTTCGCTGTTCTGTTGCCGGTCATCATGTATGCCACAAACTCACTACAACCCAGCACTATCTGGAAACCCGCAGTCGGCTACATCCCAACAGTACCCGAACGGGAACCCGGATGCCCCTTTGAACCCCGCTGCGGCGAAGAATACAGATTCCTGCGTCCCGCTCGATCGTACGGACGAAGTTGTCCATAGCTACGCGTGCGATGGGCCGGCCCCTGGTAATCTCCCCTTCCGTTGGCTTTACGGCTCCAATATCGCGGCACGGAATCGCGATCCCCGCATCCAGGTTGTCCAATACAACGAGGACACCTACATCCTTCGCCAGAATGTATGTGTGTACTGGGAGGCGCCGTTCACGTATCTGCTTTTTGGCAATCGAAGCGCGCTGCTCATCGATACGGGCGCAACGCCGGAACCGGCCTACTATCCATTGCGCGCGACGGTGGACGCAATTGTTCAGCGTTGGAGCCAGATGCGCCGCAAGCACAGCGTGCCGCTCACCGTGGCGCTCACGTCGGCCGAAGATATTGCACAGAATCAGGGACTCGCGCAGTTCGCCGGACGCACCGGCACCACCGTGATACCCCAGGAACCTGCGGCCATGAAGCGGTTCTACAATCTCAGCGAATCCTGGCCATCGGACACCTCCCGCATCGACCTCGGCGACCGGAGTATCGAGGTCATTCCCACGCCTGGCGCCCACAAAGATGGAATCGCCTTCTACGATCCTTATGACGACTTCCTCTTTACCGGCGATCTGCTTTTTCCGGGCAAGATCAACATTAGCAACGATAAAGATTACGTCGACTCACTGCAACGCCTCCAACACTGGAAAGAGACCCACCCCGTGAAGTGGCTGATGGGCGGCCATATCGAGATGCAGTTTGTTCCCGGCAAGGCCTATCCGCGCTTCGCCACCTACAAGCCATATGAGCGCGTGCTGCAGATGGAGCCCGCTCTCATCGATGATGCTTTGGCCTCGGCTCAAGAGGTCCTCGGCAAAGAACTGGCGCTCGTCCGCCCGGATTTCATCCTGCTCAACCGCGTAAGCCCGGATCAGAAGACACCGGTCTTTCCCGCAGGCGTGCCAGACATCACCGCGCCGCGTCCGTTCTAGTTGGAGCGAAACACAGGAGACACCAATTTATGGATCGCAGAACTTTTATCGCAGTCCCCCTAGCGTCGGGGATGATACCTGCAATTCACAAGGCGGCGCATGCAGCCGCGGGGCCGATTGACTTCACCACTCATGTTCCGGCTTCCGGCGCCTTTCCGGCCAAGTGGATCTGCGGGTCGCCATCCTGCATGGATAATCAGGACCCGCCGATCCAGGTCCACTGGTACAACGAGCACACAGTCTTTTTACGGCAGAACAAAGCTTATAGCTACGAAGCTCCGTTCATGCACCTGTACTTCGGCAACAAGCGCATATTAATGCTGGATCAGGGATTCAGCCAGCTCCGCACGGACTGGGACTTGCGTAAAGTAGTCGACGCATGCATCAACAAGTGGTGTGTCCGCCACGGCCGCAAGGCAAAGGATATGGAACTGCTGTTGGCCTTCAGCCATCTGCACAGCGACCACTTCGCCGCCATCGATCAGTTCGTCGATCGTCCCAATACGCGCATGATGGGTCTCACTCATGAGGAAATGATTGGCTTCTGGGGAATGACGAACTATCCCGAGGAGCGAGTCACGCTAGACCTCGGCGGCAGGAATATCCTCATCTGGGGCAGTCCCGGCCACGTGATGTCGGAATTCGCTTACTACGACACCTACACGCAGATCCTTTACACCGGTGACATGTTCTACCGTGGACGATGCTATATCAGCTTCTGGGACCCTTGGTTCGATAGCATGAAGCGCTTGATCGCCTTCGTGGATACACATCCGGTCACGCATATCGTCGGCTGCCATGTCGAAATAAGCGCTAAAGGCGAAGACTATCCATACGGCATGACCTATCAACCCGATGAAGCACCCTTGCAGTTAACCGTGGCCGAACTCCGTCAAGCCTATGAGGTTGCGAAGACAATTAACAAGCCCGGGATTTACTTTACAGGCTCCGTGTTTCTCTGCAACCAAACGCGCGGCACCACTACCATCGACAAGAATCCCTATGCATATGCCTAGCTACTCCTCTGCGCCTAACGACCGCAGGCACGCAGCCATCGCCGCCTGCGCCTTTCCGCCTCCATAGAGCGCCCAACCGAGCGGTGTGCCGTGCCAGATGGTATCCCGAATGTCCAGCCGCGCGCCGCGCTCCACCAGGAGCCGCACCACCGTTTCGTTGCCCGTCAGGACTGCCTGGTGCAGCGGCGTTGAGTGAGCATGGTTGCCTTCGAGGTTGTAGCGGTTGGGATCCTCGCCTGCATCCAGCAACAAGCGAACCATCTCGGCTTGTGCGTGCTGCGCAGCCAGGGAAAGCGAGCGGTGACGCGCTTCGGCGTCCGCGAGCGGGAGCAGACGGGCAGCATCATCCGCTAGGCCCAGTCCGGCTGCGGCGGGCAGATCGATGCGCGCCCCGCGTTTCACTAAAGCCTTCGCGGCGTCGTTCATCCCGAAGGCTAGTGCGGTGGAGAGCGGCCCTCCCCATTTCTTGGTGCCTCGTCCTTCGATGTCCGCGCCGAAATCCAGCAGCAGCTCGACCAGCGGCACCTGGAGTCCCGCCCTGGCTGGGTGGCTGCTCGATACCAGCATGCTCATGGTGGTGCATTCGGCGCCGTACATGTCAGCGAGAGCGTCGGGCTCGGCGCCGGCCTCGAGTAGCGCGCGGGCGATTTCGACAGCGTTGGGCGGCGTTTTCTGGCGGTGCCCTTCGACACCATTGGCGGCGACATAGTGGAGCAGCGTGGCGCGGTGCACCGGCGGGTCGAATTTGCAGACCCGGGTGGAACGGGCCCGGACCAGAGCCGGATTGCGGCGGAGTGCATCTTGGAGTGCGCCGAGACCGCCGTTCACCACAGCTTCGACAGCGGATTCGAATTCGAAGACGGGGCCTTCCTGCGCGACGGCTTCTACGTAGGCGGCGAGTGAGGGCCAGTCACGGAATTCGTAGTAGCGCGCGGTCGTGAGGCGGGCATCGTCAAGCGAGAGAGTGGCATCGCGGATTTCGGAGTCGGGAATGGGCTTCGGGAGCCATTTGATTTTCTCGTCAAGAAAGCGAGGGTGCCTGCGGTGGAAGAGATCGAGGGCCGCGGAATCGGCAGCACGGTGGCCGGCGAGCAGGCTTTCCGCGTGCTGCTCATATGCCTGAAGCGGGGACCGGAACGGGACAACCTCCCAATCCATGTGGGGATGGTATCATTCCCGCTGCGCACCGCGCGGCCCGTACCCTGGCGGGCCAAGGAGGAGGTTACATGGATGCCGTTGATGTTCCCGTACGGGAAACGAGAGGGAAGCGTTGGATGCTGTGGACTGGCTGGGTTCTTTCGCTCTGGCCTGTTTTTGTTGTGGTGTCGAGCGCTACCTGGAAGCTGACCCGAAACGCGTGGTACGTCGCCGAGTTCACAAGAATCGGTTGGCCGGAGAGCGCCTTGCCGCTCCTCGCCTTCCTGCAGCTTGGCTGCCTCCTCTTATACATTATTCCGCCCACGGCGGTTCTGGGCGCGGTCCTGCTCACCGGCTACCTCGGCGGCGCAATCGCCACCTATGTCCGCATGGGAGAGCCTTATCCGGTCCTGGTCCCGCTGTCCACCAGCATGATTGCCTGGGCCGGAATCTACCTGCGCGACGAGCGTCTGCGATCGCTGATCCCGTTCCGGCGGCGAATGCCGCGGTCGTGATTGGTCGATCACTTCATGTGCTGCAGGGACTGCTCATTCTCCAAACAGATCTCATCGATCAACTCCGTGTCGACAACGATGCGCTGCCGTAATGTGACAGTCCACGGCTTGCTATAAGCCTTGGGATCATCTACGGTGACCTGGATTTCGAGATGTCCAAAGTCAGGGCGCCGGATCTGCTCGCGCACTTTGGCTGCCTGAGTCAGCACACTGCCATTCCAATCGATCCAAGTGTCGTCGCGCACTCCCGTCGTGTCGATCACCAGCGTATCGCCAGACCATTTTCCCGACGAATATCCTTGCCACGAGGGGGTTGGATCTTCGGGCAGCGACCGTGCATCCGTGAATACCTGGCGGTATCCGGCGTTGTTCTCGTTGAGCACCACCAAAAGACCTGGCGTGTGGACGAACTTCAGCAAATGCGGCAGCCCGTACGCTCGAAGAAAGTTATCCGGCAGGCACCGAATGTGAGGGTCGTCTTTCGCCAGGTTGTCGGTGCGCTCCTTGACGATTGGCACAAGCCAAGGTTGATAGGGCAACCCTCCCGGAAGATCGACACCGATATTCGCCATTTGGCGCGAGGCCGTGATGGCACTCGGGTCACCAGGACGCTGCTGGTCGCTGGGTTTCTCCGGTTCCCTGGGGCCCGCCGCCTCCTTCGGACTCGACAAGCCCTCGGTTCGTCGCGCATTGGGTTCTCCCGTCATCCAGATTCCGGAAAAATCGGGCTTGCCATCCGCCAACCGCGGCGCGGGCGCCGACATGTCCACCTGGCCATCCGCCTTTCGTGGCACTCCCGCGGTGGGATACTTCAACCATTGCGCGGCCAGATGAGTCGATGCGAAGGGTGTACCCACAACGACAAAAGCGACAGTGAGGAGCGTCTCGTAATGTCGACGTATTCCAAGCCTCGGCATTGGGCTAAGAATACACCAACTCACTCGTTACGGGCCAGCATGATAGACTCGCAATTTCTGGGAGTGAACTCATGCGCTATCTCTTAGCGATTGCCATCTCTGCGACTTTGTTCGGACAAACTCGGAGTGTCGAGGATGCGGCGCTCAAAAATGCAGCAAAATCGGCGTCGGATGGCGATTGGCTCTCTTATGGCCTCACGCCGGGCGAGACACGTTATAGTCCTCTCAAGCAGATCGATGCGTCGAACGTGAAACGCCTGGGCCTGATCTGGTCGTATGAAGTCGGCGATGGCGGAGGCGATCAGGAAGCCACGCCGCTGGTCTGGAATAACACGATCTTTGGCGTCACCAACTGGAGCATCGTGTTCGCCGTGGACGCCAGCACAGGCAAGGAGAAATGGCGTTGGGATCCCCTGGTGAACCGGAAACCCACCGCCGACAAACTGTGCTGCGGCGTGGTGAACCGCGGGTTAGCGCTCTACCACAACAAAGTTTATGTTCCGGTGAACGATGGCCGCTTGGAGGCGCTGAACGCCGACACCGGCAGGCCGGTATGGGAAGCTCGCGTCTCCTATGTTCAGGACGAACAGACGCTCACCATGGCGCCGCGGATTGCCAAGGGCAAAGTGATCGTGGGAGCGGCGGGCGGCGATCGTCCGACGCGCGGCTTCTTTGCCGCGTACGACGCCGATACCGGCCGCGAAGCCTGGAGGTTCTATACCGTGCCGGGCGATCCCGCGAAGGGCTTTGAATCCTCGGCCATGCGCAAGGCCGCGGCCACTTGGGATGGTGATTGGTGGAAGCTTGGCGGCGGCGGTTCGGTGTGGGACGGAATCTCCTACGATCCCGAGAGCGAGCTGCTGTATGTCGGCACCGGCAATGCCGAGCCTTGGCCCCAGGCGCTCCGCACCAAGGACGTGAGCACCGGCCATGACAATCTGTATGTGGCCTCCATCGTTGCCGTGCACGTGGACACCGGCGAGCTGAAGTGGCACTACCAGATGGTTCCCGGAGACGAGTGGGACTACGACAGCGTGCAGCAGATGATCCTGGCGGATTTGAATATCAATGGCAAGACGCGCAAGGTCATCATGCAGGCCAACAAGAACGGGTTCTTCTATGTGCTCGACCGCGTTACCGGCGAGTTCCTTTCGGCGCAACCGTTCTCCCGCGTCACCTGGGCAAAGGGGATCGACCAAAAAACGGGACGGCCCATCATCAATACCGAAGTAAAGTACGGCAAGGACCCAGTGCCGGTCTCACCCGGAGGAGGCGGTGCCCACAACTGGTCGCCCATGTCTTACAATCCGCAAACCGGCTTGGTGTACATTCCGACCCGGGGTTGGGACACGTTCACATACGCCACCGACTACGATTTCAAACCGGACCCCTCGCGCGTGGGCGGGGCGCAACAGACGGGGCTCAAGTTAGACACGCGTGGGCTGACCCCGCAGCCGGCAGGTCCGGCCACCGGCCCGGTACCGCTCGAAGGCGGTAACCTCGGCACTCTGGTCGCCTACGACCCGGTGAAGCAGGAGATCCGCTGGCGTGTCCCGGTGGGGAACAGCCGTTACGGCGGAACCCTGGCGACGGCGAGCAATCTGGTATTCCAGGTGGCTCCCAACGGACACTTAATCGCCTACTCGGCCGACCAGGGAGAAACACTGTTCGACCTAGCGACGGGCATGCGCAATGGGATGGGCCCGCCGATCACGTTTGCGGTGGACGGAAAGCAGTACATCGCGCTGATGGGTGGCTCGGGCGGCACGCCGAGTCCCGGCGTGAGTGCCGAGCGGACCACACCGATGAAGCCGCGGTTGCTGGTGTTTGGTCTCGATGGTAAGGCGGTACTGCCCGAAGCCGGGGCCGCACCGGCGTCGCCAGACCCGCACCAGCCGGACACCCCGCACCAACAGTAGATTTGCCCGCGCGTGGTGAAGTTCGCTATTTATTGCTCTGGACTGCCGTGTACCTGACAATTGGTGTATGGCAGTCCCATCTGAGATCAGTAAACAGAAGTACATCAGCCTGGCGACTTTCCGAAAAACCGGCGTCCCGGTTTACACCCCGATCTGGTTTGCCGAAGACAATGGACGGCTCTACTTCATGACCAGCAGCAAGTTGGGAAAATACAAGCGCATCCGGAATAATCCCAAGGCCACGATCGCCCCTTGCACGATCCGCGGCAAGATCACTGGTCCGGAATTCCCGGCGACGGTGCGCATTCTGCCGCCGGAGGAGTCTCAGCGGGTGCGCCGCCTCATCAACGCAAAATATTGGCTCGCCCGGATAAATTTCTTATGGCGCAATACCGATGCCTATCTGGAAATCACACCGGAGCCGAGGCCCTGAGCGATTGCGCGCAAACGGCCGCTGCTTTTACAAACGCATCTACCACTGGCGAGTTCTCGCCTTTCAGCGCCAATCGCTCCGGCTGGAATAGCGTTCCTACGAAGAACGGATGACTGCTCAATTCCACGGCTCTCGGTTCTCCGTTGGCGTCGCGCGCCGCCACGCGCATGCCGGCACGCTCCAGGGCTTGCTCGAACTTCGGGTTCAGTCCGAAATTGCAGTGGTAGCCGGCATGGATCTCCCCGGACCCGTAGATCTCCGCCAGCCGTGTCCCTGGCGTTGCGAATACCGGCTGCTCCACCTCTACCAGGGAACAGGACAAGCGCGAGATCACCAGGCAATCGGCGCCGTTAGCTGTCTCGGCGTGTGCCGCGTCGGACAATCCCATCACGTTGCGCGCAAATTCGAGCACGGCGTGTTGAAACCCGCCGCAAGTTCCCAAAAACGGAATGCCGTTTTCGCGAGCCCACCGGATCGCGCCGATGGCCGCGGCTTCGCTCGCATAGGGCGATGCCGGCACGCACCAAACTCCGTGATACCCCTCCAGCGAGCCAATCGCGGACGTATGCTTCCAATCGAACTTCAACTGACTCGGAGTGATGTGCGCCGCCGCCAGCTTCAACGCTTCTGGGATGGCGCGATGAGCGATCACGTTGGCGTCGTAGTCGCCGACCAGCGCGAGGCGAACCTGCATGATTCGAGGCTACCAAATCGAGAGGACGGCGAGCGCGCGGCGCAGAACTACATAGAAAATGGCAACCTGGCGTATCTTTAAGACGTCAACCGCCTATACTCAGTAACATATGTAAAGAGAGGAGAGACTGTGGAAGGATTTCCGCCGCTTTCGACCGCCGCAAGGCTCGCCCTTGCCATGGTGATTGTACTTTCGATTTTCAGCCCGATGCGGGCGCAGGCGCAGACGGCCACGTTGTCCGGTACAGTCACAAATCCGTCCGGTGCGGTCGTGGCCGGCGCCAAAATCTCTGTCAAGAATGTGTCCTCAGGTCAGATAACCGAGACGCAAACCAATTCATCGGGACTCTACACAGTGCCAAACCTGACGCCCGGAGACTACGAGGTTTCCGTTTCGGCGGACGGATTCTCTGGCGGCGCGGCTAGAGTGACCCTCGCACCAAGCGCCACGGCCAAGACCGACGTTACCTTGACGAATGCAGGCGGCGCTTCCACAGCGCCTTCGCTGGGCGATCTGGGAATAACGCCGGAGCAGGCTCAGGGCAGCGCCCAAAATCAGCAACTACTCGACAAACGGTCGCACATGCTGCTGATTCATCAACGGCTCGGTTTGATCACGACCGCCCCTTTGCTGGCGACGCTCATCAGTTCCGGTGGGGCCGCAGGCAAAAAGAGCAGTGCGTCCGGCCGCGAGCTACATGCCACCTTGGGCGGAATCACTGCGGGAATGTATTTCACGACCGCGTACTTTGCGGTCTTCGCGCCTAAAATCCCAGGGAACACCAGACGCGGGCCCATCCGCGTGCACCGGGCGTTAGCCTGGGTTCACGGCTCGGGAATGGTGATTACGCCCATTTTGGGAGCTCTTGCCTACAACCAACGCAGCGCCGGAGAGAAGGTCCACGGCATTGCCCAGTATCATTCGGCAGCGGCTTGGGTGACTGGTGTGGCTTACGGGGCCGCGATTCTATCTGTATCCGTCAAATTCTGAGAGTTATGCGAACACGCTTACTGGCAGCCGTTTGGATTCTTCCCGGTCTCCTGCTTGCGCAGGGAGATCACCAGTGGGTTCTGGAGCAATCAACGACCAGTTACCAGATATCTCACCCGCTCCACCACACCGAAGGCGTGAGCCATGCCGCGAAGGGCAAGGGTGCTTGCCATGCAGGGTGGTGCGACTTCCTGATTGCCGTACCAGTCAAGTCATTCGACTCCGGCGACAGCAACCGCGACCTCCACATGATTCAAGTGACACGCGGCGCTCAATTCCCCATGGTGATCGTGCGCACGCGATTGCCGGAGGATGCAGCCTCGTCCGCGACGATCCACGCCGATTTGGAAATCCAGTTTGCAGGCCAGACTGCACAGTACAAGCAGGTCGTGCTGCAGCGCGCGACTCAAGGAACGGAAACACGGATCTCGGGTACGATTCCGGCCACGCTTTCCGATTTCAAAATCGATCCACCCCGGCTTCTGTCAGTCCCGGTTAAGAACGAACTCCCGATAACTGTGGAGATGACGTGGCGACCGATGTGAAGCGCCAAAACACAACCGCGGTCACATTCGCTATCGCGAAGTGCAGTCGGTGGGGTTCCACTTGGCCGCGTCGGCCTGCTTCTTGAAGTGCGTGCTGGTGACGAAGGGCTGCTGCAGGTACTTGGGGTCGTCGACGATCGTAGTCACAATCAGCCACGTGTCGCCGTTGGATTCGTCGGTGCGGGTGTAATACTCGGTCAGGACTGTGTTGGCGCTGTACGGCACACCGTTCTTGCGCAGGTAGCCAGGCTTCAAGTGAGTGGTCACCACTTTCAGGGAACCGGCTTTCGGTGTTGACGCGCCGCGCCCTCTGCCGCCCGCCATCTGCCACTCCGCAGCGGAGTAGCCTTGCCATCCCTGCTCTCCCGCTGGAGCCGGAGCGCCGCCGAAGTGAAGCAGACGCGTCTGCTTGCCTGCGTCCGTTTCAATCTTCAGAGTGTTTTCGTCCTGCCAGGTGAGGTGCAGCCGGCCGGGGACTCGCATCAGCCCGGCCGCGCCATACGACTTGCATTGTTCGCCGGCCGCTTCATCTATCGCAGGGTCCCAGGTATCCGCAACCCGGCGGCCTTCCGGATTGAGCGGCACACTGGCATAGTCGCCCTTAGGGGGCGTGATCATGCGGAAGCGCCAATCTTCCGTAACTATCGAGACCCAGTAGCCGGTGAGATCCGCGGGAGCCGCTTCCCGCGCCGCAACCGGAGCGGGCGGCGCACCGCGGCCTGGTTGGGCGTACATGCGCCCGGCCGCGGCGAACCACAAAGCCGCCGCAATCACGGCTACAAGTCGGTTTTGCATGAATCTCCCCTCAGCGCGTAACGGCGCTGCAACTGGAGTGTTTTATTCGAACGTGCCGCCCCACTTCCACCCATCGGATGGACGCGTGATGTTCACCATGCGCAGACGGTGGTCGGCGGGATTGCGTCCCGGATTGCCCACCACGATCACGTCATCGCCCGGCTTCAACGTTTCGCGCGTCACACCCTGCCTGCCGAGCTGGCCGCCGGCGCCCCACTCCACAGCCCATGTCTGCATTTCGCCCTTATCGTCCGGAGCCTCAACGTGCACGAACGAGTGCGGGTTGCGGTACAGGAACTGCACCAGTTTTCCGTGGACGGTGATCTTCTGGTCCTCGAAATAGGTGGCCGCGAAGGAGTGGTGGGCATATGCCCGTACGCCGAGGATGGAAACCGCGGCGGCGAATAGCATGAACAGCTTGGTCTTCATCGTGTTTTCTCCTGAAAGTATTCCCTACTGTTTGGACGGAGACACATCGCTACTACAGTAGCCGGCGCGGACGTTCGGCTGGCAGGCTGGGCTCGACGGAGGCTCGCCATAGTGTGGGACAAACAAAACCGACGGCTCTTAGTTTAACAGAGGTGTCACGCCGATTCACCAGCCCTTTGGGGCCGTGGAAATCGTCGGCAAAATGGGCCCGCGGTCCGGGGGTGTATCTTTGTATCGTGGAAGCGACCAGCTGGTACTGCCCGGATACGGGAGAGACGGTGCAAACCACCCGAAGGAGGTTGTTCCTCACCTATGACGATCAGGGGCATCGCGTAATTCGCCTGGCCGAGCCGACTTTGTCCAGCGACATGTCCTTCCTGTTTGGCGCCTTCGTAGGAATCTCGCTCACCGCGGCGCTGCTCTTTGTGTCCGGGTATTTCGTGATCCGCGGTAAGAACACCCCGGCGGTGTTGGCAGGATACGGTTTAGCCGTAATTGGCTTCGTTTTTCCCGTTTACTACGGAACTGCCAAGATCCTGCTGGGAAGGAAATGCACCCGGAAGTCGCAGAAGTCACCGGGTGTCATGCCACCGCTGCCTTATCGGTTGGGATGGGTGATGGCCGCCCAGGGAGCAGGGCTGGTCACCGGGGCGACGGTGGTGATTGTGGTAGCGGTCTTCCTGATCACTTCCGGAACGACCTCATACCTCTATTAAGCGCTGCCCGGAGGCTGCCCAAAAAAGAAACGGTTCCAAGTGACCTGATTTCCAGCTTCGCTCTCCGCCGTCATGATCGGCACTGAGCTTCGTGTTCGGGAGCGCTGTGCGCCTTTGCCTCTCTGCTCCTCTAGTGGCGTTTTCTTCTCCGCCACCAGACTCAACGCTTACTGGCGCGCCGCAGTCTCTCTCCCAAACAGGACCGGTTGCTCGTAACGGCCTTTCGCTCCCCTCGAACGGCCTCCGCTTTCGCGGTGTCCATTCCAGGATCGATGTTCCTGGCCTGCTACTTCACAACCCGCACGGTCGCTCGCAAGCTCGTTCGGCTTTCTGCTCCACTGCCGGTTACGGTTCGCCCCGCATCCGGCCGTCTCCTCGCTTCTGCCCGTCGCCTGCTCGCTTCCGTGCCCGATCAGCCTCTGTCCCGGCCTCCACTCCCCTTTGGGATTGTTACGTCCCTCCAGATCAAAGCGTTCTGCCGGTTTCGCT
>DASZIV010000087.1:0-10161 GCA_035948775.1 Bryobacteraceae bacterium
AATGATACTGCTACCAAAAACAAAACACAAATCCAAACAATCTTTCAATAAACAAACCTAATACGATATAATACGACTTCGATGCAGCATTTCTACGCCAGCTCGTTTAGAAACCGGTTCTGGCCTTCGCGCCGGACCCGGTAGAGTTGGCGTTGGTTTATACTGCAATTTGGAGTAAGAGCAAAACCAACCCACTCGGAAGGGTGGGTTTTTTATTTCGGAGGTTCCATGATTATCTCGATGCGCCCCCACGCCAGCAAGGAGGAGATCGAGCACGTTTGTGAGCGGATTCGTGAATTCGGATACAAAGTCCATTCGATCGAGGGCGAGGAACGAGTAGTGATCGGAGTGGTGGGCATGGGCGACGTTACGGCGTGTCTGGAGTCGCTCGAGGCCACCCCCGGGGTTGAGAGCGCCATGCGCATTTCCGCGCCATACAAGTTCGTGAGCCGCGAGTTCAAAAAGGACGATTCCGCAATCAAGGTCAACGGACTGGAGATCGGCGGCGATGAGTTTATCGTGATGGCCGGACCGTGCTCGGTGGAAAGCGAAGAGCAGATCATGCGCACGGCCGAGGGCGTGGCGGCAGCCGGAGCGCGCATGCTACGCGGCGGGGCGTTCAAGCCGCGCACCTCGCCGTACGATTTTCAGGGTCTCGAGTTGGAAGGGCTGAAGCTGCTCCGCAAAGCGAAGGAAGCTACAGGTCTCGGCATCATCACCGAAGTGATGAGCGACCGTGATGTCGAGATGGTTGCCGAGTACGCCGACTGCATGCAGGTGGGCGCGCGCAACATGCAAAACTTCTCGCTGCTAAAATCGCTGGGCACGTGCGGCCGTCCCGTGCTGCTCAAGCGCGGGCTAAGTTCCACCATCAAAGAGCTCCTGATGTCGGCCGAGTACGTGGTGGCCCACGGGAATCCTAATGTGATTCTGTGCGAGCGTGGTATCCGAACTTTTGAAACGGCCACGCGGAATACCTGCGATATTTCCGCAATTCCAGTATTGGACGAGCTCACGCACCTTCCCGTAATTCTCGATCCGAGCCATGCCACGGGGAAGCGAAGCCTGGTGCCGGCCATTTCGCGTGCGGGCGTAGCAGTGGGCGCCGATGGCTTGATTCTCGAAGTGCATCCCTGCCCGGAGAAAGCCGTCAGCGATGGCGCGCAATCGCTAACCATCGAGTCCTTCCGCAAGATGATGGAAGGGTTGCAGCCATACATTCGCCTCTGGAAGGCCGCGCGCGAGTCAGAACGCAGCGTGGCTGCGGCGGCTGTGTGATACTGCACTCGTGAGCAGTAAGTTCCGGGCCTGGCTGCTGGTCGCGCTGGTCGCCGTGATTTGCGGTGTGGCGTTGTGGGGCGTGTCCTGGTATCGATCGCGCCAGTTGACCCCGACGGCGCTCCTGAAGCGAATTCCCAGCTCCGACGCGGTGGTCATTTATCTCGACTTTGCGGCACTCCGTCGCTCGGGAATCCTCGGCATCCTGGACAACTCCAAAGTTACCGAAGAACCCGAGTATCAGGACTTCGTCCGCAAGATCGACTTCAACTACAAGCAGGATCTCGACACCGTCATGCTGGCCTTCACGCCCACCGGGAAATATCTGCTGGCGCGCGGCCAATTTGACTGGAAGAGCCTTCGCTCGTACGTCGAGTCCGAAAGTGGTCAATGCTACAACTCGCTTTGCCGCATGCAGGGAAGCACGCCCGACCGGCGCATTTCCTTCTTTCCGCTGCAATCGAACTTGATGGCGCTAGCGGTCAGCCAGGATGAATCGGCGGCTCTTCGTTTGCAGAGTAGCGCTAACGGGTCGAACGCCGCAGTCCCCAACGCCCCCGTTTGGATCGCCTTTCCAGGCGCATCGTTGAAGTCGGCCGAGAGCCTGCCCGACGGCACGCGGCCATTCGCACGCGCCATAGAACGCGCCGACTCCGTGGTGCTCTCATTCGGGCCCGAGGACAAACGTCTGGCCGCGAAGTTGACAGTCAACTGCCGCGGCAATCAGGAGGCATCTGATCTAGCTTCGCAACTCTCGGCGACCACCAACCTGCTACGCCAGATGATTGCGCGGGAACACCAAACTCCGAATCCGGCCGACTTGAGCGGCGTGCTGACCTCCGGTTCGTTTCGCAGCGAAGGTGCACGAGTCTACGGCTACTGGCCTTTGGAGCGGTCGTTTCTGGAGAATATGCTGGGCAGCGGGCAGAAGTGAAGCCTGGTCACGCCCGGCGACGAGGACACCGAAGCGCTTCGGACTGTATGAGCGGCAAGCTTTACTTGGCCGCGGCGGCGGTGTGTGCGGCGTCCTTTTCGTCTTCCGCGCAAATGTGTTCGAACACATCGGTGTCTGGAAGAAGCCGTTCGCTGAAGTGAATCGTGAACGGCTTGGTAAATACCTTGGGATCTTCAAGCGTCACCGCGACATCCAGATGGCCGAAATCCCGCCGCTGAAACCGCTCCTCCACGCGCATCTCCTCGCTGTGCCCGTGGCCGCGCGCATCCAGCCAACTCCTATCGTTGAATCCCCGTGTGTCGATCACCAGTGTGTCGCCGTCCCATTTGCCCACCGAATACCCCAGCCAGGTCGGCGAAGGGTCCATCGGCGGCTTGCGTCCATCGGTAAACACCTGGCGAAAAATGGTCTCCACTTCGTACAGCATCACAACTTCGTTTGGCGTCTGAATGATTTTAAACGGCTCCGGAAGCAAGTCGGCGTGGGGCACGCCATCGGGCAGACAATTCAGGCTGGGATTGCCATAGGGGCCTGCCGAGCCGTGCTTGAGCAACAGCTCCGCGCCCGCGGGAGTAAGCGGCTCCTCCCCCGGCTTGAAGTCGGACAGGATGTCCCGGAAGTACTTGGAATTGGGGGATTCGCCCAATCCGAACAGGCCCGGGCCGCGGGGCTCTGCCTCCGCCTGCCAGATTCCCGAAAGGTCCGGCTTGCCATTCACACGCGGTGCCGGCCCGGTTAGATTCACCTTGCCATCGGGCGTACGCGGAGCATTGGCAATTGGTTGGTTCAACCACTGGGCGTGCCCGCACAAACAAGCGGCGAGAAACACCGGTCCAATCAAGATGTGGTTACGCATACAGTAGAGTGTAAACCGGAAAGCGACCGGCCGGGCCTGAATGGTGCTGGGAGCACCCGCTTAGGCGTCAGTTGAAGTTCATGCCGCACATCCCCGGATTGTTGCACTGGCCGCTGGGGCAGCTTGGTGCTTCGGCGGATTTCGGCGCGCCGGTGGCGTGAGCCGCAAACGTGGAAAGCTCCTGCTTCAGATGATTCTGGCCGCAGGAAGGGCAGGCGCCGTTCGGGGCTTCGCCCATGCGGCGCACCAGCTTTTCAAACTTGGTCCCACAGTCTTCGCAACGATATTCGTAGATCGGCATGAATTTGTCCCTACTCCACTATTAAAGTACAAATCCGGTCGATCACGCTACGTACCTCGGCGGCCGCCCGGTTGTGGTTGTTCACCAGAATGGAAAAAGCGACCCACGTACCGTCGCGCCGCTCGACGTAGCCCGAAAGCGCACTGACGTGGGTTAGGGTGCCGGTTTTGGCGTGAATGCGCCGCGTGGCAGCGCTGTTCGGGAAACGCTCGCTGAGAGTGCCATCCAGGCCGCCGATCGGCAGCAAAGCGATAAACTGTTCGCGCGCCTTGGAAGCGTACATATGGCCAAGCAGTTTGATGATGGCCTCCGGCGTCACCAGGTCGGTGCGGTCCAGGCCTGAGCCGTCGTTGAAGCTGTAGGCTTCCTGACCGATGCCGAGTTCCTTGAGAAAGGACTTCATCTCATCCAACCCGGTCTGGCGGCTCCCCACACTGCGCCGTGCGCGAGCCACCGCACGCAGGGCCAGTTCGGCATGAAGATTCTGGCTGACTTTGGCGGTGATCGTCAGATCTTCGATCAGCGGCGCGGATTCGTGCCGCGCCAGTTCGATACCTTCCGGGGTCGGCTTGGCGTTCTCATCGTTGGGATAACGGTGCAGCGCTCCGACCTCTCCGCCGACGGCAACTCCGCGAACTTCGAGGGCACGGCGCAGCGCGCGGGCGGCGAACTCAGCCGGGTCGTCAACTGCCAACTCCACGGTCTCTCCGGGAAAAGACGCCGGAATCGTGCCCCAGAGGCGCACCTGACGGCCGCCGGGTTGGCGATCCAACTGGATCTTGAGCGGTCCGCGCACGCCTACCGTGCGGACGCGGTTATCCAGGTTGTAGTATTCGAGGACCGGCGACGACGACACCTCGGCGAGATCTCCAACGCGCGCGCCAGGCAAGACCGTCAGCGTGATTATGTTGTCGTTCACCGTCAGCGCCGAGACGGGGGCGCCGTATTCGTAGCGCGTATCATCGATGACCCAGCCGTCCGGATAGGGCTCCCAGACATACCAGGTGTCGTCGCCCATGATGTCGCCGTCGATTCGTTTGACGCCGCGCGCCACCACTTGATCGGCAAGCTCTTCGATGGCCGCGAGCGGATTGCCGGTAACCGGTCCCGTACGGTAAGGCACGGCGCGCGCAGAGAGATTCGGGTCTCCGCCACCCACCAGACGAACGGCGCCGTGGATGCGGCCTTCCGCATCGGGGGTCGTCTCGGCCAGAACGCGGGTCTGGAATCGGAAGTCCGGTCCCAGGCGATCGAGCGCCAGCGCTACAGTGAATAGCTTCGTGTTCGATGCCGGAATAAACATGCGCTCGGCGTTGTGCGCATAGAGCGTCTTGCCGCTTCCGAGTTCAACGATGTCGATGCCCCAGAAGGCGTTTCGTACGGCAGGCGAGGCATCAATCAGGCGCGCGATTTCCTGGCCTAAGGGCGCCGCGGTCGCCTGCGCCGCAAAAAAGATCAGAGCCGCCGCGGCAAAATAGCGCTTCATCGGCCCGTCGCTTTCGATTCCAGCCAAATCAAGAAAAGCAGGAGCACCACCATGCAGGTTCCCAGCAGAGGAATGCCGATTACAACCCCTACGTCGCCTAAATCCGATGCGGCATAACCCAGCGTCGCGGGCGCGAGCAAGCCTCCCACCATCGCGACTGAGAAGATGCCATTGAAAAACCCGGGATGGTAGTAGGGGAATCGGCGGCCGATGGCCTCAGCCACAAGGGGGTAGATGCTAGCGTAGCCGCCACCGATAAACAGCACGCCGAAGGTTGCGCCAAACGAGTTGTTGGTGAAGAACAGAAGCAGGCAGCCGAAAAGCGCAGCCAGGACGCTGCCCACCAACAGCCGCCCGTGGCGGACGCGCGGCAGAACGGCCACCGAAACCAAACGTCCCAGCATGAGGAACAGCCAGTAGAGCGCGAGTATCAGCAGCGCAGCCTTGGGGCTGAGGCCCACGCGGCGAATGAGAAATAGTGGCAGCCAGCCGGCGATGGACCATTCGTTGCCAAACTGAAAAAACAGGAGTAGCGCGAACAACACAGCGCCGGGGCTGCGGAAATCCTCGATCGCCTGCCGCAGGGTGGGGTGCGAGTCCTCGTCGGCGGCCCTGCCCCCTTTGGTTTGCGCGAAGAAGACGGCGAAGAGTCCGGGCACGAACGCCATGAATATGAAAATGCTGGGTACGGTATAGGCGTAAAAGGTGCCGGCTACCAGCAGAGTGGCAGTCAGGCAACCGAGACCGTACCACATGCCGCCGCGGTTAACCGTGGCTGCGGCGTCGGCATGGTAGGCAGGCGAAATGGCATGGAACAGCGCGAGGTTGAGCAAGCCCGCGCCCAAGCCCAACACCAAAAGGCCACCCACGCGCCACCAGGTGGATATGGGCGGCGAGACCACCGCCAGATACGCCAGCGCCGCGCAGGAGAGCGCACAGGCGAAGACGAGTAGGAAGGATAGTCCGCGCCTGGCGAGCACGGGCCGCGCCAACGCCGCCGAAGCCATCAGACCGACCGCCAGGCTCAGGAAGTAGTGGCCGACCGAGGTAAAATTCGGCGGATCGCGGTAGTAGCCCCACGCCGGCAGGACTGCTCCGAGCAGGGCCATCAGAAAGCCCGAAAGCAGAAACCCCGATAGCGCCGTTCCGCCACCGGACGGACGCGGGCCGGCAATGGAAGACGAAACGCCCACTCGTTCGATTGTATAGCCCAGGTCACGCATACCGGGCAAGCTAAAGCACGTCCCGCCAAGTTATAATCGGGGACTGGCACGCGCGGCCGCGGTGCCTACAGAACTCCGGAGGAAAATATGGAATCACTACGCATCAATGACGAAGCACCGAATTTCACGGCTCAGTCCACGCAAGGCGAGATCAAGTTCCATGAATGGATCGGCGACGGCTGGGCCATCCTGTTTTCCCACCCCAAGGACTTCACTCCCGTTTGCACCACCGAGCTCGGTTATATGGCGGGCCTGGAACCGGAGTTCGCCAAGCGCAACTGCAAGATCATCGGCATCAGCGTCGACCCGGTGAGCAGTCACGGGAAATGGGCCGCGGACATCGAAGAGACGCAGGGCCACAAAGTGAAGTACCCGATGATTGGCGACCCGCAGCTCCATGTGTCGAAGCTCTACAATATGCTGCCGGCCGAATCCGGCGATACTTCCGAGGGCCGCACCGCGGCGACCAATGCCACCGTGAGGACGGTGTTCATGATCGGTCCGGATAAGAAGATCAAGCTCATGCTCAGTTATCCGATGAGCACGGGTCGGAACTTCGATGAGATTCTGCGGGTGCTCGATTCCATGCAGCTCACGGCCAAGCACAAAGTAGCGACGCCGGTGAACTGGAAGCAAGGCGACGATGTGATCATCCTGCCGTCGGTATCCGACGAGGATGCGAAAAAAGCCTTCCCGGCCGGCTGGAAGGCGCCGAAGCCTTATCTTCGGATCGTCAAGCAACCTGCCGAGGCTGGTTCCGCCAATAAAGCATCGAATGCACAGTAACTAGCGACTATTGGGCGAAGCCCCACGAGCAGGATCACCCGTCGGCGGCGGCGCGTGATCCTCGTTTTTTGGTGGGCCTAGCAATTCGGTAAAGACAGGCTTCAGGGCGTCTGCCCATACCTGGTAGCCCTTGACGGCGGGATGAAGCTTGTCGGCGTTCATCATCCCGGCGAAGAGCCTGCCGTCGGCATCCGCCAGCTTGTCATTGACGTTGAGATACCGGATCTTCTTGCCATCCGCCATTTTGGCCAGGTTGCTATTTACCTTATTGATCGTCGCCATCACCGCCATGTTGTCGTTGCGAGGGAAAATGCCCGTGAGGACGATGGCGGCGTCCGGGGCCTTCGTCTGCATGAGGCGTACAACGGCTTGAAGACCGCTGGTGATATTCGCAACCTCAGCCTCATCGCCACCTGCGGGCACCATGTTGCCCACGTTATTGGTGCCAGCCAGAAGAACGATGATCTGCGGATTGACTCCGTCCAGCTCCCCATTTTGTAGACGCCACAGGATGTTCTGAATCTTGTCTGCGCCCCACCCGAAGTCGGCCGCATTCCAACCGAAGAAGTTCTGCTTCCAATTGGCCAGCAGATCGGGATAATCGGTCGCCCCCCAGCGGCGCGTGATGGAGTCGCCTTCGAAATAAATGTCGATGCCGCCTCGACTGGCTCTGTCCAGCAACTGGGCATGGGCAGCTAGAGAGTTCTCGTCGGTTCGGGCAACTGGTTCGTCCGCTGGAGGCATATGGCCGAGGAACTTGTCCGCCCAAGGGATGAAGTACTTCCAGTTGGGCCCGTCGGTGTGACCTCCGTCATGCTGGCGCCAGGCCAGTTGACCGTTGAGCATGCTCACATTGACCGGAGGCATTTTCTCTTTGCGATAGTCATCCGACGTTCCCAGGTCTTTCGCGCCCAATAGCCGGAACACCGGACCGGCGGCGACCGCAGCCATGTAGCTACCTTGATGGTCCAGCCACTTCGCATCGCCCTTCTCCGGAATGCCGTAACTGATGAAGGTCGGGCGCGGGGCGCACAGCGCGATCAGCTCATGCGCATCCACCGGCAAGTCGCCGGCGTTCTTACTTCCGAAAGCGGCCTCCGCTGCTCCGTACTTCAAGAAGTTGCCCGCCATCCAATGGTATTCGCCTGACCCGGTGAGGTTTTCGACCGCTTCTCCCCAATTGCGGCGGTGCAGTTTGGCGCCGCCTTCACCGGACGAACCGACCAGAACCAGAGCGAAGCGTGTGTCGAACGCCATCGTCACCAAAGCCGCCTTGCCGTAGCGCGAAACGCCTTCGATGCCGACGCGTTTCGCGTCCACCGTTTTGTCGGTTTCCAAATAGTCCAGACCGCGGGAAGCACCCCAGGCCCAGGCACGCAATGCGCCCCAGTCATCCGGCTTGCGGGCCTGGCCCTGGTTGACCAACCCGATGACGCCCCTGGTCAGTCCTGCGCCATTGTCGGCTTGGATACTGGTGGGATTGATGTTTGCATAGCCCCAACCATAGGCAATCAACTGCTGGGTTGACGGCGGGTCGACTCCGGGTGCCGGCGCGGCCGCCGCTTGCGGGGGTCCGCCGCGGCCGAACATGATCATCGCCGGAACTGGAACCCTGGCATTCGCCGGCGTGACCAGAGTCATCTGAATGTCGACGCTAATCAGCGGGTAAGACGAATTGTCTATGTGCCCCACAAGTTCTTTCGCGATGACGGGAACCGAGCCGACCGTCGTGTTGACCGTGTTTCGAATCGTCCAGGTTACTTTCGGTACACTTTTGGGGACGCGGCCCAGCACCTCCCGCTCGAAGTCCTCGACGATTTCCGGACGGCGCTCGCTCCACCACATCGCCGCGGACGTGACTCGCTTCCCGTTCTTGAGCGTCAAAACATCCGGCAGGTTCGGGAACGGATTGGCCTGCGACTCGTCGTAGTTGGCATGATTGGGTGCGCTCTCGTTTCCACTGGGGCCGGGACGGAGCGCCTTGATGCCGAGCTGGTCCATCATATTCTGATGGTCCTCGGCAGCGGTCCAATTCATTGGTTGCGGTGCCGCGGATTGCTGGCCAACCAGGCTAGCCGCCGTGCAAACCGCCACAAAACCAACCATTGCAAACTTCATACTGTTATTGAGCGTAATGTTATTCTGTTGCCTTGACAAGGCTACCCCTCCGAATCCCACTGCACTGGTTTCCCACCGGCTGCGCCCTTGTTCTTGCGGCATCGCTGGCCAACGCCCAGCAACTGAGCTTCACGCCGTTTCACAAAAACGGAATCTACGAACTCGGTGAAAGAGCCGGCTGGAACGTGACGCTCGCGCCGGGCGCACCTGATACCGGCAAATACTCGTACACCATCAAGAAGAACAACTCCGAAAAGATTGCAGAGGGTACCCTCGACTTCTCGTCCGGCGGGGCTACGATTGAGACCACTCTTTCCGAGGCCGCGATGCTTTACGTGGAAGTCAGTGGCAACGGTCCCGCGATTCATCTGGGCGCCGCAGTCGCGCCTTCCCAGTTGCAGCCCTCCGCTCCCCGCCCGGCCGATTTTGACGCCTTCTGGGATGCCAAACTCAAGGCCCTTGGCGCGATCCCGATCAACCCCGTGCTCACGCCTGTCCGAACCGAACAGGCTGGCGTCGATCTCTACACCGTAATGCTCGACAGCCTCGGTTCGCACGTCCAAGGCTACCTCGCCAAGCCTTCTCGTGAAGGGAAATTCCCCGCCCTGGTGATCTTCCAGTACGCCGGCGTTTACGCGCTTCGGCCGGAGACGGTCACCAATCGCGCGGCGGAAGGGTGGCTCACATTGGACGTCGATTCGCACGACATGCCCCCGAGTCAGGCGAACGGCGTGAACAAGGATTACCAGGCGATCGGCAATACCGACCGCGAGACTTCTTACTTCCTCAAGATGTATCTTCGCGACTCGCGCGCCATCGATTATATTGCCAGCCGCCTGGATTGGGACGGCAAAACCATCGTGGTCATGGGCACGAGCATGGGCGGCCAGCAAAGCCTGGTGACTGCCGGACTGCAGCCGAAGGTAACGGCGGTGATCGTGAACGAACCCGCCGGCGCGGATTCCAATGGGGATCTGCACGGCCGTAAGGCGGGCTACCCCAATTGGCCTTCTGACAATCTCGCCGTCATGAGAACGGCTCTGTATTTCGACACTGTCAATTTCGCGTCGCGGATCAAAGCGCCGGTACTGGCAGCGCTCGGCCTCATTGATACCATCGCTCCGCCGGCAGGAATTTGGACAGCCATCAACCAGATTC
>DASZIV010000088.1:0-5721 GCA_035948775.1 Bryobacteraceae bacterium
GCTGCTGGCGATCGCCGTCACGTTCACCGACGCCGGGCCCGTGTTGGTCACCGTGACCATGCCCGTCGACGATGAGCCCACCTGCACGCTGCCGAACTCGATGGACCCGCCGGATGGCTGCGGCGTTCCCACGCCGAGTAAAACCACCGGCGCATACAGCGCGGTGGATCCGCCGGCCGTGATGGTAAGCAGAGCGCTTTGCTCTCCGGCGGAAGTCGGGGCGAACTGAATGGTGATGGCCTGCTGCGATCCGGCGACGACGTTGAACGGACGCGCCGGGGTCACGACGCTAAATTGCGGATCGGAAGCTGTGATCGATGAAATGGTCTGGCTGGTTGTGCCGGTGTTGTAAATCGTAAGCGTACCCGTGGCATAGGAACCCACCGCGACGTTTCCGAACTCGATGGTGGTGCCTCCGCCGTTGATCGGTCCAGTGCCGCCGGTGGTGCTCGGGCTGAATGTCGCGGGCAGCGAGAGATATCCCGTCGTCGTCCCCGACGGAACCACCATCCATCCGGCGGCGACCACCGGCTGCGTCGAAGAGATGGTCGCGTACGCGGTCGCACTCACCCCGATCGCGGCGCTGCCGTTTGCGGGAACGGACATGGAGGTGTGAGCCCCCGCAGTGCCGGTAGCATTATAGGGAGTCACTGTGACCGTTGCAGCCGTGGCGCTGGGGTTGAAAACGTAAACCGTGGTGTTGCTGGTGGCGTAGGGCAGAACCGATGTCGTCACCGGCGTGCCGTTCAGCGGCAGCGATACGGCGAAGTTCGGAAAGAAGTTGCCGTCCACGGTCAACACGTCGCCGAACACGCCCGCAGTGTCGCTGTCGACTTCGATCGACCCGGCGGGATCGGCGCCGAAAATAGTCGCGACGGCACCTGTATACTGCTGGCCCGACGCCAACTGCATTTTCACGGTAGGAGCGGCAGCCGACCCACTAGCCGACCAGGCCTTCAGCGTCACATTCGCCGGAGACGTACTCGTGTTCACCAGATGCAGCGTGGTGGTCACGCCAGAGGCGAGCTGCGGGTAATACCAGCTCGTGGTGCCAAACGACGTGTTGTTCGCAGCCTGCGCCACGAGCCCCGTCGCCGTCGAGCCGCTCCAGCGGATTCCCGATGCCGCCAGCGACTGGTCGGAGTTCACCGTCAAGAACCCCGTGAAGCCGGCTGTGATCGACGGGAATAATCCCTCCACCCGTCCGGATATCGAGTTCTTGGCTGGAATCAGCGTGCCATACGACCCCTGCGAAGTCCCATCGGCGCCGAACAGGTTGAGCGTGATGTTGGAATCGAACAGCGAAGTGTTGGTGAGATCGATTTCGGTG
Source organism: Bryobacteraceae bacterium (assembly GCA_035948775.1). GTDB lineage: Bacteria > Acidobacteriota > Terriglobia > Bryobacterales > Bryobacteraceae > PSRJ01. The sequence goes on from DASZIV010000088.1 coordinate 1,331, forward strand.
GAGGTCGTGGCGTTGTACTCGACGTCGGTGAAGATGAAGAGCTGGTCGGGATTCACGGCCGGCGTGACGGCGAACTGCGTGCCGTTATCGAGCCAGGACACGCCAGCAACGGTGGATGGATTGGACCACGCCTGCACCCAGCCGGGTCCGGTCGCCACCAACTGATTCCCGGTCGGTAGCACGGAAGCCGCGGGCGCGGCGGTGCCGTCCGTTTGGAAAACCGTCGTGCTTAGGTCGGTAGCCTGGGTCCCGGTGTTGACCAGCGCGTAGCTGGTGGGCACGGTCGCGATCATCACCGGCGTCTGGCTGAACGGCCCGATGACGGCCAAGGAATAGACCGGGTCCAGGCTGGCGACCGGTGCGGATGCGATTTTGTTGGTCGTGTCAAGAGTGGTTGGATACGTGTGCAGCGTGCCCGAGGAATCGAAGGAGATCACTTGCAGCTTGGACTCGCTGAAGTTGGGAACGTCGGGGAACTGGCTGGCCGAATAGTCCAGCGAAATGGTCGCTGAGAAGCTGCCGTTGTTGGGAATCGGCGGATTGAAGCTCCAACTGGAGGCGATGGGAAGGTACGGCGGATTCGGCGACGTAGTGCTGGCATGGCGGACGTCGGAGTTCGACGCTCCCGCCCGCGGCTGCTTCTCGACGCTTTTTTCGCCCGGCGTCGGCAGGCTTTGCCAGTACTTCTTGAGGTCATCCTGAAAGGCGGGGGAAACGCCCGTGGCGCCGTGCACAGCATTTTGGGTGACATTCGTTGCGATTTGTTTGCCTGCATTTACTACTGCTTGCTTAACGCTGTTGAACACGCCACCCAGGAACGGAGCCGCGCCGCCCGGCGTCGCCGGGGCGGCGACCGGCGTGCCAAAGGAAGTGTAATTGAAAGGGGCTTCCGGACACTCGCAACTGAGGCTTGCCGGCTGGTCGGCATGGTGCAGAACGTAGCGGATGTTTACTTTCTGGTCGGTGCCGCCGGGTACCGGCACCGTCACGGTGTCCATAAATGGGTTCGGCTGTCCAGGAGTACCGGGATCGATCCGGAAACCGGGATCGGGCGGGGGTATGTTCTTTCCGTTCACGGAAACCGTGACATAGCGGTAGATGCTTTCGCCTGGCAGAGCTGCCGTCACCATGCCGGAAACGTTAATCGTGTTCGGGTTGAAATTGGTGGCGCTCGAGCCCGGGGCCAAGCACGCCGCAGGATTGGGGTCGCAGGCGAGGGGGTCGGGAGTCGCCGTGGCAGTGATGGACTCGAAACTAATCACAGTCGGGAAATCCAAACTCACGTCGTCGGCATAGCCCGCAACAGTAATATACGGCTGAATAATAATGGTCGCGATGGAATTGAGCAGCTCCGCATCGAACGGGACGTACCAATCCATGTTGGTTCCCTTGGTCACCGGTGTCCGGAGGTCCCCCCAGGCGATTGGAATGAACGTGTTTTGAGGGGTTTTGGCGGTGATTTTTACATGCAACGTCGCGTTCGCCACGTCCGAATTGAGAGTGACATCCAGGTATGGGTGGGTGCCAGGCAGGTTGTAGTTATCTGGGAGAAAATGATTGAGAGTTGTGTTATTGGGGGCCGCAAAAGGTGATGCCAGCGGGACTTGATAGTTGATACTGCCGTCTTTGTTTTTCAGGACCACCTTCACCTGGGTAGCGCTCACTCCCGGTTCGACGTTGTAGGTAACCGAGGTACTGGTAGCGTCGCTGGTGGCAAGCAGTGCGTTGGTCACGGAATCGTAGAGCCGCGCTTGCAGCTTCAGATTTCCGACCTTTTGATTGTAAGGCATGCCTGGCGTGATGTTGAAATTGGGCATTATCGCCGAGGGGATGTAAATGAGCTGGTTCGCATCCGGCGGCGGGTTGCAGCCGTAGCCCCAAAGCTGTCCCGTGCCGGGGGGAAGATCCTGACCCGCTAGATTTAGCCCCTTTGGCGCCGTCAGGGGCGAACTCCCGACGATGTTGCTGTTCACATCCAGAAGCACCAGACGGATGTTGGCGAAGTTCGGACCGTTGTAGGTGTAGAGTCCCGACGCGCAAAACGGTGGGAGGTCCGCTGCGAGCCCGATCAACGGGTCCGTGACGCTGGGCAGCTCCTGGGTGATCGAAATGGAGGGTGCCGAGCAGGTCGGCCCCGCGTGCGGGATTGGCGCTCCCGGCTGCGCGCTCGACCCCTGCCGGTCGGTTGACGTCGTGCAACTGGAGCTTTGAGAGTAAACCGCGTACGCAGTGACCGTCATAGCGCTATCCGTCATGGTGAAGGATAGTGTCGTCCCGCCGCTTGATCCGAGGGTCAACGTCGATGGAAGCGCGCAGGACTGCATCGGTGCAGTCAGGGTCAAGCTGCCTTTGCCAGTTGTCGGGTTTGCAACAGAAGTACATCCCCCGAGATTGATGCTCAAGGCGCCGAAAACATCGGTTGGGCCGGTGTACGTCGCTGACATCGTTACGGAGATCATCTGCGAACTGGAAACACCAACAATTGAGGTTGCGCCGGGGGTTCCGGTGAACAATAAGGGAACCTTGACCGTCACAGTTCCGTTGACTTGAAACTGCTCGAGCGGGCAGATGTTCTTGTACGTGAAAGTGAGCTGTCCGGTGGCATCGAAGGCCGGGCTCGACGGGGTCAAGGTAGGGCTGCAGTCGGGATACGTCACCTGCGTAAGCTGATTCTGGAGCCCGCTCTGGAGATTATATGTCGTGCTCTGCGCCTGGGCGGCGGAAGTGAGCAGCGTTAAAACCACTACCGGCAGGAAGCCTTTGACTGCGCATGGAATCCAGTCGAGCGGCGTACGAGGAAAAGCGAGCATCCTCCGACTAGGCTTCCATGCCATGATTATGACCCCCTGCCACCTGCGATGGTCGACCTTTGCGGTACACGATCCGCAAAAGACGATTCTGGGATTATAACTGGAATTATCATAAGCCGGGTCCGTAAGTCATGGTGAGGTTTGCAGGCACGGAGATGCACACCGTCGCCAAGCGCAATCCACCGCGTGGCAGCGGCAGCAAGTCTAATATTCATGGCTTCCTCCTCCATAACCCAATCCACCAATGCCGCAGCCGCCCGAACAGTCCCGGCGAACGGAAGTCACATCGATCACGCGGCCCGGCAAGGCCGGAGCAGTCGAGGCCCATCCTCGTGGTTATTTGGCCGTGCTTATTTTGGATGTTCGAGCAGCATCAGGTCGCTGATGGGCGCCACCACGCGGGTGGTGACCCCAAACCGGCCGTCGGCGGACACCGACAGTCCGCTGCCGGGCGGCTTCGAGTATTCCTCGAGAACCTTCACGGCCCCGTCATGCGTGCGGAACGCCAGGGCCACCGGCAGCGGCTGGTCCGCCATGCGTTCCAGATAATAGATCCCGTCGCGCGTGACCCACGCATCCGTAGCGAAATTCATTGCGGCCAAGTGCACCGCCGGTCCGTCGGGAAACGGAACGTAATCCAGTTGCGTCAGGTGGCGGTTCACGCTCCCACCGCGTAGAGTCCCTTGCCCGTGGGCTCGACACCCGCCACCGCCGCGTATCCCGGAAGGATCTTTTCAGGAGCCCCTCCGGCGGAAGGCAGCCGGTAAATCGAGTACACGTTCTTGGGCGCGGCCGCGCGGTAGACCATTCGCTGCACCGCAATCGACGCGAAACCGCCGTTCACGGGTAAGACGCAGTAAAACAAATTACAACATCGGCCGTTACCGCCGAACGGCCAGTAAGTGAATTTCCCGTTTTATGTCGCCTGGTGCCGCGTCCTGCCGCGTCACTGATCCGTGAGCGGGTCCTGCACGGTATACCTGAGAACCGCGATAAGTCCCTCGGGGGACAACTTCCCGGGTCTTACCTCTCTCCCAGTGGGGATGAAATACATCTGCTCGTCCCAATACTCGAACCACTGGGGCGAGTACGGCGCCAAGGCGCTGGAGTCCTTTAGCAATGCTTCGAGCTGCTTGAGTCGCCGTGCAGGTTGCTCACGGGCTTCCCGTGGCAGTTCAACATGGTGGACAAGCCCTCGGTCAGCTGCAACTTACGGGAGGGGAACACGCCCAGATACGGCTCTGTCATTTGGCGGCTTCCATCCGCAGCAAATAGATAACGTGCGCTCGTGATTTCTGAAGAACGAGGGAAATTCGGCTAGATGTGCCAAAATATTTGAGCATGCAAACGGATCTCATCTTTGATGTCGGCGCACACAATGGCAATGACACGGCTTACTACCTCTCGCGCGGATTCCGCGTGGTGGCGATCGAAGCCCATCCGCAATACTGCTGTGCGTTATATCAACGCTTTAGGCAGGCGATTGGCATGGGAAAACTCCACGTTCTGAACTTTGCAGTTGCTGAGAGGCCGGGATTGTGCGCTCTCCTCGAGAGTCAGAAGGAATCACAGTGGAGCACG
>DASZIV010000089.1:0-1861 GCA_035948775.1 Bryobacteraceae bacterium
TCCAGAAGTTTCGCGTAATTGGTGCCTTGGCTAGCAAGCGTCCTACATTCGGGACATTCGATGACCATGCCGGATGTTAGCACGTCCATGTGGCTTACGCACTCACTCGGCAAAGACCGCCGCCGCGCGGCGCACCTGAATTCTGACTCCTGACTTCTAGCCTGTGACTTCCCCATCCACGGGAGCTTGAACGCTGGGGAGCAACGCATACCCGAGTTCCTTGGCTTTAGCCTTCAAAGCCGTCATGCGGATCTCCTGATAGCGTTTTTCGAACGCTTCGGCACCCTCATCGACGTAGGGCTGCCCCCAGCGCAGTGCACGGTAGATCAGGGTGGCCAACTTTCTGGCGGTCGCGAACACCGCGACGTCTGCTCCAATGCGTCGTGCGATCCTGCGATAGTAGGCACCCAGCGCGGTTGCGCTGTGACGCAACGAAAGGGCGGCCATTCGTAACGCAGCAGCCACGCGCGTGCTCGCCGTATTCCGCCTCTTCTTCCTCACTGGCTTGCCTCCGCTCATCGGTCGCCGCGGAGCCAGCGTGGTATGCGACACAAATTCCTTTTCGGTGGGGAATCGGCTCAAATCGGGCCCGTACTCACTCAATACCACCTGCACGGTTCCCACCCCGATAGCGTCGATGGCGGTCAAATCCACGCCACTCATCCGGAACAGCGCTTCCCGCATCGGCTCTTCGCCCCGTTTCTTAATCGCCTGGGCTTTCTGCCGATTCTTCACCTTCGGTGGAGGTTGGTCCCGAAAATCTTCCCGTTGCATCGCCGCCAGCCGGCCTAAGATCTCTTGGTCGTAGTCGGCGATCCGTTGCTGAATGGCGTCGTACATTTTCAGTCCCTGCCGCAGAGTGAACAGGTGATCCTCGCGCCAGTGCCCGCTCAACTGCTCGGCGATCTCTGGCTCGCTCTTGCGGCAGCGCGGGTCCCGCAATTGCGCCAGCTTCCGTGCGTCTCGCTCGCCGTCCGCGATGGCTCGCAGGATCGCCATTCCGGTCACCCCGTCTATATCAGACACCGCCCGGTGCACTCGCACGTTCATCTGATCCAGGCTCTTTTGCATCCGTCGCACCCAGTCGCCAGACTCGGCCACCAGGTTCGCTTTGTCCCGTTCCAAAGTCCGCAACATGCAGACCTGCTCGGCGGGCCGGAACGAGCCCCGCAGTAATCCGCAGCTATGCAGCCGTTGAATCCACTCACAGTCGCTGGGATCCGTTTTCTTGTCCCGCCCGGGCACTCGCGCCAGTTGCCGCGTATCCACCAGCAGAACTTCTAAGCCCCTCCCTTCCAGAACCTCGTGCGGGGCGATCCAATAGACTCCGGTACTTTCCATTGCCACCGACTCCACGCCGCGGGCTTGGAGCCACTCCCCCATGCGGATCAACTCCGGAGTGGTGGCCCCAAAATCGGCTACTTCTCGCGCCGTTCGGTCCACACTCGGTGCGCATGCCCAATGTCGTTCGCTGCCCAGGTCAATGCCGGCTACGTTGCGGCGAACTACCGGCAAACCCTCGATTTGTCTCTTCTTCGCTGCACTCTCTTTGCGATTATTGTCCTGCACTGTGGGATGACCTTTCCGAGCACCTCCGCCCAGGTTGGCCGTTCAGGGAATCTAGCCTAGGGGAGCGCCACACGGGCCTCGCCAATGTTCAATCGCCTTCCTGGAGCCATGCTGAATAAGCGGCATAGGCACGAATGAAGAAAGGGCTTTAACTGCGGTTGTGCTCTCTTTGTACGATACACCCCGGGTGTGGAAAGTCACAGCTTGTTTAATCCGGTTCAACCGGAGGCACAGCTGAATTCTGAATTCTGGCCTTAAGGTTTCTCCAGCAGTATCGGCTTCGCCCCAATTC
>DASZIV010000090.1:0-76521 GCA_035948775.1 Bryobacteraceae bacterium
CCAGGGCAGCGATTCTTCAAGCGATCTGCTGCTAAATATCTGATATGCGCCGGCAGCGACGATCGCCAGCGCTTGCATGATCACTACGTGCATGCCTCCCGCCAGGATGGATAAACCCAGCATGAGACCCGCAATCGCGGAGTTCAGGACCGCGCGGCGGGTGTCGAAAGCGTGGAGTGCGCGTAGGAAGAATAGAAAAATGAGGGGCAGCCAAATGGAGCTCTCTAACATGTGCGGCCAGGCCATACGAGCGACGAACCCGCCGAAGGCAAAACAGATCCCCGCCAGGAACGCAGCGAACCGGCTCAGCTTTAATTCGCGGGCGAGGGCGAACATGAAACAGGCGCCCAGGAAATGGGAAGATGCGAACCAAACGTGATACAGAGTAGGCGAGAATAGGCCATTCCCGTTCAGAGGAAACAAGGCCAGCAAGAGGCGCAGCGGGTAGAAGCCGCCCGTCTGCATTTCTCCAATGAAACTGTGACCGCTAAAAGTGTACGGGTCCCACAGCGGCAGGATGCCGTGGCGAACACTGGAGACCCAAAACGTCAGCCAGGAATACTGCTGCGAGATGCTTTCGGAGTCGGTAAGCAGCGAGAACTGCCGCGTCAACAGGATCCGCCAATAGAACAGCACAGTCGCCATCAGCAAGAACGATACCCATAGGATCGTGACGCTCCTCGGCACAACCTGCTCGTTCCAAAGATCCCGTATTCGACCCGCGCTCAGCCGGAGCCAACAAATGAGATGATCCTTCTTGGACCTGATTTCCGCGACCGTCCCCCTTGAGATCACCCGATCGATACGGAGACTCACCACCAACGAGGCGACGAACGAAATCAAGCTAACGAACAACCACAGAGCAAAGTGCGGCGGGTGGTACTCCATGATAACTTCGCTGGTTCCCGAAGGCAGGGTCAGGCCGCGAAATGCTCCGTTGGTTACCAGGAACGATTGCGGTCGTCCGTTTACAGTGGCTTCCCAACCGCTATACATCGGCTCGGAAGTAGCCAGGAAGGCCGGGCCAGCAGCAGCGACGGACAGCTGAACGCGATTGGGCGTATAAAGTCTCATCTGGACGGCGCCGCCGGCGAATTCCTGGTCCCGCGGCATGCCTTCTACGATCGCCTCTCTGCGGGGATCAAATCCCGGGTCAGCCAACAAACGAAAAGTCTCCTCCTCCCCGGAAGAGCGCCGGACGCGGGGGGCCAGGAAGAAGCGCGACAGGGCATGCGGATTCCGATATACCCACAGACCCTCAACCGAATTCACATATTCGAGCCGCGCGCGATTCAGTTTGTCCGCGGTCAGTTCCGAACCGCTCACCAGAAAGCCTACGCCCAACATGTCGAGAATTGGGGAATCCAGACGGTTCACGGATAGCTGGCGGTCCCAGGGCCGGCCCGTCGCGAACAGCCATCTCAAGCGCAAGATCCGGTTAAGAACGAACGGGTTGTCACCGTTTGCAGTCGGCAGTCCTGTCATCTCGGAGCCAAGGAAGCCTTGGCTGAAGGCCTGATCGGTGAAGTCGACGCGCGTCGGGGGATTCGTTTGGTCCAACAGGGGTCGAAGCAGCGCCAGCCGGGCGGGTGAGCCGGCGATCTGGTATTCCGAATCTTCGTTCTTATATCCCCCACGATGCGAGTTCATGGGCCGTCCGCTTCCGGTGTGTATGAGGTCGTAGCTGGTAAAGATAGCTACGGCCCATAAGAGCGCTTGTGGCGCGCGATTCCCAATCCGGTCGAGAACCAACGCCGCCGTGATTCCGGCAAAACAACAGAACGCCATCAGCGCAAACTCGGCATACAGAGCGGACCGAAGGATAACGGGGAGATGAACGAATACAAAGCGATAAACCGGAGTGTGCTCCCCCAGCATCCACACGGCGCTTATGATGGTGAGTATCAGAAAGAGTGGGGCGCGAGACCTACGAAACAACGGCGCCAGCACGATGAGAATAACTGTCGCAATCCCGCAATACACATACAAATAAGTGAAGTTAATCGTTAGTCTGTAGTTCTCGATATCGAATATGTGGAAGTAGTTCGGGATTACCAGCGAAACCAGGGCCTGCCAAGCCATACCGCCGCCTGTGCTCGCCGCAATTGGCCGATGCCCCGCCAGACTGGCGTGCGACAGTTGCCAGAGGGGAACCAGTTCCACTACTGAAATGATGGCGCCGGCCAGGAAACCGATGGCGACGGATGGGATGATGCGCCAGGAAGCATCGCGCACGGCAAGCAGGGCGATCACCAACAAGGCCACCGCACCGGCCACGACGAGACTCGCTGCGGAATAGCCGGCCAATATGCTCATGGCTACAGCAATCGCCAGAACCGCGATCCAACGCACACGCATGCGGTCCCTGAGCTCGAATACGGCCAGGATGGCCAGCGGCAGCCACGCCCCAGTAGAGATAGCGCCTAAGTGTTGTGCCTGCGAAGCGAAGTAGCCGCCTAATTGGTACACGCTGGCCCCGAGCAGCGCCGCCGGCCGACAAAGCTCCATCCGCCGGAGTAGCAAAAATGTAAACAGGCCGGCCAGGATCATATGCAGAGGGTCCAAAGCTTCCACCCAATACAGGAGATTGCGTCCCTGCGAGTGATTCCCGGCAAGGACGGCCAGCCACGTGAAAGGATAAAAGAGCGCAGTTGTCAGATCGGCGTGAAACGGCACGCCGCAATAAGGGTATGGGTCCCACAAAGGCGCCACTCCGCGCCGGAGACACTGCCCTATGTAGGAGATTAGCGGCAGGTGGAAGCCCTCGATGTCGTAAGGGATGTGGGAACTCGGGTTGATCAAGACACGCCAATAAAACAGGATTGGTTGCAGCACGAGAAGCACGATGCTTGCTGCGCTCGCGGTCATATCCGCGGAGCGAGGTAAGGCTCGGGCGCTGTCGGGCCGAACGCGAACTGTATGGGACGTCACAATCTACCCACAAATAACAGGTTTCTTACTGGATTTGAACACTACGAAAAACGCAGGCGGATTTCATAGCGTGGAACGAGCCGCAGGCAGCTATGTTGCCATATTATCGCCCTGAAATCCAGACACCTGACTTGGCTCCGAGGCTCGGATGTGTTTGGTCGACACGCGTTGAGACAATCGTCCCCAGAAATAGCTGACCTTCCTCGGGCGGAGTGTGTCGGCGTTTACCCTTGTAACCCTAGCTGTGGCACCTTGGCGTCTCACGGTTTTGTAACCCAAGATTTGTTATCCTCAGTTCAACCAACACCAATTTAAGAGGTCAGAATGAAGCTGCTCGCCGCGTCATTGTTGTTTTTCTTGTCCGTCCCCGCATTTGCTCAATCGGCAGGTGGGGTAGCGGGAATCTCGGGCGTCGTCCGTGACCGATCAAGCGCCGCTGTGCCCGATGCCAGGGTCGTCATTTCCCGTGAGAGCCAAGGCACGCTCCGCACCCTAACTACCAACGAGAGTGGCGTTTTCACAGCGCCGGCCTTGGATCCAGGTTCGGGCTACACAATATCTGTTACCGCGAAAGGCTTCGCCGAATATACAGCCGAGCACCTGGACTTGCAGGTGGGCCAAAATCTGGACCTGAACGTCAGTCTTGACGTTGGCTCCAACGTCACCAAGGTGGAGGTGACGGGCGCCGCCGAGTTGGTCAATGACACCAAGACGGATCTCTCCCAGGTGGTCGATACCCAGCAGATCCAAGACCTGCCGATCAACGGGCGGCGCGTCGATAATTTCGTGCTCTTAACCCCTGGCGTGACGAACGACGGAAATTTTGGTCTGCTCACCTTCCGTGGCATCGCTAACGGCAATTCATTCTTGCTGGACGGCAACGATTCTACGGAGCGGTTCTACATGGAGAACAACGGACGTACGCGCGTCATGGCGCAGATTTCTCAGGATGCTGTCCAGGAGTTCCAGGTAGTATCCGCCAACTTTTCCGCCCAGTTCGGGCGCGCCGACGGGGGCGTGGTGAACACCGTGACCAGGAGCGGGAACAACGATCTGCATGGCGGAGCCTACTGGTATTACCGTAACCAGAACTTCAACGCGCACGATCCGTACGCGTCCATCAATCCTGACGACACCCGGCACGACGGAGGCGCCACCTTAGGTGGGCGGTTCATCAAGGACAAGCTGTTCTACTTCGTGAGCGGCGAGTACGTCCATCGCGATTTCCCGATAGCGGATAGCTATATCAGGGCCGGCGTCGTCGACCCGGTGAATCAGGTTTGGATTGGCTGCACTACTCCGGCTACGCCAGCGCAATGTTCCGCCATCAATGCTCTCCTGCCGCGTTTCTACGGACAGTCACCGAGAAATTTTGGCCAATACTTGGGATTTGGCCGCCTCGACTATCATCTCTCGGATCGCAATTCCTTCACTGCCAGTTTCAACTACATGCAATTCCAATCGCCCAACGGGCTGCAGCAGACTACACTGACCTCAACCACGGGCGCGGCCATCAACGGCAACGGCAACGACTACAGCCGTGTGCGCAATGCCAAGGTCGGTTGGACCTCCATTCCGACGTCCAGCCTGGTGAACGAATTGCGCTATGGCTGGGACACCGATCTGGAAGGCGACGATCCCAATCCCGCGCTGCTTGGCAAGGCTCTCGGCTTATTGGATGTTTCGGTCAACGGCGTGCAACTTGGCCCCATCAACTACCTGCCGCGCGTAGAGCCCAGAGAGAGCCGCCACGAAGTCGCCGACAACCTCACTTGGACCAAAGAAAAACACACGATCCAGGCGGGCGTGGATGTTACCACCAGTTTCGATCACGCACTGTTCCTGCAGAACCCAAACGGCAGTTACACCTACCAAACGGCTACTCAATTTGCGCAGGATTACACCGGGAACACTACTGGCGCCAAGAACTGGCAGCGATTTACGCAAACCCTGGGCACCGGGACCACGGATATGCGGATCAACAACTACGGCTTCTACCTGCAAGACGTGTGGCGCGTAACTCCCAAGCTGACCGTGACTCTCGGCGCACGCTACGAATACGAGCCCGTGCCCCAACCCAAACTGTGCAATCAGGATTATCCAGATACCTGCCACATCAACTCGCAGACGACTAATTTCATGCCGCGCGTCGGAGTGGCCTATCGTTTAGACGGCAAGACCGTCCTCCGCGCTGGCTATGGCCTGTTCTATGCCTCAGTCCCTGGCGCCACACTGATGAATCTGTGGCTCGGCAATGGCCTCACCCAGCAGTCGATATCGCTTTCCAACACGCAACCGGCGCAACTAGCGGCCGGACCGGCCTTCCCAGGCAATCTTAGCTCGCTTCCCGCAGGCTACCAACTCGGTACCGCCAACATCCAATTCGCTGCGCCGAATTTCAAACGGCCCTACTCCGAGCAAGGCACGTTTGCCGTGGAGCGTCAACTGACCCGCGACACCGTCCTCACCGCTTCCTATATATGGAGCAGGGGCATTCAACTCTATAGCGAGCGGGATTTGAATTTGCCTCCGCTGAGTCCATTGACCTACACGTATACCATCGACGATGCCAATGGAAACAACGTCGGATCGTACACGACGCCCATCTACCTGAAACTACCCACCGCTAACGGGCGTCCCGATCCCCGCTATGGCTCAGTTGTGCAAGCTGAAAATGGAGTGACCAGTTTCTACAATGGACTCGCCATACAGGCTGTAAAAAGATTCTCGCACGGGCTGTCGGGAAGCCTGTCATACACTTGGTCGCACGAGATCGACGACGGCCAAGGCTACGGACAGGCAACACAGAACATTTTCCTCAGTAACGCGTTTTCGTGGCTCTTCAATGGGAACTACAAGCTCGACAAGGGCAACGGCGAAGAAGATCAGCGGCACCGCTTCGCTTTGGCGTGGGTCTGGCAGCCTACCTTCTCTCATCGATCGGGAGCTTTCTATAAATACGTGGTGAACAACTGGCAGCTTTCTTCGGTCACCACGATCAATAGCGCACGCCCCTATGGGAGCGCGACCGTGAATGTGCTCGATACGCCGATTGTGACGGGCACCCTCGGGCCAGGTGTACCGGGAATGTTCAGTAACTTCAGCCTGAACGGTTCCGGTGGGAGCGGCCGCGTTCCGTTCTGGCCGGTGGACAGCGTGAACCAGCCCGCTCTGTACAAGGAAGACGCCCGCATCAGCAAGATTCTTCCGTTCGGCGCGGAGGACCGTTACAAGGTGCTGGTGAGTTTTGAAGCATTCAACATCAGCAATAGCTGGTCGCCGACGTCCATGACGACACAGGCCTACACCGAAGCAAAAGGAGTACTGACGCTCACTCCGGCGGCCTACGGCTTCGGCACCAGCGATTCCTTCGCCCCGGACGGCACGCTGGCCCGGCGCATGCAGGTGAGTGTTCGATTCCAGTTCTGAGACGGAACGGGGTGTTCTGCTAGTTTCGCGACGCGCGGCGCTGGCGAACCACTAAGAGACCGGCAAGAGCGAATCCGATTAGCCCAAAATAACCGGGTTCGGGAGTATTGAAGGTGGCTCCATTCAGCCGGAAAATCTTGTCCGTCTGCGTCAGCAGAAGTGTATCGTTGGTGGGGTCGACCGTTACGAAGTCGCCGCGCGTGCCACCGGTCGCGATCAGCGTTTGCGCAAGCGTGGTTTGATTGATTTCGAACACCTGGCCCGAGTTCGTATTGACGAAGAGTTCTCCGGCGAACAAGCCGGCACCAATTGCGGTACCATCCGGGCCGCCCGGGATGGCGCCGGAATCGAAAACCTGCATACCGGTAGTGGTGCTCCAGCCGAGGATATGGCCGCCGACTTCGCCATAGACAGTCTTCCCGTCAGCGGAGATGGTTAAGCCGTCGGCCGACGCACTCACGAAGGGGGTCTTCGTTTTTGCAACCGGATCGACATTCCAGATTTCGTTATTGCCGAGGGTTGAAACAAAGAGATGGCCGTTAAATGGATCGGCAACCATCCCCGTGGCTGCGGGCATGCCGGACACGATCAATTGGTTGAACATCCCATTGTTGTTGATCTGAACCAGGTCCCCGCTTGATTGCTGGGTCATGTAAACATTCCCGCCGACTTGGGCCAAATCAATGGCGTTGCCAAACCCGTAGTTTTGGGCGACAGGTGCTGCCCCGGCGCTTTGCCCGTCCGTATCGTTGGGAAACACGCGAACATTGCCGGGAGCGTCACTGACCAGCACGTTGCCGCCCGGCACGAACGCAACGCCCAATGGCCCCACACTGCTCGAACTCGGGAACCCGGAGGCGAACGTCGTAAGCGTCAAGCTCTGACCGATACCCGCAGCCGTCAACGTCAGGTCCGCGCGTAGGGAAGCACCTGTACCAATTAGTAAAAGAACCAAAGCCACAATGTGGAAGAGACGTCTCATGGAAACACGAGACACTGGTAACGGCATTTCTTGTTCTCCCAAATTCGGACGATAACAGCTACGGAAAGGGCTTTCAAGAACATTCGATCCGCGCGGCGAAGCGAACGTACGAGACTATCCAATTCATCAGTCAGTCACCTGTGGGGCAGGCTTCAGCCTGCCCCACATTTCGCAAGAGTTCTCTCTTCTTACCTTTTGTGCGCTTGATCTTTTTCGTTTTCACAATAGGTTTCGATCAAATCGGTATCGGGCAACAGCTTTACGGGCACTCTCGCGCGCCACGGCTTGACGTAGGCTTTGGGATCGTCAATGGTGATGCCGATCTCTAAATGCCCGAAGTCGCGGCGTGTGAACCGCTCTATAACATGCGCCGCGTCGGTTTGGGGATGACCCTTGGCGGTATCCGTCCACGAACGTCCGTTGAAGCCGAGAGTTTCGACTACCAAGGTGTTGCCCTCCCAGCGGCCAATCGAATAGCCCAGCCAAGTCGGCTGCGGATCCCTTGGCAAGGGCCGGCCGTCGAGAAATACCTGACGGAACGTAGAGTTGGCGGAGGTTTCATAAAGCAGCACCACTAGCGCCGGAGTTTGCACAATCTTGAATGGATGGGGCGCGTCGGGAGTCGACATGTTGATTCGCGGAACGCCTGGCGGCATGCATTGAGACAGCGGATCGTCCTGGTGCTCCTTTCCTTCTCGCTCGGCCTGAAGGGTTTTCGCCCAGGGCTGCATCACAACGTCGTCCGGCTTCAGATCGTTAGCAAGATTGTAGAAATATTCGGGCGCGCTCTCCCAGACTCCGGAGAGATCGGGCTTGCCATCCGGCGCTTTCGGCGTGGGGGCGGAGAGATTGACCTTGCCGTCCGCTGTGCGTGGAACTCCGGGCGCGTGAATGTTCAACCACTGCGCCGAAAGGGGAGTCGCAATCCAACAAACGATACCAGCTGCGCCGATGATAATGGGGTTGGATAAGTGACCAGGCACGCTATTCTCCTCTCACGATGGGCATCCGCCATCCGGTCCCAAAAGCCCGCGACGTCACTTTCAGTACCGGCGCCGCCTGCTTGCGTTTGAATTCGGCAATGCGCACCATGCGCAGAATGCGGCGCACGGTCGCCTCGTCAAAACCGCGTGCGATGATCTCTTCCGCCGACTGGCTTTGCTCCACGTGCAACTCGAGGATTGGATCGAGCACGTCATAGGGCGGCAGCGTGTCCTGGTCGGTCTGGTCCGGCTTTAGCTCCGCCGAAGGGGCCTTAGTGAGAATCGCCTCGGGAATATCCAGCCCGCGCCGGTTGCGCCACTCGGCGACGCGATAGACCATCGTCTTTGGCACGTCGCCGATCACCGCGAGTCCTCCGTTCATGTCGCCGTACAACGTGCAATACCCCACCGACAGCTCGGATTTGTTGCCCGTTGTCAGCAACAGCGACCCGAACTTGTTAGAGAGCGCCATGAGCAGGTTGCCGCGGATACGCGATTGGATGTTTTCCTCCGTTACGTCGGCGGGCCGGCCGCGGAACGCATCCGCCAGCACCTCATCATACGTTTTCATGATGCCGCTGATGGGAAGGTTTACTGTGTGGATACCGAGATTACGCGCCAGTTGCACGGAATCGCCCACGCTGCCAGTGCTCGAATAAAGCGAAGGCATAAGGACCCCGAGCACGTTCTCGGCGCCCATGGCTTCGGCGGCGATGGCTGCTGTCAAAGCCGAATCAATGCCGCCCGAGAGGCCCAGCAGCACCTTGGAGAAGCGGGTCTTCCGCGCGTAGTCGTGGACGCCCAGAACCAGCGCGTTCCAGATTTCCGCTTCGACCGCGAAATCGTCCTCGGCAATCGCCCCCGCGCCGGTAGCCAGATCGACGATCAGCACATCCTCGCGGAAGCCCGCCGCGCGTCCGATGAGCCGCCCTTGAGCGTCAAAGGCGCAGCTTCTGCCATCGAAAATCAGATCGTCGTTCCCGCCCACCTGGTTGACATAAGCTACTGCCAGCCCATGTTTCTGGGCCATGTGGCCGAGCATGCGCTCGCGGAGAAGCTGCTTGCCCGCGATGAAGGGCGAAGCGGAAAGGTTCAGGATGGCCTTGGCGCCGGAAGCGGCCAGAACTTCGATGGGATCGCGGTGGTAGCGGGGACGCTCCCAGAAATCGCGGTCGTTCCACACGTCTTCGCAAATGCTGATGCCTAACTGCCCGCCATTGCATTCCAGAATCTGCGGGCCGCAGGCGGGCTCGAAATAGCGGTCTTCGTCAAACACATCGTAGGTGGGCAAAAGCGTCTTGTGAAACGCCGGCCCCACCGTTCCCCGTTGCAGCAGGACCGCGCTATTGTACAAGGGCCTCCCCATTTCGGCCGGATTGGGAGTGGCGATGCCCACCATAACCGGAGGGCCATCCGCCAGCTCGGAGGCCAGTTGCTCGAGCAGTTGCCCGCCGCGCCGCACAAACCCGCGGTTCATGAGCAGATCGCGCGGCAGGTAGCCCATCAAGGCCAGCTCCGGGGTGACGGCGAGATCGGCGCCCGCAGATTGGGCCTTGCGGACGGCCTGGGTGATCAGCGCGGCGTTTCCTGCCAGGTCACCGGCGGTGGTGTTGAGTTGGAGTAGGGCTATGCGCAAGATTGTCTCGTCCAATGCCGGAAAAATAACGACTTAGCGCCCTTAGTCCCACCTGGCGAGGGCATGGCCTCGCCCCACTGCCTGGTACTCACCGGAGTTACTATCGGGCGGCCTTCCAAACTACGATGTTACAGTAAAGGGCGAACTTATCTGCCCAATCGGGGCCTTTTCATGTGCGGCATCGCTGGCTTTGTAACGGTGGAACCGTCGCCCCCCCAGAAATCGATCCTGGAGCGGATGACGGACGCGATCCACCACCGCGGTCCCGACGCATCCGGATTCTACCAGGATGAGTACGCCTCGCTCGGCCATCGCCGGCTGAGCATCATCGATATCGCTGGCGGGCAGCAGCCCATGACCAACGAAGACCGCACGATATGGATTTCCTACAACGGCGAGATCTTCAATCATGCGGATCTGCGGCCGGAACTGGAGAAGGCCCGTCACCGCTACGCCACGCACTGCGATACCGAGGCCGTCCTGCACGCGTACGAAGAGTATGGGCCGGCATGCCTGCAACATTTCCGAGGCATGTTCGCGTTCGCGATTTGGGACACACGGGCGCGGCAGTTGTTTTGCGGGCGTGACCGGCTCGGAAAGAAGCCCTTCTACTACTTTTGGGATGGACGGCTGTTCGCTTTCGCCTCAGAGATCAAGGCGCTGCTGCGCCATCCGGCAATCTCGCCGAAACTCGAAGAGACTATGCTGCCGGAGTACCTGGCTTTCGGATATCTGAGCGAGGAACGCACGCTCTTCTCGAGTATCCGGAAGCTTATGCCGGGCCACCATTTGACTCTGGACCTGGCAGCGTCGCGACCGGAACCGCAGATCCACGAATACTGGGACATCCCCAGCCCCGAACGCCGCGAAGAACGGGATGACGCTTCCTGGATCCGTGAGTGCCGCGAGAGGTTGGAAGAGACCGTGCGGATGCGCCTGATGAGCGACGTGCCGCTGGGCATGTTCCTCAGCGGCGGCGTGGATTCGAGCGCCATCGCCGCTGTCATGAAACGGCAAGTCACCGGGCCGGTGAAGACTTTCGCGGTGGGCTATCAGGAGGCGCCTTTCAGCGAGCTTTCGTATGCCGCACACGTGGCTCGCAACATTGGAACGGACCACCACGAAGTCACGGTTTCGATGGAGGATTTTTTCAATGCGGTACCCCGCCTGATCTGGCACGAAGACGAACCGATCACCTGGCCCTCGAGCGTCTCGTTGTATTTCGTCTCCCGGCTGGCGGCGGAACAAGTGAAGGTGGTGCTCACCGGTGAAGGCAGCGACGAGATGTTCGGCGGCTACGCGCGCTACCACTTTTACGCTTTGAACCAGCGCTGGCTGCCGCTGTATCGGATGGTTCCGGGTCCTCTCCGGCGCGCGATCCGTTCGCGGGTTGGTTCCACCAGCCTGCTGAAGGCAGATTTCCGGCGCAAACTCCAACACACGCTTATGGGGCGCGGCGAAGACCTGGAGTCGCTCTATCTCGACAATTTCTATTCGGCCTTCTCCGCCGCAGAACAGTCCGTCCTCTTCCCATCACTCACCCGAGAATCTGGCTATCGAAACTTCCGCCGCTACTGGGATCGAAGAACCGGACTTTCGCCGCTCGACCGCATGCTCTACGCCGACCAGAAGACCTACTTGGTGGAACTGCTCATGAAACAGGACCGGATGAGTATGGCCGCTTCCATTGAGAGCCGCGTGCCCTTTCTCGATCATGAATTCGTGGAGTTCTCCACGCGCGTTCCGGACCGGCTGAAAATCCGCGACGGCGAAGGCAAATACATTCTGAAGAAAGCGGTGGAAGACCTGCTGCCGCACGAAATTATCTACCGTAAGAAGATGGGGTTCCCCACGCCGCTGCGGCAGTGGCTGCTCGATCCCCGCGCGGGGGCCCTGTATGGGATGCTGCTGTCCCGCGATGGCCTGCTATCCAGCTATGTAGACGCGGCCGCGCTCGATCGCCTCATCGGAAAGCACGTCCGTGGCGAGGAGGATGCCACCGATCGCATCTGGCGGCTGCTGACCCTGCAGGTGTGGGGCGATCTGTTCCTCAATGGAAAGCTGGATCAGCGCTGGGACGGCCTCATGGCGCATGCCCCTTCGGCCGTATGAAGGTTCTGTGGGTCAACACCAATTTCATGCACCCCACCACCAAGGGCGGGCAGATCCGCACCCTGGAGATGCTGCGCCACCTGCACCGCTGGCACGAAATCCACTACGTCGCCATTGAGAATCCTGCCCAACCCGAGGGACCGGCGCGCGCGCACGAGTATTGTTTCAAGGCCTACCCGTTTCACTACCGCATTCCCGATAAGACCTCTGCCGCTTTTTGGGGACAGCTCGCTCAAGGGCTGATCTCGGCCACGCCAGTAGCGGTGAGCCGGTTTCATCCTCCAGGCATGCGCACGTTTCTCGATGAACTGATTCGGCGGGAAAACTTCGACTGCGCCGTGGTCGACCACCTAGCCCCGACCGCTTACTTTCCCGATCTGGCGCGCGCCGTTCTCTTCCAGCACAATGTAGAAACCGTGATCTGGCGGCGACACGTGGAGCATGCTACCGATCCGTTCCGCCGCTGTTATTTTGGGTTGCAAGCCAAGCGCATGTATGAGTACGAGCGGCGTGTCAGCTTGCAGGCGGGCCACATCGTGGCCGTCTCACAGATCGATGCAGCCGAAATGCGCCGGCAGTTCGGCGTCACGCGCGTTTCCGAAATTCCCACCGGCGTAAATATCGAGTACTTCCAGCCACCCAAGGCACCGCCGGCGGAAGGCGCAGACCTGGTCTTCGTGGGATCGATGGACTGGCTGCCGAACGTGGATGGCGTACTGTACTTCGCGCGCGAGATTCTGCCGCTGATTCGGCGTCGCCGGCCGGAGTGCTCGCTGGCAATTGTGGGACGCACGCCGCCGCCCAAGGTTAAGGAGCTAGCCGAGCGCGATCCGAAGATTCTAGTGACCGGGACGGTACCCGATATTCGACCGTACCTCTGGGGCTCAGCGGTTTCGATTGTCCCGCTGCGCATTGGAGGGGGCACGCGGCTGAAGATTTACGAAGCCATGGCGGCGCGGATACCCGTGGTCTCCACCACCATCGGCGCCGAAGGGCTCGAGATTCATCCTCCAAATGATATTCGGATTGCGGATACTCCGGAGGATTTTGCGGCGCGGTGTCTGGAACTGTTGGACGACGCCGCGGACCGTCGGCGTGTGGCCGGGTGCGCGTGGGAGATGGTCAACGCGAATTTCTCCTGGGAACACGCAGCTCGCTGTTTCGAGAAGGTAATGGAGGGCCAGCCCTTCCGGGCTGCCGCCGCGCTTCCGCGCGGCGCGCCGGGCAAAAGCCCGGCGGCAGGCTGAAGGCCTGCCCCACTTACTCCATGAAGATGGAACTGACGGCTAGCGTGCCCTGGAAAAGCCCCAGCGGGATATCTTGGTTTTCCTGATATGTCTTGGTGATCCCATCATGTGTGCTGATTTTGACCAAGCGCTTTACCGGGTCCACCACCCAGAATTCGAGGCAGCCGGCGCAGCCGCCGCTGTATGTCGCTATGCCTCTTCTTCGGACGCGTCACTTGAACCAGTTCTCCGTGCCGCAACTCGTAATAGAACGGCCCGGTTTCCGGCAGCTGACGAAACTCCTCGACGGTCATCAATCTCATGCCTTCCTTAAAATCGCCTCGCGGGCGCGCAGATACAGGCCGCCGCTCAGCACCTTCGCCGTCTGTTTAGTCTTCCACAGCAGCGCCTGTCGGAGGCGCGGCAGCGTCCGGCCCGACGCAAAACCGGCCGACCACTCTGGCCCCATGCCCTGCAGCACCACGTAACGGCCGAGCACCTGGCAGCTATCCACCATCTGTATTCTCGCGGTCGGTTCGGATGTGAACAGCGTCCGAATGCCGGACTGCTCCGCGGCCTGGGCGACCTTGCGCGAATAGTAGCCTCCGGGAACCGAGCCACACTCCACGGGATGCCCTACGATGTTCTCCAGTTGCGCGCGACTGTCGCGCCACTCGCTCAGCATCTGGTCCCAGGGGATTTGCGACATGCGCACAGGATGGGTCGCGGAGTGGCTGCCCACGGTATGTCCATGACGGTCCAACTCCTGAATCTGTAGAGTATTCAAGAATCCGGGCCGCCCGATCCAATCGGTGGTGACGAAAAAATGCCCACGCCAGCCGAATTCCTCGAGCATTCCGGCGATCCGCTCGTGCGCACTGACGCCGCCATCATCGAAGGTGAGGAGCACCGGTTGATTCCCGACGGCCTCTTTGATGGCACGTAAGTGGCGCACAAACTCAAGCCGGTCAAGCTTGTAACGATCAGCGCCTGGCCCGGGAAATCCGCTGGCGGCAAAGTTCCCGTTTTCCACAACATCGTGGTACATCAGCGCCAGAGCTTTCAACCGCTCACCTCTTCCTACGATCATAGCCGCACGGCGTCTGGAAGTTGCAGTTTTGTAATGATCACATGCGATGATGACGAGTGTGCGTTTGCGACCCCACCGGATGACCGTGCCCGTGGCACTGCGGCTGGTATGCCTTACTGCGCTAGTTGGCACGGCCGTGGTCTCGGCCCAGGATGAGGAACGGTGGAATCTCTTCTACCAGGCGACCTCCATCGGCGACCATCATGGAACCTTTCCCTCTCCCTACGCTGGGCCGTTCAGCCTGCAAGACTATCCGGAACGGGACGTGTCCCTTACCACGACTCTCTTCCTCGGTCTTCGCCTGGAGCGCAACACGCAGTTATACTTCGATCCTGAAATCGCGGGCGGCAAAGGATTCAGCGGAGTGAATGGTATGGCCAATTCACCCAATGGAGAGCTGCCGCGCGTCGCCAGCGCCACTCCCAAGCCATACCTCGCGCGGCTGTACGTCAGCCACGACTTCGGTTTTGGTGATGAGAAGGAATTGGTGGAAAGCGACCCGAACCAACTGGCCGGCGCGCGGCCGATGAATCGGTATACGGTCACTATAGGCCGTTTTACCGTCACCGATTTCTTCGACAACAATCGGTACACGCACGATCCGCGGACTCAGTTCATCGGTTGGGCCATCATGTACAACGGCGCTTGGGATTATCCCGCGGACACGCGCGGCTATACCTGGGGCTGGGTCCATGAGCTTCACACAAAGCACTGGTCATTCCGCTACGCCAGCGCCGCCATGCCGCGAGTGGCTAATGGGTTGCGGTTCGACCGAAGGCTGTTTCGCGACCGCGGCGATGTGATCGAGGGTGAGTATCGCTACGAGGTTAGGAAACACCCAGGGGCGGTCCGGCTGCTGGGGTATCAGAACCATGCGGATGCGGGGACATACGCGGACTCCATTCAGCTGGCGAAACAAAACGGTGGCGTGCCCGACATTACCGCCACCCGTCGCGTGGGGACGCTGAAGTATGGAACCGGGCTCAGCTTCGATCAGGAACTGACGAAAGACATTGGTGTGTTCGGCCGCCTGGGATGGAGCGACGGCAAGACGGAGAGTTTCGCGTTCACCGCGATGGACCGCCTGGCCACTGGAGGAGTATCCATCACTGGACAGCGCTGGCACCGCAAGGATGACACGGTGGCTACGGAACTGACGGCCGCCGGTTTGGCTGCCGTTCACTCGCAGTACTTAGCGCTGGGAGGGCACGATTTTCTGATCGGTGATGGCGCTCTGCGCTATGGCCCGGAGTATGTCTGGGAGAGTTACTACAGCGCGCGGCTATTCCCCGGATTCTTCGTTAGCTTCGACCTGCAGCACGTCAACAACCCCGCCTACAATCGCGACCGTGGCCCACTGTGGATCGAGAGCCTGCGCCTGCACGTGGAATTGGGTAAAGACACGTTCGCGAGTCACAAGCCTTGAGGCGGTATCCGCTCGAACCTATGACATTGGGGCGCCCAGGTGCGGGCACACTCGTAGGCAAACCGGGTGAAAGGATTGTAGTGGGGCGGGCTTTAGCCTGCGCGGGACTTCAGTCCCGCTGGTTCGCATGGCGGACTAAAGTCCGCCGCAGGCTAAAGCCCGCCCCACACAACACAGCACTATTTGAAGCGGTCGCAGTACCATTTCTGCTGGCACTCCTTCCGGCGATTTCGTATGCTCAATCTCCATCAGACAGTCCCGAGCCGGAGATCGCCACGGACCGCCCCGCCATTACGGACTCCAGCATTGTAGTTCCGAAAGAAAGCTTGCAACTAGAGAACGGGTTGACTTGGACCAGCGACCATGGACGTCAGACCATTGACCTTTCGGAAACCCTGATGCGCTTTGGCCTCTCGACACGAACAGAAATCAGGATTGTCGTCCCAAACTATTTCGTCGGCCTTTCGCATTCTTCGTCTGGTTTTGGAGATCTCGCCTTGGGAGTGAAACAACAGATTGGTCCGCTTTCAGGCGGATTCGATCTATCTGTAGTCGCGGCCATCAGCCTGCCGACCGGAGCAGACCGAATTTCGAGCCACGGTTTCGATCCGTTCCTTCAGTTTCCCTGGTCCAAAGATCTCAGGGCCGGTTGGTCCATTGGCGGCATGCAATCTGTTTTCTGGTATACGGAAAACACCAGGCGGAACCTGACCTGGGAACCAACCCTCTATATACAGAAAGAGATCATGAAGCGATGGGACGTATTCGGTGAATACGCAGGCGACTTCCCGCAGTGGGATGGTTCCAGACAGATCGCTCACTTTGGCACGGTGTACGGGATCACGCCCAAGCAACAGGTGGATTTCCACTTCGGGTTCGGCCTGTCCCACGCCGCACCGGGCCATTTCTTGGCCGTAGGATACTCGTTTCGAGTTGATAAATTATCGGGCCATTAGCCTAAGATCAGTCCCTGAGCAACTTTAAAGGTTTATGGGGCCGTCGCCGTCGCCCCGGTTGAGGTGACACTCGGAAATACCGAGCGCAGAGAGTTTCGGCGAGGTGGCGAACAGGAAATTGGACGGGCCGCCAAAAAAGCCGTCGGCTCGCAAGGCCTCGGACCATGCGGGGTGACCCTGATTGGAAATGATCAGGTCGACACCCCGTTGCTCCAGGTACATACGGGCGGCCTGAATCACCGAGGGCGCGTCTTCCGGCTTGGCGAGACAGTCGACAATCGTTCCCACGCGCAGGTCTCCGAAATACTGATCATCCTTCATTCTGGTATCAAGTAGCACCGCCCAACCCACAGCGCCTGTTCGGAGGCGTAGGAAACGAGGGCTCGCCTGCGGGTATAACTGGCGCAGGGTTTCGGCGTTGCGCAACCCGATCATCCCGTAGGCGCCTTGAGAGGCTTCCCAGATTTCATCGGCCCAAGCGCCGTAGTCGGCGACTTCTTTGCATGTTGCCCGGCCACCTCGGCTTGTGCGGAACCGCTGGGCCGCGTGAATGCCGATCCATCCGGCGCCGGTCGCAGCAGCGAGATCCATGAGCGCCCCGCGCCAGCGGCTTTGTCGCGCGGCGCGTATCTTGCGCAGAAAGCGGGTGGGGTGTACCACTCGGAAGTAGAACGGGATCGACGACAGGCTCCATCCCATGGCCTGCAGCATGCGCGGCAGGGGATGTTGATACCCTCCCATCCCCAGGGCGTACAGCAGCGGTTCTTTCTGGAGGGCGCTGCGCAACAGGAGCGACCCGACCAGAGCATACTTTTTATCGATGAGGCCCTCGGAAACCGGAAGCCGATAGTGGGCCACCGGGCGGTTCTGTCCGCGAAAGGAAAATTGCTGTGGACGCAGTGTGTAACCGCCTCGCACCGCTCCCTCTTCCAGCGCGAGCCAGGTTTGCGAACCGGGCAGCATTTCCGCTTGTGGGTCTTCCGGCAGGCGTATGCCCGCGGTGACACTCGCGCCGTTCAGCCGGCCGTTGAATTCCCGCACGGCATTGAGCCACTCCGCGGAAAACTGCCGGATCTCGATCGGCATTTAAGTGAGCTTCGTCCCCACCAGGGCGGCGATCGCACCCAGGTTCTTCATGCGCTCCATCTCTTCCGGCTCAAACTGAATGCCGTATTTGCCTTCGAGCGCAAGCACCAGGTTGAGATGTTGCACCGAGTCCCAGGCTTCCACCTGCTCGGGCGATGAAGCGGCGTGGAGCGTCTTCGCGTCTACGGCGAACACATCGGCCGCGACGCCGCGAACCTCACTGAGCAGATCGGCGCTCATGCTTTTTCCGCCGCTACAAACAGCCGCACCCGGACCCACTCAGGCGCCTGCAGCTGCGTATCCGCCAGATCCACGCCCCAACGCTGGGCCTCAGGGGTTTCAGAGAGCAGTTGAAATGCATGCGTCCGGTAGAAATCTTTAGCCGGTGCATTCTTCTTGGTGCGAACGAACCACCCTTCCAAACGCCTGACGCCCCGCCCGCGGGCTTCGTCGGCCAGGGAAGCGAGCAGCGCGGTCTCCACGGTCCGGCCGATCACGCGGCAGCTTAGAAGAAACGTATCGATCTCGCAGGTCCCCCCGTGGTCGAACACAATCGCCACCCCCACCAGACCATTGTCGGCATATCGATCGCGCACCTGGATGGAGAGTACGTGCCAGCCGGGGCGCTTCGCCAGCTCCGCGATCTGCTGCTCGGTGTAGCGTTTGGTAGTGAGGTTGAACTGGTTAGTCTTTTGTGTGAGCTGCGCCACGCGCGCCAGCGTCAGCGCGTTTACCGGTGCGATTTCGGCCTCTTGCGCCAGGGAACGGTAGAAATCCTCCCGCGAGGGGGCGCTTTGCTCGAGTGCAACGCGCTGCCGCTCGGCGGCGTAATAACTACCTCGCTGCCGGTCCTCTTCCGAAAGTGTGAGCCGTTCAAAAACGGGACAATCGCGCACCACGCGCTCGTACTGCATGGGGTCGGCCGGCAGTTCGATAACCATCGCTTCGGGCAAGGCCTCGCGCACCTGCTGGCGCTCCACCGGGTTGTCATCCAGAAACGCAATCGCGTCCACGCCTATCTTCAGCTCGTCGGCAATTTCGCGCAGGTTCTGCGCCTTGTCATTCCAGTTGATCCGCAGTGTCGCGAAGTGTTCCGGCCGAAGCAACATACCTGGATGGTCGCGCAATACCTCCAGCGCATCCTGTGCGTTGTTCTTGCTCGACACTGCGAGCAGGATGCCGCGCCGCGAGAGATCCAGCAGTGCGCGCTGCATCCCCTGATAGACCGCGCCAGGGTATTCCGGACCGAGCTGAATACCCGCCATTCCGTCTTCGCCGATGACGCCGCCCCAAAGCGTGTTGTCGAGATCCACGGCCACGCACTTCGCCTCCCGGCCGGCCAGCGGCGCCAGGAATTTCATCCACTCCTGCGCCATGTGTACCAGGTTCGCTGCGGAAATTGGCAGCCGGACCGTCAGCCACTTCCGCTCGTCGCCCCATTGCTCACGTCCATGCCGCGCCACCAGCGCGTCATAGTCCAGGATGTAGATACCCCGGTGTTCCGCCGCCAGCTTGCGAAGATTATGGTTGATCTGCTGGATGGCCCCGGCCTGATTGTCTTCGAGTTGGCTGTCGTACACGCCTTGAGCCGCGACTGCAGGGCACTCCAGAGTGTGGATGATGAGGTTCGCCGCGGTGTGTCCGCGGAAGGCGCGCACCCAGCCTGCGAACTGATCGGTGGCGCGATCGACAATTTCCTGATTCGGTATGACCGGTCGTAGCCCTAGTTCCGGCACAATGTCGCGGCTTTGAACAGCGAGAATCACCGTGTCGGGTTGAAACCCGTATAAATTACTTGCCCCATCGAGTAACTCCTGGGGATAAGCATTGAATTCGCCAACCTGAATGCTTAAGTCAATCGCCCAACGAAATGCACAGGCTTTTAAGATCGGTACTGTCGGTTCTAAGGTGAATGAGCGTAGTAATGCGCAACGGTGGGATGTTAACTTTAGTTGATCGCGCAGGCGGCCATAGGCCGAAACTACAAAGCCGGCCAGGGGTGCACTGGCGTGCTTATCCCACAGTATTTGCAGGCGCCACGCCGCTTGACGCCACTCACCAGCCGACAGTAACTCCTCGATTTGATGGCGCAGATCCGACGAGTCCATTGGTAAGTCCCTATTATGACAACTCCACTCATTTTGTTATGAGTAACTGAATACTATAACTTTAGATCTATTTTCCAGATCCATCTCCATATACTAGACTCGTAGCAGCCATGGGGTCGCATTTGCGAAAAACGCTGCGAATTATCCCTCTACTGTTCCTGTTGTCGTTCGCAACGGAACGCCCGGCCTGTGCTTACACCGATCCTGGATCTGGAGTCCTCATCTGGCAGATGCTGGTAGCGGGCTTTGTGGGGGTGGCATTCTATTTCCGGCGTCTCACTTCGTGGTTCAAGGGCAAAAAAGGTCCCAAGGAGTGAACGAGAGTATTCCCGCCGAACCGGCCCTCGATCGTTTAGAGACGTTGGCCGCTTCCTTTCGCGACCCGGCCGGCAGCCTCTTCCCGCTGGATGGCAGGATCTTCCGCATCGTCAATGCCACCGGCAGATCCGACCTGGATACATTTTTCGAATCGGCCACCGGGCAAGAGTTGACGGACGCACGCCGCATCGTCGGCACGCGCCGTGTTACCGCTGAAGAGATGCGGCGCCTGTTAGAAGATCCACGTGTGCGCGAAGTGTACGACGCGATTTCGGGCCAGATGCTGCTGGAGCACGAGCGCATCGACTTTCCCAGCTTTCCTTATGAGTGGCCGCCAGAAATGCTGCACGCGGCAGGCGCGTTGACACTCGATGTAGCGCAGGCTCTTCTCCGCGACGGCTTGGGGCTCAAGGACGCGACTCCCTACAACGTCTTGTTCCGCGGCCCGGAACCGGTGTTTATCGACGTGCTGTCGTTCGAACGGCGCGACGCCGCTGATCCGACCTGGCTGCCGTACGCGCAGTTCGTGCGCACATTTCTGCTTCCTCTGCTGGCGAACCGGCATTTCGGAATTGCGCTCGACCAGACTTTAACCACGCGGCGCGAAGGGCTCGAGCCCGAGGAGGTGTACCGCTGGTCGACGCCAATGCAGCGCATTCGGCCGGGTTTCCTGTCGCTCGTTACGATGCCGGCGTGGCTGGGCGGCAAACAGTCTCCGGACGATCAGAAGATCTACCAGAAGAAACTTCTGAGCGATCCGGAAAAGGCCCGCTATATTTTGAGTTCCGTTCTAAAAGGACTGCGCCGAAGCCTGAGCCGCCTGGAACCTAAGACGGGAAGCACCTCTTCGTGGACCGGCTACATGGACACGAATAACAACTATTCGGCGGACCATTTTGGGGCCAAAGAGAAATTCGTGGCAGAGGCGCTGGCCGAGTTTCGGCCGCGGCGAGTGTTGGACGCAGGCTGCAACACGGGCCATTTCAGCGCTCTGGCGGCGCGCTCAGGCGCGTCAGTAGTGGCCCTTGACTACGACCCCGTGGTGCTGGGGCCAGTGTGGCGGCAGGCCCGCGCCGAAAAACTGGATATCCTTCCACTGGTTGGAAATCTGACCCGCCCCACTCCCGGCACGGGCTGGCGCAACCGCGAGTGCTCCTCATTCCTCGATCGCGCGCGCGGCCACTTCGATGCCGTGCTGATGCTCGCCGTGATTCATCACATGCTGGTGACGGAACGGGTTCCCCTTCCGGACATTCTGGAACTCGCGGCGGAGTTGACCAAAGACATTTTGATCGTCGAGTTCATTGGGCCGGAAGACTCCATGTTCCGGTGGCTGACGCGAGGCCGCGATGAATTGCACAAAGATCTAAACCATCGGCTCTTTGAAAATCTCTGCCGCGAGCGATTCGATATCGTCCGCACGCAGCATGTGGATTCTTCCAGCCGCTGGCTATACCTGTTGCGGAAACGCACGTGAACCTCTACCAGGCACTCTTCTTTGCCGCCGTCGCGTTCGCGTTATACACGGTCGCCGGGTATCCCATCCTGCTGGCCTTGTGGGCGCGGTTGCGCTCCCGGCCGGTACGGCGCATGTTTACGCCAGTGCCTGTCACCATATTGCTGCCCGTGCGCAACGGAGAGCGCTGGCTGCGGGCTAAGCTGGAATCGTTGTTCGCACTCGAATACCCACGCGAGCTGATCGAGATCCTGGTGATCTCTGACGGGTCGACCGATCGCACCGAGGAGATCGCCGCCGAATACGCCTCCGCCGGAAGAATAGAACTCCTGTGTATGCCGCGTGCAGGCAAAGCCGTCGCCTTGAATTCCGGAATCGAGCGAGCCCGCGGAGAGATCCTGTTCTTCACCGACGTCCGCCAGCGGCTGGCTCCGGACAGCCTGCGGAATCTAGTCGCCTGCTTTGCCGATCCCGAAGTCGGCGCCGCCAGCGGCGAACTGGTCATCCGCGATGGCGAAACGCTCGAAGAGCTTTCCGTGGGACTCTATTGGAAGTACGAGAAATGGCTGCGCAAGCGCGAGAGCCGGATCGATTCCGTGATGGGCGCCACGGGGTGCATCTATGCCATGCGGCGCGCCCTGGCCGTCCCGCTGCCCGCGGGAGCGCTGGTGGACGACATGTTTCTGCCGCTGTCCGCCTTCTTTCGCGGCTACCGCGTGATCCTGGACGACACCGCCATCGCCTTCGACTACCCTACCGCGCTGGATGCCGAATTCCGCCGCAAGGTGCGCACCCAGGCGGGCGTCTACCAGATCATGGGACTCTATCCGGAGCTTTTGACGCCAAGCAACCGGATGTGGTTCGCGTTCGTCTCGCACAAGCTGGCTCGGTTGCTGCTGCCGTTCGCACTGCTGGTCGCCGCGACCACAACGCCTGCTCTCGATGAACCGTGGCGCGTTTCAGCAATCGCTGCGCAGGCTCTCTTCTACGGTTTGGCGTTGGCCGATTGGTGGATACCGCCGGGGTTTTTCGGCAAGCGCGTTTCCAGCCCGCTGCGCAGTTTCGTGGTGCTGTTGGCGGCCGCGTTTTGTGGAGCGTTTGCACTGCTCCGCCCGGCCGGCGCGCTTTGGAAAGAAACGCAAATTCGCTCGGCCCGTTCCCTGCCCTAGCCTATGCCGAAGCCCTGCCCCGTGCTGCTGATGACGCGCTCGCTCGGCTTGGGCGGCACGGAGCGGCAAGTCACGGAAATCGCCAAGGTGCTCGATCGGTCGCAGTTCGAGCCACATGTTGGCTGCTTCGAAGCCGAAGGGTTCCGCGCTGAGGAGTTACGGGCCGCGGGTGTGCCCGTTGTTCAGTTCCAGATGCCTTCGTTTCTCAGCCAGGCACTGTTCACGGGGGCGCGCGCGGTGGGAAGGTACCTGCGGGAGCATGCCATTCAATTGGTCCACACGTTCGACGTCCCTCTGAACTTGTTCGGCGTGCCGGCGGCCCGCTTCTATCGAACCCCGCGAGTAATTTCCAGCCAAAGAGCATTCCGCGGCCTGACGCCCGGCTTGCGGCGTTATCTGCTCCGTCTCACCGACCAGCTTGTGGATGGCATCGTGGTCAACAGCGACGCCGTGCGCCGCGATCTGATCGACAACGACCGCGTGCCGTCGAGCCTGATCCATCTCTGTTACAACGGCATCGACACGGGTCTGTTCCATCCTAGCGAGCGGCCGCGCGAGGGGCCGGTGGTGATAGGCATTCTCTGTGCCTTGCGGCCGGAGAAGGGGATCGAAACTCTCATTGAGGCGTTCGGGCAACTGACATCGAGGACGGACGCGCGCCTGCGGATTGTCGGCAGCGGCCCTGCTCTGGCGGGCCTCCAGGGGCTCGCGGCCAGACTCGCATTGGGAGATCGGTGCGTGTTTGAGCCGGCCACTCGAGCCGTGGCCGAGGCGCTTCGGCGCATCGATATTTTCGCGCTGCCGTCATTATCGGAGTCGTTCTCCAACTCCCTAATGGAAGCGATGGCGTGCGGTTGTTGCGTAGTAGCGTCGCGCGTGGGCGGCAA
Source organism: Bryobacteraceae bacterium (assembly GCA_035948775.1). Taxonomy (GTDB): domain Bacteria; phylum Acidobacteriota; class Terriglobia; order Bryobacterales; family Bryobacteraceae; genus PSRJ01. The sequence continues at coordinate 23,796 of DASZIV010000090.1, forward strand.
CCCGGAACTCGTCGTCGACCGTGAAACAGGCCTGCTTTTCCCGGCGCTCGACACTGCAGAACTGGCAAGGTGTCTGGACCTGCTGCTGCGTGACCGCGATCTGCGCAGAGGCCTGGCTGCGGCGGGCACTTGCAGGATTCGCGAGCAATTCACGACGGCGCGGGCGGCGGAGACGATGGCGGCGATCTACCGCGGCGTTCTGGAGGGTTGATGTTACCCTGGGCACCATGCGACTGATACGCCGATTGATCGCCACGCTGCTCATTGGGACCAGTCTGCTGGTGTTCGCGGTGATGTTTACGCCGCTCGCGCCGTGGTGGGCACGCAAGCTGGCCGGACCGTGGAACGACCCTACCGGCGACGTTCTAATCGTTCTGGCCGGATCGGGCCTGGAAGATGGCGTTCTGGGAGCCAGCTCTTATTGGCGCGCCGTCTACGCGGTGCGCGCGTACCGGCAGGCGCCCTATTCCAAGGTAGTCGTGAGCGGAGGCGGCCCCACGCATCCGGCCCTGGCGATGCGCGATTTCCTGGTCTGCCAAGGCGTCCCCGCCGATCGCATTCTGGTGGAGAATGCCGCTACCAGCACGCACGAGAATGCGCTCTTTGTGAAGAATATGCTGGCCAACGTTGCCGGCCGCAAGGTGCTACTGACCAGCGATTACCATATGTATCGCGCCGAGCGGGCTTTTGCGAAAGCTGGCTTGGCGACCTTGCCGCACCCGTTTCCCGATGCCATCAAACGCAGCGCCTCACGCCCGGAACGATGGCCGATCTTTTTCGACCTTTGTAGCGAATTGGCTAAGAGCGCCTACTACTATTTGCGCGGATGGATCTGAGCTGACTCACTTCAGCACGGTCTCGACGACTTGCCCGCCACGCAACTGCAACCGTAACGTGTAGATCATGCCTTGCGTTTCGAGCGCCAGGTGTCGCAGGTGCTCCCGAAAGCTGACGGCCGCCGCCAGAGTAACCGGCAGAGGTCCGCGGTAGGTGACGCATCGGGCTGCGGCGGACTCTTTGCTGCCGAACACCCGCGAGCGCCAGGCAGGAACGAAATCGGCCGGACGCGAGAACGCCAGATATTCGAAGGTGTCGGGACTGTCGCCGGCGTGCCAGAATTGCTCCACCAGATGTTCGCCGGGGGGACCTTCGACCTGATCGAGAATCAGCAGCAGGTCGGGTTTGAGGAACAGCCATCGCCGCCGGTGCAGGAATCCCGCGTAGCGGCAATGCGCGTCGAGCAAATCGCGAGCGGGCGTGGAAACCCAGTCGCGCACGCTCACCTCCGGCAGGCCCTGCCAACGGAAAGGGCCCTCCGCCTGGGCTTGGTCCGCGCCGTCGATGCGGATGGTATTGTGCGCGGCCGCGCCGCGGAACCGGTCCCGCCATTCGGCGCCGGCGACGTAGGTGTAGGTGCCTGGGTCGATCAGCAGTCCTTTGGCCCCGCGCCGGCACACAAAACTGAGCACATCGGAGTGGCTGTGGCCGGCGCTCTGGGCGCCGAATCCGCCGGGCTTGGCGACAATTTGAACGTCGCCCGCGCTCATGATGGCGATACCTGCGTTGGGGAACAGCCGGGAGCAGGGCTTTCGGCGCGGCGCCGGCGCGCAGTTGAGGGCGGCGTCGCCGACCCACCAGGCCGCTTGCTCGGCCAGATCGTCTGCTGATCGGATCCACTCCGGCCGCCCCAGGCACACGGCGCTGGTAGCCATGGTAGCGGCTCCGAAAGCCGTTCGCGCCCCGTACGGATGAAAGACGCGGCCACCATCCTCATCGCCGATGGTCGGCAGACGCCCCGCCAGACCCATTAGGGCATCGAGGTAGTCCGCCATCCGGCCGAGTTTGTCGCGAAAACGCGTAGAAGTCTTGGTGCGTACGGCGTGCCATAAGAAAAAGTCGAGCGCGTACACGTGATAGTACGCCGACTGTTCCATGTGGCTGCCGTCGGCCATTACCTGGGCTTCCATCTCGGCCTCCAGGATTTCTGCGGCGCGCGCCCGCCAGCGGTCACTGCGCGGGAACCCGGGGTACAGCTGGCCGAGCGAATGCAGAGCCGCGGCTTCACCGATCAGATGTGTATTCGGCGAGAAGTAGACGGAGAGATTGCGTTCCAGAAAACATCCGTGACGATACAGCGCGGTTAGCAGGTTTTGGCGGAAGGCGGTGGGCAGCACATCTCCTGCCAGGTGATCCACCCAGATCCAGGAAAGCGCACGGAAGGCTACCTCCAGGGCGCTGGCCCAATTGATACCGCACAGAAACGGATTGTCGGCCAGCCAGCTCCCTATCTGACGCTGCGCTTCCTCGATGTAGGCCGAATCGCCACTGAGGCGGAATGCCTGCGCCAGGACGACCAGGTGCTGGTGGCGGTTCAACTCCCAGATGTATTTGTGATCGCCTGAGCTGCGGAAATCCAGGTATGGCACACGCCGGAAATACTCCGTGCCGGTCTCCATTTGGTTCTTGTAGTCAAGCCGCCAGTGGATGTCGGGCCCGGTCTCGATGATCTCGCCGAAGATCGGAATTCGGTGGCGCATGATCTCATCGGCCAGGCGCAACACCTCAACCGCAAAGGCGGTGGGACGCAGTCGCTCGATGACGGGTTCAGCGTCCGGCAGAAGAGGAAGCGCGGGCTCGCGGACGAGGGGCGGCGGCAGGCGCCAAAGATATAAGTTGGCGAGTTCCTGGCGGATGCGAAACGCAATTTCGGCGGGGCTGCGCACCGGATGTCTCTATGGTAGGTGACTCGGGGAACAAGCCGCTATTAACGATAGACAGCCTCCCGTCGTCCTGCACGGAGCCGGACCGGTCCGGCCAGTCGAGACTTTGGAAGGCCTGGCCCGAGTTGCTCCCTGATGCGGGCGACTCGGGCTAACAAGGCCAATGGCTACCTTCTCGGCTCATACCGCATCGCCACCGCCCCCGAGCCGAACTCCAGCCGGCTCACGAGCTTCAAGTCGACACGCTTCGATAGCCCCGCGAACAACGTCGGCCCGTGGCCCGCTAGCCTGGGATGCACCACGAACTCGTACTCATCGATCAATCCCAGCTCCGCCAACGCCAGCGGGAGCTTCACGCCTCCCACCAACAGGCCCTTACCCGACTCCCGCTTGAGCTGCTGAACGGCCTTCCCTAGATCCCCGCGCACGAGCTCCGCGTTCCAATCGACCCGGTCCAGGGTGCTCGACACAACGTACTTCTTTGCCGCGTCGATCGTCCGGGCGAAGGGTTCCATCCAATCAGGCCTCGCTCCCGTCTGCGCCGGCAGCCGGAACGCTGCCTCCATCATTTCGTAAGTCACCCGGCCAAAGAGGAGGGCATCGGCCTGGTCGAGATTCTCGGCCGCGTGACGATGCAAGTCCTCGTCGGGGGATATCACACGATGATCGCAGCACCCATCCAATGTGACGTTGATGGAATACCGAAGCGGTCGCATTACGCAAGAGTACCGCCGCTGGGGTAGACCAGCAAGGTTAGTCCGCCTTGACCAAGCCGAACACTCCTTGGACAATCGACTTGCCAGCGTCGCTACGCTCCGAGGGTGTTCGGGTTCATCCCGGAATGTCGTTCGGCTTCGCCGGAATCCTCAAGTCACCAAATCAGCGGCATCATGCGGTGCTTCACCTTGGCTCGATATTCGGAATAGCCCGGCAGGCTCACTACTAGAAGTTTTTCCTCGTCGAGTAGTCTCCAAATAATCACCGCTGTAGATGGAACCAGTATCAGTAATCCCCACCACGAACCAAGCGCGAGGGGAACCCCTGCGAAGATGAGTAAGCCACCCAGATACATCGGATGACGCACCATCGCATACGGTCCTGTCGAGACCACCTTCTGCCCGGCGCCGACCTCGATAGTTGCCGAGGCGAAGGAGTTTTCTTTGAAAACGAGGAATACCATCAGGAACCCCAGCGCGACCAACACATCTCCTGCTACGACGACATATGGCGGCACTGGGGACCATCCAAAACGATGATCGATGGCTGGTAAAACGATCGCCACAAGAAACATTATGCTCGCGAGCAGTTGAATGATCTTCTGGCTCTTCTCTTTCTCAGCGCGCGGACCGGCGCGGATCCGCCTCTCCAGAAGCTGCGGATCGTTCTTCATGACGTATAAGGTGATCGCCAGCGACGATCCGAAAAATACCGCCAGAAAGAGCCACGCCTGCCAGTAGTCAAGGGTCCACGCAGGAAGGAACAGCAGCCCCATCAAGATGATCAGGAAGCGAACCAGACCGCCGAGCGCCTTCCGATTCAGATCGTTCATGGTCCATGCCGCGTGGTTATCGCGCGGCCGAAAGCGTTGGAGACTTAGTCTGCGCCTTCCGTTCCTCCACCAACCGGTGGAACTCGGTGTCGTCCAGATACACGATATCGAGCCACACCTGCACCATATCGTCCACGCTGCGCTCGCCGAAACCGGCCCACATGTTGGGATCGGGATTGCGCGGGTTGGCCGCGGTGTTGTCGTGGATGCCGATCATATGCAGAACCGTGCCCGCGGGCAGCAGCGGCGCCACTTCGTCGGCATAGACATAGTTGATATGCCAGTTGAAATCGAAGTGATCCACCGAGCTCAGAATGGTGGTGGTATTGTCCGGATTAATGGCTTCCAGAGTCATGCCGCGTCCGCGCATGTGCATATGGGGCTGGAAAGCGTCGATGCGGGCGTTGCGAGTCAGGCGGAAGTAGCCATCGGTACGCACCACCGAATTCGGCGGAACCTCCAGCTCATCGTTGGGTATGTTGCGAATGGCGATGGAACGCACGTCATATTTCGGGACGAAGCCTTTGGGATAGAACTTGAAGGCGATCATCATACCGTTGCGTTCTTCTTTTCCGGTGGCGAAGTAGTGCATGTCGAAACGCAACCGCGTCCCCGCCTTCAGGAGGCGGCCGGTATTCTCAGCGAAGGTGTCGCCGTATTTACCCACCGCATATTCGGTCAACTGGAGACCGGTCTCGGGAGTCCCCGGAGGCGCGTCGGGTTCGATCACGTAGACCACCGAGTGATGAACCACCTTGGGGTTGGTAGGCTTCACCTCCATCGCCTTGATCCAGCGGTCTTCGGTCAGCTTCAGTTCGCCGTACTGATCGATCCACCAATCCGGGCCGCGCGGGTACATGGTGAAGTCTTTGTCCGTCGTGGCAATCAAGTCGGGCTCGCCGATGAACCACGTTTTGTCGGACGCAAATTTGCGGGGCGGCGACATATCGGACGGATTGCCCTCGGGCGCGCCATCGTCGATCCACTGCACGATCTTGGCGACCGCATCATCGCTGAGTGAGATATCGTTCTTGTACTGGCGGATGCCGGCAGTCTTGTCCAGATGCCAAGGCGGCATCTCGCGCTTTAGCACGCGTGCGCGGATGGCGCGAGCCCACGGGCGCACTTCGGCGTACGTCGTCAGCGACATCGGCACAGCCGTCCCAGGGCGATGGCACGATTGGCAGCTCTTCTGGAAAATGGGAGCAATGTCCTTGCTGAAAGTCACCGGCCCGCTATCGGCGGGAGCGATGCGCTGTGACGCGCCGGCCCTCACGGTAACCTTCACCTCGGTATTGGTCCAGCAGCAGTGGTAACCGAAATTGCCAGCCACTTCTCCCGAACCATCGTCCACCACGGCCTGGAGCGTGTAGTCGCCGGGCTGGCTAAACGTCGCCGTCGCTAGAGCCTTGCCATCCACGATCTTGGTGCGGGCCGGGTCGAAGGCCACCGCGCCGGGCCCGCGGTACTTTGCCCAAACGATCGTCATGCCGATCGTCTTTCCCTGGCGCTTCGGCAACCCGTCGTCAATCGCCGAAACAGCCAGCGTTACCGGACCGGGCGCGGTAATGGTTTGTTGCGGCGCTTCCACGCTCACTACGGGCGGCCGGTTCGAGGTGATGTTCTCGATGTTGCCGCCGCGCGTCGTGAACTTGCGGTCGATCATCCAGACACGATTGAGCGTTCCGGCCACTTGATAGGTCTGGCCATGCGCGGTGAGCGTCCACACCAGCTTCTGGTCTCCGAAATCCGCAGGCACCACCACGCGGAACACATCTTTGTGCCGCCTCACCGAGAAATGCGTGGGCTGACCGCGGTCGCCGCCGGGCTCGAAGCGATTGTCGGGTCCGGCCGGAACATCCAGATCTTCCTCGTAATTGCGGTTCATGTATCCGAACCACATATTGAAAGTGCCGTCGGGATTGGCGTCGTAGCCTTCATACACAGGCGCGACCCCCTGTCCGTAGGCATGGCGAATCTGCGTCAACTGGTTCGCCGCGGGCTGGCCATGAGCGACCGGCAGGAAGATGGTCGCCGGCAGCAAGAATGCCATTATGGGCAAAACGCCCATAAAACAGCATCTAAGCTCTTTGTTTCCGTCAAGAAAACGGGCGAATTGCCCATCCAGGGCGGCCCACAAAGCGCTAGTCATAATAAGCCGGCGACTTCTTCAACCCGGCGTATTGCAGTATGTCGTGCTGTATCCATAGCGTTGCCCCCTTCTCTATCAGAAGACTCTCAACCTTGGCCTTCGAGGCAGCTTCCTTGTCCGCATTTCCTAAATTCCCGAATGGCGTGAAACCCTTGATGGTTCGTTCTGACGGGTAGTGGTACAGATCGCCGCTCAGCACAACCGGCCCGGCCTGCGCCAGCTTTACGAACAATGACTGGTGACCGGGCGTATGTCCCGGTGTGGCGATGATGACCACCGAGCCGTCGCCGAACACGTCGTAATCCCCGTCCAGAAGAATAGTTTTCGCGTACTTCAGCCCGCTATACCGGGCGGCCCCGTTGGGCGGGTTGGCGGGAGGCGTGTCGGGAAACATGAAGTCCCGCTCCGGCTTCTGCACCAGCCACGTCGAGCCCGCATAGTCGTTGGCGTTGGCAGAGTGATCGTAGTGGTTGTGCGAGAGAGCCAGGTACGTGATGTCAGATGGCTTGTAGCCGATTTCCGCCAATTGGCCTTTCAGCGTGGTATGAACCGTCGCCCGCGCTTCGGTGGTGCCGGCCGGCTTGATGAGATCGTCGGGGATCACGCCCGAGTCCCAGAGGAGAGTCCCCCGTGGGTGCACGATGAGATAGGCGGCTACCGACATGTCGGTGGTGGTGATTCCCTGCTTGACCAATGGCTCCGGGTTGCCGCTCTTCAGATGGCCGCAGTCGAAAATATATAGCCTCACCGGCGGAATGGGAGAGCGTTGCGCCCCGGCCTGCGGCATGGCTGCCCACAGGGCGAGGCAGGCCAGAATGGGCAACAACCACGCCACCAAACGCCGGCGTGATGTTCGGTTCTGGCTTTGCGAGACGGACATGCTAACACGCTCCTTCGAGGCTGGCGGGGCGATCGAACTGGGCCGAATTATATCACTTCTTCCGATGGGCTTCCGGGTGGGTCATTGCTTTCCGGGGGCTGCCAGCGTTATACCTGATATACGTCCATGCGGAGATATTGCTTTGGTTGGATCTGCCTGCTGGTGTGGGTGAGCGCCGCGGTCCCGGCACTGGCCCAGGAGGGCCATCCACTGACGGGAACCTGGGCCGGTGACTGGGGTCCCACCGCGACTCAGCGCACTCACGTGACCTTCGTCCTGAACTGGGACGGCAAAAATGTCACGGGCACTCTCAATCCGGGGCCGAACGCCGTTCCGATTGCCAATGTGTATGTAGACTGGGCCACGTGGACGGTGCACATCGAAGCGGATACCAAGGATCAGGCCGGAAATGCGGTTCACATCGCGGCCGAGGGCAAAGTGGAAGACATCGGCTCATACCATCGGAAGATCGCGGGCACGTGGCGTCAGGGTGCGGCCAAGGGCGATTTTCGAATCACTCGGGACTAAGATGAGACACGGCGGATGGGGAGTGCTGGCGGCGGTTCTGGTTGCGGTGACACCGTCCTGGGCGCAACGCGCATTTTCGACTACGTACGATGGCGATCGACAGGTGACTCTGCAAGGCGCCGTCGCCAGAATCGATTGGGTGAACCCGCGGGCGTTTCTCTTCATCGATGTGCGCGACACTGCGGGTGAGGTACTGAACTGGGCCGTGGAAATCGGGAACCCGCTCGATCTGGAAAGCGCCGGCTGGAAAGCCAGCTCTTTACACATCGGCGACATCGTCACGGTGGAAGGCGTTCCCGAAAGGGGCGAGGGCAGACAGGCATTCGCCAAGTCGGTCGTCTTCTCCAAGACGGGCAAGCGATTGTTTGTAGCGTCCGGCAAACCGCGAGCGGCCATTCCCACGGCGCCGGCTCCGCGCTGGCCCGATGGTCAAATCCGACTCGGGCCGCCTCCGGGCAAGAAGGGTTATTGGGGCGCCGCCAGCGTGAAAGCCCTGGTGGAGAACACCGCGGCGAAGGTCCCCATGAACGACGACGGCCTGCTGCTCAACCTGGCGGACGCCGATCGCGTGGCGCCGTTTCAGCCCTGGGCGAAAGCGGTGTACGAGTACCGGCAACGCAACCTTTTGCGAGACGATCCGGTAGGGCGCTGCCTTCCGCCCGGCGGCCCGCGTCAGTTTCACACGCCTTACGGTTTTCAATTCGTGGAGCAGCGCGACCTGGGCCGCATTCTCGTCCTGCTGGGCGGTGGGGATCGCAACTGGCGCGTCATCTACACCGACAGCCGTCCCGCGGGCCAAGGCGCAGAGGCGGTTCTCGGCTATTACGGCACTTCCGTCGGCCACTGGGAAAAGGATTCGCTGGTGGTCGAGTCGACCGGTTTCAACGAAAGGTTTTGGATGACCAGCGGGGGGCTTCCGCACACCGAGGCTCTTCATTTAACAGAGCGCTTTTCGCGGCCGGATCTGAACACATTGAAATACGCAGTCACCGTGGACGATCCGCGCACGTACACGAGGCCGTGGACCGGCGGCTGGACTATCCAATGGGTTCCGGACAAAGATATCGAGGAATATTTCTGTGAGGACAATGCGGAATCGACATTTGTCCGGTAAGGGCCTGGTAGGCGACCGGGTGAAAGGGTTTTTGTGGGGCGGGCTTTAGCCTGCGGCGGGACTTCAGTCCCGCTGGTTCGGATGGCGGGCTAAAGTCCGCCGCAGGCTGAAGCCCGCCCCACACAACCCAGCACTATTTTACGCGCTCGCAGTACTAGAGCGTGGCAAGGAACCGCGACCGTGAGGGAGCGGTCAGGACTGTTCAAGGAAGACGTGACCATGAGACTAACATTTGTTTTTTTGATGCTTTTGGCGGTGATGCCGGCCATCGCGCACCACTCTTTTGATGCGGAGTACGATTCCAACAAACCGGCGACGATCACCGGGATCGTTACGAAGCTGGACTGGATCAACCCGCACGCCTTCATCTACATCGACGCGACGGGCGAAAACGGCGCGGTGGCCAGTTTCAAAATCGAAATGGGCCCGCCCTATGCTCTGGTCCGCGGCGGCTGGAAACGGGACACCGTCAAAATTGGCGATAAGGTTACGGTTCAGAACGCGGCCATGGCTAAAGATGGCGCCAATGCGGCGGGATCGATGCAAACCACGTCGATGACCCTGGCTAGCGGCCAGAAACTGGTGATGAGGTAGTCGACCCGTGCCGCTGCGAGTAACGATTGGGTTGGCTGTACTGGCGGTGTGTTGCTCCGCTCAGGAGCCCACCCCCCGCTGGCCGGATGGGCACGTGAACCTGGGATCGACGCCGGACAAGAAAGGCTATTGGGAAGTGCGGCCTGGACTCGGCGGTATGCCACGCCCGGCCGATGTGCCCTTCCAACCTTGGGCCAACGCGCTCTACCAATATCGAACCTCGCGCGCCGACTTATATCCTCCGCTGGTAGCCTGCAAGCCGGCCGGCGGACCGTCGTTCTTCAATGCGCCGGGCTTTGAGATCGTGGAGGTGCCGGAACTCAAGAGGATTTTCCTTCTCAACATGGCGGGGCCGCATTCGTGGCGCGTCATCTATATGGACGAACGCTCTCACCCGACCGGTGACGATCTGCGGCCGACATTTCTGGGTCATTCCATCGGACGTTGGGATGGAGACACGCTGGTAATCGACACGGTAGGTTTCAACGAGAAACAGTGGCTGGCGGGATCGTACCCGAACACCACCCAGATGCACCTCACCGAACGAATCTCCCGGCCCAACCTGAAGACACTCGCCTACGAAGCAACCATCGACGATCCGGGCGCCTACACGAAACCGTGGTCGATGCGTTGGACCATCACCGAGAAAACGGCCTCGACCTGGATTCCCGGTGGCGAAATGTTCGAGTACATCTGCCAGGACGCCGGCCAGCCGTAGCGGGCTGAGTGATCTCCGGTACGATTCGCGACAACGGCGGCTATTCACGTGCCTATAGGAGCATAACCATGGGTGGTGTAACACGAGAATCATGAACGCGAGCCGGCTTGCCTTGCCGGTGATTCTTCTCTGCCACCTAATTGCCCGGGCGCAATCGCAACCGCAACTGCCATGCGAACAGGAAGCCGTCCCCGCTTACCCCGACCTTTCGAATGGGCCCACGGTAAGGTTCTGGAACGGGAACAGCGCGGGAACGGACTGGAAACCACCAGCATGCACGGGTTGGGCGGGCACCGGCTTTTCGACGCTCGTGACTACGGTCGGCCGCTTTCGCGGCCCCTCCAAAGCCGAAGACTTGTTGCGCCGGATCGGAGCAATCTCTCAGCTAACGGGCGTGCGCTATTGGTCCACGACCCATCAGGGATGGCAGACGCTGATCGTCGATGCTCACGCCTTGAAGGGGGCGCAAGGAAATCATCAACGGCAGGATTTCTTGCCGGATGAAATGAAAAAAGGGGCAGTTCTGTATTTCGAGCAAACGGACAATCTGTCTGGCAAGGGCATATACCGGATGCGCATCGACGAGGCTTCTGAGAACCGGATCGTCGTTGACATGGAAAACGTCAACACGATGCGATTTCTTCTGCTCCCGCTCTTCCCCCCGGGCGAGTTGCAGACCATCTATTTCCTGGATCGCGACTCAGAGGATGTCTGGCGCTATTACGGCGTGGTCCGGACCGGCAAGAACGCAAGCAGCCTGACTACCGGCAAGCAGGCATCCGCGATTAATCGCGCGGTGGCCTTTTACCGCCACCTTGCCGGGCTTCCCACCGAGCTAGAACCCCCCGCAGCCAGATAAGACTCGCATGCCCAATCATCAGACGACCGTCCCCAGCAAAGGTCCGATATCTAAGCCACGAAAACGGCTTACACTACCGCTCCGGTTCCGACGTTTCTTTGGAGGCCTGGGACCGGGCCTGATAACGGGCGCCGCGGACGACGACCCCTCCGGAATCTCTACCTACTCCGTAACGGGCGCGGCCTTTGGGTACGCGCCACTTTGGACGGCCTTATTCTCATTTCCGCTAATGACCGCGGTTCAGATGATGTGCGCCCGCCTGGGCATGGTGACGGGCCAGGGCCTGGCCGGCGTGATTCGGCAGCGCTATCCACGGTGGGTCCTTTGGGGCGCCTGTGCTCTGCTGGTCACGGCCAACACTGTCAATATCGGCGCCGATCTCGGCGGTATGGCGAAAGTGGCGGAGATGGTGACCGGGGTTGAGAGCCGCTATTGGACACCGGTGTATGCCCTGGTGATCGCATCCTTCCTGATCTGGTCCTCCTACTACACCTTCGCTCGCCTCTTCAAATGGCTTACGCTCGTCCTCTTTGCCTATGTCCTGGCCGCGTTTTTCGCTCGCCCCGACTGGTCTGCGGTAATCCGCTCCACGTTCATTCCGCATGTGGAATGGTCAGGGCGGTATTGGGCCACACTGGTCGGAATCTTCGGCACCACGATTTCACCCTACCTGTTTTTCTGGCAGGCCTCGCAGGGAGTGGAAGAGGATCGGGAAGACGGAAAGTCAACGATCGCAGCACGTAAAGGAACCACCACCGCTAAGCTGCGAAAGTCCCGGGATGACACAGTCGCGGGCATGTTGTTTTCCAATCTGATTATGTACTTCATCATCCTGACAACCGCGGCAACCCTCCATGCCCACGGAAAGACCGTCATTTCGACGGCGCAGGATGCGGCAGAAGCATTGCGGCCCCTGGCTGGGGACGGGGCGTATTGGTTGTTCAGCCTGGGCTTGATCGGCTCAGGCATGCTCGGAGTGCCGGTGCTGGCCGGGTCTAGCGCATACGCCGTTTCCGAGGCGTTACACTGGCGCGGTTCGCTGACCTTTCGGCCTAAGGCTGCTCGCGGATTCTACGGGGTCATTGCAGTGGGCCTACTGCTGGGGATCGCCATGGAGTACGCAGGTATTAACGCGGTGGCCATGATGTTCTGGTCAGCGGTCTTGAACGGGGTCCTCGCGCCACCACTTATCGTCATCGTGCTTCTTCTCACCAGTAGCCGCCAGATCATGGGATCTAGATTCAACCCTCCGTGGCTCAAAGTGCTGGGATGGATTACGGTAGTCGTGATGACCGGGGCAAGCGTCGCGATGTTCGCGACCTGGGGATAACTAAGCCGGAGCCGCGGCCCCCAATTGGCATTTGGCGTGCCAATAATGAAGAGGGACTATGAACCTTTTCTTGGCTTACGCCACGCTGCTTCTATCGAGCCTCTTGATTGCGGACCCGGTGCCCATGCGTCATGCTGAGGGCCGTATCCATGGCTTTCTCGTGTTGCGCGACCTGGACGACCATATTCTCGCTTCGGGCGATTCAACCCAACTGGTAAGTGGCAACCGCGTCACCAATGAACTCGTGTTTCACTTCAAAGACGGTTCAATCCAGGAGGAAACCACTGTCTTTTCGCAGCGGCGGGTTTTCCAACTCCTCACCTATCATTTAGTGCAGAAAGGCCCCGCATTTAAACGCGCAACGGATATGTTTCTAAACGCCTCCACAGGAGAGGTCACGGTTCACTACACGGAAGATGACGGTAAGGAGAAGTCCATCACCGACCACCTCAAGCTTTCCGCCGATGTCGCGAATGGTTTAGTACCTACGCTGTTGAGTGACATTGATTCCAACTCGCCGAAGACGACTCTATCGATGGTGGTGGCCACACCCAAGCCACGTGTGGTGAAACTCGAGATCGCGCCCACAGGCGAGGATTCGTTCTCGATCGGCATCGCCGCCCACAAAGCGACGCGGTACAACGTCAAAGTCGAGATTGGCGGTATCAGCGGCGTAGTCGCGCCGATCGTAGGGAAACAACCGCCGGACACCCATGTCTGGATGGTTGGCGGGAAGGCTCCTGGCTTCCTCAAATCGGAAGGCCCATTCTACGATGGCGGCCCCATTTGGCGAATCGAGTTAGCAAGTCCCGTATGGCCGAAACACGACTCGGAACAGCAACACTAATCAATGGCTACACGAAAGAAGAAAGCGCATCGTATCAAACGCATCGGCTGGCTACGAGCTGCGGTGTTAGGCGCAAACGACGGCATTCTTTCCACAGCCAGTCTGGTGGTCGGGGTCGCAGCTGCGCATGCGGCGCATACCAATATTTTGGTGGCGGGGGTCGCCGGCGTGGTAGCCGGGGCTATGTCCATGGCCGTGGGCGAGTACGTGTCTGTGCACTCACAAGCAGATACCGAAAAGGCTGAGCTCCGGCAGGAGCGAGCCGAACTGCAAACGGACCGCAAGGGCGAGCACAAGGAACTGGCAGCGATTTACGTAGCTCGTGGGCTGGAACCATCGCTCGCCAAACGGGTAGCCGAACAACTAATGGCCCATGACGCGCTCGGCGCGCATGCGCGTGATGAACTCGGCATCTCCGAACCTCTTCGGGCGCGTCCGATTCAAGCTGCACTGACCTCGGCCGGCAGCTTCGCGGCAGGAGCAGCCATGCCTGTCCTGGTCACGGCGATAGCTCCAGAGGCGGCCCTCATCCCGATTGTCTCCGGCGCTTCCCTCGTGCTCCTGGCTCTTCTGGGCGGAATGGCGGCGCGCATCGGCGGCGCGGCCGTCGCGACGGGCGCCATACGTGTCACGTTCTGGGGCGCACTAGCCATGGCGGCGACCGCAGGCGTCGGGGAATTGTTTGGAACCGCGGTGTGAGCGGGAACCTACCGCTGAATCCGCGCGGAACCCCCGCCGGCCAAGGCTCGTACTTGAGCCACGGTAGCCATGGTGGTGTCCCCCGGATACGTGGTCAGAAGCGCGCCGTGAGCCCAGCCGAACCGCAGAGCCTGCTCCGGGGCTTCGCCGGTAAGTAGTCCATAAAAGAAACCGGACGAGAATCCGTCGCCGCCGCCGACCCGGTCGAGCACATCCAACTCCAAGGTGGGCGCCGTGTAGCTGCGGCCGTTTACCCACGCCACGGCACTCCAATCGTGCCGGTTGCTGGAGTGTACTTTACGCAGAGTTGTGGCGATCACCTTTAGCTGGCGGTGGCGCGCCACCACGCAATCGATCATGGCCAGGAAGTGCGCAGAGTCCAGTTCCGCGCCGGCCGATGGCTCCGGACCGTGGATACCCAGCCCTGTCTGTAGGTCCTCCTCATTGCCCACCAGCACGTCCACGCGCTCCACGATGCGGTTCATCACTTCGACCGCACGTGCTTTGCCGCCCCACACGTTCCACAGTTTCTCGCGATAATTCAAATCGAACGAGACCACCGCACCGGCCGCGCGCGCGGCTTCCATGGCCTCTAGGATCAGCTCGCCGGTAGTCGCGGAAAGCGCTGCGAAAATCCCGCCGGTGTGGAACCAGCGCACGCCGCCGCCGAAAATCTTCTTCCAATCGAAATCGCCCGGCTTCAAATGGGCGCCAGCTTCGTTGGCCCGATTGTAGAAAACCACTGGGGGCCGGACGCCATAGCCGCGGTCGCTGTACACCGTGGCCATATTCGGGCCGGTCACGCCATTGTGCGCGAACTCCTTAAAGAACGGCTTCACGCCCATGGCACGCACTTGTTCGGCTATCAGATCGCCGATGGGGTAATTCACCATGGCGGTGGCGATGGCCGTCTCCAGGCCGAAGCAATCCGCCAGGTTGGCTGCGCAGTTGAACTCGCCGCCGCTCACGTGGATCTGGCACTCGGTGGCTTTACGGAATGGGACGATCCCGGGGTCCAACCGGTGCACCAGGGCGCCTAAGGCTAGGAAGTCCAGCGCGCCCTTTTGGGGAATGTTCAGGTCACTCATAATTGCGCCGGCTCGAGCCTCGGCACCAAGAGCTGTATAATCGCGAGCGCTACCAGGTAAGCGGAACCAGCGATCACAAACATGGGAAGGTAGCTTCCCGTGATCTGCAGAACGAAGCCGGTAAAGGTGGCGATCAACATGCCGCCGACGGCCCCACCGAATCCGGCAATACCAACTACGGAAGCCACGGCCCGTTTGGGAAACGTGTCGGAAGCCATGGTGTATAGGTTGGCTGACCAGCCCTGGTGCGCCGCCGTGGCCAAACCCACCAGCGCGACGGCTATCCATAGTTTTCCCGCTGTTGCGCCCACGATGATGGGGACAACTGCCACCGCGCAAACCAACATGGCCGTTTTGCGTGCGGCGTTCAGGCTCCAGCCGCGCTTGAGGAATTGGGCCGACAGCCAGCCGCCGCCGATGCTCCCCGCCATAGACATGGTGTAGACCACCACCAGGGGCCAGCCGAGGTCCCCCAGTTCCAGCCCATATTGCGAGTGGAAGAACTTTGGCAGCCAGAAAAGGAAAAACCACCAGATCGGGTCAGTGAGGAATCGGCCGATGATGAAAGCCCAAGTCTGGCGGTGCGGAAGCAGTTTTCTCCAAGGCACCGCTGCCGCGGGTTCGGCAGGATCGCTCTGGATGTAGCGCAGCTCGGAAGTAGTGAGCTTCGGATGAGCCTCGGGGCGGCGATAGATAGCCATCCAGGGAAGCACCCAAAAAGCGCTGAGCGCACCCATACAGACGAAGGCCCACTGCCAGCCCCAATGCAGCGCGATCCAGGGAGCCGCCGCGGGAGCCACGACAGCGCCGATATTAGCACCGGAGTTGAAGATGCCGGTGGCTAGGGCGCGCTCTTTCCTGGGAAACCATTCGGCCACGGTTTTGATGGCGGCGGGAAAGTTGGCCGCCTCGCTCAATCCCAGCAGGAACCGCGCGGCGGCGAAGGCCAGCACCGTCCGAGCCAGCGAGTGACCTATGGTCGCGAAGCTCCAGAGGGCAATTGCGATCGCGTATCCCGTTCGCGTGCCCACGCCATCGATAAAACGGCCTGCCAGCAGCAGGCCCACGGCATAAGCGCCCTGGAACACCGTAACGATGTTGCCGTATTGGATTTCGTTCCACCCTATGACCCGCTGCAAGTCCGGCGCCAGCACGCCGAGCACCTGCCGGTCCATGTAATTCAGAGTGGTAACAAAGAACAGGAGCGCGCAGATACGCCAGCGGTACGTGCCAATGGCCGAGGAAGCGGCGGCCGGCCCGGTGGTCTTCAAGATAGGCGGGCTAGTCCGCATGCGCGGGAGTCCTCCTGGGACAGCGAAAAGCGGTCGCGGTGGGCCCACAAGCCCAGGGCAGGGTTGGAAATGAAGAAGATTTCTTCGCCGTCGACAACGTTGTGTCCGTCAGCCAGCTTCGAGGGATCGTATCGCTTCAGCATCGCATCGAGGGGCTGGTAGCGGAAACCGGCGGCTTCGATCTCAGCCTGACTCAAACCACCGGGACAGTAAGTGATGGTGAAGCGGCCTTCCGACGAACCGTGAATCAAGTGCGCGGCGGCGCTCAGGCTGGCGGCCAGATCGGGGTTCTGCCGTACTGCCTGGCGGATCGCCGGTGTCCCCACATATCCGTATTTTCGGATGAGGGCATCAATCGACGGGTCTTCCCCGAAGTGCCGGACGCTGGGCGCCAGAACAATTAGTTCGCCCGCATCGGCAATAGCCATGCGGGTTCGGTAGATGGCCTTGTTCCCCAGCCAGGTGCTTTGAAACTCGTCGGGAGACAGATAGACAACTACCTTTTGTAGAGGCCGTTCGAGCAGAGTGAAGTTCAACCGCAGGCTCAAGTGGGCGGCTTTTTGAAAGCACTCGAGGTCGTCGCCTACAAAGAGCCCGCCGCCGGAGCCGATCACGGTAAGCACGTGCACGATGGGCAGCTGCGCGAGGTACCGCTCGGCGGCGTAGTTGAGCACGCGGCGGACCGGGTTGTCCGCATGGCCCATGATCCGTTCCATGCCGTAGACCGCGCCCAGGTAGTGGCTCTTGTGGATGTTCTCCGCGCCGCCCGTACCGATCAGCAGATTCTTGTTGTGGCCCGCCATGCCCGCCACTTCGTGCGGGACCACCTGGCCAATGGAGAGAATCAGGTCGAAGCCGCCTTCCATCAGCAGGTGGTTTATCTGTACCGGCCAGGAGAAATCTAACTCACCCTCGGACTGCTCGCTGATAAATGCGGCGGGGACTTCGCCGAGCGAGGCCAGTCCGCGGCGCCAGTCATGATCGTGGAAGATCTCGCGGGGAACGCCGGGGAACATGTAATGGATTTGTCCATCGGTCATGGGGGTGTGCGTCCCGAGAGCCGGCAAGACGTGCGTGAGGTGGTCGCCGTAATACTCGCGGGCGTAGACCGTCAACTCCCCGGCGCAGGAGTGGTAGCGGGTGAAATCCGGGGGAATAACAAGAACTTTGCGGCGTGGACCCAGGGAGTCGAGAGCGCGGAAGAGGGACGCGCGCAGATCGCTCAGATCGCCCTCGAAGAAGATGCTCATAAGGTTCCGTCCCGTCCCTCACGGAGCGGTTTCAACTATTCACTCCCGATGCCAGGAATCCGCCATCCACAATCAGGCATTGGCCCGTAATATAGCTCGACGCATCCGATGCTAACAGAACGGCGGCGCCAATCAGTTCTTCGGCACAACCGAAACGTTGCATCGGCGTGCGCATCAGCAACTCGCGGCCGCGATCGGTCTCGTCCAGCAACTTGCGGTTCAGGTCGGTGCGAAACACTCCCGGGGCGATGGCGTTCACATTCACGCCGGAAGTAGCCCACTCCACTGCCAGGCTGCGGGTCAACGACAACAGCGCTGATTTCGTGGCCGCATACGCCGCCACTTCTTTCAGGCTCACGAACGAATTGAGTGACGCAATGTGAATCACGCGGCCGCGGCGGGATACCGACAGCGCTCCATAAAACGACTGGCAGGCGCGCAACGCCCCAGTCACATTCACGTCGACAGTGGTTTGCCATTCCACTTCACTCACGTCCAGCGTCGGCTTGCGGGCAACTGTCCCGGCAGCGTAGACCAACACGTCCACTCGCGCGAACTCTTCCAGAACCCGATCCCGTAACGCATCCACGGAGTTACGATCGAGCACATCCACGGTGGTGGGTAAACTGCGTCGCCCGAGGCGCTCGACCTGCTCGCAGGCGGTCCGCGCCAGCTCCGCGCGGCGTCCGGTGGGCACCACGTCGGCGCCCGCTTCAGCGAGGCCGAGCGCGATGGCACGCCCCAGCCCCGACGTTCCTCCAATGACCACGGCAACGCGGCCGGTCAAGTCCAGGGACCTAAGCATCCATCCTCTTACCATTCATGGTAACTTCCGCCAGAGCGAGCCCTTCCACGTTCTCCACTACATTGGGCTTGGCCACATGCTCAAAGGTGCAGTTCGCGAGGCGCACGTTGCGTACCGGCGCATTGGGAAACCCGCGAAGATTCAACGCATATTTCGCTTTCTTGCAGGTCACATTGCGGATATCGATGTTCCGCACCACCGGCCGCTCCGGCCCATTGGGGCCTTCCTCGTAGTAGAAGTCGATCTGCAGGACGGAATCGGCTATCTCCCCGATGGTGATATTGCGGATAAAGACGTTCTCAATCGTGCCCCCGCGCAAGGCGTTGGTCTTGAAGCGAAGCGCCTGGTCCAGGTTGGGGCTATCCATCATGCA
Organism: Bryobacteraceae bacterium; assembly: GCA_035948775.1. Classification (GTDB taxonomy): domain Bacteria; phylum Acidobacteriota; class Terriglobia; order Bryobacterales; family Bryobacteraceae; genus PSRJ01. Next base: position 42,594 of record DASZIV010000090.1, read on the forward strand.
GTTTTCGGCAAACACATTGCGCACGCCGCCGGACATTTCGCTGCCGATGGTCACTCCGCCGTGACCGTCCTTCATGCGGCAATTGCGGATCACCACGTTCTCCGTGGGCATAGCCACGCGCCGGCCATCGCGGTTGCGCCCGGACTTGATAGCAATACAGTCATCGCCTGTGTCAAACACGCAGTCCTCGATCAGCACGTCTGTGCAGGAATCGGGATCGCAGCCGTCGTTGTTCGGCCCATGACTCGCAATCTTGACGCCGCGCACCGTCACGTTGGTGCAATACAGCGGATTCAGCTCGAACATTGGCGAGTTAATAATGTTGACGCCTTCAATGAGGATGTTCCTGCCGCGCACGGGCTGGATGAAGCTGGGGCGCAGGTAGCTACCCTCGCCGAACTTGCGTTCCGCAACCGGAACGTCGCGGGCCGCCATCTCGTACAACGCTTCGCGTGCAGCCTGCTGGGAGGGCTGGCCCTTGGTCCACCCGCAATTCGTGCGTCCTTTCCAAGGCCACCAATGCTCGCAATCGCACTGGCCATCGAGCGTGCCCGTGCCGGTGATGGCGATGTTGTCCTGCCCGTAGGAGTACACGAACGCCGAGTAGTTCATGCATTCCATGCCCTCCCAACGGGTTACCACGAGCGGCAGATACCGCCGGGGATCGCGGTCAAAACGCAACGTAGCCCCTTCGGAAATGTGTAGATTGACGTTGCTTAACAGGCGGACGGCGCCAGTAAGAAACACGCCGGGCGGCACTACTACACGGCCGCCGCCTGCACGATAGCAGGCCACAATGGCCTGGGTAATCGCTGTGGTCGAGTCCTTGGCTCCACCGGCTACCGCGCCATATTCCTGAATGTCGAAATCCCGTTTGGGAAACTCCGGGGCCTTGATGCGGGCCAAAATGGCGGCAACCTGGTCCCAACCCGGCGCGGCCGGAGCCGGATGCATGTGCCGTGGGTAACCCAGAGCCGCGGCGCCCGCTGCAGTCTTCAAGAAATCGCGTCGAGTATTGTACATAAAGGATATGCCAACCCGAATATAAGTGGCTGCTCTCCCGGTGTCAAATGCGTCTCGCTAAAGAATGCGTTCAATCCGGCTCAACAGCCGCAACCGTTCATTTCCTCTCAAGCCACCGTTCAGGATTTCTCGTTTGACACAAGGGCCTATTCCTTCTTACCGTCGAACTGAGATGCCGGCACAGACAGCAGTTTCGGAATCGACAAGCACCGACGGGTTATTTGCCAGGCTTGACCCCGGTCAATTCCCCTCCGCCGTGGAGGAAGAACTTGCCGCGACGCCATTTATCGATGTTCATACGCACCTTTTCATGCCTTCGCTCGGAAAGCTGGGACTGTGGGGCATTGACGAACTGATTACCTATCACTACCTGGAAGCGGAGTTGTTCCGTTCCAGCACGATTACTCCCGAACAGTACTGGCAGCTGTCCAAACGAGACAAGGCCGACACAATCTGGCGCGCGCTGTTCATGGAAAACGCACCTGTTTCGGAAGCGACGCGCGGAGTGGTGGCGGTGCTCCAGGCCTTCGGGCTGCCGACGGGGCCCGGCGATCTCAATGAAGCGCGCGCATTCTTCGCCGCTCAGGAGCCGCGCGCGCACATACGGCGCACGTTCGAACTGGCGGGAATCAGCGAGGCGGTCATGACGAACGATCCGCTCGATCCCCAGGAAGCGCCGTTATGGGAGCACGGCGCGGAAGCCGATCGGCAGTTTCATCCCGTCCTGCGGCTGGACCGCATCCTCAACAAATGGGCCGATCATTGGCAGGTTCTAGCCGCCCAGGGCTACGCGGTGGATGCCGGTGGCACCTCTCGTTCGGCTTCTGAAGTGCGCCGTTTCCTGGCAGCCTGGTGCGCCCGCATGCATCCGGTTTATATGGCGGTATCGTTGCCGGACACCTTTACTTACCCGGATGACGGCATCCGCGGAAGATTCCTGACCGAGGCAGTGCTGCCCGCCTGCCGCGAGTTTGGCATTCCGCTGTCCCTCATGATCGGCTTGCGCTACCAGGTGAACCCGGAACTGCGGCTGGCGGGCGATGGAGTGGGGCGTTCGGACCTGCGCTCGCTGGAGCATCTGTGCTCGAAGTTCCCTGACAATCGTTTCCTGACGAGCGTACTCAGCCGCGAGAATCAGCACGAGCTCTGCGTGTACGCGCGCAAATTCAGCAACCTGATGCCATTCGGCTGCTGGTGGTTCCTCAACAATCCTTCGATTGTGGAAGAGATGACGCGCGAACGGCTGGAAATGCTGGGCACCAGCTTCATCCCGCAACACTCCGACGCGCGCGTGTTGGAGCAGGTGATTTACAAATGGCGCAACACCCGGCGCACGTTGAAGCCCATCCTCGCCAACGCATACGGGCTGTTGGCTCAGGACGGCCGGCCGGTCACTCGGGGCGATATCCGGCGCGACGTGACGCGCTTGTTCCGGGGCAATTTCGAGAATTTCTGCGCCACCAGCCGGTAGAGCCAAGTCGTGTGGGGCGGGCTTTAGCCTGCGGCGGACTTTAGTCCGCTCTCCTGCCAAACGACGACTGCAAAAACTCAGCGGTAGCGGTCGTTAACGCGCGTGGGTATTCGGTCTTGTGCATCGCCAGCGCCTGCTGCCGGGCCAGGCGGTGGCCGGCCACGCGTAACAACTGGAAATGGTTGCCGCGCCCCCGCAGCGCGAACTGCGGCAGGATGGAATATCCGAACCCGGCCTCTACCATTCGCTTGATCGCCTCCGTATCATCCGCTTCCATCACCACCCGCGGATGGATTCCAAGCTCGCCCAGAAAGCGGTCGATCATCGAGCGCATATTGCTGGTCTTGGGGTACAACAGCAGCGGCGCCTTGGCGAGTTCAGCCGCCTGAATGGGGAGCACGGCGCCACCGGCCGTGGGCCGCCGCGAAGGGCGCACCACCAGCAACTCCTCTTCGAACAGAGGCAAGATGGTAAGTTCCTGTTGCGGCCACGGCAGCGAGATCAGGCCCAGATCGTAGCGGCCGTCCAGTAATCCCGCGACAATAGCTTCTGTCGCCGCCACCGTTACGTGGAAATCGGCCAACGGGAATTTCTTTCGCAATGCACGAAGCGGCGGACCCAGGCGGTGTATCAACGTAGTAGCGCCGGTGGCGAAATGAAATGGCCGCGCGTCCTCTGCGGGAATGTTGGCGAAATCCTGCTGAATGTCGCGGATTTTCGTCATGACTAACCGGGCGTGTTCGGCCAGCCGGAACGCCTGCTGGGTGGGCACAATGCGGCGGCCCACATGGACAAACAGCTCGGTGCGCAGTTCCGCCGCCAGGTTGTGCAACTGCAGGCTAACCGCCCCCGGCGACAGAAACAGCTTTTCGGCGGTGCGGGTTACGCTGGAATGCTCCATCACGGCCAGAAAAACTTCGAGTTGGCGGAAGTCCATGCGGCGCTTAACCTTTTAGTCATGTTAAATGATCCCTTTCCATATTTGGAGGTCTGATCCTGAGCGCCTGGAGTTATAGTGCAACTGAGAAACAACCGTGGACCTGCAACTCGGCAAGTATTCGCTAGGGGTGGGCGACCGCTTCGCGCACCAGGCCAAGGCACAGCTTGAGGCCTGCCGCGAGGCCGCCCGCCTGGGCGTCACCGTAATTCCGGTTTGGAACAAATCCAATCGAGAGCACAACGTGGTCGGCTCCGAGCCGGCCAGTGTGCGGGCCGCCGCCGATCGGGCGGTCCACGAATTGAGATGGACTGCGCCTTACTACGTAGATGCCGACCACATCAATCTGCAGACCGTGGATCGCCATTTGGCGGTGAGCGATTTCTTTACCTTGGATGTGGCCGACGCCATCGGACAGCAAAGCGGCGGCATCGAAGCGTTTGTCTCTCGCCATCCCGAACTGGTAGGGCAATTACAGATTCCCGGGATTCCGCAGCCGTTCCTCACCACGCGGGAAACGGTGTGCCGGGTGGCCGCCAAATACCTCTTCGCGGCAGAGGAGGCCGGCCGTATCTACCGCCACATTCGCGAACGCCGTGAAGGATTTCCCTTTGTGACCGAGGTCTCGATGGACGAGACGGATGCGCCGCAGACACCGGTGGAGCTGCTGGTGATTCTGACGGCCATCGCCGACCAGAAAATCCCGATCCAGACCATCGCGCCTAAATTCACGGGCCGGTTTAACAAGGGCGTAGACTACCAGGGCGACGTCGCCGTCTTTGAAACCGAATTCGCCGCCGACCTGGCGGTGATTCGCCACGCCATTGTCCGGTACGGCCTGCCCGACAACCTGAAGCTGAGTATCCACTCGGGCAGCGACAAGTTCTCCATTTATGCGCCGATGCGCCGGGGGCTGGAACGCTTCGGAATGGGCGTACACCTCAAGACCGCGGGCACCACCTGGCTGGAGGAGTTGATCGGTTTGGCGGAAGCCGGGGGTGAAGGGCTCCAGTTGGCGAAAGAGGTGTACGGAAAAGCGTACGAGTGCCGTGCCGCTTTGTCGGTACCCTACGCGGCCGTCATCGATATCAGGGAAGAAAAGCTGCCGCTTCCGGCGGAAGTACAGTCATGGACCGCCGAGCAGTACACTTCCGCCTTGCGCCATGACCAGAAGAATCCGCACTTCAATTCGGATTTGCGCCAACTTCTTCACGTAGGCTATAAGATCGCGGCCACTATGGGCGACCGGTATCTGCGGATGTTGGAAGCATGCGAAGCGCCGATTGCCCGGAATGTGACGGGGAATCTTTTGGAGCGGCATATCCGGCCGCTGTTCTTAAACGCGTGATGGCGTGGCGGGACACAGTGTCGCGCCGGACCATGCTGGCGACGGCGTTCGCGCTCTCCATCAGCCACGCCAGTCCGAAGCGCCTGAGCGTCTCGAAAAAAGGCGGACGCTTCCGTACAGTGCAGGAGGCGATCGACGCCGTTCCCCCCCGGAACACGACTCCCTACCTGATCGAGATCGGCCCGGGCCGGTATGTCGAGCGGCTCACGATTCCGCGAGATAAACCGTTCGTCCGCCTGGCCGGGCAGGACGCGCGCAGCACCCTGCTCACCTACAACCTGAGCACCGCCACCACCGCGGAGACCCGCTACTCGGCCAGCTCTTACGTGTTCGCAGACGATTTCCAGGCGGAGAATCTCACCTTCGAAAACAGCTACGGCACGGGGTCGCAAGCGGTGGCGTTGTTCGTGGGAGCAGACCGCGCCGTGTTCCGGAATTGCCGATTCCTGGGCTGGCAGGACACGCTTTACGTAAACGGTCCGGGCTGTCACTTTGTGCCGCAACCTCTGGCGGCCGTGGACGCCTCCAGCTGTCCCGCTGGCCGTCACTACTTTGACCAGTGCTATATCGAAGGCCACGTGGACTTCATCTTTGGTGACGCCGCCGCCGTCTTCCATCAGTGCCAAATTCACAGCAAGGGCCCCGGATATCTGACTGCCCAATCGCGCACCTATCCCGAGCAGACCAGCGGCTTCGTGTTCGACACATGCCGGCTCACGGGCGAAAATACTGGCGCGGGCGTGTATCTCGGACGGCCCTGGAGAGCGTTTTCGCACGTGGTGTATCGGGACTGCTGGTTAGGGCCGCACATACGACCGGAAGGGTGGAGTGTATGGAATGATAACCACAACCACGAGACCTCCTTTTACGCCGAATATCAATCGCAAGGTCCGGGGGCCGATCCGCAGCACCGCGTTTCCTGGTCGCATCAACTTACCGCGGAGCGGGCCGCATCGTATGCCGCAGCTAATTTCCTCAGGGGTAGCGACGGCTGGCAGCCAGCGTCATGAAGGAATCGCTATGAAACTCCGATTATCCATTCCGTTTTTCTGCTTTGTGGCGTGGTCTCATGCGGCAGCGCCCGTATACGACGTGAAGGCGTACGGCGCCACGGGCTCAGGCAAGACCGCCGACACGGCGTCGATTAATCGGGCCATCGATGCTGCCAGTGCGGCGGGCGGCGGCACCGTGTACTTTCCGGCGGGCACCTTTGTTTCGGGATCGATTCACTTGAAGAGCAATGTCGGCCTGTATCTGGATCACGGCGCGGTCATCGAGGCATCCGCCGATCCCCAGGCCTATGACGCGGCCGAACCGAACCAGTGGGACAAATTCCAGGACTACGGCCACAGCCACTGGCGCAACAGCCTGATGTGGGGCGAAGGCGTGGAAAACGTCTCCATTCTCGGCCAGGGGTTGATCAACGGGAAGGCCCTGACTCGCGAAGCGGACCAGCGCATCGGCAACAAAGCGATCTCCCTGAAGCTCAGCCGCAATGTGACCATCCGCGACATCTCCATGCTGCTGTGCGGCCACTTCGCAATACTGGCCACCGGCGTAGACAATTTGACCATCGACAACATCAAAATCGATACCAACCGCGACGGCATCGACGTGGATGCCAGCCACAACGTGCGGATCTCCAATGTGAGCGTGAACTCGCCCTGGGATGACGCCATCGTGCTGAAGGCGTCCTACGGATTGGGTTTCTTTCGCGATACCACCAACGTGACCATCACCAATTGCTTTGTAAGCGGTTATGACATGGGGACGCTGCTCGACGGCACGTACCGGCGCACGGCGCCGCAGGCGCCCGACAAAGGCGGCCCCACCGGCCGGATCAAGCTGGGAACGGAATCGAGCGGCGGTTTCAAGAACATCACCATTTCGAACTGTGTTTTTGAGTTCTCCCGCGGTCTGGCGCTCGAAACGGTGGATGGGGGAGATTTGGAAGATGTCGCCATCTCGAATATCACCATGCGCGACGTCACTAACTCGCCGATCTTCCTGCGCCTGGGCGGGCGGATGCGATCCCCGGAAGGAACTCCGATCGGCCATATACGCCGCGTAAACATCAGCGACGTGGTGGTATACAATGCCGACCGGCATTTCTCTTCCCTCATCACCGGCGTTCCCGGCCATGACATCGAAGACGTGAAACTGAATAACATTCGAATTCTGTACCAGGGTGGCGGGGCGCGGGAACAGGCGGCCATCAATCCGCCCGAGAGTGAAACGGAATATCCGGAGCCGCGGCGGTTCGGCGAAATGCCCGCATACGGCTTTTTCATTCGGCATGTCGCAGGGATCGAGTTCCACAATGTCGAGATTGGGTACGTCCAGCAAGACTTCCGGCCGCCCTTTGTGCTGAACAGCGTCCGGCAGGCCGAATTCGATAATGTGCGCGGGCAGCATGCTGCGGACTTACCCTCCTTTATGCTGAACGCGGTCGAAGACTTTGCCACGTGGCACTGCCGCGCGATTCCCGACACGCATCTCGAGAAGGCTGAGAGGAAGACGCTGTAAAGCAAAGTTCCGTGGACGATTTAATCTTGCTAAACAGATCTGTTAGTTCTTTTGGCTTGACACGAGCCGCACTCGGAATTAGAGTCCAGACAGATCGCAACAGGTGGGATTTAACTGCCGGCTCCGCCGCGAATCGTGGAGGAACCACCGGCAGATTTATGAAAGAACAAACCGTACCTGGGGTGTGAAAACAGGAGGTCTACGTTGACTTGGATTGACAGTCTCCGCTGCCGTTTTGCGGCAGCCGTGATTACCGCCTTGGTCGTTTCCGGCAGCTTGTACGCGCAAGGCCTCGGCACGATTGTTGGAACCGTGACCGATCCTTCGGGAGCACTGGTTCCCGCCGCCACGGTTCGGATCACCGATGAAGGAACCTCGCTCACCCGGGAATCCACGACCAACGCGCAAGGCTATTTCGTTTTTCCATCGCTGCGACCATCCAGTTATTCGGTAGCGGTCGAAGCCGCGGGATTCGCTCCCACCGCGCGCAAGGGACTTGTCCTGGAGGCCGATCAGTCGATGACCGTCAATTTCGCCGTTTCGGTGCAGGAAGCCACGCAGGCGCTCACGGTAGAAGCGCCGGTACAGCAAGTGGACACCAGCACCGCGACGTTGAGCGAAGTTGTGGACCGCCGCCGCGTGATCGAACTTCCCTTGAACGGACGCAACGCCGCCAGTCTGGCGCTCATAACGGCCGGCACCGTGTTGGCGCCCGCCAGCGCCGATGAGGGAAGCAGCAAAACCTTCCCGGTCGCGGTGACGATTTCCGCCAATGGGTCGCGTCAGAACCAGGCCGCTTTCCGCCTGGATGGCGCCAACAATAACGATATCTACACCAACGTCAACCAGCCGTTTCCCTTCCCCGATGCGATTCAGGAATTCAGCGTGCAGACCAGCAACTACTCGGCGCGCTATGGCGGCAACGCGGGCGGAGTGGTGAACATCGTCACCAAGTCCGGTGACAATCAGGTCCACGGCGACCTGTTCGAGTTTGTGCGCAACTCGGTCTTCAATGCCCGCGACTATTTCGCCGCCCACACCGACCCCCTCAAGCGCAACCAGTTCGGCGGCACCTTGGGCGGTCCGGTCGTTATCCCCCACGTCTATAACGGGAAGGACAAAACCTTCTTCTTCATCGGCTACCAGGGAACGCGCATTCGCAATACGGCCTTAGGTGGAAACACCGCCTATTTTCCCACCGCCGCCGATCTCAACGGAGACTTTTCTTCGCTTCTGAACACCAGCGATCCGAACAATCCTCTAAGCAAGAAAGTAGTCATTACCGATCCCACCAACGGGAACGCGCCGTTTGCCAATAACCAGATCCCCACATCCATGTTTGACCCGGCCGCGAAAGCTTTGACCAAGTATCTGCCCGTAGGTGTGGGCAACGGTTTGGTGAGCTACGCCGTGCCCACCAAGACCGATTTCGATGAGACGCTGATCCGCGTCGATCATTCGATTTCTGAGAAGGACCGCATCACCGGCCGCTACTTCTTCGACCGCTATGACAACGCGCCCTTCCTGGACCTCACCAACCTGGTCAACAACACCGCGTTCACTACCATCGATGCGCATAATTTCATGGTGAGCGAAACCCACACATTCAGCCCGACCGTTCTGAATGATCTGCGGCTTAGTGTCGCACGTGAGGTTTCCAACCGCGGCCCGGCCTCGGGCAGCATCGATGCGGGCGATCTCGGCGTGAAGCTGTACCAGCCGCCCGGGGATAAGATCATCGAATCGCTGAGCGTCGCAGGCTACTTCAGCATTTCCATGACCGACCCGGCTACGTTCACGCGCGATCAATATGGTCTCAACGACACCGTGAGTTGGGTGCATGGCTCGCATTCCTTCACTTTCGGCGCGGATGTCACGCGGGCTTGGGTGCTCCTGCGGAACCAGTTCCACGAACCCGGCCAGTTCGGCTTCACCGCGGATTACGACGGGAATGCGATGGCCAGCTTTTTATTGGGCGACATGCGCACGTTCCTGCAAGGCAATGGCGAATTCAAGGACAACCGCGTCAACAGTTTCGGACTGTTCGCCCAGGACGATTGGCATGTCTCGCGCCGGCTCACCGTCAACCTAGGCCTGCGCTTCGACCCATTTTTCCCGTGGAAGGAGACCAAGGGGCGCGTAGAAGTCTTCAGCCCCGCCGCGTATGCCGCCGGAACGGTTTCGAAAGTCTACCCGAATGCGCCTCCCGGACTGCTCTTCCCCGGCGACCCCGGCGTTCCGCAATACGGGCTGCTGGCGAACTACAAAAACTTCAGCCCGCGGGTAGGCTTTGCCTACGACCTGACGGGCGATGGCAAAACGTCGCTGCGCGGCGGTTTCGGCATGTTCTACGATGCCCTGCAAAACGGAATTTACAACAACCGATTTGTGGACGTGACACCGTTCAGCACGCAGGTGAACCTGACAGCCCCCAAGGGCACCTTCAGCAACCCCTACGCTGGGATCGTCAATCCTTTCCCTGCTCCTTACCCGCCGCCGTCCAACACACCATTTCCCGCACCGGTACAAGTCATGACCTACGACACGGCCAATGGCGGGGTGTATAAGACGCCGGTGTCCATGGACTTTAACCTCACCATCGAGCGCCAACTGAAAGGCGACTGGCTGGTGCGATTTGCCTATGTGGGCCTCCAGGCACGTCATTTGCTCGAGACGCAGGAACTGTCCCCCGCCGTATATTCGGGCAGCCTGGCCAGCCCCAACAGCCGCCGCCTGTTCCCGCAGTACGGCAGCATCGCCCTGGCATCCCAGGACGCCAACTCCAACTACAACTCGCTGCAGCTGACCGCGCAGAAACGGTTTTCGAGCGGCTTCACCGTACTGGCGAACTACACATGGTCCAAGTCGCTGGATGATGTACCCTTTGCCACCAGCCCGACTACGGTAGGAGTGGCCGCCGCCGGCGGTTCCTCTTTTGTCTCGCCCATTCCCTGGTATCTGCCGGGTCGTCATCAGTTCGACTACGGCCCGTCGGAATTCGACCATCAGCATCGCCTGACTACTTCTTTTGTCTGGCAGTTGCCAGCCTTGGCCCATAGCTCACGGCCGGTCCGGTACATCGTGGGCGGATGGCAATTGAGCGGGCTTCTTTCCGCGCAAACCGGCGGGCCGATGACGGTAATCGCCGGCAAGGATCAATCCGGCACGGCCACGGCCGACGATCGCGCCTACTATGTGGGCGGAGTCGATCCTTATGGCGGCACCGCCTGCGGCAGTAAGGCGCCGTGCGTGAACTACCTCAACCCCGCGGCGTTTACGCTGCCCCCGCAAGGCTCGGTGGGAAATGTCGGCAAGGGATCGCTGCGCGGACCCGGGATGTTTGTCTACGACGGCGGACTCTCCAAGGAGATACCGTTGTATCGGGAACGCGTGAAGCTGCAATTCAAGGCCGAGTTCTTCGACCTGTTCAACCATGCCAACTTCATGAATCCAGGGATGGGCGCCAGCGACTATAACAGCACCGGCAGCGTCCAGCACGGACCGAACGTTTCCGGCAGCGGATTCGGGCAGATTACGGCGGACAACAGCGCCAACGGAGCCTCCAGCATTCTGTCGCCGCGCATCGGCCAACTCGCCCTCAAGCTGATCTTCTGATCGTGAGGCCCCAGCAGGCAAGCCTGCCGACGTATGAGGAGTGTGGTCGTCCCAGGCGAAAGTGGCCCGGGTGGCTGTGCCACGCCTGGTGGTACGGGCCATCGTTTATAGCAACCCGAACGCGGCACTCGACTTCCTATAGGTCAAGCCCACATTTTGCGGATATTTATTAGAATCGTGCAGATTGTTATTAGAAATGCTAGTATCAAACCGTGCCCTGCGCAATTGGAAGACGTTTGTTCAAGTCATACCGCAAGGCTACGCTTGTCGCCGGTGAAGCGGCAGCAGAGTTGCTCGGAGGTATGTCTCCTGGTGATCCTCGATTTCCAGTAGCACGCGAAGTATTGGCCTCCGCTAACCAGGGGGTCCGTTCGACTTTACTCGCCTATTGGAATCACGTTACCGAGCATGGCTGCCGCGAGGGCGGGAAACCTAATCCGCAAGCTGAAATTGAAAAGCGCCTTCAACAAGACATGCTCAAGGCCCGTGACGTTTTCGATACTGCTATACGCAAGTGCGCGCATCTGACCAGTCTTTGTGAGCATGTGCCAGATACACCGATTGGCCGACACGCCTTCGCAGAAGCACACCATGTGCGCATTCGAGCCTATACCGTTTATCTAGAAGCATTGCGAAGGTTTGCAGACTTCACCATGAGCGGGGAAGTGCCCGAGAACCAGTTTCCGGAAGACACGGAGCAGTCGAAACCCAACTGACAGCCTTGGCTAGTCCAACCATGAGGCCAAGTTCTAAAATTGCGAAGCTGCTAGCTGACGAATTAGATGCAACTGCTGCGTACCTCCGGGTTCAGCAAACAGCAATGGAGATCATAAAGGAAGCACCAAGTGGCCTTCCTCTGCCAGATGGGCAGATGCAAATCATAAAGGCGGCGAGAGAGGCAAGCGAGGCCTTTGAAAAGTACGAGGTAGCGGTGAAGCGCTACCGGGACTTTGTCGAACACGGAATTGTTCCGGAGGACCAACACTGATTCCAGGACCATCTTGTCAAAGATGTAGGCACGACCCGGTTGCTTGTTGATTTCCCTTGACGGCCGGATAGAATAAGACTATATTTCTGATGCGCGCGCGGTTTAGGCGGATTTCTTTTAGCCGCAAATGATTTCTGAGGCTCGGAGGGCCGACGCTTGCAATGTTCAACGAGGCCGATCTCGCCGCCATGATTTCGGGTCTGCGGCTGGAATTGGGTCAGATTGACCGAGCCATTCTCGTGTTTGAGGATCTCGCCTCTCAGAAGAAGCCCTGCCGGAGCAAGCCCTCTCGAACGAGCCCGGTCCGCCTCAAGGAACCCGACAAGCCGCCCAGCGGACGCTAGGATAGGTTCGTTTCAAACGGACCGCACCCCGGCGCTGCGCCGACTTCGTCCCGGAGCGCGCTCTGTACAGCGGACGGGGCAGTCTCGGCCGCTGAACAAAGACACGCCACACCCATGACGAAGTTGACCTTCAAGAAATCGGACACAGCAGGAGGAACCGCGGGGCAGGGCTGCGCGACCGCTCTTTCTTTTGAGGGGTTTACTAGTGACCTATAGGTTTGTTTTGATCTAAATAGAATTCATTAGGAGTTATTTGAATGTAGTTTATTATCTCATTGATGAGAGAGATCTCTCTGTCCGCGATTATCCGGAAGGTCCGTTGCTAATTCAGGCGATGGACATACTCTCCTGGTTACAGAAACTGCGGATTTCACCGAGAGGGGAATCAGCATGTCTCTGTCGTGGTCTTTGTCGTGGATTTCCAACCCACAAACCGTACTTCTCGTAGAAAACGATCCACTAGTCCGCGGATTCGTAGGCGGTGTCTTTAGTGCCAATGCAGGGTTCAGCTATGACATAGGCCATGGTGGTTGCAGGCTCCAGGCACCTAGAAGTATCACAGCGGGACTGGGAATACAATCCGTATCGCGGCCTGGAAAACGTGGACACGCGGCCGCAGACGCGTATGGGTCAGTGCAAGACTGCCCGGCGCGTACCACTTGGACGACAGGGCAAAGGGGGCCCAAATTCGGGGGCTTGCTACCGGGGCACGGCGGGGATACACTTGTCGACCTAATTTGTGCTGCGGTTCCGCAGCGAACCGGCTGCGCCGATCGCTGTTTTCGGGCATCATTCCGCGGGTCGCTCGCGGCGCAGTGGCGAAGGGAGAATGGGATGAAGCACACGTTTGCGGTATCCATTGGAGGGGCCGCAGGGCAGGGTGTGGCGACTCCGGGTAATATCTTCGCCCGGATTTTCGCGCGACGCGGCCTGTACCTGAACGCCTACAATGCCTATCAATCGATCATTCGTGGCGGGCACACCTTTCTGACGATCCGCGTGGGTCCAGAGCCTGTTACCAACATGGGCGACAAGATCGACCTGTTGATCACGCTCAATCAAGACACTATGGACCGGCACCTCGGATTACTGGGTCCCGGCGCAGCAGTCATCTATAACGGAGACAACATCAAGCCGGGAACCGTGCCGGAAGGAGTCCGGTTATGCCCGTTGCCTGTTTCCGAGCTGTCGCGCAACAGTCGCAACAAGGTGGAACAGAACACGCTCGCGGTGGCCGCGGCAATCAACATGATGGGGATCGGGTTTCAGCCCCTGGAAGAAGTCCTGTCACAGCAGTTCAAGAAGAAGGGCGATGCGGTCGTGAATGAGAACGTCGAGGTAGCGCGAGCGGCGTATCAGCATGCGACGGCACATTTCCATCCCTTCGAGCGGCCGGTGCCTATGACCGACCATCCCAAAGCTGTACTTACGGGGAACATGGCCTTGGCGATGGGCGGCGCTGCCGCTGGAGTGAAGTTCTACTGTGCCTATCCGATGAGTCCGTCAACGGGCGTGCTGCACTGGATGGCGTCGCACGCACGCGAAGCCGGGATAATGGTGCGCCAGGTGGAAGACGAGATAGGCGTCATCAACATGGCGATCGGCGCCGCGCACGCGGGATGCCGCGCGATGTGCGCCACCTCAGGCGGCGGCTTCGCGCTGATGACCGAGGGACTCGGCATGTCGGCCATGATCGAGACCCCAGTGGTGGTGATCGACGTGCAGCGGGCGGGTCCATCCACCGGCGTCCCGACGAAGACCGAACAGGGCGATCTGTGGCAGATGCTCGGCGCGGGGCACGGCGATTATCCGAGAGTGATTGCCACGCCCGTCGACGTTGGTGACTGCTTTAAGCTCATTCCCGAAATGTTCAACCTGGTCGACAAGTTTCAGTGTCCGGGCATCGTGCTTACCGACCTACTGCTTTCCGAAGGCACGACGGGCCTGGATCCGGACGAGTTGAATTTCAAAGTTGAAATCGACCGAGGCGAGCTGATCACATCAGCGGACGAGAACGGCGCCAACAGCTACAAGCGCTACCTATTCACGGAAAGCGGAATCTCCCCGCGGGCTATTCCCGGCGTGCCCGGCCACATGCACACGGTCGCCACGGACGAACACCAGGAAGACGGCGTGCTGATCAGCGATGAATTCACCAACCCGATCAAACGCCGGGAAATGATGGAGAAGCGCCAACGGAAGATCGCGGGCATCGAGGCGGCGGTGTGGCCTCCCGAGCTGATAGGGTCGCCGGATGCTGACGTGACCTTAATCGGTTGGGGCTCCACCAAAGGCGTGATCGAAGAAGCCGTGGAGATGTTGAATGAAGAAGGCATCACCGCAAACCAGCTTCAGATCCGCTGGATCGTGCCGCTCCACGGCGAACGGATCGTGGGGATCCTGAAGAACGCGAAGCATACGATCATCGTCGAGAACAATTACAGCGGCCAGTTCGCACGTTATCTGCGCAGCGAGACGAGTTTCGTACCAAGCGGGCACATCCGGAAGTACGATGGCGAGCCCTTCATGCCACATCACATCGTGGAGGCGGTAAAGGAACAACTGGCCGGGCGAACCAAATTATCGGTTCCCATGCACGAAATCATGGTTTGAGGAGAGGGACATGGCAACGACGACTCCTGGCTTGAAGCAAATAACGCTCCCCGAATTCAAAGGGAAGGTGGACCCCGACTGGTGTCCAGGGTGCGGTGATTTCGGCGTGCTGGCGGCGCTACAGAAGGCAGCCGTGGAGCTGCAGATCGAACCGCGCAATATCGTAACCATCAGCGGCATCGGTTGCTCCTCGAACTTGCCCGGATACATCAGCACCTACGGCATGCATACATTACATGGCCGCGCGCTGGCTGTGGCCACGGGTGTCAAGCTGGCCAATCACGCGCTTACCGTAGTGGTTACTGGAGGCGATGGCGACGGGTTCGGCATCGGCGGCAATCACTTCATCCACACAATGCGCCGAAACGTAGATCTGGTGTACCTGGCCATGGACAACCAGATCTACGGGCTGACCACCGGCCAGGTTTCGCCCACCAGCCGACTAGGGATGAAGACCAAGAGCACGCCCTTTGGGAGCGTGGAGGGTCCCATCAATCCGATCTCACTGGCGCTGGCAGCGGGCGCGACCTTTATTGCACGTGGATTTAGCGGCGAGCAGAAACACCTGACGGACCTGATTAAGCAGGCGATCCAGCACAGAGGTTTCTCCTTCATCGACGTGTTCAGTCCCTGCGTCACTTATAACCACGACAATACTTACCCGTGGTTCAAGCAGCGTGTCAAGAAACTCGAAGACGATTCCTCCTACGACCCGGCGAATTGGCTCGCAGCGATGGAGAAGTCGCAGATCTGGGGCGAAGAGATTCCGATCGGCAAGTTCTTTCAGCGCAGGGATCTTCCGGCGCTGCACGAGGCCGAGCCGATCCTCGACGACGGCGAACCGCTGGCGCATCGCAAATTGGGGATTCCGCCCGTGGTCGCAACGGAGTTCATCGCGGAATTGATGTAACCGACGCCGGCTACAACCCTGCCTTCATGGTCTGGGCTGAAAACCGGAGTTAGTAGAATTAACCCTCGCCCGCGAGGGCGGGTCATCAGCTACGCCTTCAAGTGCGGAGGAGCAGCAAGGAACGGAGACGCGCAATGATCCAAGACGATCTCGCGCAGATTGCCGAGGAACTCCGAAAGCTCGGCGTGGACGCATCTTATGAAGTCTTGTACGGTCCCCATGGGGGTTTGGAAGGGTTAGACGTCGGCGAGGACTTCTTCCCGCTGTGGGAACTCACTCTCCACGAAAATCAAGAGGCGCTGGAGAGATTCGATTTCGCCGCGATCAAGGCTCGCCGGCATCCAAATTGGTCCGTGGAACCGCCCAAGCGCGCACATGCATGAGACGGCGATAGGGTCTTCTGAGACGGATGGTTGACAAGTTCCGCTAAGCCATCCGTAACGGGACTCCATTCATCGTCAAATGTAGGGGAGTACTAACTCTAAATGTCCGCCAACGGACGACAACATTTCGTTGCCATTATCGGAGGGGCGATTGCGGGGTCCGTGGCCGCGGAGATACTGGCCGCCCGTGGTACGCGCGTGGCGGTCATTGAACAGAATAAAAGGCCCTACGGAAAGATTGAAGATGGCTTACCGCGCTGGCATGTGGAGCAGCGCAGGCAAGAGTACACCAGGATCGACACCCGGCTGAAAAGACCAGGTGTTCTCTATGTACCTTCGACCAAACTTGGCCGCGACCTGGAGTTTCAGGACCTGTGTAATTGGGGTTTTTCAGCAGTAATCCTCGCAAATGGGGCCTGGCGCGACAGAGAGTTAGGCATACCCGGGGCGGATCAATTTGTGGGTAAGGGGCTGATATACCAGAACCCGTTCATCTACTGGTACAACCATAGGCATGAAAAGGGCTATGTGGGACCGCATTACGATGCCCCGGATGAAGCGCTAGTGGTGGGTGGCGGGCTGGCATCGATCGACGTGGTGAAGATCCTGCAACTCGAAAACTACGAACGCGCCATGAAAGCCCGTGGTCTGGCGACCAGCATGCACGAGCTTGAACGAAAAGGCATCCCGGCGGTCTGTAAGATGCATGGCATTCAGCCCGAGGAATTCGGCGTGAAGGGCTGCCTCCTGATTTATCGCAGGCGGGAGCAGGACATGCCGCTGGCCCAGCCGCAAGAAAACGCCACTCCGGAGCAGATTGCGAAAACCGAGTCCATCCGCCAGAAGATGCTGCGTCTGGCGCGAGAGAAATATTTATTTCGAGTTCAGGATCGCAGAGTGCCCGTCGGACTCGTCCTGGAGGATGGGCTACTGGCCGGTCTCAAAGTGGCGGCGACCAGAGTGGAAGGCCGAAGAGCGGAACCGATACCCGGTTCGGAGCACAGTCTGCGGGCCCCGCTGGTTGTTTCTTCCATTGGGTCTGTGCCGGAAATCATTCCGGGCATCACCAGGAAGGGGGAATACTACACCTTTAAGGAGGATGTTCTTCCCCAGTACACCGGTTGCGACCGCGTATTCGGAGTGGGGAACGTCGTCACCGGACAGGGCAACATTCGCGCTTCACTCGTCCACAGCCAGGAAGTAACCACCCAACTCGTGGAAAATTACATTGGCGTAGGGACCGGCGCCGCCGACTATGTTGCCCTGTATGCGGCTGCCGAAGCTCAGGGGGCCGCACAGGCCAAGGCAGTGGAGGAGCGCATCAAGAGCCTGCCTGCGCTTTCTGAAAGTGAAATTGCCGCGCTTGAACAACGCATTTGCAGTCTTCAGGAGCGAGCGGGCTACACCGCCGATTACGACTCCTGGATCAGACAGGAAACGCCACCGGATCTAGAATAGCCTTCCTCCGGCCTACCATTTTTTATACACGGCGTGCTCCTCGCTCGCTTGAATTTGCTCTTAGGGGGCGCCTTCCATTTTCCTGTATCATCTAGGGACCCGGAAGCCCCGCATGGAGTCCCAGAGTTCACTCAATTCAGAAGAGGTCATTCAATGTCGACATATGTCTTGGTCCACGGAGCGTGGCACGGTAGTTGGTGCTGGAAGCGAGTCCGCAAAGCGCTCCAGGCGCGTGGGCATGAAGTGTTCACGCCCACTCTGACGGGTATTGCGGAGCGCTCGCATCTGCTGTCTCCGCCGGTAGACCTGGAAACGCATGTCGCTGATGTGATCAACCTCATCCGCTGGGAAGAACTCTCGGACGTTGTGTTGTGCGGCCATTCCTACGGAGGCTGCGTGATCAGCGGCGTGGCCGATCGCATCCCAGACCGAATTGCCTCGCTAGTCTATCTCGATGCGTTCGTTCTGGAGAACGGCCAAAGCCTTCACGATACGCTTCCGGCGGCGATGAACCAAGCGCAAATCGAAGGGGCGCGGCAAGTTGGAGATGGCTGGAAGGTGCCGCCGATTCCTGCCGGAGTGTTCAGCGTCAACGCCGAAGATCGCGATTGGGTGGACCGGCAGTGCACTATGCAACCGCTCGCCACTTTTCAGCAAAAGCTCCGCTTGACAGGAGCGATCAACCGGATTGCAAACGTAACCTTCATCCTGGCGAGCGGATGGGGCCCCTCTCCGTTCCCGCCGTTCTACGAACAAGCCAAAGCCAAGGGTTGGAACACTCTCACCCTAGAGTGCGGCCATGACGTAATACTGGACATGCCGGAAGCGCTGACTCAGGAGTTGCTGGCAATCTCATCGCGGAGCGCTGCCTCGGCAGATTGAACCACCGCGTCTCGGAGCCCTAGTCGGCCTCGGTAACGTTTGGAATCATACAACAAGAAACTTCGAACGTTCTGCAGAGAACAACCGGCTCACCACCACGTGTCCACCATAACGTCCCGCTCGCCGGAGTGACTTTCCCATGGCAGGCAACCTGCCCATAGATATACGAGTGGAAACCTTCGTTGGAGTCCACTCAGATGTACGGAAGTCAACAAGGAAAGGAACTATTCCATGAGATCGGATCCACTTCGCTGGCGAGCGGTATTCGCCGCAGTTTGCGGCATCGCGGTCGCAACGGGCGTGGTCGTATACCGTGCCCAAGCAGACGAATGGGACAAGAAAACCATTCTTACGGTGAATCAGCCCATCCAGGTAAGAGACAGGCTCCTCGAACCCGGTCAGTACGTGTTCAAGCTTCTCGACTCCCAATCCAACCGGCACATCGTTCAGATCTTCAATAGCGATCAGAGTCGGCTGGTCGACACCATTATGGCGATTCCGAACTATCGGTTACAGCCCACTGGAGACTCCCGGTTTGCTTTTTGGGAAACCCCCAGAGGGAGTGCAAGGGCCTTGCGAGCGTGGTTCTATCCTGGCGACAACTTCGGTCAGGAGTTCCCGTACCCGAAGCACCTTGCGACCATAGAAACCGCGAGTGTCACAACTGCGGCTCCGCCACCCCCGGCGCCACAGCCTCAAGCAGAGACTCCCCCTACGCCGGAGCCTCAAGCAACTGTTAAAGAGCCAGAACCGCAGCAGCCTGTGGAGATAGCGCAGAATGCTCCGCCTCCAACAGCAGCTCCCGCGCCTGAACCACCCGCACAGGAGCCACCAACGCTGCCGAAGACTGCCAGCCCCTATCCTATGATTGGACTGTCGGGCCTCTTCTCGCTCGGCATCTATGGTCTGCTTCGGCTAAAGCGGTCGGCCTGAACTTGATCGGCCAACTCCCGCAAGAGAATGAAACGGCGCTCGCCAATTCGCAATCGTGTGGTTGCCGGCGCCGTTTCTTCACTTCTTCTGCTCGGCCTCCGCGGCGACGTTAAGCCTCCGGGGTACACCATCCGCACCGACGTGCGCCTGGTGCTTCTGGATGTAGCCGTGAGGAATGGGGCTGGGGGCTTCGTGGCTGGTTTATCGAAAGACCAGTTCCACGTCACGGAAAATGACCGGCCTCAGCCGATTACGGTCTTTGCGACCGACGATGTGCCCGTGACTGTCGGCATCCTGGTAGATGAGAGCCGCAGCATGACGCCGAAACGCGCTGAGGTTTTATCTGCGGCACAAACTTTCATTCGGGAAAGCAATCCAAAGGACGAGATCTTCGTTCTGAACTTCAATGACCGGGTGATGCGCGGATTGCCCGAGGGTGTGCCCTTTTCGGATAACGTCGACCAATTGCGCGCCGCTCTCTACCGCGGAATCCCGCAAGGAAGAACGGCCTTGAACGACGCAATTGTGGCTGGCTTGAAACAACTGCAAGAGGGAAAGCGCGACAAGAAAACCCTAATCGTCATCAGTGATGGAGGCGACAATGCGAGCCAGTACAAGCGCCGTGACATGTTCGACCTGGTGGAAACTAGCAGCGCAACCATTTACACAATCGGCTTGGCTGATGCCGACGACCCGGACCGCGATGCGGGCCTCCTCAAGGCTCTCGCCAGGATCAGCGGGGGCACTGCCTACTTCCCGGAGAGTCTCGAGCGTATGGTGCCGGTGTGCGAAGCAATCGCCAAGGAAATTCGGATACGCTATACCATCGGTTATCCCGCCCCATCCGACAGTGGCTCTTCTCTGCGCCACATTCACGTGCGCGTCGCAGCTCCGGGTCGCGGCAGGTTAACGGCGCATACTCGCACCAGCTATCGTTATGAGGACATCGCGAAGTAAGCGTAGATTCCGGCGATGGGCCGAAAGACTCCTGCTGGTCGCGGGGCTGGGGGCTATCGGTGTGTGGGCGGGATCGTACGCGTGCAGTGCGATCTTCCAAAGCTGGGAGAATTATGTCTTTGAACAGCATATGCAAGCCGGTTCGGCAACACTGAGCCAATACCTCGCGGAAAAAGAGGATCACGTTCTCGAGACGATCAAGGGCTGGTGCGGAATTCGTACCGCAGCACAGCCGACCCCTCCCCAACCCCGACTCCTTCCGAACCCGGCACGGCCACGCGTCATCGGGCCTGACGGTCTGGTCGGGCGCCTCGCGATCCCCCGGTTGCACATGCGTGCCATCGTTCGGGAAGGGGCCAGTGAAGGCATCCTAAGTTTGGGTGTCGGGCACATACCCGGCACGGCATTGCCGGGCCAGGGGGGCAATGTCGGTCTGGCCGGACACCGCGACACAATGTTTCGGGGGCTCCGTAAGATTGGAAAAAATGACTTGATTCAGTTTGAGACTCTTGCCGGAAATTACACCTATCAGGTCGAGAGTACCCAGATCGTGAAGCCGAGTACGGTCAGTGTCTTAAGCCCGGGTTCGCATGACGAGCTCACACTGGTCACCTGTTACCCTTTTTACTATGTCGGCTCCGCACCTGACCGCTTTATAGTGAAGGCACGACAAGTGTCCCAGAACTCACATCCGCCTGTGGTTTCTGAAATCAAACAGGAAGTAAATACGCCAATGCCTAACCAGGCCCATGAGGTCACTGACCCGCACCGGCGCGTTCGAGAAGACAGAAGCCGCTCCGAGAGTGGAGTGACTTTCCAGGTGAGTGAGGGCCATAGCCGGACACTGGCTCCCGGCATCTCGTTCGGTTTATCTTGGACCGACGCGAGTCGTCACCGGGTCAATGGCTGGATGTGGATCATGCCAGACCGGCGCACCATCTGGCTGAAGAACCAGGATGCTCGCGAGCCGATCGTTTTCTATTCTCGTCAAGATGGCAAGAGACGAGAGTTGCTGATCACAAGCGTCAGCCGTAGTTCAGTTACGGGACGTCTTCTACTGCCTGCTATTTAAACTGATTGGACAGGTAATTCAAAACGGCGTCACGATCTTGGGGTTTCAAGGGCGCTCCCCAACCAGTCATTTTGGTAATCTCGCGATCCCACTGCGCGCGCGTCAGGTGCTGCTGTTGCATCATGTGCTCGTCGTGGCAACCGAAACACGCGGACTTGTAACTCTCTAGATTCGCTGTCGGTGGAGCGGGAGCTTCACCGGCGGCAGGGGCCTCAGCCGAAATAGTCACGTTCACCGGCTGCGCCACACTCCACAGATAGCCGTTGGGGTTCCATTCCTCGTTAAGCGGCTGGGCCTGCCCCGCCGCATTCGTCGCGCGCGAAAGGAGCGTGTACTTACCGTCCACCGCTTTCCAGTCCAGCTGCCACAGGCGCCAACCATACTGGGTCGGGCGTCCGCCCAGCTTGGTCGCCTTCCAGGTCTGGCCGCCATCGGTTGACACATCCACCTTACTCACTGGCGAACTGTTGGACCAGGCCGTGCCTTGCACACGCACCACTCCGGGCTTCGCCCACCCGCTGGGAGTCGCGATGACTGACTTTACGTTGAGATCGGTAACTGGCACCATTTCTGAAATATCTACCGCCGTGCCGGGAGCGACCGGGCGCGCCGGATGCCGGTAAGCGGATTTCATCCAGAAGCCATCGAAATCATGGTCGAGAACCTCGATATGCTGCAGCCATTTCACCCATGAGTCGCCCGCCCAACCGGGCGCGATCACTCGCAAGGGAAACCCGTGCTCAACCGGCAACGGTTGGCCATTCATCTGGTAAGCCAGCAAGGTATCCGGATGACGTGCCTTGGCCACATCGATCGTACGTTGAAAATCCGGCATCGTCCCCAACGGCACATCCGCGCCGTCGCACAGAATCTGTTTGGCGGAACTCTGGATGCCCACTTTTTCGAGGACGTCACGCAGGCGCACTCCCGTCCAACGCCCGTTGCCTACCGAGCCGTAGGCCCACTGCGTGCCCGCAACGCGCGGCTCGTAGAAGCTTCTTCCATTGCCGGCGCACTCCAGCACGCCGACCAGTTCGACCCGCGGCAGTTTCTTCAAATCGTCGAGTGTCAGCGTCATAGGGCGATCGACCTTGCCGTCGATTTTTAAGCTCCACTCGCTCAAATTCACCTTGGGCGTATAGGTGTGGCAGCGCACGAAGAACCGGTCGATAGGCGTGATCCAATCGGTAAAGCCCTCCAGCGGCATTTCCAGATCTTCCGGGCGGGGCGACCGCACGATCATGCGCGACTGATCCGCTTGATCCGCAGACTTTAAGAAACGGGGCAGCACCGCGGCTGCAGCGCTAGCGAACAGCATGCGTCGGCTGACGGTCGTTTGGAACATGCTTTAGCTTGCCACAAGTGGGCCGGCTCAAGCATGCCCCAGCAGGAGGCGTGCATAATAATAGGAGCACGCAAACAAATGCACAGACTCCTCTTCGTTTTCGCCATCTCCTTCACCCTCGCGGCGCAGTATCAAAGTATCCGGGTCACGTGGGTCGAGCCGGGTGGCAAGGAAGTATTACCCGCTTTTGATCAATTCGAAAACGTCAACGGTTCGCTCGGCGTGCTCCAGGCATCGGGACCGGTGGACACCAGCGGTCATCCCTTCTTCACACCCCTGGGAACCAACGGCCGCGCCTGTGTGAACTGCCATCAGCCCGCGTATGGCATGAGCGTTTCCGCTGCCGGCCTGCGCGAACGGTGGCTCGCCACCGATGGTAGAGACCCAGTCTTCGCGGCATTCGATGGCTCGAATTGCCCCGACCTACCCCAGGGCAAGGAGAGCTCGCATTCGCTGTTGCTCAATCGCGGACTGATCCGCATCCCGCTCCCCTGGCCGCCCCGGAACACAGACGGTTCGCCGAAACCGGTGGAATTTTCCATCGAGGTGGTGCGCGACTCAACCGGCTGCAACACCAGCCGGGAATACGGATTGAAAAGCGCACAGCCGACTGTTTCGGTGTACCGGCGCCCGCGCCCGGCGGCGAATCTCAAATACGTCACGTCCGGTGGTCAGGCCATCGTCTTGAAGACGGGCATGCTGGCAGACCGCGACCCCGAAACCGGGAATTTCGTCGCCATGAATCTGATGTCGGACGCCCGTGAGCCGTCGCTGATGACGCAGGCGCTGAGCGCCATCATGGGCCATGAAGAAGCCCACGGCGCTCCTTCCCAAAAGGATCTTAAAAGGATTGTCGAGTTCGAGTCGCAAGTCTACATGGCCCAGGTGGAACACATCTTCGGAGGTCCCCTGGTGCTTCCGGGAGGGCCGTCGGGCCTCGGTCCAGCCGCGCTGCGAGATCGCCGCGCCGGCGTCCTTGGCGACAACGATTACGATCCGGTTTTTGGGCTCTTCGACTCCTGGCAGGGGAAGGATTACTACCGCGCTTCCATTGCTCGCGGCGCCAACATCTTTATGTTCCGCCAGTTCTGGCTGCGCGACGCCACGCACATCAACTCCATCGGTTTGGGCAACCCGCTGAAGCGGACCTGCGCCACCTGCCACAACGCTCAAATGACCGGTCAGGATCTCTCGGCCGGATGGGTTGACGTGGGTACCACCAACTACCCCACCTGGACCGAGCCCTCCACCTGGGCGGAATCGAGCGATCTACCGGTTTTCAAGATCACCTGTGCCAAACAGGCCGACCCGCATCCGTATCTTGGGCGCATCATCTACACCACGGACCCCGGCCGCGCGCTGATTTCCGGCCGCTGCGTGGACGTGGGCTCCATCGTCATGCAGCAGTTCCGCGGACTATCGGCGCGAGCGCCCTACTTCTCAAATGGATCGGCCAAGAACCTGCGCGAGGTTGTCGACTTTTACGATCGCCGTTTCGACATGAAGCTTTCGGAAACGGAAAAGGACGACCTGGTCAACTTCCTGGGGGTTCTGTAGTGCGCGCCGCGTGGTACCTGTGTTTCGTAGCAGCAACCGCAGTGGCCCAGCAACGGAGCTTCGTCGCCTGCCCGATTGTGCGCGACACCAAAACCGTCCCCTGTTTCCTGGCCGAATACGAAGGCGAACTCTACTATCTCGGCATCCAGCACGATATTACCGATGCGTTCCACCCGCCGCAGTTAAAGCATGAAGTATTGGTGGAAGGCCGCTTGGAAGAGGGCCCGCGCGTCTGCGGCGGTATTCCGCTAAAACCGCTGTCGATTTCGGTCCTGAAGGATGTCAACCTGGCTTGCAATACTCTATTGCCGGCGGAGCCAGGGATCGACGCGCCTCCCGCAGCCCGCGGACCAGGCCCCTCTTCGCGGCCTCTGACGCCGCGTACCGCGCCTGCCGATGCGCGTACCGGACGGCAGGAGTTCACGGTTCTATACGCCTTCAACGACGACTACGTCGAATTCGGCGCTAACCTCTTGGTCACCGAAGCCGCAGCCTACGCGAAAAAGATCGGCGCAACGGCCGTAAAGGTTACCGGCTACCGGGCCACCACGCTGTTGTCCAACGGAACTCGTCTCGTTGAAAAAGACGGACTCGCCGAAAAGCGCGCCCAGGATGTTGCAACGCTCCTCCGCGGGTTGGGTGTTGCCGCGGTGAGCGTCGATTGGAAAAAGGAACCGGAGCCGGGCGATGGACAAACGGATGCGCCGCATCGACGGGTGACCATCGTGGTCACGACTTAGCGCGACAAACGAAACCGCTGGGCACAGTTTTCGCGTGTCAGTATGTCATATACTCTGCGCATGGGAAAACGCCCAGCCCACTTTGTCTTTTCGGTTAGTCTGGCTCTGCTGATCACGGGAAATGCTTACCCACAGGGACGCGGCGGCGCTCCCGATACTCCGCGGACCGCGCGGGCGGCAGCCTACTACGACATCACGGGCTACTGGGTTTCCGTAGTGACGGAAGATTGGCGCCTCCGCATGGTGACACCTCCGAAGGGAGATTACACCGGTATTTCGCTCAATCCGGAAGGCCGCAAAATCGCGGATGCCTGGGATCCCGCTAAGGACGAGGCGGCGGCCGAACAGTGCCGCAGCTATGGCGCTCCCCGGATCATGCAGGTACCGGGTCGCCTTCACATCGCGTGGCAAGACGATCAGACTTTGAAGATCGAGACGGATGCCGGAAAGCAGACGCGAATGCTATTTTTCGGCGCTGCTCGGGGCCAGGGCGGCGGTTGGCAGGGACACTCCAAAGCCTCGTGGGAATTGACCATAGGAAGCCGGGGCACAGCGCCAGTTGCTTCCCTGAAGGTGGTGACGACCAATCTCAAGCCCGGGTACTTGCGAAAGAATGGCGTGCCCTACAGCTCTAACGCGGTCTTGACGGAATATCTGGACCGAGTCAACGAACCAAACAGCGACGCGTACCTGGTGGTTACCACAACCGTCGAGGACCCCACTTATCTGAATCAGCCTTTCCTTACCGCGTCGCACTACAAGAAGCAGGCGAGCGACTCCGGCTGGAATCCTACTGCCTGCGCCGCGCGATAAGGCGCCGAGGAGACTCACATGATGCTACTGAAACATTCCGGTTTCCTGCCGTTCTTGGCTCTCTCTCTAAGTGCACCCGTTTTCGGGCAAGGGCAGATCGCCGCGTTAGACTTCGCCGGCCGCACCGGACAGCCGGCGGGTATCGATCTTTCGGGCGCGTGGTTTCCTAACCCTGGGCAGGACTCCGGATTGATCACCGCCTCCGGTGCCCTCGTGGAATATGGGGGCATCCCCATGAACGAGGCGGGCCGACTATACGCGCTGGCCTGGAGCGCGGCGCGGATTCAGGGCCGGCAGCACCAGTGCATGGGCTACGTTCCGCCCTACACCTACAACCAACCGGGGCACCTCCGGTTCTGGGAAGAGCGGGATCCTTTCACGCAGCGCCTGCTGGCTATCAAGATGTACTGGCAGATCAGCGAGGGTCTGCGCACCATTTGGATGGATGACCGGCCCCATCCACCGGCCTACGCGCAACACAGCTGGGCGGGATTCGCCACGGCGAAATACGAAGGCAACACGCTGACCGTGAGCACGACCCATCTGAAGCGCGGCTGGATCCGGGCCAATGGCATTCCGCAGAGCGATGAAGCCACCGTGTCGGAGCATTTCATCAGGCATGGAGACAGGATCACTTATCTGGCGGTGGTGAATGATCCCGTATATCTCACCGAGCCCTTCAGCCGGACTTACACATTGCTTCGCAATGCGCGGGAACCGGACAACTGGTTGTACGCCTGCGACGATGGGGAACAGATTCTGAATCGTAAAGAGGACCAGGTGGAGGCGTACGCATGGGGCCAGCATCCGTTTCTGCGCGAGTTTGCCGACAAGCATCAGATCCCGCTGCTCGGCGCGCTGGGCGGCGCGGAGACCATGTATCCGGAGTTCGCGGCAAAGATGAAGGATTCGGCTGCCATGGAGCGAGCCATAAAAGCGGAACTGACGCCTTCCTCGGGGCCGCCGCACGCAAGCCGCGCCTTGGATCCGGATCCGCAGGACGGCGAGATTCATGTGCTGCCGGTTCAAGGGAATCTGTACATGCTGGTGGGCGATGGAGGAAACATCGCGGTACAGGTGGGAGAGCAGGGCGCTCTGGTGGTCGATACCGGGGCAGGCAAGCTTTCCGAGAAGGTGATTGCCGCCATTCGCAAACTGAGCGAGAAGCCGGTTCAGTTCATCGTCAATAGCAGCTATCATGCGGATCGCACCGGCGGCAATGGCAAGCTGCGCGCGGCCGGCTTTGACCCCAGCGTGGTCGGTTCGTTCTTCTCCGGCCAATTCGCCGACGCCGGACAGGGCGCCACTATCATCGCGCAGCAGAATGTGCAGAACCGGATGCAGTCGATGAAGACGGAAGCGCAAGGATGGCCAAGCGACACCTTCCTGAAGGCGCGGCGGAGAAAGTTTCATAACGGCGAAGCGGTTGAGATTCTTTATCAGCCGAATGCGATGACCGACGGCGACTCGATCGTACATTTCCGACGCTCCGACGTGATCGCAACCGGCGACATCTTTAGCACGACCTCGTATCCGTCCATCGACGTGAAGGCCGGCGGCAGCATACAAGGAGAAATCGAGGCGCTGAACACCATCCTCGAACGGACGGTATATCAGCACGATGAAGAAGGCGGAACGCTCATCATTCCGGGACACGGGCGCGTGTGCGATGAGTGGGAGGTGGCCGAATATCGCGATATGCTCGTGATCATCCGCGATCGCGCTCGCGTGCTAATCGATAGGGGCGCCACCCTGCAACAGGTGAAGGCCCAGCGAATCACGGCGGATTACGATGACCGTTTCGGCGCCAATTCCGGTTCTTGGACTACTGACATGTTCGTGGAGGCCGTCTACACCAGCCTTAAGAATCCCCCAAAAACGGGGGGGCGCGGCTAACCTAAATTACTCCGCGCGGCGCGCGATTTGTGCTCGCATACACTCGGACATAACGTCCAGGAATTTGCCGTAGTTCGCCTGGCCAACGATGAACGGGTTGGGCGACCCCGGTTTCCGGTCGCGCACCTTCGCCAGCTTTTCCTCCATGCCGTCATAAAGCGGATGATTCTGCAGTTCTACATCGACCTTCGCCCGCTTGGTCATTTCCTTGAAGTGATCGATGGAGCGCAGGTACTGCTGCAGGCCTGCGTCTGGAATAATTCCCGGAGTCAGAATGGTTCCGCCGTATAGAGCGGCGACGTGACGCTTGCCGCCGTCCATCACATCGAAAATCAACCCCGTCGATCCGGGCGTGTGTCCCGGGATCATCACGGGCGTCACTTTCTCGGCGCCCAACGTAATCGGCTGACCCTCCATGGCAACCAGGTCTTTCTTAGGAGGAGTTACCGGTGGTCCCCCTCCCTTTTTGGCGCCCTGCGGGGCGGCCGGGGGATTCAACATGAGATCCCAGTCGGCTTGTGAGAGAACCACATGCGCGCCGTAGTGCTCCTGCAGATACAAGGCCCCGCCGAAGTGATCTCCGTGGCCATGAGTCAGGACCACGTATTTCACGCTGGCAGGATCGAGTCCCAGTTTCGTCATCGCGGGAAGAAGAACAGATTCTTCTTCACGCCCGTATCCGGAATCGATCAGGATGATGCCGTCTGCAGTGGTGATGGCATAAACCATCGTCCCCGACCGCCCCATTGCGTAGACGTTGTCGAAAATCCTGGCGGGCTCAATCACCGGGTCAGTGGGGCTGTTGGGACGTGGCATCAGGCAGAAGAAGTTCGCCTCGGCAGCCCACTCGCTACCGGCAATTTTCTTGGCCTTGTCCACATGCGCGGTAACTTCGGGCGAGTCCGGCTTGGCCGGAGCGGCGCCGGGCGCTTGGGCGGCGGCAAAAGACGCCAGTAGGGCAACGAGCGTCAGCGATAGCGCAGTCAGTTTCGTTGAGATCATATTCACTCCCTGAGCAGAGCACAAACGGTCACTCGAACACTATATACTAGTGAGCCAGTAGGGGGGACGCATGCTCCTCAGAAAGTTCGCCATAACGCTCGCCTTCGCCGCCGTCGCCATGGCCGCGGAAAACCCTTCCGTCACGTTCCACCGGGATGTTCTGCCGATTCTACAGAAGAACTGCCAGTCCTGCCATCGCCCCGGCCAGGCCGCGCCCATGTCTTTCCTTACCTATAAGGACGCGCGCCCGTGGGCGAAAGCCATGAAGACCGCAGTGGCTTTGCGGAAGATGCCACCATGGTTTGCAGATCCGCAGTTCGGCCATTTCCTGAATGACCGCGGGCTCAAACCAGCGGAGATTGAGACCATCGCCAAATGGGCCGACACTGGCGCGACGGAAGGTAATGCGAAAGACGCACCGCCGCCGGTCCAATGGCCCGAAGGTTGGCGGATTCAGCCCGACGTCATCGTGCAAGGGCCCACCTTCGATGTCCCCGCTGCCCCCAAGAACAACGTGATCGAATGGGTCTCGGTCACCGTGCCCAGCGGCTTCACAAAAGACACCTGGATCACCTCTGTACAGATCAAGCCCGAACACCCGGCGGTGACCCATCACATCTGTTTGGGATTCAACCCTCACGCACCCGATATCAAGTATTTTGAGCCCATTTGGCAAGACAAGCCGCGCGATGAAGAGGGCAGCGCCATTCCCGGGAAAGGCCCCACCTTCGGGCCCGCACTTCCCAACGGCCGCTTCCGCAGTATGGCGGAGGATTGTTATCTGCCCGGCAACCCGGTGGCGGATTACCGCGATTTCCACGCGGCGAAACTGGTGCCCGCCGGTAGTGACATCACCTTGAATCTCCACTACACCCCGAACGGGACGGCGGTTTCCGACCATGTCCAGGTTGGGTTCACAGTCGCCACAGAGCCGCCGCAGCGCCGTTACGTATCCATGATCAGTTCATCGCCCACAGACCCGACGCATTTCGCAATTCCACCCAACGACGGCAACTGGCAGAGCCCTCCTGCCGAAGTGACGTTCAATCAGGATGTCGAGCTGGTGTACCTGATGCCTCATATGCACGTCCGCGGCAAAGACATGACATACACGCTGATTTATCCCGACGGCAGAAAAGAGATCGTGTTGAGCGTGCCGCACTACGATTTCAACTGGCAACTGGGATATAACACAACGATCAAAGTCCCGAAAGGCACCAAGCTGCACATCGACGCACACTTTGATAACTCGGTGAATAACAAGTTCAATCCCAATCCGAATAAGACCGTGTATTACGGTGAGATGACCTGGGAAGAGATGATGAATCCCTTCTTTGGGGTGGTCATCGATAGAGACGCCGATCCAAACAAGATCACTAACGCCGCTGGTCCGCCGCCGCGACCGGGCGCGTAAGGGACTATTTAACCACTTTGGCCGGAGCCACCACAGGCGCCGCGGCCGCAACCGGCTTGGCGAACTTCGCTTGATCGATCGCGGCGTTCGGCTGCACGCTATCGAGCGTGTACTCGGATTGCCCGCCGGTCCACGTGTATCGCCACTGAAAAGCCATCCTCACTCCGGCCACTTCGTGGTAGTCGGAATAGTCAATCTGCACGGGAATAGGACCCACGATCGTCTTGCTGTACCGCACAACCCGGGTTAGCAGCCCCGTCTGTTTGTCAAAAAAAAACTTTACGCGAGTTCCGCCGGTCATCGCCTGAACCACTTGGACTTCGCGATCGCTAATGAGGGTGGTCGGAAACCCAGTGCGCCACGCGGTAAGAGCTTGTTTCAAACCGCCCGAAAAAGCGAGAGCCGCATCCAGCTTGACGCCGTCCAAATCTCCGCCCGGGACCAGTTCCAGCACCGACACCGGCTTGTCAGGCCCCGCGATCCACGCGTTGCGACCGTCATACGTGGTTACACTGTCGCCGTTCTGCGTGTGCGCGATCACCGTCCGCGGACCGGTGTTCAAGGCATACACTTCAACGGCTACTTTCTGGTGATAGCTGTCGAAGCCTTCGTAATTCCCTTTGGCTACAAAACTCCTGAGAGTGGCCAGACGCTCGGCGCCGCCGAGTGCCTGGATGTAGCGATTGAGGATGTCGTCGGCGGTCGGAGTGGTGGGAGCCCGCGGGCTGATTTCGACTTCGTTGGGATCGTCCGGTGGCGGTTCGCTGTATTGTTCCAGCAGACTGGGGACTGTCTTCGGAGACGGAGTGCCGCGGTGGCACGTATAGCAGGTCACCGCTTCGCGTCCGCCGAACAGATCTTTGTTAATCGTATTGACTAACTGCACCATGCGGCGGGCAGTCCGCTTCACCGGTATATCATCCGCATATTTGGCCCAGTTACCCAGAACCTCATCGCCATGGCAGTTGGTGCAGTTATAGCCCAAGGCCGCGGAAAAGAAGCCCATCGTATCCATGAACTGATTGACAGGAATTCCCTTCAGTACCTGAACGTTTTTGAACACGTCCTCGGCAAGTAACGGTTTTGGTGGTGCTGCGTTCTGTCCTCGCGCCGGCGACAGAATGAGGAGGACGCACGCCTCGATTAAGAAGATTTGTCCTGATCGGAGGTTCATGCGGTGCCATCGCGTCGCTATGCAGCCATTCGTCCCGATCGAGCCCGTGCAGCAGGAAACGATTCTGGCGGTGAGGGTGGGATTCGAACCCACGGAACCCGCAAAGGTTCAACGGTTTTCGAGACCGCCCGATTCAACCACTCTCGCACCTCACCCTATCCCAATCTACCTAATTTTTCAACAAATTTGCAAATACTGATCGGTGAACTCCTGGTCGACACGCAGCAGGTCGCTAATCTGACGGACGCCGGCGAGGTGTACGGGGCCGTGAACATGGCTTGGGCCAAGCTTGCCGGCCAGATCGCCCACGCCTACGGTAAATAACTGGCTGGCTCCGAGCACTGCATAGCCAAATCACAGCCACAGCAGATACAGGTTGATCAAAGCGCAAGACAGTTGCGAACTCCCAGCCTGAATCGAATAGGCCGAGAAGGCTTCCGGTTGTGATTGTCGTCCGCGCTGTCCCGAATTCGCTCTCGATTGCCTCTTTGAGTTCTGGCAGCAATCGTGCTCTGCAGTTTCCATGACACCTAGACGTGGACTTGAAGATGGACAGACGAGACGCACTATTTGTTCTGACAGGCGGAGCATTGACAACGCTCGCACAAGCTGAATCCAGCGGTATGATCTATCGCACTCTCGGGCGAACCGGAGAAAGAGTCTCGGCAATTGGTCTGGGAGGCTACCACCTCGGGCATCCCAAAGATCCGAACGATGCGATTCGGATTCTGCAGAGCGCTGTCGATAGGGGCATAACTTTCCTCGACAACTGTTGGGATTATCACGGCGGCGAGAGCGAACGGCGCATGGGGCTCGCTTTACGTAACGGATACCGTAAGAAAGCATTTCTCATGACGAAATTCGACGGACGTACCAGAGCTGCCACCGCAAGTCAGATTGACCAATCCCTCCAACGTCTGCAGACCGATCATGTTGATTTGATCCAGTATCACGAAAATATCCGGATGAAAGACCCCGACCGCTTTTTCGCTCCAAACGGACCGCTGGAAGCGTTAATAGAGGCTAAAAAGGCCGGAAAGATTCGGCATATTGGCTTCACCGGGCACAAAGATCCGGCAGTGCATCTTCGAATGCTCGAGATTGCTAAGGCCCACGATTTTCACTTTGACACGTGTCAGATGCCATTGAATGTGATGGATGCCCACTTTCGGAGCTTTGAGCACCAAGTTCTTCCCAGACTGCTCGAACAGGGCATCGCCCCCCTCGCGATGAAATCGATGGGCGATGGACACGTGCTGAGAAGCGGAAAAGTGACCGCAGTGGAATGCCTGCAGTATTCGCTGAGCCTTCCGGTATCTGTAGTCATTACTGGGTGCGAGCGCATGGAGATTCTTGATCAAGCCATCAAAGCCGCGGGATCCTTCAAGCCGTTAGCCCCGGCGCAGCGGAATGCCTTACTCGCCAGAACCCGCGATGCTGCCAAGACAGGGGAATTTGAGCCGTTCAAAACAAGCGCGATATTCGACGGAACAGCCCAGAATCCGGCCTGGCTAGGGTAATAGAGCCAGCGGCTGACCGCCTTCGCGAGGTGAGAAGAGGAGTCTGCGCATCGCGCAGTCTGGGGCCGAGGGAGGACCGACGCGCGAGTCGGTATCCCGACACATCGATGGCTTCAAACTGTAAGATGGGCGTGATGTTTCGGTGGTACGCTCCGTGCAGCCGTCGCATGTTCAGACTGAAGCCGCCACGGGACAAAAATGCAAAAACCGCCATTAGCGCAATGGGTTCATCATCCCGAGAAGTCGCGGCTGCGCAATTTCCTTTTCCAGATCCATCTGATGGTCGGTGCGGTCGGGAGCGCATACATTGTGCTGATGAGCATTACGGGCAGTATTGTTGTGTGGCAGGCGCAGCTATACAACGTCTTCCCCATCGAGTGGCTTGTCAAGGCACACGACAACCTACTCGCGGGATCCAAGGGGCGGATGGTCAATGGAATCGGCGGGGCTTGTCTGGTAGCACTCTGCCTGACCGGAGCGGTGATCTGGTGGCCGGGAATCAAGAACTGGCGTCGAAGTCTCACGGTGCAGTGGGGCGCGCACATAGGGCGAGTGAGTTGGGATCTCCATAGTGCACTTGGTTTTTGGTTGTTTCCCTTCATTCTCGTCTGGGGCCTAACTGGAATCTACTTCGCCTTCCCGGCACTGGTGAATCCACTCTTCGGGCTGGATCCCGCCGACCGTTACACGGACGCGGGCCTTTATGGGCTGTCCCAGCTTCACTTCGGTAGATTCGGATGGCCGGCCGAGGTCTTGTGGAGCATCGTGGGGCTGGCGCCAGGCGTTCTCGCCTTTACCGGGCTATACATCTGCTGCCGGCGGATGATCTACAAGAAACCGTCCAATCCGAATGTGAATCAGGGGTAGGCCTCGGGGGACACCCAAAAGCGGCCAATGAGGGACAGCTGAAAACCGGCCAATAGAAATCGGCAAGACATTGAGAACGATGGAGGGATTACCCTCCATCGACGTGAGCAATGTCTTGAGCGAAGAGAAGCGACAACAAG
>DASZIV010000091.1:0-65143 GCA_035948775.1 Bryobacteraceae bacterium
TCAAGCCGGGGACGGCCGCTTGCATCAGGACCGATGGCTGGTTGCTTAAGACTCCGGCTAACTTCCCGGTGCAGGAATAGGGAACGACCAGCGCCGGACCCATCACTTTGCCGAGAATGAGAACATCTGATCCATACATCAGGGCCACGCCCATCTGGCTGGCGCTAACCCAAAAACCGCGGCCGAGTTGCGAAATCGCCTCGGCCCACTTAATCGACGGTAAGCTTGAAGGAAGTACGGCAGAATAATGTTTCCGGAGCCGATAGAGGCAGGCGCCATTCGTGAATGCCTGTCCCAGAGCCGACCCTATGGCAAGAGAATACAGCCCCAACCCTGCCGTCACCGATATGACATTGGCCGCCGTGCTAATTCCCCAACCCACCATGGTGGCGCGCACCCCGAATGCCTGCTCTTGTAGTCCTTCCAAAACGGCAGGAAATATCCGAAGAGGAAAGAATACGGTAAAGGCCGCCATCATCAGTCCGAGCGGTCCGCGCAGGGAGTACCATTTCGAGGGCAGGAACGTCCAAACCAAAACCGCGGCCAGGGCGACAACTACGGTTTGGAAAAGAATGATCACAGCCGTTTGTCCGATCACCACAGGCAGATCGGTGGCGTCCTTCACACTTCCAGCGCGGCCGGTCGCGTAAGCCACACTCCTGGGCAACAGGCCGATGATGCCGAAATCCGTGAGCATCAGGTAGGTCAGTACCTGAAGTCCCATCAACCAGAGGCCGTAGTCATGCGCACCCAGATGCCGCAACAGGAATGGGGTTAGCCACAGGCCGGTGACGAGGAGTAAGGCCTGGTAAGAGTAGGCAAAAAAGACCGTGTTGGCAAAACGCTTGCTGCGGCTCATGGAAACCTAAGGAGTCATCTTCGGAAACTCATGAGGCCACCGGGCGGCCATTGTTACTACCGCGACGCCCGTTCGTGAACAACGCGTCAGTCCAGGACAAAGAGTCCCGCTGATAGTGCATTTCATAGAAGGAAACCAGGGTCATGCCATGGTCGGCCAGAAACCCGTACAACTCGTCGAACCTCGGAGATCCCCGGTACATCTTGGAAAAGGTCACCTCGAGGTAAACCAGGGAAACGTTTCCTTCGCTGAGCATTCTACTAGCGCCTCGAAGGACCTCCAGATCGTAGCCCTGAGTATCGGATTTTAAAATATCGATATGCCCGATATTGGACCGCTCGCAGTAATCGTCAACGGTGTCCAATTGGAGCGCGCGGCGTGTAACTACCGAACCCCACGCATCCTCGCCGGGCTCGAGAAACGAGCTCATTACCGATTCCTGGTTTTCACCGAACGTTTTCGTCTCTCGACGCGCTCCCATGCCGCTATTGACGATGTGCACCCCTCCAAGCCCTATAGTGTTCTTTGTCAATTTCTGAAAAGCGTCTTCTCCCGGCTCGAACGAATGAATTTCCGGGGTCTTGAAATACCTGCGAAACTGCTGCATTGTTTGTCCGATGTTGGCTCCTATGTCGAACACGACCGGGCAGGGGGAGCAAGTGAGTCGATGCTTGTCCTCAAATGGATCAGACCCTGTGACACCGCCGCTCGGTACGTGTCGAATGCAGTATCCGTATCGCAGTAAGGCGCGTTTGAGTGCGAGTTTAAGGGACATCGATGCTAATGATTCAGGTTATCTCCCCCGGCCATAATCATCAATGAATCGGGTTCGAGCAAGGGCGGAGCGACTACCCGATTGCGCCAGAGCCGGCGTTGTCTCAAAGTTTCGAACTGAACGGGTCGGTGTTGCGATACCAATTCAGGCAGGCGGCGAAGCAGGGCGTGAAACCCCCACGCAACGTCTCGGAAACGAAATTCTCTCCATTCGCGAGCCAGGCGAATCCATCGAAAAGTCGCCCCAGCAAGGGCCGGCGCCACCAAAATGAACGGATATCTTGCGACCGTGATATACATCATGTTACGCCAAGTCAGGCGGTGGATGATTCGGTAATCTCTACCTTTGCTGTACTCATGATGTACAACTTGCAGGGACGGATCATAAATCACCAGGAACCCTCGATCAATTAGTTTGAGCGCGAGTTCGTCTTCCTCACAGTAATAGCCGAGAGGTTCGAAGAATCCTCCCACCGCCTCGAATGCGGCCCTGACAATCAGCGCGCCGAATCCATAAAAGCTCGGAACCAATCGATCTGTTCTCCCGCGGCAGGTTGCATCCAGTGAGTCTTGCCTTCGGGTGTCAATTGACGAAAACCGATTGCTCCGACCTGGGGAATTCGCTCGGCCAATGCCACCGCGCGCTCGATCAGCGAAGTATCCCTTATTTCGGCGTCGTCGTCGAAAATGAACACGTACTTACCCGAAGCGTTCCGAAAGCCGAGGTTGCGTGCTTGACAAGCACCCCTCGGAACGTCATTTCGGAACTGCAACGACCCTGAAAATTGCGGCAGCGGGGGCTCCGAAGCATCGTCAACCACCACTATTTCTGTCGGCTGTAACGTCTGCGCACGCAGCGATTCCAGCAGCCGCTGCAACTCTTGTGGCCGATTTTTCCCTGCAACGACGACACTTACTGAACCCATATGGCCTGAGAGTCGTTTCCTGCCGCGTCCTTCTGATTCACTGCCGATCAACTCAACTAGGAAACTGTCGGCACAGATTCCGGCCTGTAACGAAACCGATGAAAGACCCCTTTACCAGGCTGCGGCCGATTTTCCATCGCACGGGGCGTCACGGTCCAGCCCATGATCAGCAGTAACAGAACCGTTGCCGGAATGGAATTGAGCATGCCAATGCCAATCCAGGCAGTGCCTACGCCAGCGCCGGCGACACACCAGCCGATCCGCCGGGTGTTGTCCCATGGGCCTTTCGAAAACGCGATGGGGGCGCGGGCGAAAAACCACACAATAAAGGCCACCCAGATCAGCAACCCAAAGACTCCTTGTTCGGCCAGGATCATGGTGTATTCGTTCTCCTGTCCAATCGGATTCCTGACTTCCCCCTCCAGAAAGTAAGGCATGCTGGTTCCCCCGCCGCCCAAACCATTCCCCATAGGGTACTCCGCTAGAATTTCCAAGAAGCCGCGATTGACGCTGCCGGCAATGCGTTCCGCCACAAAATCGGTATCAGTCAAACCCTTGAAGCGCTGCAGCCGCTCTTGGCCAAGCGTGAAACCCGCCAGTCCCACCAGCATCAGAAGGAATGTGAGGCGGCGGCCCATGCTCATGCGGGTAGTGAACAAGGACGCTATGACAGAGATTGCTGCCATCAGGAAACACAGACGCGCCGCGGATAGAAGCACGCCGAGTAGCGCCGCGAGAACACCCGTCACTGCCAGCCAGCGGAGATAGCGGTTCCGCAACTGGCTCCAGAATCCGAGCAGAAATGGCAGGGTAAGCGCCATCGTCGACCCGTAGGCATGCGCGTGGACGAAGGTTGCTGGTATCCGAAAAAACCCTCCTGCCACGTCACTGCTCGCATAGATAATGCGCGTCACGGGGCTTGGCGGGTAGAAACGGGGTAAACTCAAAAAGTACTCCGCGGCCGCGAATCCGCCTGCCATCAAGTTCAAAGCCACCATCCCCCAACAAATTTCAACAAGATCCTTCTCGCGCAACCGCGCTCCCAAAATGAGCATGGGAAGGAAGATCGTCGCGCTGCGAAATCCCACAAGAGAAACCAAGAACGGTTGAAACGGAAGGAGCAGGACGATCGCCGGCCAAAGGAGCAGTATACCGACCCAAAAATTCAGTGCCCCGGAATTCGAAGAAGTCTTCCGGGCTTTAGCAGAAATGAGTTGCGATAAATAGAATCCGAGCACTGCGGCATCGAAAATGAAATGCGACGCCGTCACTAGAAGGTTGGCTCTCAGGATCCCGTAGAGGTACCCGAAGAAGAGGAGGACGACCAAGCCCTTTCCGAGCGAGTATTTGCCCGCCCAATAACAGAGCGCAAACGCCAAGAGGCAAAGCACTACCGCGATCATTCGAGGTCCGCTTTCATGCCGAGCACTCTTCCGCCATCCCCCAGGAGGGTTGCGACAATACGTTCTTATAATAAAGGCCAGTCAAACGAATTTGTACCTGCGCGCCCGGCCGGAATCGACTCGAAAAATACTGATTCGTACAGTCCGAATTCGACCTGCTTCACGGGATTCTCCCATGCTTTGTAAGTAGCTTATTTTAAATCGGTTATCTGAGAGTCTGGGGGCGAGCCTGATAAGCTACCGCCCTTTTGGTCCCACCACTTAGGTCAGTTTGGTGCCTGAGGTATCTCAACTATGACGAACGCTGAGACAAATGTCAACGCTATCTAGTTCTGTGGATTCTAGAACCACAATCCGGTGTGTGGTTTACCTGGGTAGACCAGGGCCAACGAGATCGGCGCGAGGTAGAATTGATGGTCGTTCCGGTAGCACATGAGCCATAGGTTTGTTACGAGCGCGATGACGGCCACTGTTTGCCTGGCGCTACTAGGGCCGGCTCGGGTAAACGGCCAAGTTGCCGGAAGACCCTGGACACCGCCGCGCACTTCCGAAGGGCGCCCGAATTTCGAGGGAGTCTGGTCCATGGAGACGCTGACCCCGCTGGAGCGGCCGGCGGAATTGGCGGGGAAGGAGTTCCTGACGGAAGCGGAAGCCAGGGAATACGCAAGACGGACACTCCAAGAGACCGACAGGGACAGGCGCGACGGCAGTAACGACGTCGACCTCCGCCGTAACTATAACGAGTTCTGGCGGGAACGCGGGACGTCGGTGGTGGGGAGCAGGCGCACATCGCTAATCATCGACCCGCCAGACGGAAGAATCCCTGCCATGACACCGGAGGCGCGAAAGAAACGGGCGGCCATGTCGGAAGCGGCGCGGCTGCCGAGCGGTCCTGAAGACCTGGCGCTGCGAATCCGTTGCATCACACGAGGTCTGCCGATGGTTCCTACGCCCAACAACAACTTCTTCCGGATTGTGCAGGCGCCTGGAACCGTGGCGATTCTCCAGGAGATGATGTACGAGACCCGGATTATTCCTACGAATGCAAGACCGCATGCACCTCAGGGCGTCCGCGGCTATATGGGGGACGCGCGCGGCCATTGGGACGGCGATACCTTAGTGATCGATACAACGAACTTCATTGGCAAAAACGACTTCCTGGGGTCGGACGAAAACCTGCATCTGTCCGAACGCCTGACTCGTACTGACGCCAATACGATTCTCTATACATTTACCGTCGACGATCCCACGGCGTTTACGAGACCTTGGAGCGCGGAGATTCCTCTGACGAAGACCCGGGAAGGAATCTTTGACTATGAATGTCACGAAGGGAATTACTCGATGACGGATATCCTGGCAGGCGCGCGCGCTGAGGAAAAGAGGGCTAAGGTCGATGGACGCTGAAGATTTTCGACGGATTGCCCTGAGGCTCGATGGCGTCGAGGAAGGCTCGCACATGGGCTCGGCCGATTTCCGGGTGGGCGGCAGAATTTTTGCTACTCTTGCCGCGCAAAGCAAGGGCTACGGCAACTTGATGCTGACGCCGGAGCAGCAGGCTACGTTCGTGGAGGAGCTGCCGGAGGTGTTCATACCGGTTGCGGGTGGCTGGGGAAGGAACGGAGCAACCCACCTACGGCTCGCCGCGGCGAACGAGGATCTGATGGCCGGTGCTTTGCGCGCGGCGTGGAAGATCCGGATCGAGAAGAATGCCAAGACCAGCCGCAAGAACTCACTCGCAAGTAAGGTCACGCGGGTCGCTAAGAAAACTCGCGAGAAGGGCTGAGTCTTGCGACTCCGGCCGGCTTGTTCTATTCCGGGACAACCTCACAAGGGCCGACGTGCCAGATCTGGGATGCGTACTCCTCTATGGTACGGTCCGAGGAGAACTTCCCGGCGCGAGCCACGTTGAGGATCGCTTTCCGAGACCATCCGTCAGGATCCCGGTACGCCGCGTCTACTTTCTCTTGAGTCTGAATGTAGTCGCGAAGATCGGCCAAGAGCATATAGTGGTCGCCACCGGACAACAGCGATTCGGTCAGTGGGCGAAAGATTCCGGGCTCCAGCATACTGAAGAAATCATGCTCGATTAGATCCAAAACGCGACGGATTTCTTCGTCGCCGTGATAGATCGCCCAAGGATCATAGCCGGGCCGGCGGTTCTCCACCTCATCGGCAGTCAATCCAAAGACATACATATTCTCGCAGCCGACCTCTTCCAGAATTTCCACGTTGGCTCCGTCCAGTGTTCCGATGGTCAAGGCACCGTTGAGTTGCAGCTTCATATTGCCCGTTCCGGATGCCTCGGTGCCGGCCAGTGAAATCTGCTCGCTGAGATCAGCGGCCGGAATGATTTTCTCGGCAAGAGATACGCTGTAGTTAGGCAGGAATACGACCTTCAGCTTGTCAGAGACTTGCGGATCGCGGTTGACGACTTCCGCCACCTGATGGATCAGCTTGATAATCAGTTTGGCCATCCAATAGCCCGGAGCAGCCTTCGCGCTAATGATGAAAGTCCGCGGGGCAAGCTTCAGTCCTGGATCGGTCTTGAGCCGGTTGTAGAGCGTGATGACATACAACAACAGCAGCAGTTGGCGTTTGTATTCATGCAAGCGCTTCACTTGGACGTCAAACAGCGATTCCGGCGAAACCAGAATCCCGAGCTCGCGCTTGATGTGCGCAGCCAGCGCTTGTTTGTTGTGACGCTTGGCGGACATGAATCGCTCACGGAAAATCGCGTCGTCAGCAAACGGCTCGAGCTTTCGGAGTTGGTCCAGATCGGTGATCCATTCGTCCCCGATCACCTCCGTGATTAAGCGCGCCAGGCGCGGATTCGCCTTGAGCAGCCAGCGCCGCGGTGTGATCCCATTAGTTTTGTTGTTGAACTTGGCGGGCCAGAAATCGGCAAAATCCCGCAGGACCTTTTGCTTAAGCAGCTCGCTGTGTAACTTGGCCACGCCGTTGACCGAGCAAGAACCCACAATAGCCAGATGCGCCATGCGAATGTGCTTTTGCTCGTCTTCCTCAATGATGCTCATACGCCGCATTCGTTCGATATCCAGGGGATAGCGCGACGCCACCTCTCGCATGAACCTGGCGTTGATTTCGTAGATAATCTGCAGGTGTCGGGGCAAAAGGCGTCCCAACATATCGACCGGCCACTTCTCCATTGCCTCGGACAAGATGGTGTGGTTGGTGTACCCGGTCGCGGCAGTGGTAAGCTCCCACGCCTGATCCCACCCCAGGCCCTCGCGATCCATGAGCAACCGCATCAGCTCGGGGATGACCAGCGACGGGTGCGTGTCATTGAGTTGCATGAAGACTTTGGCGGGAAAGACGTCCCATGCGTTGCCATCGGCCTTGAAGCGCCGAAGGATATCTTGAATAGAGCAGGAAACGAAGAAGTACTGTTGTTTGAGGCGAAGTTCCTTGCCTTCAAAAACATTGTCGTTCGGGTAAAGGACCTTGGTCAGGTTTTCCGGCAGGACTTTGTTGGCTACGGCTTCCACGTATTCGCCCCGATTGAAGTCATCCAAGTCGAACTCCTCAGCAGCCTTGGCGGACCAAAGCCTGAGTGTGTTTACGGTATTGCCGCCATATCCCACCACGGGCAGGTCATAGGGCATGCCGATCACCGTTTTGGCATCCAGCCAGCGCCATTCTTTGCCTCTCGACCCGGGCATGGTTTCCACGCGGCCTTCAAACTGCACGGGAAAGGAGAACTCGGGATGAGCGATTTCCCACGGATACCCAAGTTTGAGCCATTCGTCCGGTTGCTCCACCTGATAGCCGTTTACGATGCGCTGTTTGAAGATCCCGAAGTCGTACCGGAGACCGTATCCGACCGCCGGTAGGTTCATGGTTGCGAGCGAATCGAGGAAACAGGCTGCCAGGCGGCCTAATCCGCCGTTGCCGAGACCAGCATCGACCTCCTGGTCCCTAAAAACTTCCCAATTGAAGCCCACTTCCGACATGGCTTCGCGGCAGATATTCTCCAGGTTCAGGTTGATGACATTATTCCCGAGCAAGCGGCCAATCAAAAACTCCAGCGACAGATAGTAAAGTCTTTTGACATTCTTTTTGTGGTGCGTCTGCTGAGTGGCGATCCAACGCTCAATCAAACGGTCCCGCACGGCCAAAGCCAGCGCGTAGTACCGGTCGCGATCGGTAGCGGTGTAGCGATCCTTAGCCAGCGTGCGACGAAGGTGATGCTCGAAGTCCTTCTTCAGGCCCTCGGCCGACATTTCCGAATCGCCGTTGGTGCGCGGTTCCGTGTCAAATGACGCGGGTAAGGTCATGGCGCGGTTCTTCTCCTCCCAAAACACTGGGAGAATCGGCGGAAGCGGTGTCGGACTTTAGGGGTTGTAGAAGGGTGAACCAAAAGCACCGCTCCCTTTGGTCACGGCTCAGTTAAACAGCAAAGGGAGCGGGTTCGGGTCGGATTTGAACCTTATTTGCTATCGACTTTCACTACCTGAATCACGAGGGACTTGGGCACGAGCATTTGGTGCGGCACTTTGGCGGGAATGTGGAAGACGTCGCCCGCGGCCATCTTATGATTCGTGCCGCCGGTAATCGATTTGCCACGGATCTCCCCAGCGGTGGTTGGGTGAGTATCCACTGCGGTGCCGCCCACTACGAGTGTGCCTTCCCCCGAGACTACGGTGATCACGTCGACCTGGTTTTCGTGGATTTCGGCTTCGCCGTCGCCTTCGCGCCGGACGATCAGCAGCCCGTGGTTCCCCCAGTTGGCGACGCGGTCCGCACCGGCCTTGTGTTCGTCCAGCTTGGCGGCTTTCGCTCGGGATTGGATATCCGCACTGGTCCATGAAGCAAAGCCTGCGGGATCGGCTGCCATGAGCGGCAGTGCAGCAAGAATAATCAGGATTTTCATGGCAGGCAGTTTATCAGGCGGGGTATTGAGCGGCAAGGGCCGTCGCCTTACCGCTGCTCCACATCACTTTTGGGCGACTTCCTTGGTTGTGGGCAGCGTCGAGTTATCCCAGCCGCCGCCCAGGGCCTCGATCAGCAGCACGCTGGCGGTCATACGGCGGGTTTGCAGATCGATGGCAGAGCGCTGGTCCTGCAGGGCGATAGCCTGCGTTGTAATCACCTGTAGGTAAGTGGCGACACCACCTCTGTATTGCGCCGTGGAAACCGTAACAGAGCGTTCGGCCGATTTCACGGCCTGCTCCAGTTCGGTAGCTTCATCTGCCAGTACGCGTAGCGCGCTGAGGTTATCCTCCACCTGCTGAAAGGCCGTTAGCACGCTCTGGCGGTAATTGGCCGCGGTGGCGTCATAGCCTGCCTCGGCCTCTGCTACCTGGGCAGTGCGCTTACCGGCGTCAAACAGGGTCTGCGCCAGTTGCGGCCCGATGGTCCAGAAACGGCTGGGAAAGGTAATCCAGTTGAGGAAACTGCTGGATTCGAATCCAGTTGATGCGGCTAACGTCAAGGTCGGAAAGAATGCTGCCTTGGCGATGCCGATCTGTTGATTGGCGGCGGCGGCCTGGCGCTCGGCGTCGGCAATATCAGGGCGGCGCTCCAATAGAGCCGAAGGCACGCCCACAGGGATTCGCGGCGGAGGGACCTGAATGGGCGCACGCGGGACGGAAAGTTCCGCAGGCGGCTTGCCGATCAGAATCGCGATGGCATGTTCCAACTGCGAGCGCTGCACTTCTATGTCGGTCAATTGCGCCTGCGTATTGTAGAGCTGGGTTTCGGCTAGTGCCACGTCGGAATCGGAAGCGATGCCGCCAGCGTAGCGATTCTGGGTGAGCACCAGAAATTCCTGGTAGGACTGGACGGTCTCCCGAAGTAGCGCGGCA
The DNA here is from genome assembly GCA_035948775.1 of Bryobacteraceae bacterium. Taxonomy (GTDB): domain Bacteria; phylum Acidobacteriota; class Terriglobia; order Bryobacterales; family Bryobacteraceae; genus PSRJ01. Next base: position 9,788 of record DASZIV010000091.1, read on the forward strand.
TCGCCATCCATCCCGTGCAATTGGAAATAATCCTGGGCGAGCTCCGATTGGTAGAGCAGGCGGGCATTCTCCAACGCCGCCGCCAGGGATTGGGCCGTGTTGGCGCTGGCCGTGACGCTGCGGCGGATGCTTCCCCAGACGTCAGCGGTGTACGAAGCGCTAAATGGAAAATCGTAAGTGCCCAACACAGTCGAGGGTCCGGCCCGGCTGGAGAGCCGCGAGGAGGCCTGTGAAGCGGTGATGGAGGGCGAAGTGGTGACCAAAGGGAACAGGGCAGAGCGCGACACACGCACGGCCGCCTTGGCCTCGCGAAACTGCGCCTCGGCCTGCTGCACGTTCTGGTTGGAGATGCTCACTTGCTCTTCGAGAGCGTTGAGTGCGGGATCGCCAAAGATTTCCCACCACTTGCCGCGCAGCAGCCCATCGCTGGGCTGCGCTTCCTTCCAACCCTTGGGCGGGTCTTCCTTGAAGTTCTGCGGCACGGCGGTGGAGGGGCGCTGGTACGCGGGCACTTTGAGACAGCTGGCGGAAAGCAACGCGAAAGCGGTGAGCCCGGCGAATTTGACCTGCTGGCGCATGGTTGTCCTATCCCTCGGATTCTGCGGGTTCGAGCGGTCTCGGCTGGATGCCGCGCACACGCTCCCACCAATGGTGAATGCGGTCGAAGTAAAGGTAGACGACCGGGGTCGTGAACAGGGTGAGTGCCTGACTCATGAGCAGCCCACCGATGATGGTGATGCCTAACGGGCGGCGCAGTTCCGATCCCATACCGCTGCCGAGTGCGAGAGGTAAAGCTCCTAACATGGCCGCAAATGTCGTCATCAGAATAGGGCGGAAGCGCAACATGCTGGCTTCGAAGATCGCGTCGCGTGGACTCTTGTGCTCGTTACGCTCGGCGGCCAACGCGAAATCGACGATGAGGATGCCGTTCTTCTTCACCAGGCCGATCAGCAGAATGATGCCGATCATGGCGATGATGCTGAGATCGGTTTTGGTCAGAATCAGGGCCAGCAACGCCCCCACGCCCGCCGAGGGGAGCGTGGAAAGAATCGTGACGGGATGTATGTAGCTCTCGTAAAGGATACCCAGTACGAGGTAAACCGCCGCCAGGGCCGCCGCAATCAGATAAGGCTCGTTGCCGAGCGAATCCTGGTAGGCTTCGGCAGTTCCGGTGAACATGGTCTGAATGGTGGGCGGCAGTCCAATCTTGTGAGCTGCCGCGGTGATGGCCGCCACAGCATCGCCCAGCGCCACGCCGGGCTGCAGGTTGAACGAGTCGGTGACCGCCGGGAACAGGCCCTGGTGGTTCACTGAGAGCGGCGCCACCGCGGGACTGTAATGGGCGATGGCGTTCAAGGGAACCTGCTGTCCGTTGGGCGCGTGCACATAGATCAGCCGCAAGGTCTCGGGGTTTTGCCAGTACTGCGGGGCGGCCTCCATCACCACGTGATACTGGTTCAACGATTTATACATGGTCGACACCTGGCGCTGGCCGAACGCATCGTACAGCGTGTTGTCGATCAACTGCGGCGAGATGCCGAAGCGCGCGGCGGTTGCACGGTCATAAGTCACTACGGATTGCAGGCCGTGGTTTTGCTGGTCGCTATTGACGTCGACGATGAGTTTGATGGATCGTAGCTGCTGCAGCATGCGCGGTGAGTAAGTTACCAGATCCTGTACGTTGTCGCCCCGCATGGTGAATTGGTACTGCGCGGCGCTGTTCCTTCCGCCCACGCGCAGATCTTGGTTGGCCTGCAGGTAGAGCGTCGCACCGGGGATTTTGGCGAGCTTCGGACGCAGGCGCTGCATGATGAAAGGTACCGTGATCTTGCGCTCCGAGAGCGGCTTGAGAGATACGAACATGCGCGCCTGGTTTAGGCCTCCACCGTTGCCTCCGGTAAAACCGATGACGGTGTCTACCGCCGGGTCGGCCGAAACGATGTTAACCATCGGCAGCAGGGTCTTGTCCATGGATTGAAACGACGAGTCCTGGTCAGCCAGAATCTGGCCGCTCATGCGTCCGGTATCCTGCTGCGGAAAGAACCCCTTAGGCACGCGAATAAACAGGTACACATTCAGGCCGAGGGTAGCCAACAGAATCAGCAGGGTTACAAACGCATGGCGGAGGACTACGGAGAGCACTTTGCCATATAGACTTACGATCCAGTCGAAGGCGTTTTCGACCGCCTGGTAAACCCGTCCATGGGTTTCATTCTGCTTCAATAGGTGGGCGCACATCATGGGCGTAGCCGTGAGAGAAACCACCATGGAAACGCCGATGGCCGCGGAAAGCGTGACGGCGAATTCGCGCAGCAGGCGGCCCACAATCCCGCCCATCAGCAGTAGCGGGATGAAAACCGCCACCAGTGAAATGCTCATGGTGACCACGGTCGATCCGATTTCCTTGGCTCCCTTCAGGGCGGCGGCAAACGGGCCCAGGCCGGCTTCCAGGTAACGCGTGATGTTCTCGATCACCACTATGGCGTCGTCCACCACGAAACCGGTGGAGATGGTGAGAGCCATCAGGGAGAGGTTGTCGAGACTGAAGCCGCACAGGTACATGACGCCGAAGGTTCCCAACAGAGAGACCGGAACCGCGACGCTGGGAATGAACGTGCTGCGGACATTGCGGAGAAACACGAAGACCACCAGGACCACCAGCCCCACCGAGATGACCAGCGTCCGCTCCACATCGCTGACGGAAGCGCGTATGGTCTGGGTTTGATCCATGGCGACTCGCAAATTGATGGCTGCGGGGATGGCGGCGTGGAGTTGCGGCAGTACGGCGCGGATGCGGTCCACGGTCGCGATGATGTTAGCGCCAGGTTGCCGGGACACGATCACCATGACGGAGGGCTTGCCATTGGCGTATCCGGCATTGCGAATGTCTTCCACCGAATCGACCACCTCGCCCACGTCGGCCACGCGCACGGCGGCGCCGTTGTGGTAGGCGATGAGAAGCGGTTGGTAATCGATGGCGTTAAATAACTGGTCGTTGGCGCCCACCTCCCACGTTCGGCGCCCATCGGAGAATTGACCTTTGGGCGTGTTGGCATTCGCCGCGGAAAGGACGCTGCGGACCTGCTCCAGGCCGATGCCGTATTTGTTCAACGCGGAGGGATTCAACTCGACCCGCACGCCGGGAAGCGCGCTCCCCCCGACCGACACTTGCCCGACGCCCTGAATCTGAGAAAGTTTCTGCGCCATGATGGTGGACGCGGCGTCGTACATGCGCCCCTTGCTCAGCACGTCGGACGTGAGCGCGATCATGAAGATGGGGGAGTCAGCCGGGTTCACTTTGCGGTAGTTGGGGTTGCTGGGAAGATTGGTCGGCAGGTAACCGCGAGCCGCCGCGATGGCTGCCTGCACGTCCCGCGCCGCCGAGTCGATGTCGCGGCTCAGATCGAACTGCAGAGTGATACTGCACGATCCGAGCGAGCTCGAAGACGTCATCTCCGTAACGCCGGCGATCCGTCCGAACTGGCGCTCGAGCGGCGTGGCCACCGACGATGCCATGGTCTCGGGGCTGGCGCCCGGCAAGCCGGCGCTCACCGAGATCGTTGGAAAATCAACTTCCGGCAGAGGAGATACCGGGAGAATGCGGAATGCCACGGCTCCGGCCAGGGCAATGGCGACGGTGAGAAGCGTGGTGGCGACCGGCTTGTGAACGAACGGGGCGGAGATATTCATGCCATCACTCCGCGGGAACGGGCTCCAGGCCCGGATTGGATTCCTTGTGCCGCGAGAAGCGGCGCGCCAAGCGGTCGAAGAAGAGGTAGATCACCGGCGTGGTGAAGAGGGTCAGCATCTGGCTGATCAGCAGGCCGCCGATCATGGTGATGCCCAGCGGCCGGCGCAACTCCGACCCCGTGCCGCTCCCCAGAGCCAACGGTAGCGCGCCCAGCAGCGCCGCCATAGTGGTCATCATGATCGGGCGGAAGCGCAGCAGACAGGCCTGGTAGATGGCTTCCTCGGGGGGTTTGCCTTCCTTGCGCTCGGCATCGAGCGCGAAATCGATCATCATGATGCCGTTCTTCTTCACAATGCCGATCAGCAGAACGATGCCGATGAGCGAGATCACGCTGAAATCCGCGCCTGTAAGGTTGAGGGCCAACAGCGCTCCGACGCCGGCCGAGGGAAGCGTGGACAGAATCGTGATGGGGTGGATGTAGCTTTCGTACAGCACACCGAGGACGATATACACGGTAACCAGGGCCGCCAGAATTAGCACCCATTCGTTGGCCAGCGAAGCCTGAAACGCCTCTGCCGACCCCTGAAACGCCGCTTGGATGCTGATCGGCAATCCGATTTCGTCCTTCACTTTATTCACAGCATTCACGGCATCGCCCAGCGAGGCGTTGGGAGCAAGATTGAAGGAGAGCGTGATCACGGGGAACTGACCCTGGTGGTTTACGGTGATGGGGACAGCTTGGGGCACCACGCGCGTGAAGGCGCTTAGGGGAACCTGGCCTCCCGTGGGGAAGACGCTGGAAGACGCGATGGCGGCTCCGCCCAGTGCGGTGCTAGCGAGGGCAGCGGTGGCGGCGTTCGCAACTGTGGTGGCGGCGGAAGTCGAGGTCGTAGACGAACCGCCCGCCACCAGGCCCGCAGCGGTGTTGGAGGATCCAGCTCCGGTGTGGATAAACAGATTGCGCAGATCGATGGGATTCTGCTGGAACGAGGGCTTCACTTCCAGCACCACATGGTACTGGTTGAGCTGCGTGAAGATGGTGGACACCTCACGCTGCCCGTAGGCGTCGTACAGGGTCTGATCGATCGTGGAGGGCGTAATTCCCAGGCGCGCGGCGGTGTCGCGGTCGAAAACCAGGGTGGCGCGCAGACCCTGCAACTGCTGGTCGGTGGCCACATCGGCCAGTTCCGGCAGTTGCCGCAAACGGGCCAGCATCTTCGGCGCGTAAGTGTTCAACTCGTCGGCGTTGGGGTCTTCCAGGGTGTATTGGAACTGTGTTCGGCTCACGCGGTCTTCCACCGTCAGGTCCTGCACCGGCTGCATGAACAGAGTGATGCCGGCCACTTGCGCCAAGGACGGCTGAAGACGGCGAATGAGGTCGGCGGCGCTGATTTTGCGGTCGGATATGGGCTTGAGGTTGATCAGAATTCGCCCGCTGTTGAGGGTAGTATTGGTGCCATCGATTCCGATGAAGGAGGAGAGATTATCCACCGCGGTGTCGGCCAGAATTAGCCTGGTGAGCCGCTGCTGGAGCGAAGACATTTCAGCAAACGACACCGTCTGCGCGGCTTCCGAAACGCCCTGAATGACGCCCGTGTCCTGGATGGGGAAAAACCCCTTGGGGATGGTGTAGAACTGGTAGCCGGTGAGGAGCAGGGTGCCGAGCGCCACCAGCAGCGTTGCGGTTTGCCACCGCAAGACAAACCGCAGCATCCTGCCGTAAAGCCCGATCACAGCTTCGAAAGCGTGTTCCGAGGCGCGGTAAAAGCGTCCTTGCTCGGACTCCGGTTTGTGCTTGAGCATCTTCGAGCACATCATGGGCGTCAAGGTCAGCGAGACGACGGCGGAGACCAGAATAGTGACGGCCAGGGTGATAGCGAATTCGCGGAAGAGGCGGCCCACAATGTCGGCCATGAACAGCAGCGGGATGAGCACGGCGATCAGCGAGATAGTCAGCGAGATGATGGTGAAGCCGATTTGTTCGGCCCCGCGCAGTGCCGCCTTGAGAGGCGTTTCTCCCTCTTCGATGTAGCGGGAGATGTTCTCGATCATCACGATGGCATCGTCCACCACAAAGCCGGTGGAAATGACGAGCGCCATCAACGTCAGATTGTTGAGGCTGTAACCAAGCATATACATCACCCCAAACGTGCCGATGAGGGAAAGCGGAACGGCTACGCTGGGAATGACGGTTGCCGAAAGGTTGCGGAGGAACAGGAAGATCACCAGGACCACCAGCCCAATGGTCAGCATAAGCTCGAACTGGACGTCCGCCACCGACGCCCGGATGGTGTTGGTGCGGTCGGTAAGAATGCTCACCTGAATCGATTTCGGCAGCGTGGAGGTGAGCTGCGGCAGCAACTTCTTGATGCCATCCACCACCGAGATGATATTGGCGCCAGGCTGCCGCTGTATGTTCACGATCACGGCCGGAACCTGGTTCATCCAGGCGGCCTGCCGCACGTTTTCGACGTCGTCAATCACGTCGGCGACCTTGGAGAGTTTGACCGGGGCGCCGTTGCGGTAAGCCACGATGAGAGGCCGGTAATCGTCCGACGAAAGCAGTTGGTCGTTGGCGCCGATCTGATAGGCCTGGTGCGGGCCGTCGAAATTGCCCTTGGCCTGGTTCACATTGGCGGCCACGATGGTGCTGCGAAGGTCCTCCATGTTCAGGCCATAGGAGGCCAGCACGGTGGGGTTGACCTGGATGCGCACGGCCGGCTTTTGTCCGCCGCTGATGCTGACCAGGCCGACGCCGGGCAGTTGCGAGATCTTGGGGGCCAGGCGGGTATCGGCCAGATCCTCGACATGCGAGAGCGCTTCGGTTTTGGAAGTCAGGGCCAGCGTGAGAATCGGCGTGTCGGCTGGATTGGTTTTGGCGTAGATGGGCGGGACGGGAAGGTCCGTGGGAAGAAACGTTCCGGAAGCGTTGATGGACTGCTGCACTTCCTGCTCGGCCACATCAATGCTGAGGCTGAGATTGAATTGCAGGGTGATGACCGAACTGCCATCGGAGCTGGTGGAGGTCATCTGCTGCAGGCCGGGCACCTGGCCGAACTGCCGCTCCAGCGGCGCGGTGACCGAAGACGCCATCACGTCCGGGCTGGCGCCGGGATAGAAGGTAATCACCTGGATAGTGGGATAGTCCACCTCAGGCAGCGCCGAGACGGGCAACTGCTTATAGGCGACGCCTCCAGCCAGCAGGATGGCGACCATGAGGAGCGATGTGGCAATCGGGCGGAGGATAAACGTCCGGGAGGGACTCACTGCGGCTTTCCTCCGGATTGGCCGCCGGCCGCCCCGTCGGCCGTTTGCACGGTGACATGGCTCCCTTCCTGTAACTCATCGACGCCCGTCATCACCACCACGTCGCCGGGGGCCAGACCGCTGGTGACTTCGGTGTTGTCACCTTCGGTGACTCCCAGCGTGATCGGCCGGACAGTCACTGTATTGTCACTCTTGACCAGATACACGAAGACGGAATTAGTGGTTCGCTGGATGACAGCGTTGGGTACCAGCGTGACGCCGCGCTTTTGCTCCACCAGCAAGCGCACGTTGACGAACTGGTTGGGGAAGAGCTGGTTCTTGCTGTTATCGAAATCGGCGCGCAGCCGCAGCGATCCCGTGGTGGGATCGATCTGGTTGTCCACCGTAACCAGGGTCCCGGTGCCGATTTTCGTGGTGTTCGCGCGGTCCCAGGCTTCGGCGCTCAGGTGTTGTCCGGCCGCCAGTTTGCGGAGCACCACCTGAAGATCATCTTCGGCGAGGGTAAAAATGACGCTGATGGGTTGGATCTGGGTGATCACGATCAAGCCGTTGGTGTCGGCAGCGTGTACGATATTCCCGGGATCCACCAGCCGTAGGCCAACCTTGCCGGTAATGGGCGCCCGGATGCTGCAATAGACCAGATTCAGCTTGGCGCTATCGATGGCTCCCTGGTCGGATTTGACCACTCCTTCGTCCTGCGCCACTGTGGCTTTCTGCGTAGCCAGTTGTTGCTCGGGAATCGCGTTTTGCGCTAGCAGTTTTTGGTAGCGATCGAGATCCACTCGTGCATTCTCGAGCGTGGCCTGGTCGCGCGCCATCTGCCCCTCAGCCTGTTCCAACTGCACCTGGTAGGGGCGTGGATCGATTTCCACCAACAGGTCGTTCTGCTTAACCAGGTCGCCTTCCTTGTAGTGGATTGTCATCAACTGCCCGTCTACACGGCTCTTCACGGTCACCGTATAAATAGGGATCACCGAGCCGAGGCCGGTAATGTAGACGCCGATGTCTCCCTTAGTGGCCTTCGCCGCCACTACAGGGATAACGCCGGGCGCGCCTTTTTTGCCGCCCTTCGCAACTGCACCAGCGGAGGCGGCCGGAGTGGAACCCTTCGACCAGAGATACCATGCGCCGGCGCCGAGTAAAGCGACTACCGGAATCCAAAGCCATCTTCTGCCCGAGGGGCGCGGTTTCGGCACGGCTGACGGCGTTTGTTCTTCCATTTAGCTGGGTGGTCTCCCCGGGGATTCGCAACTGCTCCTATTATCGATGGCGGGTTTGCCGAGGCCCGCAGTTACAAGCTCATTTTGGCCATTGATGCTTCATCGGTTATGAAGAAAATGTATTCAAAACCACACGCAACGGCACCCGACACTTGCCCTGGCGTCTTCTCAGTGCGTCGGCGCGGCCTTCTCCCGTGCGGCCCAATCCTTTGCGGCGACTCCGTTCTCGATCTTCAACCAAACCGGATCGGCCGGCAAATCTGCGATACGTCCGATCCACCGCTTGCCGTCCCATTGCATCCTGCTGGCTGGATAGAGCTGCCGGCACGGCTCGTTGTACTGCGTTTCGCGGTATAGGCCGACGAGTGTATGGTCGCCCCGCACGAGTCGCTTCACGGAGTTCAACAGCGCATACTCGATCCCGAATCCAAACACGCGGCAGCTCAACACAAAGATAGGGATTTCGACTCCCTCCGGCTTCCAGTCGACGCGCATCACTCCTACCACGCCCATGCTGCCGAACTTGTCGGCTGCTTCCACGGTAATCACCGAGTGGCTCACGCCCATGCCGTCTTCCAGCTCGCGCACCGTGGTCCGGCTGCCGCAGAGGTTGAACTGGTTGGTTCGATTGACCAACTCCGCAGCGCGCTTTAAGCCCGACCGGCTGGCCTCGACGATCTTCACCGAAAGCTCGAGCGCCTGCAAGGCTGCCGTCTCATCTTCGACCACCGTCGATAGCTCACTCACAAATTGTTCCCGCTGCACGCGTTGGTGATATTGCCTGGTGCGGTCCTCGTCCGGCTCGGAGGGCAGGCTCCTCTGCCAGTGCGCCAGCAGATTCCAGGTAGCCGCATCGGTGGCGTTCAACGCCAGAATCTCGGGGTACGCGTTCCGCATCCGTTCCAACTCGTCCGGCCGGTCGTCCAGGAAGATGAAATCCTTCAGCTTCAGATTCAACTCGTCCCGAATCGCCGCCATGTTGGCCACTTTGAGATTCCAGTTGATGCGCGGCGCGACAAAGTCTTCCGCCTGCAGCGCAGCGCCGGCCCAGTGGACGTTCTTCGGATCGTTCTTGGAATTGATCGACAGCAGCACGCCCCGCCGCCGCAACTCTTTCAGCGTCGCCTGCCGATCCAGGTAATGGGTAACCGCTCCTTCGCCGATCACGCCGTCCCATAGGGTGTTGTCCAGATCGCAGACCACCACTTTCTTGCTCGCCAGAAATGTCGAGGCATACACTGCTTCGAAGTAAAGACTGCGCCCCACGGCCACGCCCAGCCGCGTGGGATGAAACGCGTGGCTGTTGAGATAGGTCTGACCCAGTTGCCAGTCGGTTTGTTGCGCGCGCAACCCATCTTCGTCGAGCAGGCGCACGCGCGATTCCAGGCGCGGATCGCTCAAATAGCGGGCGATGCCCTGGTTGATGAGGTCCCGCGCACGCGTGCGGTTGCGCCGCGAGAGCAGGTTCTTTGCCAGGCCGGAAACTCGACTGAAGGACTGGATCGTGCCCGCCGTGTTGTGAAGGTAGATCGGGCACTGTAGTTGATTCGCCAGCGTGTCCGCGGTCGAACCGACCTCCTTCAACATGAGGTCCACATGGCCTTGCATTTTCGCAGTGGACCAGAAGCGGCTTCGCGGGTTCAGTAACACCTCGTAGTCGGGCAAATAGCTGTGGCTGAACGGGCTGAAGAAGACCAGGTCGAATTCATCGGGCCGGAATGCGCGGATCCGGTTCCGCAAAACGGGCTGCACTTTTTCGTTGAGGATCAGTGAATCGAATCGGATCTGAGCGCCTACGCACGGACCCGCCAGCGCCGCGATGGCCTCGAACTGAATACAGTCGCCGATGAATAAAATCCGCGGCTTCTTCAATGATGGCTTCGATAAGACCGACGCGGCTTGATCCAGGTCCGTTGCCAGTGCGGCAATCGCCTCCGGGGGGACCGACGGCTCGAGGATCTTGGTCCACGCCATCTTCGTGAACGCCAGCGCCTTGTCCGGCTGGTATTCGGTAGGTGCGCCCTCTTCGGACAGGTCGCGGGTCATGCGCGATTGCACCCAGCCCGCAAACAGTTCCCGGAGCAGCGGATCGCCCGTCTCAAACCACGCCGCTAGCAAATCGATCGTGGTCAAAAGCTGGGAGTGGCCCCATTCCTCAACCTGCTCGAAAGTCTGGGGGACTTTCCAGGTGGCGCAAGCCTCGTCTCGAACTGCATCGTACAGCGCCCGGCTGAGCGCCGCCGCGTTCTCGCGCAACGCCGCTGCCAGCAGTTTGCGATGGCGATCATCCATGTGGCTTCACCAACAATGAGAATAACAAAACGCTAGGAAAGGGCCGCCTAAACGACCGTTGTCGAAGGTTGCTGAGGGTACTATTACCAGGTGGTCCAGTGAAGTCCGCGCCTAGTGGCTCGCCGCCGGGCTCACCGTGACTTTCACCAGCGCGTTCGTCCAGCAACACTGAAATCCGCGTCCGCCGGGTCCGCTCCAGTCGTTGGCAACCACCCACAACATGTACTCACCCGGTTCGCTAAACGTCGCCGTGGTAGTCGCCTTGCCGTTGAACGCGGCTTGGGAACTAGGGTCGTCCACCTTCTCGACCAGCGGCATCGCCCGCGCGAACGTTATCTCGCCTGGACCGCGAAACTTATGCCACCTGACCAGCGCGGGTGGAATCTTAGGCTGCCGCATGCCGGGAACTAACTTGGCATCGTCGGATACCCAAACCGTAAGCGTGAGTGGGTTCGGCATCTGCGTGGTGAGCGCGGTGGTGATGGGGCGCGGCCCCTGCACGGAGGCGCCGCCTTCAAATTTGATCACGGGCGGCGTGTTGTCGGTCGCATCCTTGAGCGGTTGTATTTCCCAAAGCGGATTGAGGCCAACCGGAACCGTGGTGGTCTGGCCGTTGGCAGTCAGCGTCCAGCTGATCTTTTGCGTACCGAAATCCTTGGGCACCGTCACGGTGAAGACACCCCACTGCCGGCCGGTCAGGAAATGGGTCGGCTGGCCTCGATCCGGTCCGCCCGGTTCAATTCTGTTATTCGGCCCAACGGGGATGTCCAACTCTTCTTCTTGATTACGGTTGAAATAGCCCAGCAGAATGCTGAAGCTGCCATCCGCATTGGGAAACCAGCCTTCAAAAGCCGCCGTTACGCTCTGCCCGGAACTGTGAAAGGGCTCGAGCGGGAGACTTTGGGCGGGCAGGCGTCCGGCCGCAGTCAGCGTGATGGACACACATAGACCGGCGGCCCTGGCGAATTGCATATGCATGGCGCCTATCGGGAGGCTCGTTCGGCCGGTTGCTTGGCCTTCTGCTTTTCGAGCCACTGCTGATAGTCCTCGTCACTGAGATACGTGACGTTCACCCACGCGTGGGCCATTTCATCGACGGTCCGATCGCCCCAGCCTACCCACTGATTCGGATCGGGATTGTTGGGGTTGGCAGCCGTGTTGTCGTGCCAGGCATTGAAGTGCAGCAGAGTGCCCTTGGGCAGTACCGGGGCATCCTCGTCGGCGTAGATGTAGTTGACCATCCAATTGAAACTGAAATGATCGACGTAGCTCAGCATGCGGCGCTGCCCGTCCGGCATAATCGCTTCCATGGACATAGCCTTGCCGCGCAGATGCATGTGCGGCTGAAAATTCTCCAGGCGCGCGGCCTGCTTCAGCCGGAAATAGCCTTCCGTTTCGGCCACTGTATTGGGTGGGATATCGAGCAGCACTCCTGTGCTGTTGAACTGCACCACTTGCAACGCCATCAAACGCGTCCGGTACTTGGGCTCCTGCCCTTTCGGATACAGATACACGGCTAGTTCGGCGTGGTCGCGAATCTCCTCGCCGACGGCATGCAAATGCATCTCCCACCAAATGTGCGAGCCGGGCAGCAGCAGCTTTCCGGTGTTCGGCCGGTACACATCGTAATTCTTGCCGATTGCCCATTCCATCAGAAGGCCGGGACCGACATTGGCTTCCGCCTCGCCTTGCGCACCCGGTTCGTCCTGCTGGAGCTCGGCCAAAACGTGGTGCATAATCCTGCGTCCGGCAGGCGTACCCGGACGCATCTCGACCGCTCGCACCCAGCGCGGCTCCGTGATTGGAACCGCGGTCAGCGGCTTGAACCATACATCCTGACCTTTCGCCGGCATGGTGTAGGAATCCGACTTCAGCACGATGTCGGGCTGCCCGAACTGCTTGGCGAGTTGCCAACCATCGTAATTTGGCCATTCCTTGGCTGGCGGCATGTCTTTCGGATCGCCAATGGGCGCGCCCGCATCCACCCAGCGCACGATGATGGCGATCTGTTCGTCCGAAAGCGAGATGTCATTCTGAAAGTGCTGGATGCCAACGGTCTTGTCGAGATGCCACGGTGGCATTTGGCGCTTGATGACCCTTTCCCGAATGGACTTGGCCCAGGGACGCGTCTCTTGATAAGTCACCAGCGACATGGGCGCCATAGAGCCCTTGCGGTGGCACTCCTGACATTTTGCTTGAAGGATGGGGGCCACGTCCTTGGTGAACGTCACCGGTCCCGCGGGCAACCCCGCCGCTAGCAAGGGGCCTGCAACCGCTGCCAAACCAGCCACGACCACCACGCGAACGCTCGTTTTTCCCCTCATAAACAGCCCTTTCCCGCCTCTGTCGCGTTACCTATCAATCGGTAGGTATTTTAGCGGGAAACGGCGGCCATTGTCAACGCAACGCCGCGTCTTGCAGCAGTACTTCTGCCAGAGCATCCTGCGACAGCATTGTCCTGTTCCCGCGTCAAGGCCAACTCGTTGCCCGGTTCCAGTTCTAGGCTATTTGGCCCCGTAGCCCGCAGGCAGCACTTTGTGAGGATCGACGCGAACCACCAGGTACACAATCTGGTCGGATGTGATTTCGCTGAACCAGTGCGGCGTGTTGGGCGGAATGATGACGACATCTCCGGGGCCGACTTTGCGGCTTACGCCATCCTTGACCACGCCTCCCTGAGTACTCGGACCGTTGAGCACTTTGACCACCGCACTATCGGGCGCCGATTCCCTGGAATTGTCGATCGTGCCGCCGGTCACGAACGTGGCGTTGCCCTCGATTACGTGATACACCTCCGTGATCTGGCTGTGTTCCACAGACCCGCCGGTGCTTGGCCCATTCGTCTTTGCGCGGTGAACCACGCCGACACCGACGTTGTATTCGCCGTTGATGCTAACCACGCGAATCGCTTGATCGCTCACCGCGGCTGACGCCGTCTTCTGCACGGTGGCCTCGACGTCGGCCTTGCTGATATCGGTCGCGGTACCGCGCGGCATATGTGGAGTCTGCGCCCCGGCTGCCATTGCCATGAGCGTCAACCCTATCAAGATCTTCATGGAGCTCTCCTTGTCACCGGTTTACTTCTTTTCCGCTGTGAAGGTTCCTTTTCCCAGCCCCCCGTACTCGGTAGTTCCTTTCATCTTGTTGGCGCCTTCGAGCGTGCCGTGGTACGTCACCATCCCCGCCTGTCCACCGTCGAAAGACCATTCCACCTGATCGCCTTTAACCGTTCCTGTCACTTTGGCTTGGCCCACTACGCCGGAATACGTACCGGAGAGGGACTCGCCTTTTTGCTCGAAAACGAAAGTAGCGACGCCGGTGCCGGCATCGAGCACCACGTTAGCAGTCCAGGTGCCGGAGACATCCGCACCCCACAAGCTGGCCGATATGATCAAAATCAAAGACGCAAGCCTAGTCATGGCCTCATATCTTATCAATCCTACCGGTCGGCAGGTACTGCGAGTGGAAGGCTATCACTCCAACCCACTGCGATATACTCGATGACTTCTGGAGGTTTCGCTTTGGTATCCCTGAAAAAGTTGTGTTCACTGCTCGCAATAGCTGTCGCCGCCGCCGGAGTGTCCCCGGCGCAGGTGCCGCCCGAAATCGCCAAACAACTCGTCGCCATCGGCCGTGGAGTCTGCGTCCCGGAGACCGCCCAGGTCTACCGCCCCTTGCATCCCAACCCTCCCTACTCAGGTGTCTCTATTGCCCGCGACATCTCTTTCGGACCCGATCCTAAAAACGTTGTGGATGTTTTCGCGCCGGAAGAAGGCGCCGGTTCCCGTCCCGTACTGATTTACGTTTCGGGGGGAGCGGGCAACAAGCAGCAAGGCGGTCCGAATGGTGACGTCTTCTACGACAACGTCATGCTCTGGGCAGTGAAGAATGGCATGGTCGGGGTGAACATGCAGCGCCGCCCCGGCCAAGCTTGGGACGACCCCGCCAAGGACGTCAGCCTGGTAGTGCAGTGGGTAAATCAAAACATATCACGCTACAAAGGAAACCCCGGGCGAGTTTTCATCTGGTGCCAGTCCGCCGGAAACATTCCTGTCAGCACGTGCATCGGCCACCCTGAGTTTTATGGCCCCCAGGGAGTCGGCGTGAAAGGCGTGGTTTTCATGTCCGCCCCGGGCTTCGATATTTTGCCGGTCACGCCGCCTCCGGTGCAAGGCGGATTCGCGGCGTGCGGGCAGCCAAACGGCGGGACTCCCCCGGCGCCGGGCGCGGGAGGAGGGCCGGGCCGTGGAGCGGGTGGGCCAGGAGGAGCCGGTAGAGGCCCTCAACCCGACGCCGCCACCCAGTTGGCTCGCTCCAACTTGCCCGGGATGATTAACTCCAAGTTGCCTTTCCTGGTCTCCGTCGCCGAGCTCGACCCTCCCAGCATCATCGCGTTTGCGGAAACCTTGAAAGAAGAGCTCTGCAAGGCGGGCCGATGCCCCACTTATGTCACGTTTAAGGACCACAGCCACATCTCCGAGGTTATGTCGCCGGACACTGCCGATACCAGCGTTACCGGTCCCATCCTCAACTGGATGAAGGGCGTGAAGTAAAAGCCGGCAGGCTCTTTCGAAACCATCGCATCAGTGCACGCGTTTGCCATCCAGCATTTCGATCGCGAAATAGGGGTACGTGTAGGACGCACCGTTCGTGATATGTGCCAGAGTCGCACCCGGTAGCAAGTGCCCGACCCCCACACCCACGTGAATTTCCCGGTTTACCTCGTACCACGTATAGAAGTCGACTTCTTTGCCGATGTGCCTTCCTGATCTTCCCCTCGGATCGCGGGCAATCACGCCGCCCGAGCTGTTATATACCGCATCCGTCGCGCTGGCGAGCCAAAAATCCAAATACTGGCCCGTTACCGACCAGCGCCGATGCGGCTCGATCGAGGCGCCCACGCGCCCGGCCATGATGTTCTGCCAACCCAATTGATCGGTAATCCCGAACCGGTCATGCGCGGTGGGGTACATGGTATCGAAAGTATTGCGGATTCCGTCCCTCGGATTCTTGTCGCCGGACGCGTAGTCGAATCCACCGAACACACGCGGCCGCCAGCGCATCGCGGTGACCTGGTAGCCTGCGCCCATCGTCGTGGCCCAGGCGCGTATCTCGTTGGGGCCGGCCGAGCCACGCTCCTCCACCAACTCGAAACGATAGTCCAGATGCGAGATTTCCCTGCCGCGGACGCGAAACCCGTACGCTTTTTCGTCGAGTCTCCCGGTCTTCACCGGGGCATCTTCCACTGCCACGCTGGGCGCTACGCGCCAAAGCACGAAAGGCTCGATCGCAGAACGCGGAAGAACGCGATCGATGCCGGCGTAGAGCCCATAAACGTCGTTGCCGTCCAGATGGTGGCTGACACCCTCGTCGAGAGGGTTTACCACCGACGCGGCGACCACACCCAAGCGAACGCGATCGACGTGAACATTGGCAACCACGCCGTCGTAGGAGCGGCCCTGGTTGCGCCACTCGGAATTCGCCAGGATGGTGCTATTGAAATCGATTTCCTGACGGCCGACGCGGATGCTAAACGCTTGCTTCTCGGGATCGCCAATTTGCGCGTACGCCAGTTTGAGGTCCCAACGGTTTTCATTAGGCGGACCGACGTTCGGCCTTTCGAAGAAAGGCCGCGCATCCTGCACTTGCGCCACGATCCGAAACCAGGAAACCGGCTGAAGGAACGTTCCGAAACGAAATCGGTTCAGAAGATAAGTATCGTAGTGGGTGATCGATCCGCTGTTGTTGGAACCCTCCCACCGCATGCGCTCTTCCAGGCCGAACTGGAGCCACTTCGGCAAATGGTCGTTGAGCTTTCCGGTTGGCCGCAAGTCCGGCAAACCGTATGGATAGGTTTCGACCGGAGGAGCGGAGGCCGGTCCGCCAACCGGGGTAATCCCCGAATCGGAGCCCAGGGCGGCCACTTTGTCATATTGGGCCGAGAGCCTCGCAGCTACGCCGCACACGAGAAGCAGCGTGGCCACGCGAAGCAACTTCGGCAATCCCCGGTTTCCCCGAACACACATCCTTTCCAGTTTCGCAGAGGCTTGCCAGGGTTCAACCCCGTTTGGTACTTTGGCGGTACTCGCCGAGACCCGAAGGATCTCAAATTATGTACTATCGTCGCGGCCTGCTTGTCGTACTCTGGATCACTGCCGGATATTGACCGCGCTTGGCCAGCCGCCCGCAGTCCTTCAGAACTACCAAAGTGTCACCGCCCAGCGCCTCCTGCACCCCGAGGACGGCAACTGGCTGATAATTCGCCGCATCTACGACGGTTGGGGATATAATCCCCTCGATCAAGATGAACAGATTGCCTTGCGCATCCTTGGAATCCCAGATGTCGTCAATGTCTCCCCACGCAAAGCCGTGGAGACCACGGGATTGAGCTCCCCATCTACTCCGGTCGCCGGAATGAAGTTCCTATGGCTCGTTTGCCGTCGTCGCCAATCACGTTTGTGGCTATGCGCAGCGTGTCGCGCTGGGGATTCATGCGTTGGAAGATGGTACTGGTGGCTTTGGTGACGCGACGCACGGTATCGACCAGGGGCACTACCGTCCCGGTATCATGGACCTGGCCCAGCCAGGCCCCGCCAATCAAAACTCTTGGCAGGGAGACGCTGGAAACCGCTTTGGTGAACTGGTTGCGTGCCTCCCAGCTTACGGCGGACCCTGCCGCCATCTGGACACCACCTGTCTGTTCCAAAAGAACTCCTGCGGAGTGCAGGTTCTCCCGAACATTATGTTCCAGGGCGTTGCGGCTGTCGTCGCATAGCGTGTAGATGCCCTCCGTGATGTGATCGAGGTCGGCCTCGGCCGTACGCAGACATCCGGTATAGGCGATTTCGTGAAGCTGGTGGTTGTTCCACCACAGGAACCCGCCGAGCAGCAGCAGAGGCCCGGCTGTCAAGGCGATACCGAGGGCCAGGAGCTTATCTCGAAAACTAAGACCTCGTGTGTGCATACCCGATTGGTGCCGTCTCCTGGGAGAGAATCCGCTGGTTGGGGGATGGGCTCTATAGGGCGGGAACCTCCGCTCCCTTGCGGTCGCGGTTCGGTAACCGCTTCAGGCGTGCATGGTTTTGGGCGTCGGCTGGGCGTGGCCCAGGATGGGATGCGGCTTGTACGGCTTCTCTACTTCTGCGATTTCGTCGGGGTTGAGTTTCAGGTCGACGGCAGCGATCAATTCCTTCAAATGCTTGGGCTTGGTGGCTCCGATGATGGGAGACGTGATGCCGGGGGCCTGGAGCACCCAGGCGCAGGCCACCTGCGCGGGCGTTACGCCGCGCCGCTGGGCGACACCCGCTACGGCATCGGCCACGGCGAAATCGTCGTCGCGGTAATACATGTCCTTGGCGAAACTGTCCACTTGCGAACGTTGCGTAGTGCCGCTTTCGCGATTGCGCGTGCCGGTGAGGAATCCGCGCGCTAAAGGGCTCCACGGTATGAGCGCCAGCCCTTGGTCCATGCAGAGCGGGATCATCTCGCGCTCTTCTTCGCGGTACACCAGGTTGTAATGATTTTGCATCGTTACGAACCGGTGCCAGCGGTTCTCCTTCGCGGTGTAGAGCGCCTTCGAAAGCTGCCAGGCAGCCATGCTGCTGGCGCCGAGATAGCGGACCTTGCCGGCCCGGACCAGCGAATCGAGCGCCTCCGCGGTTTCCTCTATCGGGGTCACGGGATCCCACCGATGGATCTGATAAAGATCGACGTAATCCATCTGCAGGCGGCGCAGGGAATTGTCGCAGGCCTCCAGAATATGCTTCCGGCTGAGCCCGCGCTTGTTGGGGCTGTGGCCCATTTGCCCGTGGACCTTGGTGGCTACGACCACGTCGTCGCGCGAGGCCATCTCTTTGAGGTAGTAGCCGGTGATCTCTTCGCTCTGGCCGGCCGAGTAGACGTCGGCGGTATCGAAGAAATTGATGCCGGCCTCGAGCGCTATGGCGAAATGCTCCCGGGCATCCTCTTTGTTAACGTGCCATCCCTTCGTGCCGAGCGCCCAATCGGGCAGCGGCCCGCCCCCGTAGCTCATACAGCCTAAGCAGAGGCGGGATACCGTGATGCCAGTCTTGCCGAGTGTCTTAAATTGCACGTCAGTTGGCCAGCGGGTTGGGCCGGAGCTGGAACTTCACAATCTTGCCCTTGGTGCCCTTGCCGCCCTCAATGTGCCAGACGAAATGCGTGCCGTAGTTAGAGTAGAGCGCGCGGCCCTTCCACCCGGCGTTGGGATCGTCGATGCGGCCGTCCATGCCGCGCGCGTAGAAACCCAGCGGATAGGGGACGCGGAAGTAGGTCCACTGTTTGGTCTCTGGGTTGAGCGCAATCAGCGAATCGGAATTGGATCCGGTGGCGAAAGGCGTGTCCGCGCCCAATCCTATTATGTTGTGCTGATCTACCCAGTTGTAGTAGTGGAAGTCGGCTGGAATGTCGGTGCCCTTGAGCTTGGGGCCGGTGGTTTGATAGAGCGTCCAGCCTTCCTTGCACTGGCTGCCATCCACTTTGGCGGGACCATTGAGGTCTTTGCACTTGCGCACGTCGAAGCTGGCCAGGTGGCTGGTGGCGGCGAGCGCTGTCCACACCACGCCATGGCTATCGATATCCACGCCGCGGGGATCGAAGCCCGGTTCCGGAACCTTGAAGATCTGCGACTTGCAGGACTGAGGCGGATTGTTACCGCGCTGCAGCCGCACCAGGTAGCCCGGATAGATCTCGGAGACGCCCCACACGGAATCGTCCACCGGGCTGGGAATCATGGAGTAGAGGCTGTAGCTTACGAGTGTATCGAGCTTGGGATCGAACGCGACGTTGGCCGCCTCACCCCCTCTGCCGCGCCCGCCGCCGGCCGGTCCGGAAGCGGTGTCGCTGGTGTACAGGATGGATACTTCGCCGCCGCGGCCTGTCCGCATGACGTTCCAGGGCTTGGTGATCTTTCCATCGCCGTTGGTATCGAGCACCTGACCGCACCAACCCACGGCCTTCTGTTCATCCTTAGTCTCGTCGTAAACCTTTGTGTCGACCCAGCCGAAGATGGGGCCGGTAAGCTCATTGAAATACAGGGTCTCATCGGGATCGTTGTCGAATTGCAGATGGTGCGTGGAAAAACAGGTGTCGATCAATGTGAACTCGCGCGTTTTGGGGTCCCAATACGAGGTCTGCCGGCCGCTATTGCGCAGTGGGAACCAGTCGGCGAATTTGTTGCTCGGATCGCTGCACCATGACGGATCCTGGTTGCCGCGGATCTTCGAGGTCATCCACACGCGGCCCTTGCTGTCGAGCATGGGATTGTGCGGATCGGCCGGATCGTACGGAGGGTTGGCCCATAGATGCTCCATGCCCCAGAAGTTGGAGGGGCGATTTGGCGCGGGGAAGCGCGAGGGAACCTTGTCCTTGGGTTCGCGCGTGGGAATGTCCAGCGCGAAGGTGCTGTTTTCGGCGCTACTGAGCACAACCAATTGACCATGACCGGCGTTGACGGCGTAATTGTTGCCGCCGCCGTTGATCGTGGGATGGTTCTTGTCGGTGGAGACCTGGTCGTGCATGAAGGAGTGGTCATCGCCCACGTCCCAAAGGGTAGCCACGACGTTGCGCTCGATCCCGGTCGGGCGGGGCGGCGCGGGCGGCACTTCACCCGCGGCAATGCGTTCGGTCCAACTCGAAAAGGTCTTGAGCGAGGGGTCCTTGCCCTGGGTGGTGAGCACCGAATACATGTTGGTGCCGCGCACGCCCAGACCAAGCCGCCATTCCCAAGCTTGCGTGTGAGTGGTGAACTCAGGCTTCACTTTGAGCACGTCGTCCACCGTGCGCGTCAGTTGGTTGCCAAGCTGGTGGCAAAAATTGCAATCGGACTTGAGGGAGTTGATCCAATAATTCTGGCTCAACATTCTGGTGCCCACGCCGTTACCTTGCGGCCCGGTGCCCGGGAACAGGCTTTTGTCGGGAGGCTCCAGTAACGAGAGCCAGTAGTTGCCGGGATACACCTTGGCGGCCTCTTGGGGAGTCTTGGCGGACGCGACCTTGAGGGCCACGTTGGTGGCGCCGGGCTTTTCATCGACGGGCGAGGAATCGAGGATGCCGTAGCCGCGCACCCAGACTTTATAGGTCGCCACCGGCAGCTCCGGGACGAGGAAACGGCCGCGGTCGTCGGTGACCACAATCTTGATGAAATTGGTGGGCAGATCTTTCGTTTCGGCGATGACCCACACGCCGGCTTCGGGGCCCTTTTCGCCAGTGACGGTGCCGCTGATGGTTCCCGGCGGGCTGACGTAGCCCGATTTGCGGGCCTGTTTGGTTTGCTGAGCGCTGGTCGGGAACGCGCCGAATCGGGCGATCAAGCCAACGACGCACGCACACAGCAACACAACCCTTGCCTTGGAATGGAGGATCTTCATAACAACTCCTGTTCTAGAAATATGTTTGCGCGGATTACCGCCATCGAACTTGCAGAAACGCAACTGTCCAGTATATTAGGGGCGCTTGGAAGGACGCAAGCTGGGACGACTTTCGAGAGCCGTGACCGAAGGGAGCGATGCCTTTGTGGTCTGCTAAAGTAGTCACGATCAGGAGGCGGAATTGGACATGCGACGTGTGGCGAATCGCGGAGTTTTGATGCTTGTCGCGATGATGTTCGCCACGACTTTATTAACCGGTCAAGCTCCCAAGCCGGGTGACTCAAAGACCAATGCCAAGGATGGGCTGCGCTACTTGTGGATCCCCGCGGGAAGTTTCATTCAGGGATGTTCACCGCAAGATACGGAGTGTTACTTCGATGAGAAACCCTCGCGCCGCGTGACCTTGACCAAAGGATTCTGGCTGGGGGAAACCGAGGTCCCGCAAGCCGCCTACCAGCGGGTAACGGGCAAGAATCCCAGCAACTTCAGAGGCGGGACGCTGCCAGTCGAGCAAGTCACGTGGACCGATGCGAGCGCCTATTGCCGCACGATCGGCGGGAGGCTGCCGACGGAAGCCGAATGGGAGTATGCCGCGCGAGGCGGCAGCGCCCAGAGCCGGTATGGGGACGTCGGCCAGATCGCCTGGTATGCGGCCAATAGCAAAGGCACGACGCACCCGGTGGGACAGAAGCTAGCCAACGGGTATGGGCTGCACGACATGCTGGGCAACGTAGTGGAGTGGACCAACGACTGGCATACGGTGGCGCTCTCGCGCGAGGGCATCGACCCGAAAGGGGCGGGGACCGGCGAGTTCAAAGTGCTGCGGGGCGGCGGTTGGTTCGACGACAAGACGCTCATCCGCGCTTCGTACCGCAGTCGGATTGAAGTGGAAGACAGGGATTACAACATTGGGTTTCGGTGTGTGGGGGAATGAACATCCCGGGGTGGGGCGGGCTCAAGCCCGCCGCAGGCTGAAGCCTGCCCCACGATTTGATAAAAATCTCACACAAGGGTAGCCCATCATTGTGCGATACCAGAAAGAGGAAGCTCTAATGGCATCGCAGGCTAAACCCCGACCCAAACGGACTGTTAAGTCTCCCGGTCTAGCGCTGGAAGAGAAGATCCGGCAGCGCGCTCACCAGATCTATTTGCAACGAGGTGGTCAAGGCGGATCGGATCTGGATGACTGGCTGCAAGCCGAGCAGGAGATTCTGCGAGCGCGCGAGGAAGCCATTGACGAGGCGTCTATGGAATCCTTTCCCGCGAGCGATCCTCCCGCCCGTTAATCCCTCTGCGGTGAATCGCGAACAGCGATATAGTATCTCCCATGCTGCTCTCTCGACGAACCGCGCTCCTGGCGCCCTTGGCCCAGGTGGTCACTCCCACGCATGCGGCCTCGCCCAAGATGGTGCTGTCTCTGCACCAGAACACTTCGGTAGCGGCGGGGTACCGCAAGTCGCTCGAAGGCTGGGCGAAGGCGGGAGTCAAGAACGTGGAACTGACCGACCGGCTGCTGGACGAATTCCTCAAGACGGATGACCTCGCAGCGGCGCGGCGCGTCGTGACGGATCTGGGATTGACGCCGGTCTCCTGCGCGTCCGTGTTGCCTGACTTTTGGATTCCTAATCCGAACCGGGCGGCGGCGCTCGAAACCTGGAAGAAGCGGTGCGAGCAGTTCTCGTCGTTCGGCCTGACGAAAATTTACTGTCCCGCCGTTACCAGCCGCAAGGTCACGATGGAAGATTACAAGGGCGCGGTGGATTGCATCCGCGAGGGCGGGGAGGCGGCCAAGCAATTTAAGATGACCGCCATGATCGAGTTTGCGCGCAACTCGTCGTTCATTTCGACGCTGACTACGTCGCTCGACCTGATTCGTAAGGCAGCGCACCCGAACGTGCAGCCGATGCTCGATTGCTATCACTTTTGGTCGGGCCTCAGCAAGTTCGAAGACCTCGACTTGCTGCACCCTGGTGAATTGGCACATGTGCATTTCCAGGATGTGCCCGACGTGCCCCGCGAGTTATTGGACAACACGACACGGCTGATTCCGGGCGATGGAGTTTCCCCGCTGGTTCGGATTCTGCGGAAACTGGCCGAGAAAGGTTACTCCGGAGCGCTTTCGGTGGAGCTGTTTCTGCCGGAGTTCACGCAGGGGGATCCGGCTGAGGTGGCGGCGCGGATTCGCGAGAAGGCTGAGGGAGTGATGCGCCAGGCGAAGGTGGCCTAGCGAGGAGATATCAGATGAAAAAGTGTGTCATTGCGTTCGCAACGTTGCTGGTTTGT
Organism: Bryobacteraceae bacterium; assembly: GCA_035948775.1. Classification (GTDB taxonomy): domain Bacteria; phylum Acidobacteriota; class Terriglobia; order Bryobacterales; family Bryobacteraceae; genus PSRJ01. The sequence continues at coordinate 32,929 of DASZIV010000091.1, forward strand.
GCTCCTGCTTTCGCGCAACGCCCTTCCAATCCCGCGCTCTTGATTCCGCAGAACGCGCCGGACCTCGACTACACACCGGTCGGCGACCCCGTCACGCTCCCCGCGGGCATGACTATGGGCGCGCCGGCCAGCGTGGCGTTCGACTCCAAAGGGCATCTCTGGGTTCTCAATCGCGGGCCGGTGGCGCTGATGGAGTTCGAGCCGGATGGGAAGTTCATCCGATCCATGGCCGAAGGCATGTTTACGCGAACCCACGGGCTGCGCATCGATCGCGACGATAACTTGTGGGTGACCGATGTGGGCGGGCACATCGTGGTGAAGTTCAGCCCGCAGGGCGAGGCGCTTCTTACGCTGGGAACCAAGGGCCAGGCGGGCGAGTGGAATGAGGCAACCGACTCGCGCCACTTCAACGAGCCGAACGACGTGGCTATCGGACGCGGTGGAGTGGTCTACGTGGCCCAGGGACACACTGCGGGTAAGGGAGATCCGCGGGTACTGAAGTTTGACAAAAACGGAAAATTCCTCAAGTCGTGGGGCGGGGTGGGGACGGAGCCGGGCAAATTCCAAGTGGCCCATGGGATCGCGATCGATGCCAAGGGGCAGCTCTGGGTTATGGACCGCGAGAACCAACGAATCCAGGTATTCGATGACGACGGAAAATTTGTTCGCGAATTGAAATACGCCGGATTGCCCTGCAGTTTACAAATTGGCGACCAGTACCTGTACATGGTCAACGGCTTCGCCGGCCAGCTTCTGCGGCTGGATCTGAATGGCAACGTTCTGGCGGCCCTGGGAAAACCGGGTAAAGGGCTGGGCGAATTCGGTGAGGCTCATTTCGTGACGGTGAGCCCCAAGGGAGACATCTACGTCGCCGATACGGTGAATAGCAAGCTGACCAAATTCGTTAAGCGGTAGCATGCGGCGCGCCGTCTTCGCCGCTCTGCTGGCGTGGTCTCTGGCCGGCTGCCGGAAACAGCCGCCCGTAGTGGTCCCCGAGGTCTTTCGCGTGAAGTTCGAGACTTCGCAAGGGGACATCATCGTGGAGGCCACACGCGCGTGGGCGCCGCACGGAGTGGATCGCTTCCACGAGCTGGTTCGCAAACGCTATTTCGACCAAGGGCGATTCTTCCGCGTGGTGAAGGGCTTCATCGCGCAGTTTGGCGTGCATCGCGATTTCAATGTCCACGAGGCATGGCGGCAGTTGTTTATTGTGGACGATCCGCCGCGGGAGAAGAACCTGCGCGGAACCCTGGCGTTTGCTAAGTCGGGCCCTAATACCCGAGCAACTGAGATCTTTATCAATCTTGTTGATAACCCCAAGCTGGATGACGATGGGTTTGTCCCATTCGCCAAGGTGGTGGATGGCATGGACTTGGTGGATCGCCTGTATTCGGGTTATGGCGAAATGCGGCCGGAGGGGAAGGAGATTGACCCCGGCCGAGTGGAAGAAGAAGCCAACGAATACCTGGTTCCCCGCTTTCCCAAGCTGGATTTCATCAGGCGGGCACGGTTTGTGCCGTAAAAAGCACCAAAGCACCGCTGCCGTTAGTCACGGCTCGTTAACACAAAGTCACGGCACGGTAACACTGGAGAGGGTAGTACCAGCATCATTACCATTAGCAAGTGACTTACTCGCAAGATTCCAGCATAATCAAGATAGGAACGAACGCGCTCAGGGGAGCTTAGTTGAAGCTAAGTGAACTTATCAGTTTCCGATCCCGGTCGAACGGTAATGGACACCGTGGCGGGGAGCGTGCGGTCAACCAAACCATCTCTCTGTGTTACAGCCTGTTAACCGAGCGCGGTGAGGTTTCGGGCGGTCGTCTGGCGGCCGACGCCTTGCGCGCCTATGAAGCTCTGGACGAAGCCGGCCGGGGCGGGTTTTTCGACCTCCTGGTGAAGGAATTTTCACCTGATCCGGAAGTAGTCGGACGATCCGGCGAGGCATACCGCAGCGATCCGTCGCCGGAAAACCTGGCGCGGATTCTGAGGGTGGTCGAGCCTCCGCGGCGCGAACTGTTCCGGCGGCTGAACGGCGCTCCGGGTGGAACGCGGGTGCTGGTGGAGATGCGGCGTCAGCTGTTGACTGCCCGGAATCCCAAGTGGGCGCCCATCGAAGCCGACCTGGCTCACCTGTTGACTTCCTGGTTCAATCGCGGGTTTCTCAATTTGCGGCGGATCGACTGGCGTACGCCCGCCAGCATCCTGGAGAAGCTCATCCAGTTTGAAGCCGTGCATGAGATCCACGGCTGGCATGATCTGCGGCGACGCCTCGAAGCGGACCGCCGCTGTTACGCCTTCTTTCATCCCGCCCTGGGCGAGGAGCCCATCATCTTTGTGGAAGTGGCGCTGACCCGCGGCATGAGCGCCAAGGTACAACCGCTGCTCGATCCCGATTCTCCGGTCCTGGATGCGAAATTGGCGAACTGCGCCATGTTCTACTCGGTGACCAACTGTCAGGAAGGCTTGCGCGGCGTGCCGTTCGGCAACTTTCTGATCAAGAAGGTGGCGCAGGATCTGGGAGACGAGCTGCCGCAGATCCGTACGTTTGCGACCGTTTCGCCGATCCCCGGATTTCGCGAGTGGCTGGTGGCGGCGATCGCCAAAGATCCCAGGCATCCCAAGCTCCAGAAGGCGGCGGGATTGATGAGCAAGCTGGACGATCCGCAATGGTTCCAGAACAACGGGGTGTCCCAGGCAGCCCTGGAAGAACTCGGTCCCCTGTGCGCCCATTATCTTCTGAACGCCAAACAGGGAAAAGAGCCGCTCGATTCGGTGGCGCGCTTCCACTTGAGAAACGGCGCCCGCCTGGAGCGAATCAACTGGTTGGGCGACACCTCCGCAACCGGGATGCAGCGTTCCGCCGGTCTGATGGTGAACTACGTGTATCGCCTCGCGGAAGTAGAGCGCAACCACGAAGCGTACATGAAGGAGTATAAGGTGATCGCCTCGCGCCAGATCGAGATGCTGGCGAAGCAGGCCGATCTGGCCCGCGAGACGCGTGAGGCGGCGTCTCTCAGCTGAAAGCACCGCTGCCTTTGGTCACGGCTCGGTTACGCATCACGATGCGCGAACGTTCACATCAACCGTGAAGATCTTCGCCGTTGGGCCCGGGGATCAACTAAGCTTAAGATAGGGATGCAGCCGCCGTTAGTCTGCCGGTACATGATTCGAGCCGCCAGCTGGATCGTGCCGGCGCGCCTCCGCTCCCCTTGGCGCCTGAAATGGGAGTCGATGTTGGGCAATGCCTGGATCCTGCTCGAGCGTGGCGAGCTGGACCGCAGCGGCCGCGAATGGCTGGCTGCCTGCCCTTGGGCAAGTTTGCAGGATGCGTTGCGCTCGCGGCTGTCGCTATTCCGCTCCCCGGAATTCCTCTTTTCGGCCGCCCTGGCAGCATTGGTGTTTATCGGCATTCTGAGTCAGGGCTTCCGCGGGACGCGCGCTCTTTTTGAGCGCTTGCCCATTGAAGATCCCGGCAGCCTGGTGGCGCTGCGATATACCGGCTCGGTGGGCCAGCCCGCCGGCGTGCCGCCCCGGCTACTGCCGCTGTGGGCGGCGAAGGCTTCGCTGGTGGCGGGGATTGCCGGTTTTTGGCATCGGACAAATTCGCCGCACGGCCATGTAACCTCCAACTTTTTCGACGTACTGGGCGCCAGGCCCGCTCACGGCCGCCTATTCCGGCCCAATGACCGGGAAGTGGCCGTGCTGAGCGACTCGACATGGCGAAACACATTCCACGCCGACCCGCGGATCCTCGGTAGGCGAGTCACGGTGGACAGTCGCGAGTACACAGTGGTTGGCGTTCTCCAGGATTCATTCTGGGCGCTTTCGCCGCAGATCGGCGTGTGGACGCCCTTTTCTGTCGAGCCCCAGCCGGGTCCGGATGTGCCACGTCTTATTGGAGCCTTGGTGCGCTTGAAACCGGGCGCAACCTGGCAGGGCCTGCGCAGCGATCTGTTCCGCACGGCCAAGAATGCGAACCAGGTCCTGCCGCGGCCGCCCGAGACCTGGTGGGCTCCCCTGCCCAGCGCGCAATGGCCCTCGTACCTGCTAGGGATAGCGTTTGCGATTGCCGTGGGCGCGTTCCTGGTGGCTCGGCAGCAAACCGTCGGCCTGCATCATAGCTGGCGCTATTGGCGCTTTCTGGCGTCGAAGACTCTGCTGTTGGTCCTGCTTCCGACGTTGCTTTGGATTGAGAGCGGGCGGTTCATGCCGATGGCAGCGCGTCCGGCCGCGATGCTGCTGTTTCTGGCGGCGTGTTCCTTCGCATTCTGGTGGAGTTTCGCCGATCAGCGCCAGCGCTGCCCGGTTTGCTTTGAGCGGCTGGCGCTGCCGGTGACGTTGGGGTCGTGGTCCAGCGTGTTGGAACCGGTAACCACGGAATTCCTCTGCGAGTTCGGGCACGGGTCGCTGTGCGTGCCGGAGACGGAACAAGGAGAGCGCGACCGGTGGACGACGCTGGATGCGTCCTGGCGCGGGTTCTTCGATAAGGTGATGTAGCGCCGGCGGCCTTGCCGCCGTTACAGCAGCAACGAAAACTGCCCTTGCATCGTCATATTGTCAATTCTGTCCATCCAACGAGGAGGCGCAAATGCCACGGGTGTTCACTCTACTCTGCTGCGCGGCACTTTTCTCCGTGCTGGCCTTTGGCCAAAAGGAGACCAAACCAGCTTTCGAAATTGCGGACATCCACGTTAGCCCGCCAACTCGCTACCAGCCTGGGAGCTCGCCCTACGTTGTTATGAGGGGGCCGTTCGTTCGAAATGGCCGCTATGAAATCCGCACGGCCACTATGGTCGACCTGATCCGTACAGCCTGGGGCATCGATGCCGAGCGGGTGGTCGGGGGGGCCGATCTGGCTCGAAGATGACACCTTCGACGTGATGGCCAAAGTGCCTGCGGGAACCACCGCAGCGGACGCCAAGCCCATGCTTCAGGCCCTCCTCGCGGACCGCTTCCAACTAGCCGTCCACAACGATACCAGGCCCGTTCTCGCCTATGCGCTGAAAGCCGGTAAGCGCCCGCAAATGAAGTCTGCGACCTCAGAAGGTCCGGCAGGTTGCCAAGTGACCCCTCCCGCTCCTCCTCCGGCTAATGGCGGCCCGCCCGCACCTTCTCCTTTCTCTTTCTCATGTGCCAACATAACCATGGCCGGATTGGCGGAGGCCCTGCGCACCACCATTTTTATCGCGCCTCAGTACCTCAACGACCGCGTGGTGGTGGACCAGACGGATCTAAAGGGCGCGTGGGATTTCGATCTCAAATTTACTCCCCGATTCTTAGTTGGCAACGGCGGAACCGCTCCCGGCTCGATCTCGCTCTTCGAAGCGATCGAGAAACTGGGGCTTCGCCTCGATCCTTTGGAAGTTCCACTGCCGGTAATCGTGGTCGATCGTGTGAATGAGAAGCCCACTCCGAATTCGTCCAAGGTAGCGGAAGCCCTCCACGAAACGCCGCCTCCCAGCCAATTCGAAGTGGCCGAGATCAAGCCCACCGCTCCGGATTTCCGCGGAGGCCGGATTCAAATTCAGCCCGGCGGCCGCGTAAACATTGCTGGCATACCGCTTAAGTTCCTCATCCAACAGGCCTGGGACGTGAATAATGACACGCTCGTTGGCGCGCTCCCGTGGATGGACACCGATCGTTACGATATCGTCTCCAAAGCGGAGGTTGAGGGGCCGCAAATGGATATCGATGTCTTTCGGACGCTGCTCCGCGCGCTGTTGGCCGAGCGGTTCCGATTGGCCGTTCACACCGAAAATCGCCCGGCCGAGGCCTACACCCTAGTCGCCGTCAAGCCCAAGCTGAAAAAATCCGACCCTGCCACCCGCACGAAGTGTAAGGAAGGCGCGGGAGCGGATGGCAAGGACCCCAGGGACAAGGCGCCCACTTTGTCGCGGCTGCTCACCTGCCAAGGCATCACCATGGCTCAGTTTGCAGACAGGCTGAGCACACTGGCAAACGGCTATATTCACAGCCCGGTCCTGGACGCCACCCGGCTCGAAGGAAGATACGATTTCACCCTGAGTTTCAGCCCTGCGGGAATGGGCCAAATGGCCGGACGTGGCGGCAGGGGTGGAGGAGAAGCCGGCCCGCTCGCACCTTCGCCCCTTTCCGATCCGTCCTCGGCGGCCTCCGACCCGAACGGCACCATCACCGTCTTTCAAGCCATCGAAAAACAACTCGGCCTCAAGCTCGAAACGCAGAAGCGCCCCGTTCCAGTCCTGGTGATCGATCACGCCGAACGCAAGCCAATCGAGAATTAGCGAGGACTGGCCATACGATGGTTCGAGTACACAAGATACCGCCGTCGATGTCGTTCGGACCACTTTACCCCACTAATTAGTGGTGCTAATCTGGTTTGGGGAGTTTAGCCATGGTCATCGGCGTCCCAAAAGAGATTAAAGATCACGAGACCCGCGTGGGGCTGGTGCCCAGCGGCGTCACGGCCCTGCGTGAGGCAGGTCATGAAGTGATGGTGGAGGCGCACGCCGGAGAGGGTAGTTCGGTAACGGACCGCGAGTACATGCAAGCCGGCGCGGCCATTATTCAGAACCCCGCCGATGTTTGGCGCAAGGCCGACCTGGTGGTCAAGGTCAAGGAGCCGCAACCGGCTGAGTACGGCTATTTCCGGACGGATCTGACACTGTTTACGTACCTGCACCTGGCACCGCTACCCGAATTGACGAACCAACTGCTGGCCGCCAAGGTGAATGGCGTTGCCTACGAAACCATCCTGGAGCGGGACGGATCGCTGCCGCTGCTGACGCCCATGAGTGAAGTTGCGGGGCGGATGGCCGTGCAAGTGGGCGCGCAATATCTGGAGCGGCCCAACGGCGGGCGAGGCATTCTGTTGGGCGGCGTTCCGGGTGTTGCGCCGGCCAACGTGGTGATTCTGGGCGGCGGCGTGGTGGGTCTGAATGCAGCCAAAATCGCGGTCGGCATGGGCGCGCACGTCACCATTATCGAAAAGAATCTCAACCGGCTGCGCCTTTTGGACGACATTTTCAGCAGCCAGGTAGTGACGCTGGCCTCCAACTCGTGGACGATCGGCGAAAACCTGCGCATGGCGGACCTGGTGATCGGCTCGGTGCTGATTCCCGGGGCCTCCGCTCCAAAGTTGGTAAAGCGCGAGATGATTGCCAACATGCGGCGCGGCGCCGTGATTGTGGATGTGGCCATCGACCAGGGCGGCTGTTTTGAGACTTCGCATCCGACCACGCACACCGACCCGGTTTACTTTGTCGACGGTGTGCTGCACTATTGCGTCTCCAATATGCCGGCGGCGGTGCCGCACACTTCCACGTTTGCGCTCACCAATGCGACGTTTCCGTATCTGCTGGAGCTGGCGAACCAAGGGCTGGAACGCGCCTGCGCGAACCATCCGGCGCTGTCGGCGGGCGTGAACACCTACCACGGGTACGTGACGCACGGTGGGGTGGCGGCGTCGCAGGGGCGCGAGTGGCGGGACTTGACGGCTGCGCAGTAACTACGCTCCCTTACGGTCGCGGTTCTGTAACGGCGAAGGCCACCAGCGCGTTCTTTGCGCCGGTGCCGGTGGCCATTACAACGAATTGACGGCCAGCGCGCGTGCGATAGGTCATCGGGACTGCGGCGTTCTCATACGGAACTTTTCCACGCCACAGTTCCTTACCATTCGATTTGTCGAAGGCGTATAGGTAGCCATCACCGCCACCGATGAACACCAAGCCGCTTTTCGTCACCATGGCGCCCCCACGGCTGTTGGGGGAGCCGAGGCGATCGGGCAGGGCAACACCTTTCAGCAGCGGGTTGTTGCGGATGGCCATGCTCCCCTCGCCAAGAGGAACCTTCCAGGCGATTTCGCCCCGGTTCAGATCGATAGCGGTGAGGACGGCATAGGGAGGTGAAACGAGCGGGATGCCACCGGGCAAGCTGACGGACTCCCCGGTGCGTGCAAATACGTTGGAGTACGCCACTGCGACCAGCGCGTCGGACCCATCGTTCTTGGCCAGCTTGTTGAGACCGATGGCATTGGCAGCGCGGACGAAGAGGTAGCCGGTTTCCGGATCGAACGCGGCGCCGCCCCAATTGGCGCCTCCACTCTGCGAGGGGCGCTGCAGCGTGCCTTCTAGGGACGGCGGCGTGAACATCGGGCCGAGGCGGTATTTTTTCATTTGCTCTTCGGCCAGCCGGTGAATTTCGGGCGTCAGGTTGTTGGCGTCTTCGAGTGAGACGCCTTGGTCGACAAACGCCGGCGGTTTGGTGGGGATCGGCTGGGTGGCGTACGGCTTCTCGCCGGGCACGTCGCTGTCAGTGGGCACGGGCCGTTCCACGATCGGCCAGACAGGCTTGCCGGTTACGCGGTCAAACACGTACGTGAAGCCTTGCTTAGTGACTTGAGCCACCGCATCGATCCGCTGGCCGTTCACGGTGATGGTCACCAGGTTGGGTGGCGCCGGATTGTCCCAGTCCCACAGGCCGTGATGAACGGTTTGGAAATACCATTTCATCTTTCCGGTGGCGGCTTCCAGGCAGACCAGCGATTCGGCGAACAGATTGGCCCCCGGGCGTCCGCCGCCGTAGTAGTCGCTGGACGGTGTCGTAGTCGGCAGGTACAGCAACCCGCGAGCTTCATCGAGCGTCATCGGCGCCCAGACGTTGGCGTGGCCGCTATTGCGCCACGATCCGTTCTCCCAGGTGTCGGCGCCAGGATCTTTGGCCGATTGCGGAATCACCGAGAAAGCCCACACGCGCTTGCCGGTGCGCGCGTTGATAGCCTGCACGTAGCCCATGGGGTCGGGCAGTTGGACGCGGTCGGGGACCTGGCTGCCGACGATGAGCAGGTCCTTGTAGACGACAGGAGGCGAACTCTGCGTCGCGTGCTTGATGTCGGAGATTCTTGGCAAACCCTCGGTCAGCGAGGCCACTCCGTTGTCACCGAACGAAGGGACCGGTTTTCCCGTCTGGGCGTCCAGCAGGAACATGCGATTCCGGCTGTTGAGCACGACGCGCAGCTTTCCGCCATCGCGCCAGACGGCCGTGCCGCGTAGTTTCCAACCGCTGCCGGATAGGATTTGACCGAGCTTGTAGGCTTCGCCGTCGAAACGCCACAGCTCTTTACCGGTTTCGGCATTCACGGCGGCCACGCTGTTATAGGGCGTGGTCACGTACAACACGCCGTCGATCATGAGCGGCGTGTTTTCGAAAAATCCCGGCGTGGTGCCGTATTGCTCGAGCGGCGTTTCCCAGTGACTCCATTGCCAGACGGGTTGGAGGCGTCCAATGTTCTGCGCATTGATATCGGCGAGGGCGGAATAACGGCTGCCACCGGGATCGGCGCCATAGTAGGGCCATTCGACTTGCCGCGATTGGGAGAGCAGCGCTAACGATCCAACGAGGAGGATGGCGAGGGCCCCGAGTATCGGCTTCAAAGCTCGTCTCATCGGGCTCGACTCACTTGATCGACCCAGCCGGCGCGCATCGCCGCGCGATCCAGCTGCTTGCCGCGGAGATAAACCTGGTCAATGCGCCGCGTGTTATTGATGTCGTCCAACGGATTGGCGTTGAGCACCAGGAAATCGGCGCTCTTGCCGGCTGCCACCATGCCGAGTTGATCGAGCTTCATTAGTTCCGCGGCCGTCCTGGTAGCAGCGACGATGACCTGAGCGGGAGTCATTCCCGCTGCCACCATGTCCGTCATCTCTTGATGCGCGGCCCATCCGATGGTCGAGCTGGAATCGGTGCCGAAACCAATCCGCACGCCCGCCGTGTTCAGCTTCACCAGATTCTGCGCCTGGATGCCGTAGAATTCACGTGCTCGCTGGACGGCTTCCGGCTTTTGGTGGGCGATCGCATCGCGCATCTTTTGAATCTCGGCGGCGGGCACGGTCTCGGCCGCAAATCGCAGATCTTCGTCCCTGGTTTCGCGCTCCGGAAGGTTCGGGATGACATAAACATTGGGATGTTGTTTGAACAGAGCGATCACCTCATCATCGACTTCTCTGTCCCGGATCCCATGCGCGAAGATGTCGATACCTGACCGTAGCAATTCCTTGGCATCGGCCAGATAAAAGATATGGGCGGCCACGCGGAGGTTGTGTTTGTGGGCTTCCTGGATGATGGCGCGATAGAGCGGCGGAGTGAGCTTCTGGACCGTTCCATTGCGATCGTCGACCCAGATTTTGACAAGGTCCACTTTCTTGGCGGCCAGCTCATCGACGGCTTTCCGGGCCTCGGCTTCGGTGCTCACGCCGTACGCCACCGGTCTCCAATAGTCAGCTCCGGGCCCGGCGTTCGGCATGGCCATGCCGCGGCCAGCGATACGGAACAGCGCCGCATTCGGACCAGGATCGGCGCGCACCTGGTAGGCAATCTCTCCCGGGTCGATGCCCATGCTCTGAGCCGCGGCGATTCCGTAGTAGGCGTAGCGCTGCAAGTGGTCGATCAGGTTCTCGCGGGAGTAAGTGTCCGTGCCGATGTGGCCGGTCTTGACTACGTACCAACCAAGATGCGTGTGCGCATCGACAATTGCGGGCATTACGGTTTTGCCGGTGAGATCCACCCGGACCGCACCCTTGGGCGGCCGAATCTCGCCCTTCTGGCCAACCCGCGTGAACTTGTTGTTCTCCACAAGGAATGCAGAGTTGTCGATGACAAAGCTGCGATCGCCACCGATCAGGCGCGCGCCTTCGAACAAGACCACGTTCGATTGCTGGCCGGGTGCCAGTGAGAATGCGAGGGCAAGTAGGAGTAGAAGTTTTATGGTGCGCATCTCTGGAGATTGTACTCGCTGCAGGAGAGCTTTGTATCATGGGGAGCAACCGTGATCCGCGCCGCCACAACGATCGGTCCACTGAAAACGGAAATCCGCGAGTTTCCGTTTCCCGAGATTCCGCCCGATGCGGGGCTTCTGAAAATCGAGGCCGCGGGCGTGTGCGGCAGTGACTGGCATGCCTACAACTCCGACCGGCCTGCCCGCATCATGGGGCACGAGAACGTGGGCCGGGTGCACCAATTGGGAACGATTGCGGCCGAGCGGTGGGGATTGCAGGTGGGGGATCGCGTGGCGCTCGAAGAATACCTGCCGTGCGGTCATTGCGCGCTCTGCCGCTCGGGCGAATTTCGCTTGTGCGAACAGACCGAGGCGCGGCGGCCAGGCGCCCTGCGGTACGGGACAACGCCGATTTCCGAACCTCCCGGTCTGTGGGGCGGTTACAGTCACTTTCAATACCTGCATCCCAACTCCGTGTTCCACGGCGTGCCGGAGGACGTTCCGGCGGAGTTGGCGGCCATGTGCCTGCCGTTGGGCAACGGCATTCAGTGGGCTTACTTCGATGGCGGCATCGGACCGGGCCAGACGATTCTGATCCAGGGGCCTGGGCAACAAGGGCTGGCGTGTGTGGTGGCCGCCAGGGCGGCCGGTGCCGAATGCATCGTGATTAGCGGTCTGCAACGGGACGAAGCGCGACTAGAGGTAGCCAAGGCTCTGGGCGCGGATCACGTGATTAACGCCGAGCAGGAAGATCTGGAGGCTCGCGTGCGGACCATCACGGCCGGGCAGGGAGTAGACCTTTCCGTGGATACGGCCGGCGGTAGCGAGACATTGGTGACGGCGATGCGCCTGACCCGCAAGGGTGGCAGCGTGCTTTTTGCCGCATCGCCCCCGGCGGCCACGCCGGATTTTCGGGTGAGTGACCTGCTCGCGCGCCGGCTGACGCTGCGGCCTTGCCGCGGGCATAGCTTTGCCGCGGTGGAACTGGCCTTACACTACATCGCTTCCGGGCGATTCCCGCTCGATCGGATGGCCACGCATCGATTCGGGCTGACCGAAGTCGACCTGGCAGTACGCTCGGTAGGAGGCCATGGAGCGCCGGGGGCCATCCATGTTACGGTGTTGCCGTGGATGCCATGAATCCCGCCCATATCGTCGCGGTCCGCGATTTCTCGCCGGACACACTTAGCGCGATCGCGGCGCTTCTGGACGTGTCAACCGACTTCGAACACCTGGTGTATCGCGAGGCGGAGCTGGACGCGATCTGGTCGATCACGGGATTCTTCCTGGCGCAGAACCCGGCTTCTGCCCGCGACGCCGTGAGGCGCTTGCACGAGGGGGCGCATCGGGCCCATGATCTGGTAGGAGAGCGCCGCCCTCGGGAAGCGGCTGCACTCCTGCGAACGTTGTTATAAGAGGACCCATGCTCTCGCGTGAAGAAAGCGACCTGCTGACCCGGACGGGGCCGGGAACTCCCGCCGGCAATTACTTCCGGAAGTACTGGCAGCCGGCATTGTTGGCGAGCGAGGTTCCGGCTCCCGATTGCCCGCCGGTTCGCCTGCGAATACTGGACGAGGATCTGATTGCATTCCGCGATACCGAGGGACGGGTGGGGCTGGTCGACGAGTTTTGCCCGCACCGCCGCGCCAGTCTCTTCCTGGGCCGCAACGAAGAGTGCGGGCTGCGCTGCGTGTATCACGGGTGGAAATTCGATGTCAGCGGCGCGTGTATCGACATGCCCAACGAGCCGCCGGAGTACGCATTCGACAATAAGGTGCGCACCACGGCGTATCCCACGCGCGAATATGGCGGCATCATCTGGGCCTACCTGGGTGCTCCGGAGCATGTGCCCGATCTGCCTAAACTGGAGTGGGCGCGGGTGCCGGAAAACCACCGCTACGTTTCCAAGCGTCACCAGGAGACCAATTACCTGCAAGCCATCGAAGGCGGCATCGACTCCAGCCACTCGAATTTTCTGCATGCCAGCGTGGATGCGTTTCGCGTGACGGACGCGTACGTGGAGAAGGTCAGGAACAGTTCGAACCTGCGAGCCAAGTATCATCTTCTAGACAAATCGCCGCGCTTCACGGTGAAGAAGACGGATTACGGTCTGGTCATCGCGGTGCGACGCAATGCCGAAGAGGATACCTATTACTGGCGCTTGACGCAGTTCCTGCTGCCCAGCCATACCATGATCCCGTACCAGAAGGGCCTCCCCATTCACGGGCACTGCTGGGTGCCGCGCGACGATCAAACGTGCTGGGTCTTTACCATGAGCTGGAACCCGGACGCGCCGCTTTCCGAAGAGGAGTGGAAGGCGATCCGGGAGGAGACTTTCGTTCACGTGGCGGTGGACCCCGTCACGTTCCGCCCGCTGCGGAACAAGGAGAATAACTACTTGATCGACCGCGATCAGCAGCGGACCGCTTCCATGACCGGCATCCACGGCTTCGCCTCGCAGGACCAGGCGGTGCAGGAGAGCATAGGCCCCACGGTAGATCGCACGCGAGAGCGTTTGGGTACGAGCGACACCGCCATCATTGCGATGCGCCGCTTGCTGCTACAGGAGATCCGCGCGCTGGAGGAAAAGCAGGAGCCCTTCGCCGCCCATCACGGCGATATTTACTGGGTGCGCTCTGCCTCGATGGTTTTGAAACGCGAGGTACCTTTCGACGAGGGCGCGCGCGATCTGGTTACGGCAGAGGTATAGGGGCTTGGGCCCACTTACCCGCAACTGTCTCTTCAAAATCTTTCCCACACTCGCCATTCCCATCGCTCTTTGGTTTCTCCCTTTGCATCTGAACCGGAATGCGCAGCACGCCATCGCCGTCGCGGTGTTCATGATTCTGGGGTGGGCCACCGAAGTGATGGACCATGGACTCACGGGGCTAGTCGGCTGTTATCTCTTCTGGGCACTGGGAATCGTTCGGTTCGATGTGGCCTTCAGCGGGTTTGCCGACGATACGCCGTGGTTTCTGATGGGCGCGATTCTGTTCGGCACCATGGCGGCGAAGTCGGGATTGGCGCGGCGGCTCGCCTATCTGGTCACGATTCGCGTGGGCACCAGTTACTCACGCCTGCTTCTGGCTCTGATCCTCTCGGATTTCCTGCTGACTTTTCTGGTGCCTTCGGGCATGGGGCGCGTCACCATCATGGCGGCGGTGGCGATCGGACTGATCGAAGAATTTGGATTAGGGGTCGGCAGCAATGTGGGGCGCGGCGTGTTTCTGATTATTACGTACACCGCCAGCGTCTTCGACAAGACCATCATCGCCGGGGCCGCATCCATCACCGGGCGCGGCATCATGGAGAACATCGGGCACGCGGACGTTTTGTGGAGCCGCTGGCTGCTGGCGTATTTACCCTCCGATATCGTTACGATACTGGTGGCGTGGCGGCTCACATTGTGGCTGTACCCGCCGGAAAGCGCTTCTCTCCCGGGCGGAATCGAGTTCTTAAAAGCGGAGCTGCGCAAAGCGGGCCCGTGGACGTTGATAGAGAAGAAGACGCTGGCGCTGATGCTCGCCGCTATCGCGTTGTGGTCCACCGATTTCCTCCATCATATTTCTCCCTCGATGATCGGCCTGGGCATCGGGCTGCTGGCGGTGCTGCCGTTTACGGGGATTCTGCAGATCGAGGATCTGAAGCGGGTCAATTTCCTGCAGCTGTTTTTTGTGGCGGCCGCCGTTAGCATGGGCAAGGTGTTGAGCGCGACCAAGGGGCTGGACGTGCTGACCAACGTCGTCTTTTCCTGGATGCAGCCCCTGCTCGGCCACAGCGTCCTTTCCATCCTGGCGCTCTACTGGAGCGGGTTCGTGTACCACATCTTTCTGGCTAGCGAGATCTCGATGCTGGGCACGTCGATGCCGCTGCTCATGAATTACGCGTCCACGCATGGGTTGAGTACGCTCGAACTGGGGATGATCTGGGTGTTTGCGAGCGGCGGCAAGATTTTCGTATATCAGTCGGGCGTGCTGATCATCGGTTACGCGTACGGATATTTCCGGTCGACGGATATTCTGCGGCTCGGGCTGATCATGAGTGCGGTGGATTCGTTGCTGCTCCTGTTGGTGGTGCCGTTTTACTGGCCGTTGATCGGGATCCGATAGCGGGAGTTGGTATATCATGGGTGCCTATCCGGGAGGACGTCATGAAATCTCTGTTTTCGTCAGCCATCATCGCTTTCCTGCTCGGGACGCCTTACGCAAGCGCGCAGAGTGAGGTGACTCTGATTGCGCCCGGCGGCATTCGAGCGGCGGTGGAGCAACTCATCCCAGGCTTCGAGAAGAAGAGCGGCCACAAGGTCAAGGCGACTTTCGGCTCCGGCCTGGGAACCAAGCAGCAGGTGACGCGCGGCGAGGCGTTTGATGTGCCCATCGTGCAGCCGCCCTACCCGGAAGTGGTCGCCTCAGGCAACGTGATCACGAACAGTGCGAAGCCGCTTGCGAGCGTGGCGGTGGGGATCGCAGTGCGCCAGGGCGCGCCCAAGCCCGACATCTCCACTCCGGACGCGGTCAAGCGCACGCTGCTCGCAGCCAAGTCGGTGTCGTACCCCAATTCGGCGGGCGGAGCGGCCGCCGGGGTCAGCTTTGAGGAGACGCTTAAGAAGCTCGGCATCGCGGAACAGATTGAGCCGAGACTGAAGCGCGCGCAAGGCGGGGCCAATGCGATGGCGATGGTCGCCAAGGGCGAGGCGGAGATCGGATTGACGTTCCTCAGCGAAATGGGCGAGCCCGGCATCGACGTGGTGGGGGCATTGCCGAAGGAGATTTCGACTCCGACTACTCTGGTGGGATTCGTGTCTGCCCACGCGAAGGACCCGGCAGCGGCGAAAGCGCTTTTGGACTATCTGTCGTCGCCTGAGGCGGCGGCGGTTTATAAGGCGCAGCGGATGCAGCCGGGGCGGTGAAGGCTTGCAGTCGAGATGGATCAGTCGCGCGCTCCTCGCCGGTATTACGGCGGCGCTTGTCTTGGGAATGGCATTTGCGATCAGGACATTGATGGCGCAAAATGCTGCGGCGCCTCAGGACCTGATCGACGACCTGGTGGCTGCCAACCGAATTCTTTCCCACGAGATTGCAGTGTTGGACGCCTATGGGCACGTCAGCGTTCGCGATCCGCGCAATCCCAGCCGCTATTACCTGTCGCGCGCCATCGCAGCCGGCATGGTCACCGCCGCCGATATTATCGAATACGATCTCGACAGCAAGGCGGTGGGCAAAGACAGGTCTGACGGTTATCTGGAGCGCTTCATTCACGGCGAGATTTATAAAGCCAGACCGGACGTGATGGCGGTTATCCACGCCCATTCGCCGGAACTGATCGCGTTTGGGTCCAGTTCCGTGCCGCTGCGCAACATGATTCACACCGGGGCTTTCATCAACGACGATGTCCCGGTGTTCGATGTCCGCAAGTTCGGTGGCACCGCGGATGACATGCTGATTCGCAATCCCGCGCTGGGTAAGGCGCTGGCCGTGGCGCTCGGCAACAAAACCGCGATGATCCTGTTCGGTCACGGCGTGGTGGTTACCGGCTCCACGCTCCCCACGGCAGTGAGTAACGCATACTTTCTGAACATGGATGCGCGCGTACAGGAGCAGGCTATCCGGCTGGGCGGCACGGTGAGTTATTTGGAGCGCGAACCGGGCGCGAAACCGCCCGCTGTGACCGCTGCCGGCGCGGCCGCCAACAACCGCGCCTGGGAGTATTGGAAGCGGCAGGTCACCACGAAATGACGCAATCGAAAAGCGTGCCGCGCGCGGAAGTGATCGGCTCGCTGCTTCGTCCAGCATGGCTCAAGGAAGCCCGCCTGGGGTGATGATGCTCAAACGATTTGCGCTGGTAGCGATCGCAGCGACCGGGCTCGCGGCCCAGACGCAAACACAACTCCCCAATCCGTACAAACTGGTGGAGAACTGGCCGACGCTTCTCAAGAACATGAACGGCGGCAAGTGGGGAGAATTAATCCGGCCAGATCTCGATCCTAGAGGCAACATTTGGGTCTTTCACAGATGCTTCAATACGGAGCCTGCGGGCTCGGCGACGTGCGTTGGACGTTCGGAGCCACCGTTTCTGGAGTTTGATCCTTCAGGGAAACTTCTGGCGAGCTTCGGCTCGGGACACACGGCAATTTGCTAGACAGGACCATACTTTATCTAGTAAAGTAGCGCAGTTCGGAAGTGTTTTTGGCGCTGAGCTCTCGGTTTCGCGACAGAGTATTCGATTTGCTCTGGCGGCATATGACCACACGCGGCCGCTCACGATCGATCCTATTTTGAATTGCCCGGTCGCTGCCAACAAGAGCGAGAACGCTACCAACACCAGTGATGACTTCATGATTATCAGCCCTCCTGCTAGTTTTATAGCATAATGCTAAAAAACTAGCACTGATGTCCCTTGTTGTCAACCGCAAGCTGATCGCTACGCGCCATCCCGCTGCCGCGGCGCCCGTTTCGTTACCCGCACTTCCCCAAAAACATCCCGCGTTCTTTCAACAACACCCGCGTCATACCGCCCAGTCAGCCGCATTCTCTACCGTGGGCATGAGTAAACCAATGTCTACCCAACGTCAGATAGAAGCCAACCGGCTCAACGCACAGAAGTCCACCGGCCCGCGCACTCCCGAAGGAAAAGCCGTCTCTTCTCTAAACGCCCTCAAATCCGGGCTCGATGCCGACTCTCAATTCGTCATCGGCGAGAGCGGCGATGAGTTTGCCGCTTTCCAGCACGAGTACATCGCCCGTTTCCGACCACTCACTCCCGAGGAGCGTTTCCAGGTCGACACGCTCATTCGCAACGAATGGATCCTGCGCCGCCTCTTCCGTGCCGAAGCCCACCTCTGGGAATACCATGTCATCCGCGCCGACCGTTCCGAGGGAACGCCCCTTGGCGCAGCACTCATGGCCGCCGACCAGGTCTTCCGCCGCCTGCAGCGCCGCATCACTCTGGCTGAGCGCTCTTATAAGGAGGCATTCGCGGAACTGGAGCGCCTCCAGCGCGCCCGCACCCCGCTCGCCGGCCCCGCGACCCGCCCGCAACCCCAACCGGACACAGGCGATAGTTCCGAATTGGGTTCGTTCCTTCATGTTTCCGGCGAATCACAACGGCCTCCGCGCCAAGAGCAGATCGACCCATTTGGCCGCTTCGATGCCCTTGCGCATGTGAAGGCGTAACGCCGGCGACGGATACGTCCGTTCCGGATCTCGTCGCCGGTGCGGTTCGCCGGAGCCGCCAGATTTGTTCTAATTGACAGCCGTCGCGATTTACCTTACGATGTTAGACTAATGGACGCCGTTCAGATTCACGATGTCACCAAAACCTTCGGCTCTCTCACCGCCGTCGATGCGCTGACCCTCACCGTACCGGAGGGCTCGGTCTATGGTTTCATCGGCCCCAACGGCTCGGGCAAGTCCACCACTATGCGCATGATCACCAACATCTTCCGTCCCGACCGCGGTTCCATCCATGTGTTCGGCCAGGAGATGAGCAGCACGCGCTCCGAGTTGATTGGCTACCTGCCCGAAGAGCGCGGCGTCTATCGCCGGATGCAGGTGCGGACGCTCCTCGAGTTCTACGGTGAGCTGCGGGGCGGGCGCAACGTTGCCAGGGAAGTCGACGGCTGGCTGGAGAAATTCGACCTGGCCAGCCGCGCTTCGCAGAAAGTGGAGACCCTGAGCAAGGGCATGAGCCAGAAGGTGCAGTTCATCGCCGCCGTGGTGCCGCAGCCCAAGCTGCTGATCCTGGATGAGCCGTTCACCGGGCTCGATCCGGTGAGCATGGACCTGGTCCGTGCGTCCATCCTCGAACTGCGGCGTCGCGGCGCGACCGTGATTCTGAGCACGCACGACATGCACGTGGCGGAGAGCATGTGCGACTACATCTTCATGATCTTCCGCGGTAAGAAGGTTCTCGACGGCACGCTGGCCGCCATCCAGGAGCAATATGCCACCGACACGCTTCGCATTACGGCGGATGGTGGCGCAGCGTCCCTGAGTGGAATCGCGGGTGTGGAGAAAGTTCGTGACCTGGGGCAGGCGCAGGAGATTCGCCTGGCGCGAGGCGTAGATCCGCAGCAGGTGCTGCACGCGCTTCTGGCGCGCACCCGCGTTACCAGTTTCGCCGTCACCAAGCCATCGCTGCACGACATCTTCGTACGCATCGCCGGACCGGCCGCGGAGGAGGCGCAAGTTGCGTAGAATTTTGCTCATCGCCAAGCGCGATTTCGTGGCTACCGTCATGACGAAGGCTTTCATCGTCGGATTGCTGATTCTGCCGATTCTGATGGGCGGCGGGTTTCTAGTCATAGCCGGGATGCAGGCCAAGAACAATGCGCAGGAGCAGCACGTAGCCATTCTCGATCGATCGGGTGCCGTGGCTGCCGCGGTGATCGAAGCCGCGGAGGAGGCCAACCGCCGGGACATGTTCGACAAGACGACCGGCCGCCGGTTGATGCCCCAGTACCGCTTTGAGGCAACTACGGCGGCGGATGGCGACTGGGACCGGCAGCGGCTGCTTTTATCGGACCGCGTGCGCCGTCGCGAACTGGTTGCTTTCGTAGATATCGGCCCTGAAGCGATTCATCCAGTGCCAGGCCGTGCCGTAGCAATTGCCTTTTATTCCGGAGGAATCGATGCCCTCCAGGGGTGGTTGGCGGGACCGGTGAACGACGGTTTGCGACGCGTTCGTTTTTCGGAACTGGGCGTCAGTCAGGAACGCTACACCGATGCTCTGACTCCCATTCGCCTTCAAAGCATGAATCTGGTTTCTAAAGACCCACGAACCGGCGCCGTTCTGGAGCCGCGGAAGAAGGGCACGGTGGAAAGCTTCGCGGTGCCGTATTTCTTGGCCCTGATCCTGGTGATGATCGTACTGTTCAGTGCCAACCCCATGCTCACGTCGGTAGCTGAAGACAAAATGCAGCGTGTGTTTGAAATGCTGCTGGGATCGGCCACGCCGTTCGAACTCATCATGGGCAAGGTGCTGGCCGCTGTGGCTCGCTCTCTGGTTAGTTCGTCGCTGTACATCGTCGGTGGCATTCTGGCGCTGCAGGGAATGGCCATGTTCGGCCTGATTCCGTTTGGCGTGCTGCCCTGGTTCTTCGTCTATCTGGTGGCCGAAGTGACATTGATGTGCGCCTTGGGGGCGGCATTGGGATCCGCTTGCAGCAGCACGCAGGATGCCCAGCAGTTGGTCGGGTTTATGATGATACCGGTCATCATCCCGCTGTTTACCATGGTCTCGATCCTGCAGGAGCCTAACAGCGTAACTTCCACCGCGTTGTCTCTATTTCCCCTCTTCACCCCGATTCTGATGCTGATGCGCCAGTCCATCCCGGGCGGTGTTCCGGCTTGGCAGCCGTGGGTCGGCCTGGCCGGTATTCTGGTATTTAGCTTTTTAGGAACCTGGGCCGCCGCGCGCATCTTCCGCATCGGTATCCTGTTTCAGGGGACCGCGCCCAAAGTGGCCGAATTGGTCCGCTGGGCCATTCGCGGATAGACATGTTCTCTTCCCGCTTCCGCTGGGATCTGCAGCCTAATCGAATCACGCGTGCTCTCGAAGAGAAGCGGCGTGAAGGTACCGAACTGCTCGACCTTACCGAATCGAACCCTACCCGGGCAGGCCTCATCTATCCGCCGGAAATCATCCAGGCGTTCCAGGATGAACGGATCCTCCGTTATGAGCCGGCCCCCGCCGGCTTGCGGCAGGCGCGCGAAGCCGTGGCCCAATATTATTTCCGCCGCGGCATCACCGTGGAATCGGAGCATATCTTGCTCACCGCCAGCACCAGCGAAGCCTACGCCTACCTGTTCAAGCTGTTAACCGATCCGGGCGATCAGGTGCTGGTGCCGCGGCCATCCTATCCGCTTTTTGAATTCCTGGCCGCCATGGAATCGGTGTCCGTCGGTACGTATCCGCTTCGCTATCACGGCCAGTGGGCCATCGATATCGACGGGTTGCTCTCCGGGGTGACGGATCGTACCAAGGCTATCATTCTCGTGAACCCCAACAACCCCACCGGCTCGTACGTGAAGCGCGGCGAACTTCAGGAGCTTGCCCGAATCTGCGCCGGGCGGAACATCGCGCTAATCTCCGATGAAGTATTTTCCGATTACGCATTCGGTCCTGACGCCGAACGCGTCGTCACCCTCTCCGGGCAGCAGGAAGGGCTGGCGTTTTCCATGAGCGGTCTTTCGAAAATCGCCGGGCTCCCCCAGATGAAGCTCGGCTGGATTGTCACGGCCGGCGCGCCGCGGCAGAGGCAGCAGGCCATTGAGCGGCTCGAGTGGATTGCCGATACCTACCTTTCGGTCGGAACCCCTGTACAGTGCGCGGCTGCACGTTTGTTAGCCGCGGGTGAAATCGTCCAGCAGCAAATTCGTGAACGGACCGCCGGGAACTTGCAGTTTGTCCGCCAGGCTCTCACGGGGTCATCAGCCAGCCTTCTGAATGTAGAAGGCGGCTGGTGCGCCACGCTCCAAGTCCCCAACATGCGAACCGAGGAGGAGTGGACCTTGGGGCTGCTAACTTCGGCTAACGTGCTCTTACAGCCAGGGTTCTTCTACGATTTCGAAGCCGAGGCCTTTCTGGTAAGCAGCCTTCTTACGCCTCTTGCCGTATTCCGAGAGGGGTTGAAACGCTTGATTCTACACGTCAAATGTACGTAGACTTCCCCTTCATGTCCTACTGGAGTAGAATCAAAGTATGGCCAAAGGTTGGGAAAGTAAGGGGGCCGAGGCATTGGCCGGCGTTTTCGAAGTGCGCCCAAATGCCCCCGCCCGTAATGTACCCGATCCCGTTACACTGAATCACCTCCGCCAGAAGGAAAATTTCCTTCTCTCTCGGACCCGAATCGTGACCGAATTGCAGTCTGCGCAGAATCCACGTTACCGCGAACTTCTCAGTCGGACCCTGGCGGATTTGGATTCAAAACTTTCAAACCTGTCGTAGTCAACCGTCCCGCTTCGCACCCTTTGTGAGGCGGGACGCCTCCTTTCGTCTTTCCCTGGTGCTAGAATTGCCGCGCGACCCGCATGTTCCTGTTCCGTCTCCTGTTGTGCGCTGCTGTTCTGATGCTCACGCCTACCGCTCAGGCGTATTCTGTTCTCACTCACGAAGCCATCATTGATTCCGCCTGGGAGGGAGAGATCGCACCGCTGCTGAAAAAGCGGTTTCCCCAGGCCACCCCCGACGATCTTCTGCATGCCCACGCCTACGCATATGCCGGGGCAATTATTCAAGACATGGGCTACTACCCCTTTGGTAGTCATTTCTTCAGCGACCTGACGCACTACGTTCGCAGCGGCGATTTCGTTGTCAGCATGATCGCCGAATCCCAGGATTTGAACGAGTATGCCTTTGCGCTCGGCTCCCTGGCCCACTACGCCTCCGATACCACCGGCCACCCGGTCGCAGTCAACCCCTCGGTGGCGATTGAGTTCCCTAAACTGCGGCAGAAGTTCGGGCGCATCGTTACCTATGCCGACAATCCCGCCGCGCACTTGAAAGTCGAATTCGGATTCGACGTGTGGCAGGTAGCCAGAGGCCACTATGCGCCGCAGTCGTATCACGATTTCATTGGGTTTGAAGTGAGCAAGCCGGTCCTCGAACGCGCCTTCCAGCAGACCTACTCGCTGAAGCTGGCAGACCAGTTCACCAGCTTCGATCTGGCTCTCGGAACGTACCGGTACAGCGTCGCCACGCTGATTCCGGAAATGACCCGAGTCGCCTGGGACCTCAAGAAAGACGAGTTGGAGAAGTCGCAGCCGGGAATGACTCGCCGCAAGTTTCGATACAACCTCTCTCGTGCAAGCTATCATAAAGAGTGGGACCGCCAGTATCAACGACCGGGCATTTTCGCCCGGATCCTGGCGTTCTTCTTTCACCTGATTCCCAAGATCGGGCCCTTCAAAGCCGCCGCTTTTCAGCCGCCCACCTCTGCGACCATCACTCTTTTCGAAGACAGCTTCAACCGGACCATAGACGAATACCGTGGTCTTCTCAGGCAGGTTGGCGCGGGACAACTGACCCTCCCCAACCGGGACTTCGATACCGGACAGCCGACACGGCCCGGCGAGTACAGGCTGGCAGACGACGCTTTCTCCAAGCTGGCTATTGAAATCGCTGGCAAAGACCCAAAGGACGCCGACCCCAAGGTTGTGAAAGTGGTCCTCGATTTCTACCAGGACCTGAACCTTCCGTTCGCCACTAAGTCCGATCCAATGAAGTGGGATGAGACGATCAAAGCATTGGCGCGCCTGCGGGATGGGGCTGCAACGGCAGAAGGTTTGCCAGCTGAGAAAAATGAACGCCGATGAACGGGGGTTTGCGGTACTAACACAATCGCGGGGACAGCTTACCAGGCGCGTCGGATACAATCGTTCGGGAGGTGCCGTGTGCCGATTGTGCGGAAGCCGGCTGCGCTTGCGGAGATCTACGCGAAGGCGATGGCTAAGATCGAGGATCGGGAGATCCCCACCACCTTCATCGAGGCCGGGCAGGTGCTTTACCGGTCGATCAATCCGGAGAGTCCGTACACGTATCTGCCGAAGCCGGCGCCGGGCGGGCATGTGTCCAAGGGCTTGGCGAACAAGCTGCTCATACCGGGCGACGGAACACGCGATCTGAGCAATCGCTTCAGCGGGCCTTCCTACGACGGCTCGATACTGCCGGCAGCGGGTCTTTACTGCGTGCTGCAGCAGCAGGCACTGGTGAACGAGTCCACGCACTATTCGCGCAAGGCGCCGAAATGGGCTTTGGCGGGCCGCTGTGTACTGCGGATTCGCGTGATGGGCCGGCTCCTGGCGGCCGACCTTTCGCCCCACAATCCGCGGGGGCTGCGATTTTTCCGCGAGCTCGGCAAGGATACATGGGAGCGTGTGAACGATCCGAAGGACTGTTCAGTAGCGCGCGGCATTGGACTGGCGGTTGCGAACAGCGGATTCTTGCAGGGGTTGTGCGTGCAGACGGTGCGGGAATCGGAGCGCTCGGATGAGGAGCGCGGGGATAATCTGGTGCTGTTCGCGCCGCCCGGCCGGGCGGTGCCGGCGTTGTACATCGAAGAGGCATATTACTACGGGAAGACGTCGGAGCCGGACGTTCTTCCGGTGGAATTTCCGTGATGTCACACCGCGTCGGCCCTGCCCGTGGCGCCATCCGCCTTATAGTACCAGGCCATCATCGTAATCTCTATCGGGATTTGGTACAATGCGATTAGCTATGGAGAGCAGCTCTCGAAGTTTCGCTAAGGCAGTCAGCTACCGGGTGCTCGGGTCGGCCGCTACCGGATTGATTGCATTTATACTTACGGGCAAGCCGATGGTTTCGGGCGGCATCGCGCTGGCGGACATGGTTACCAAAGTAGGCCTGTATTTTCTCCACGAGCGAATTTGGGAACATATCAATTTCGGCCGCGCCAAACCACCTGACTACGAGATCTGACGGTCCACTTCGACCCGCCTGTTATACTCGTACTTCCCGTGTTTCAATCCATTGAAAAGCAGGTCTCAGAGGCATTTCACGCCCACATTCAGGCCCGGTACGGGGTCGATCTTGCGGTAGCCATCGAGCAGCCGCGGCAGAGCGACTTCGGTGAGATGGCGGTGCCGGCCGCGTTCCAGCTAGCCAAGCAGCTTCGCCAGGCGCCCAAGAAAATTGCGGCGGAACTGGTGGAAGAGATCGGTTCGATTCCGGGCGTGGCGGCAATGGAGGTGGCTGGCAACGGCTACCTCAACATCCGTTTGGACCGCGGCGCCTACGCGGCGGCGCTGCTCGCCGGCGAGACGGAGCCTGCCGCCGCTTCCGGTGACAAGACCATCGTCGAGCACACCAATATCAATCCCAACAAGGCAGCGCACGTTGGCCACCTGCGGAACGCCACTCTTGGCGATACCTTCGTCCGCATGCTGCGCGCCCTGGGCCAGCGGGTCGAGGTCCAGAACTACATCGACAACACCGGCGTGCAGGTGGCGGACGTGGTGGTGGGCTTCCACTACCTGGGAAAAAAAACTCCGGCGGATGTGCGCGTCCTCATTGCTGACCCTGGTACGCGGTTCGATTACTATTGCTGGGACCTTTACGCGCGGACTTCCGCGTATTATTCGGAAGACCCGGAAGCGCTGAAATGGCGAGCCGAGACGCTGCATTCGATTGAGGCGGGTGCGGGCGAGCTTTACGAACTGGCGCATTTGGTCGCCGACGCCATTGTGCAAGCGCACCTGGCCACCATGTTGCGCCTGGACGTGGAGTACGACGTCCTCCCCCGCGAGAGCGAAATCCTCCATCTGAAATTCTGGGCCTCGGCCTTCGATCAGCTCAAAGAACGCAAGGCGATTTACTTTGAGACCGAAGGCAAAAATGCCGGCTGCTGGGTCATGCCGGGGCTTTCGGAAGAAGGAAAGGTGATCGTTCGCTCCGACGGCACCGTGACCTATGTCGGCAAAGACATCGCCTACCAGCTCTGGAAGTTCGGCCTGCTGGGCAAGGATTTTTACTACCGTCCGTTCCAGACCTACGCCGACGGGCGGGTGCTCTGGATCACCACCGACACCCCCACCGGTTCCGAGCATCATTTCGGCGCCGGCTCGTGGGTCTTTAATGTCATCGACGCGCGCCAGTCCTATTTGCAGGATGTGGTGGTGGCTGGACTTCGCGGCCTGGGGTATGAACAGCAGGCCGGCCGATCCGTTCACTTTTCCTATGAAATGGTGGCGCTCTCACCGCGCTGCTGCGCCGATCTCGGCATTCCACTTTCGGAAGAAGACCGTAAGCGGCCCTATATCGAGGTTTCGGGTCGCAGGGGTTTGGGTGTGAAGGCTGACGATTTGATGGATACTCTGATCGCTAAGGCCCTGGAAGAAGTGGTTTCGAGGCATGCGGAAGCCGCGCCCGAGGAGCAGCGGCGCGTGGCCACCCAGATCGCGATCGGCGCCTTACGCTATTTCCTGCTGAAGTACACGCGTAATTCAGTGATTGCGTTCGACCTTCAAGAGGCGCTCAGCTTTGAAGGGGAGACCGGACCGTACGTGCAGTATGCCGCCGTTCGCGCGCGCAATATCCTCCGCAAGCTGGAGCAGCGCGGAGAAGCGATGCCTGATTTCGCCGCCGAGCTGAACGCCGCCGCGATGGCGCACCAGCTCCAGGCCGAGGACTTCTGGCAGATGCTGCTGGCTGCCTCTAAAGCCGATTCGGCGCTGGAGCGCGCGGTCACTGCCGGGGAGCCGGCACACGTGGCCAAGTACGCGTTCCAACTGGCGCAGGCTTTCAATAACTTCTACCACCTGCACCCCATCCTTCAGGAGCAGGACCGGGAGAAGAAGGTCTTCCTGCTCTGGATGACGGATTTCTTCCGCCGCCAACTGGAGCGCACAGCCGGTATCCTGGGCATCCAGATTCCCGCCTATATGTAGTCTTCGCGTGAAATAGTCAAAAGGAAGCTTGCGTGCTGGCCCCCTGCCTGGAAGAATATGGCATTGGCAGACCTGATGCGTCTTCGCGTACTAGGGATCGTCTTGGCAGGTGGGAAGGGAACTCGTCTCTATCCGCTGACTAAGGAACGTGCCAAGCCGGCCGTGCCGTTCGGCGGTAAGTATCGCATCATCGATTTCGTGCTCAGTAACTTTATTAACTCCGGAATCTACTCGGTGTACGTTCTGACCCAGTTCCGCAGCCAGTCGTTACTGCAGCACCTTAACGAGGGCTGGCAATTCAGCGGAATGCTCAAGAACCAGTTCGTGATTCCGGTGCCTGCGCAGATGCGCTCGCCCACGGAAACCTGGTACCAGGGCACGGCGGATGCCATCTACCAGAACGTCAACCTGGTGGAGCAGGCCGATCCGCGCGTGGTAGCGATCTTCGGCGGCGATCACATTTACCGGATGAATATTGCGAGCATGATCGAGTACCACGTGCACAAAAACGCCGAAGTAACCGTGGCTGCTATCCCCGTGCCGCGGCACCAGGCCGCGGAGTTCGGCGTCATCGAGACCGCCGAGGATGGCCACGTCCTGGCCTTTCACGAGAAGAACCCCGACGCCCCCACGCTGCCGGGCGACCCGCGCCGCGTGCACGCCTCCATGGGCAACTACATTTTTTCCACGCGCACGCTGCTCCGTCTGCTCCACGATGACGCCGCCAATCCGCAAAGTAACCATGATTTCGGACGCGACATCCTGCCCAAACTGGCGGGCAAAGCGGAGATCTACGCCTACGATTTTGAGTCCAATCGCATTCCCGGTGAAGCTCCGGATTCGATTCCGTACTGGCGCGACGTGGGAACCGTCGACGCCTATTACGAGGCCAACATGGATCTGCGTTCCGTGAACCCGGCGCTGAATCTTCATAACCGCCAGTGGCCGGTCAGGACCACCAGTTACCCGGATCCGCCGGCGAAATTCACCTTCAACGACGAGGACCGCCGCGGCCAGGCGATCGATTCCATTGTCTCGGGCGGCTGCATCCTCTCGGGCGGCCTCGTTCGCAATTCGGTGTTGGGACGAGGCGTCAGAGTGCACGCCGCAGCCGTGGTGGAAGACTCCGTGATTCTGGATAACTGCGATATCGGCCGCCGCGCCCGGGTGAGGCGCGCCATCCTGGACAAGAACGTCCGGGTGCCGCAAGATGCCTGCATCGGTTACGATCTGGAGCGCGATCGGCGTTATCACCACGTCACCGAAAGCGGCATTGTGGTGGTGGAGGGCAACCGTTCTTCGGTGGATATCACCGAGCTGGCGGTATAGTTGGAGCAGCAGGTTCTCGCCTGGATCACGCAGTACGGTTATTTTGCGATATTTTTCCTGCTGGTTTTTGGCATCATCGGCTTGCCCATTCCCGATGAGACGCTGCTCACGTTTTCGGGCTACCTGATCTACAAGGGGCACCTGCAATTGCCGTTTGCATTCGCGAGCGCACTAGTCGGCAGCGCTACGGGAATCACCATCAGCTACCAGTTTGGCCGCATCTTTGGTCGTCGCGTGTTGCTGCGCTACGGCAAATATCTCCACCTTACCGAAGAGCGTCTGGACCGGGCGCACGCCTGGTTCGCGCGCATCGGGCACTGGGCGCTGACCGTGGGTTATTTCATTCCAGGCGTTCGGCATCTCACGGCTTACGCGGCCGGGATTTCCGAGGTTGCGCCGCAGCAGTTCGCCGTCTTCGCGTACACCGGCGCCGTGCTGTGGGTGACAACGTTCCTAAGCCTCGGCTACCTGTTGGGCGAGAGGTGGGAAGCGGTGGAGAAGAATATCCACTATTACCTGGTCTGGGTCGCGGTTGCGATCGGGGTTGCGGCGGTGGGGTACGTGGTGTGGTGGAAGTGGATGCGCAAACCGAAATGATTTCCCAGTTACTGAGTCACCGTCAAGGTGGCCGCCGGGCTCGATATGCCGCCTAGCGTGACGACCACGGGCTGACGGCCCAGCGGCGCCGCGGCGGGCACTTGATAGTTGACCTGCATGACGCCGACATAACCCGGCGGAATCACTGCGGACACCGACGGTACAGCCACGCCGCCCACGGTTATCGTGATCTTCTGCTGCGGCTTGGGGAGATTGGCGGTCGCCGTGCCCACCGTGGGTCCAGTGCCCGTAGCGATCGCCGGGGAGACTGCGCCGCCGCCTGTGAGATACAGAGTGATGGTCTGCCCGCGCGCTGCACTCGTAAACGGAACGGGGGCGCCGTTCTGATCGGTAAAGATTCCGGGCGCTGCGCCGGCAGCGATGAAGGACGTGGACACGGTGCGTCCATTGTTGGTCACCGCGAGCACCACATTGGTATTTACCGGCGTCTCGTAGGGGATCTGTACGTTCAACTGACCGGGCGAAATGTAGTACAGCGGGGCGGGCACGCTATTGATCGTTACCGACACTCCCGCCGCTTGGAGCGGCCACGGCATGCTTGTGGCGGCCTGGGTAACTGGAGAAAGACGCGCGCCGTAGATCGTCAGAAGCATGCCAGGGGCATATTGCTGGTCGAAGGCGGCCGCATTTCCGAGAACCGACAGAGCAGGCGGGCCCTGACCCTTCGCACCGGTTTCGGCAACCCACTCGGCGAGGAGGGAGTGGGCGTCTACGGTCCCTAGCCCTGTAACCTGATCGTAGCCAGGACCAGCAGAATAGCCGATCGAGCCGGCCTGGCAATTGCGCTGCTTGACCGTGCACTTAACGGTGATGATGTTATCTCCGGTGGTGATGTCGTGGAAAGCCGCTGAATTGGTTTGCGCAATGGTGTAAAGCTGGGGATTGATATTGCCCAATCCAGGCCCCGATTGCAGGGCTTGCGAAATTACGTACTGGTTCAGCAGAGTCACGAGGCCGGCCATCGAAGGAGCGCCTACGGAAGTTCCGCCGACCACCTGCTCGTTTCCGCCGGTGAAGATCAGAATCCCGTCGTGTTGAGGGGATGCGGCGAACGCTATGTCAGGAACGTCTCGCGCGCCGTCGTTCGGAACGCCCAAGCCACTCTGCCATTTGGGTTTGGAAAAGAGGATGCTTGCTCCGCCTCCGCTGGCCGCAGGGGAACCTACGCTCGCGCTGTCGTTCCACGCCGTCTCGGGAATGTACCCAGTCGCGGAAGCCTGATTCCCGTTGTTGATGGGATTCCAATACATCCCGGCTCCTTCGTTGAACGCAGTGCCTCCTACGCCGGTGACTTCCGGCAGGCTCGCGGGCAGGTCCGTTGACAGAATGGAGTTCCAGCGGGAGTTGGGCCCGGTGCTGCAATCGGCGGCTCCGTTATCGCCCGATGCGGCTAGCCATGTAATGCCTTGAGCGTTCGCCTGTTGTGCCGAAGCCTCCTGCGTCTGCGCGTCGGCAGGGGGTGTCTGAGCCTCACAAAAGCCATAACTCATGCTGATTACGGGCGCCAGGTTTTGATCAATCGCATACTGCAACGAGGTCGTCACATCGTTGGAATTGACAAAAAGGATAGTGGCGTCGGGGGCGATTGCTCCGGATAGTTCCAAGTCAAGGTCCGCCTCGCCTAAATCGCCCTGACTGGTTCCGGGATCCGTCTCACCAGGCACGAGAATGGTCTGAGGATCGTTAGCGGGCAGGTTGAAGAAGGTGCGGTACTGGCGGATGTCCGCCAGATCGATGTCGGTCTGTCCCACCACCACCAGCTTCTGTCCCGAGCCGGCGATGCCGCTGCTATACAGTGGTTGAATGTTGTAGATGGCAGTTATGTCGCCTGGTCCCAGGTAGTGATTGCCAAGGCTCGAGGTAAATTCGGGCCGGGCCGCTCCGGGCTGAATGCTCGTCAAGCGCACGTGGGGCTTCATGCGGAAATCGTGCAGCCCGTGAATCGACTGGACGATTCCCTGAAACGCGGCCGGAATCGTCGGTTCGGTAGCGTTGGCAAAATGCAGTTCTCCGTTGACGCGGTATCGATGCAGGTGCGTGCCCAAGGCCGCTTCGACGTCTGCAGCCGTGCCGCTGAACGCAATCCAGTTTCTGGCGCGGGCTGTCGCGGTGACCGACAGATGTTGGCTCTGAAGCCACGAGGCGACCCGGTTGATATCGTCTTGAGTGATGCCAAAACGCTCCGCGAATTGTTCCGGCGTCAGCCAGCGATGGTAATTGGACGAAGACGGATCCTGCTGCACCGCGAGCAATTGTTGCAGGGCCGCCTGTTGATCGGGCGACGTCTGGAAGATCAGAGTGATGCGTGGCATCGAGAGCCCTGGATCCAGTGGGCCCTCATCATTTTCGGGCAGGGCCTGCGGATGCATGTGACCCGACAGAGTCACCCGGCGAGCATTGTCGATATTCGCAACGCGGTTTCTTTGCGCATGTGCAGGCACCGAAAGCAGAGCGCCCACGGCAAATAGAAATCCCAGAGACAGCGTGGCCTTCTTCAACATAGGCTGGCGCGAGGCGGGCAGGAGGACAGCAACCAGCTAAAGAATAGCAGACGGCTCGGTTCCGGGGGTGGTTTCCCAAAACACTCCCGATTGCGATATATCTAACAGGCATGCCGATCCCCATTTACAAGCGAAACATGCGAGTTCCCATGGACCGCCGTTCCTTTCTCGCGGCCTCAATCGCGGGCGCGGCCCTGCTGCCCGCCGCGGCACAGACGCCACCTGCTCCGGGGATTTCCGTACCCACGCCTAGGGATTATGCGAGAAACGAACCGCTGTCCTATCCCGATCCGGACATTATCTCTTTCGATAACCGGTTTCGCCGGTATATAGTCAACTCTTCCATACGCCGGCTGCACACCGGGACCCTGTGGGCGGAAGGTCCCGCCTGGAACGGGGTGGGGCGCTACCTGGTGTGGAGCGACATTCCCAACAACGTGCAGATGCGCTGGATCGAGGATGACGGCCACGTTACGGTGTTCCGCAATCCTTCGGGCTTCAGCAACGGCAACACCTTCGACTATGAGGGGCGCCAGCTTTCCTGCGAGCATGGCGGGCGGCGCGTAGTGCGCTACGAGTCTAACGGGACGGTAACCGTGATCGCCGATAAATTCCAGGGCAAGCGACTGAACTCGCCCAATGACATCGTGGTGCACCCCGACGGCAGCATCTGGTTCACCGATCCCATGTACGGCATCCGCGGCTTCTACGAAGGATACAAGGGCGACTCAGAGCTTAAAACAGCGGTATATCGGGTGGATGGAAAGACCTTGCAAATGGACAAGGTGTTCGACGAAACGGACGGGCCAAACGGCATCTGCTTCTCGCCGGATTACAAAAAGCTGTATCTGGCCGATACCGGCACGCAGCGGGACGTCAAGATTTTCGATCTGGACGGCAAGGCGCTACGCAACGGCAAGCGCTTTGTGCAGCTCGAGATTCCAGGCGGCGGAGGGCCGTCCGCCGCCGACGGCATCCGCTGTGACGTGGATGGGAACCTGTGGTGTGGAGCGCGCCCTGGTGTCCAGGTGATCGCGCCAGCCGGCGAACGCATCGGTATGATTCGCATGCCGGAGGTCTGCGCCAACATCTGCTTCGGGGGCACGCGCCGGAATCGGTTGTTTATCGCGGGCAGCCAGTCGTTGTACGCGGTGTATGTCGATACGGTGGGGGCGCATATCTGCTGAGGGGGCGGCGCCTCGCAGAGTTTCGCCACAACGCCCGGGACCCTATTTCCCGACGGCTTTCCACACATCCGCCTTGGTCTGTGGAGTGGCGGAGGTGTGCACGTTGATATAGCGATCAAAGTCCAGATTGAGCTTTTCCAGAATCGGGACCAGAGCTTTCAGGTGATCGTTAGCCGGTTGCCCGGGAGTCACTGTGAAGTCGCCCTGGAACAGGATCTTCTCCTTGGGAATGTATGCGATCAGCAACCCGTTGGAGTGTGGAACCGGAGATACATGGTACATCTCAACGGTTCGAGTCCCATCGGAATAGACCTTCTTCTCCAAAACGGTTTCGAATTTCGCTTTCTTCGGATTCTTGGCGAGGGTGTCGGTCATGAGCGTCCTGGGCGTGTTGAGCGCTTTATCGAGAAACGCTTCGTTGTT
>DASZIV010000092.1:0-67847 GCA_035948775.1 Bryobacteraceae bacterium
TCGTAAACTTCTTCAACACCAGCTCCTGGGCCAGGTTCAGAGCCACGTGCCCGGCAAAGCGGAACATCAGGCTTCTGCCTAGCAAGGTGTACTGTGTTCTCGAACCCGGATAGTAGGTCTGTGAGATCTCCGCCGAAGCAACCGCCCCAACCAGGTCAGAGTACGGTGGCTGCCACTTCCCGTTGTCGCCCTTTACACGAAAGGCCGCCCGAAAGGCGTACCACGCCCGTTCCGCGGTCGTCCCCTGCCCGCTGTAGAAGTATCGCGGGTCCTGATGCAGAACCGAGTTCGCCAGTACTTCGGTAATCAGAATGCTGTTGGCGCTTGTAGCATACGTAGCCCCATACCGTTTGGCAAAACCTCCCGCACCTTGCCCATACTGGTAGTAGCTATTCATCTCTTGCTGGATACCTGCGGTGACCGCTGCTAAAGCGAAGGTGGTTGGATCCAGTATCGTTCTCAAGCCCAAATGCAATTTCTGTTTCGCTGATAATGGAGCCGGATGGTTCTCATACGTCACGTAATAATTTGGGAACACCCCCAGCGCTCGCTGCTTCAACTCCTGCTTCAACTGTTCCGCTGCCATTTCCTCGGGCCCCACTCCGACCGTCAATGCCGTTACCTTCGGCGCCACCTGCAAAACAGCCACTAAGGGATTCGATCCCGGCTTGACCGAAGCAGGCACATTCGTTGCGGTCCAGTCAGACAAAGCGCTGGCGGAAATCTTGACGGTGTAATTACCAAGCGTCAAAGACAAGATCTGAAATGCGCCTTCGCTATCGGTAACCGTCGTGCTTCGGGTCCCATCGGCCGTTTCGACAGTGACCACCGCACCCAGTACCGCTGCACCAGACGCATCGGTCACTTTGCCCGCAATCGAACCGGCTCCCTGAGCAATGGCCCACCGCCCGGCCAACCACAGGAACAAAAGAGTGGTCTGTAACGACCTTGTCGCCGACAAGGTGAGAAAGTCCTCCCAGGCATTGAGTTGATGTCGAAGGAGGCAGCGAGGTCGTAAATGTTTCTATCCTCGTTTTCCCGCACAGTGCAGCAGCGCTCCACGATAGAGCGTAGGCCGAGGGTACGCGCGGACGCCCGGCGACATGATGGAGACCACCAAGATCATTCGAATTGTGATCGATCCTCACAGGGTTCTCCCGATCTTCCCGCCCACAGGCCAGGCCTCTTCCGCAGCCTTGTCACCGGCTCCGCCGCGGCCCGCACCCAAACTGGCCGGAACGTACACTTACATCTCCGCGGCGGAGATAGACAAGACCCTTAAGGAAACCGAAACGCCGGGAACGTATGGCGACCGCGCCGTCCGCACGGTCGATCTCCCAGCGATC
This sequence comes from Bryobacteraceae bacterium, assembly GCA_035948775.1. Lineage (GTDB taxonomy): Bacteria > Acidobacteriota > Terriglobia > Bryobacterales > Bryobacteraceae > PSRJ01. The sequence goes on from DASZIV010000092.1 coordinate 1,347, forward strand.
AATTTCCGTTTGGGCGTGTATGTCCTGCACGGGACCAAGCCCTCTCAGAATGTGCCGTCTAACGGTTGGTACCACACCCATATCGCGGAGATTTATTACCTGATGCGGGGGGCAGGCACGTTTATGATTGGTGGTTCCCTTGAGAACCCCTCTGAGGACGATCCCAATAGCTACTCGACCAAGATGGTAAGAGGCCCTAGTGTGTCCGGCGCCTTCAAGGGCGTTACGGAACAGAAGATGGACGCCGGCGACTTATTGATCGCTCCGATCGGCGTGCCACACATTCCCGGAAAAACCACTGTTGCCCCGCGCGACATCATGAGAATCGCGCTCGATCCGGACAAAGTCCTGCCCCTGAAATAAGGAGATTTCCGTGCAAACCAGCAACGATGTATACCCTTCCATTCTGACAAGCGGCGGCCTGATTCTACTCATGTGGGCAACCGCAGCTCCCGCCGCCGCACAGTGGTTGCGTTTCAAGACCCCCGGGATTCCGCGCACTGCCGATGGCAAGCCCAACCTCACGGCGCCGGCTCCGAAAACCGCGGACGGCAAGCCGGATCTTTCCGGCCTTTGGACCAACATGCGCGGGGAAAACCCACCCGCGCGCGGCGAGGAAGCAACGGAGAGTGTATTGCAGTACATGCCGAAGGGTACCGAACTTCCCATGCAGCCCTGGGCACAAGCTCTCTACAGAGAACGTGTGGATTCGCAGGGCGTCGGCAGGCCGTCCGGATATTGTTTGCCTCACACCATACCGGATGCGTTTGTGCATGGCGGACCGAAACGCATCATTCAGACTCCGACGATAGTCGCCATCCTCTACGAACAGATGACTCACTTCCGGCAGATTTTCATGGATGGCCGCGGCCGTCCCGAGGTCACGCTTCCCGCCTGGTATGGTTATTCGGTTGGCAAGTGGGAAGGCGACGCGCTTGTGGTGGACACCACCGGATTCAACGACCGTAGCTGGCTGGATGATGCAGGTCATCCCCATAGCGATGCGCTGCACACCACCGAGCGATTCACGCGCCCTGACTTCGGGCACTTGCGCATCCAGATCACCATTGATGACCCGAAGGCTTATACCAAGCCATGGACAGAGAATATCCGGTTCGACCTGGCTGCGGACACGGAAATGCTCGAAGACGTTTGCGATAACGAGAAGGATGCGGAACATTACCCCCACAGGTAAAGAAGGAGACAGCGCATGAGGCCGAATCTGATCGTGCTGCTTACGCTCTCCTTGATTCAGGTCCAGGCGCAGACTCCGGGCGCTGGCAGTTCGGATATTCAGTCGGGCAAGGAGACTTGGCAGGGCTATTTCGGCCTGGAGAACGACTGCAAACTTTGTCATGGCGGGCAGGGAGAGGGCGGATTTGCGAAGCCTCTCGCGGGCCATCAACTGACCACCGCGCAATTTATCGACGCCGCTCGCAAAGGTCCGGGAATGATGCCGGCCTTTGTGCCGGACAAGAATCTCAATGATCAACAACTCGGCCAAGTGTCCGCTTACCTCGCGAGTCTGCCAAAGACTGCGCAACCTTCCACCATTTGGCAGACGCCGATTCCCCCGGTCGCCTCACCAGCACAAAGGCTGATGATTTCCACCGGCTGCGGGCAGTGTCACGGCCCCATCATGGCGAATCCGCGCCGAACCGCCGGCGGTACAGGGGCGGACTTCGAATGGTTCAAACGGGAAGTTCGGGAGCACACCTCGGCTCCGGGCCATGCCAACGCGCGCCATCTGCGCATGGGCAACTACACCAGACGGCAAGTATCCGAGGGTACGCTACTTGAGATCTGGCGATTCTTCGCCGTCGAGCAAGGCCTTCGGGTTCCCATCAATGCGGATGTCAGCGCGGGAGTTCCCGGGGAGAATGGCACCACCTACACGATCAACGTGAGTAATGGTGGCCTGCCTGGCAGGGGGTTCACGGCGGAGTACGTCACCATTACGCTTCCGCTGCTGAAAGGAAGGGATCCGGAAGAAACAACAACAGTGGTGGTGGCAACCACAGGCGGCGGTTATACGGGTGTCCACCGTGATCCGATCTCGAACTCCCAGGCCGCCGAGTTTGAACTTGCCCGACTCTCACCCGGTGAGAAGAAGACTTATACGATCACGCTATCGGGGAAGGGTGCAAACGCGGGAATCCCGCGGGGGATCGTGAAGTGGGAGAGACCGCTGCTCGGCTCTGGCGCCACGGATCTCATCGGCATTTCAGTACCGCTTGGTAACTAATTCAGCAGTTTCGGAAGCGGCGATATTGCCGCTTATCGTTCCCGTGATGCGGACTTCGCAGGAGTAATCTACCAGAACCTCGTTTTTGGACCTTAATTCCCAATTCCGGGTTTACCGAACGCCAAGATGGATTCGCGAACGGAATCGCTTTGGGATCAGTTGCCGTGAACTGACTCTTCCGACGCCCGGATGTCAGGCGTCTTCACATGCTCAGGGCGGATTCCGATACCGATGAAGCGGGTGCGCAGCCGACGGAGAATCGTTGTCCGTTCCAGAATCCTCATCGGCCACGACATCCGCCCGGGTCCGGAGACATCGAGACTGCCACCGACCTGCTGCCGGATCACCGCCTGCACGCGCTGCGTGATCCGCGTAGCAAACTCACGGCGACGTTGGATCTTGGCAAGATCGGCGGTGCGGACCATGCCTGCGCGAAGAGGCTCCGCCAGTATGTTCGCCGCGGCGACAGCGTCCTGGATAGCAAGGTTGATCCCCACACCGGCCACTGGAGACATCGCGTGCGCTGCATCTCCAATGCACACAACACCCGGCCGATACCACCGGCGGAGCCGATCGACGCGGACGGTTAACAGCTTCACATCGTTCCAGTCACGGAGCTCGCTCACGCGGTCATGCAGGAACGGCGCCATTTCAACAATCCCAGTGCGAAATGCTTCGATTCCTTTTGCCTGCATTTCCTCCGCCATCCCCTTGGGAACCGAAAAGCCGCACTGCCAGTAGCTGCCTCGATCGAGCAGCACCAGAGCCCTCCCGCGGTCCGAATACGCTAACAGTTCCGGGTCGCCGGCGCGCTTCGGCAGCCGCATCCACAACACATCCATGGGCGCCCCGACTTCATCCACGATCAGGCCGGCGCAGTCTCGAACCACCGAGTTTCGGCCATCCGCGCCCACCACCAGGTCGGCCCGCACCTCCACCGCACCCGCGGGAGTTTTACCTCGGATGCCGGCGATCCGCCCATTCTCTTCGATCAGGCCTGTAATCTCCGTTTGCATTCTCAAATGAAAGGTCGGATAGCGGCTCGCTTGCTGCGCCAGGAAGTCCAGAAAGTCCCATTGCGGCATCAGCGCTACATAGCGACACTCCATCCGCAGGGACTCCATGTCGCCCAACAGGATCTCCCGGCCTGCGATCCGCGCGCGGGCCTGGCGCGTCTTTTGATGCGGGCGCATGAGTAGCTGTTTCAACACGCCCAGCTCGTGCATGACTTCCAAGGTCGAAGGATGAATCGTGTCGCCGCGGAAGTCGCGGAGGAAGTCTGCATGCTTCTCGAGAACCAGGACCTCGACGCCGGCCCGCGCCAGAAGATAACCCAGCATCATTCCGGCCGGGCCGCCGCCCGCGATGCAGCAGGTTCCCGATGATCCAGATAACGCGTTCATAGGACTCACGGGCAGTCGTTGTGCAGCGGGTCGGGCGCCGGCGGACCCGTGATGCACGGGATCGCACTCAGGTATTCGTAAATCGCGCGCAGGTCGTGATCCGTCATGTTCTGAAAAGCGGGCCACGGCATGATTTGCAGAAGCGACCCGTCGAACGGCGGTGGGAGATTCGGATGCAGGTGATCGAGATCTACGCCGGTCCTCAGGATTTGAGCAAACTGTTCAAACGGGCGGCCCCCTTCCGGCAGGCCCGTCTTGTCGGGGGTCAGATTCCGCGAGATGATGGGCGGCAGTCCCGGAATCAGCGTGAAGTGCTGCCCGCCGCCGAGGTAGTATTGCGGATTCACCTTTGTCGGGCGCTGCCCAAAGTAGGGGATCCCGCCCGGTACCCATTCGAGCCAAGGTTTGTCCAGCGGCGCGCTGGTGTGGCAGCCGTTGCAATCCGCCAGCGCATTTACGATATAGCTCCCCAGGCCCACCAGCGCGCGGTCTTTCCCGGCCAGATTCAAGGGAACCGGCGCGATGGCAAAGCCCTGTTGGATTTTCGATTCGTCATCGTCGCCCGCCAGGCCCGGGCCGGCGCTGATGATTATTCCGCCGAGGATAACCGCGCCGAATGCGGCGGCGGCGCCCGTGGTCTTCAGGAATTGCTGTCGTGTCATGGAGTGCTCCTTTGAGAAGAGTGAGTCCCGTGTCAGATTTCCGCTAAAGCGTTTTCAGAAAAGCGATCAGCGCGGCTTTGTCTTCCGCATTGAGCTTCAGACCGTATTCGTGCCCGGGCACGGCGCGATGCGTTACCTGGTAGCCCTTGAAACCGGAGGGGACGTAGTCGTCGTGCAGCCGCGCGGGATCGAACCATTCCTCGAGCGTTTTGACCGACCCGTCATGACCAAGCAGGCCGCGGTACCATACGCCGCGCAAAGAGGGTACTTTGTACAGCCCGGTCCCTTTCCTGGTCTTGAGGGCAAGATTCGGGTCCGTGCCCACAGAGATGGGCAGAATATCGTCGCGCAGCGGATGGTCCGGTGCGGGCGTGAACCCGGCAGCGAGCGTCAACTTGTTGTTGGTATAGAGCGGAGGGGTATGGCAGCCGCCGCATCCCTCGCGATCGAAAATCCTCTTGCCGGCCGAGATTCGGGAATCGCCGAGGTTCGGATTCTGCGGCGGCTCGAGTGAAAAGATGTACTGGCCGAGCGCGAACAGGAGCTCGTCCGGGAAGCGATAGACGATGCGCCGGCCTTTGTCCGTCAGCATGTGGTACGGCTCGAACTCAGCGTTATCGCAACACGAGATCAGCGCCGCATACCGCATCAGGTCGGCCACGCCGAGCAAGCGGTGCGTCGCGGTGTGGTCAATGTACTTGCGGTCCTTGATGCCGATCAGATCGGGCACTTTCGTCGGGTAGAAGGGGCTGCCGTTGAAGCGTGGCACGATGCCAGTAACAAAGCCGAAGGCTCGCGGATCCAGGTCCGGAGACTTCACCCGCTCGTTAATATCGTTCGGAACCCAGGGCGCTGCCCAAAACCGCCAGAACCCCATGGCAGCTGTCTCGCCCGGCGAATAAAAATCCAGGAAACCAGGTGTGGTGTGGCTCGTGAAGATCGCGGTGACTCCGTCGCCGGGCTCGTTGTGGGGGGCCCCGTCTTGTGTGGTTCCATCCGGCATACGCCGGCTATGGCAGGATGCACAATCCTGAAGGCTAAGAGCCAGCCCTTTCGAGGTGGGAACCCAGCGAAGTCCCCCGACCGTGCCATCTTTCTGCGGATGGCCTCCCAGGGCTTTGTATTTGTCCGCGTCACGAAGGATTTCGACGAGCTTCGGATCGTAGCTGCGCAGGTAGGGAATATCCAGCTCGCGGAATATGTGCCGGCCTTCTTTTACCCAATCGACCATCGAGCGCGGACCGGGAGTGATTAGGGGTTCCGGTTTCGCGTTCCGTAACATGTCCCAGTACCCGGCGGGTTCGCGTCCCGGGAAATAGACCGGATAGGTGCGCACGAATTCGCCGGCTGGCGCCGAATAGTATTGCTGTTCGGTGTAGTGACCGGGACGGACATTGAGCCCCGCGACCGGCATTGCCCACTCCGCGAGGTCGCGGTCGTTCCAAAACCGTGGTGGTTGGACCTGCACGGCGCCTGGCTGGGCGAAAGCTACCCCGAGCGCCGCTAGAAAGAACCCGCCGACCTGTCGTTTCATAAACGTCCTTCTCAAAAGTAGGGGGTGCTCATCGCGAGCACGTGCCACAGAGCGCCAAAGAATTCCCGCCAGTTCATATCCCCTCCTGACTCCGTTCGAGCATGCGCCGGGAAACGGACCGGTGGGGAGTACGACGGGGTTAACAGGACGTAACTCGCAGGCGCGTACGCTGTAGATTCAGAGACTTGCCGGAGAAGGACTTACCAGGGAATCACGGCCGTGATGGCGCCTTGCGTGGTGTCCGGCAGGGAGCGGTTGAGAAGAAACCGCTGCCCGTCGCGTGATACGCCATATTGATTCATCCAGGTCGTGTACTGAGTCAGGAACCGGAGTCCTGTCTGGAAAAGTGGTTGCTCGGCCCCGCACTCAAAGGCGGGACCGGGATTCACGGAGACCGAGGTTAGCGTGCCATCCATCCGGAGATAAAAGAGCTCCCGGCCGTCGCGGCGCCAATGCGGCAGCAGGCCGCCCTGGCTCGAAACCTGCCACTTATGACCTCCACCGGGAAAGTCCCGGACGTTTATCTCGTACCGTCCGGTCTCGTTCGACGCGTAGGCGATCCAACGCGGTGCTTCGTTCGCGCCCGCCGGCGCGAATTGTGCGCTGAATTCGTTATAGGAGTGTTGCAGAAATAGGCGCGCTTTCATCTCTTCCCCCGAACCGGCAGCCGACGCGATCCAGGTATGCATCTGACGGTACTCCGGGACCTGCGAGTTGTATGCGATAAACTGCCCGTCGGAGGACCAGTCGCTGGGAAATTTCGGACCCTCCGTGTCGAGCACGCACTGCGCCGCCCCGCCGCTCAGCGCCTGCCGGAAGAGCCGCATGCGCCGGTCGTCGCCCCGGCTAAACAGCATTTCGCGGCTATCCGCCGACCAGACCGGACTTAATTCAGGCTCGGCAACATCGGCGTCGGTAAAACGAAACACCGCATTCTCGCGCAGCAGATCGATCACCCAGATCTTAGGCAAGGCTGTATCCGGGTCATCGTGCCTGTGCAAGGAAACGTACCTGTCGTCCGGCGATAGTGCGAAAGACAGGCAGTCGTTGTGCGGCCCGAACGCCCCCAGCCGCGTGCCCTGCCGGTCGAACCAGGATAACTGTTGATGCTGCGCTCCCTGGTAGAGCAGCACGCCGTTGCCGGAAACCGAAAAGCCGACATGCCGCCAGCGCTGGTGGCGGACCTCCGGGACTACCACCACGCATTCGCCGCTCAACTCCAGGCGCTGTATCGAACGCCTGAGCCAGGAGCGCGCCTTCGTGCACGAACAGCAGAGACGGCGGGTGCCCGGGTAGATTGGGAGCATACGCTGCGCCGGTGTCCGCGCCTAGGAGCGCTTTCGAGTTCGTTGAATCCAGCGAACCGGCGCGGATACAAGACTCGCCCCGGCGGGAGCTCGCCGCGAGATACAAAAACTGGCGGCCGTCCGGCAGGAATTGCGGAAAGCCATGCGCAGCTTCCGAGCGCGCTTCGCCCAGCACCGTCGCGGGTGTGGGCGCGCCGCCTGCAACCGAAATCTGAAAAAGCGGGCCGACCGGCCGTGGGCAGTACAGGATCACTCCCTCCGGGCTCCATGCGCCCCCTCTGCCCACAGTGACGTCCGCGATGTCCCGCGGCGGCCCCCCGCTGATCTCGACCACTTTCAGCTTCGATGGCGCGAAGAAACCGATCGACAAGCTGTCCGGCGACCAGAACGGCCAGGATGCAAACCCGGTCCCCGCCAGAGGCTTGGCTTCGAGGGAATCGAGCGAACGGACCCACAACGTCATAGTTCCGTTCAGCGCTGCGGTGAACGCCAGCTTACGGCCGTCTGGAGACACGGCAAACGATTCGAACGACGTGTTCTCCGGGGGCAATACCGACAGCCGCATGACCCCGGCGTGCTTGGCCGCGCGCGGTCGCCGCTCGATGAACTCGGGCACGTAGCGCCCCTTCGGCAGGGAGATCAAAACAGAATCTTCTCCCCCTTCGGCCTCGTAGTAGGAGCTGAGGCGGTCTCGCAGGCGTCCCGCTTCGACGCGCACGATCGGATCGGATTTCGAATCAAACGACGGGGCGCGGCCCAGGACTTCGACGGCGATCACTGATTCCTTGATCTCGCCATCGTGGCCCTCCAGTGTCCGCTCGACCACGAAGCGAAGGAAGTTGCTCGCGCGCCCTGCGTCGGTAAAGGCCGCGCTGGCCAGAATCCGGTCGAGCTGTAAGCGTACGCGCTGGGCGTCCACGGCGGTATTTCATTATGTTATGGCCGCCGGAGGGACTGCAAAACACCACACCGGCCGCACCATGTACTGAACGGGCTGCACACTCCGCTTTCGTTGGGGCGCGGGTAGTCGCCACGTGTCACGCGGATCACCTTCCAGAAAAACAGAATAGTCAATCCCCAACTGAGATGAGCCAGAAGTCGGCTTCGAGGAGATTACTCCTGGGAAACACCGTCCACGTCAGTAGTTCGCGAGCGCCAACTTCTGGTGTCGTTTCGCTTGATGTTCCCACCGTACAGAGGTAAGGTCCAAATGGCTTCCGATATGGCCCATTAAGAGGACCTAAATGACTGATTTGATTGTCGTTCCGCAAGCAAACGAATGGCGCAAGCTCATGGCGCTCGTGCTTGATAGTGTTTCCTCTCCCATCACCAAGCGCGTTTACAACCTCGGTCTCAACGAGTTCTTCGACTGGTACGGCCAGGAGCCACGCCCCGGCTTCACCAAAGCGACCGTAAGCGCGTGGCGGGTGGCGCTAGAGGCGCGGGGCCTCGGCTCCGTCTCCATCAACGTCCGGATCACGGCCGTCCGGAAGCTGGCGGTCGAAGCTGCCGATAACGGCCTGTTGGCGCCTGAGTTGGCCAGCGGGATCGCGCGCGTGAAAGGGGTCGCGTCTAAGGGCGTTCGCGTCGGTAACTGGCTCTCGCTGCGGCAGGCCCAGGCGCTTCTCAACGCGCCGGACATTACTACCACCAAGGGGCTGCGCGACCGGGCGATGCTCGCGGTGCTTCTCGGCTGCGGGCTGCGCCGATCCGAAGTCGCGGCGCTGACGCTCAAGCACATTCAGCAACGCGATAACCGCTGGTGCATCGTGGACCTGGTCGGCAAACACGTCCGCGTGCGTACAATTCCTATGCCGACTTGGGCAAAGGTTGCGATCGATGCTTGGACCTCGGCAGCGGGCCTTGCGGAAGGCTTCGTATTCCGCCCGATAAATCGCGCCGATCAAGTTTGTGGCGAGCGTTTGAGCGAGAAGGTTATTTGGCAGTTCCTTCGCAGGTACGCAGACGCTGCCGGCGTTCCTGGGATCGCGCCGCACGACGCGCGACGGACGTGCGCCAAGTTGTGCCGTGCGGCCGGCGGCGAGCTGGAACAAATTCAGTTGCTCCTGGGCCACGCGTCAGTTCAGACCACAGAGCGATACCTCGGGACTCGCCAGGATCTGGTTCACGCGCCGAACGACGGGATCAAGCTGAGAGTCGCGGTTTAGAGCGGAGCACGTCCTGCGCCGCCAGCCAGATCTTCTCGCTCAACCGGATCATGTGCCGACGGAATCAACGGAATCCGTACATGCTCAAAGGCCTAATTAAGTGCGGCCTGTGCGGGTTGACCTTCTGCGGGATCACGATGAAGCCGCCGCAGCCAGACTATTACTACCGGTGCAACGGGCGGCAACAAGCCCGCGGGCTGTACGGGCTCAACGGTAAGAAGTGTCCCGCCAAGAGTCTCAACGGCGACTACGTGGAGCGCCTCGTCTGGGCGGACATCGAGGCGTTCCTGCGCGACCCTGGCGAAATCCTGGAGCGGCTGCGGGAGCGGCTCACGCTGAAACACGGCGAGCGGCAGCGCCAGGTGAATGAGCTAGACGCCCTCAGGGCGCGGCTCGAGGAGAAGACGGCCGATCGGGATCGGATGCTCGGGTTGTTCCGGCGCGGCCGAATCGATGACGCCACTCTGGATCAACACCTGAATCTTATTGATGCAGAAGCCGCTGGCTTGCAGGCCGAGATCGAGGTGGCCGAGCGCGCCCTGTCGCCCAAAGACCGGGCGGCGCAACTCAGTTCGGCGGAGTCGCTCCTCGCAAGTCTCCGGAAGCGAGTGGAGGGACCCATCACAGCGGACTTGAAGCGCCGCATTGTGGAGGTCCTGGTCGAGAAGGTCGTGGCCAACACCGTGGAGCGGTGGGGCGTGCAGCAGAGCGAGATCACTATTACGTATCGGTTCAGCCAGCCCAATGAGCCCGCAATCCTGATCCTGCCAAAATCTTACAAAGTGACTACTCGGAATCGGGTGCCAGACAAGTTGGAAACGATTGGCGACCATTTGCTCCGCCGGCGGCTCGCCCTCAAGTTGCTGCAGCGCCAGGTTGGTCAGCAACTGGGTGTGAACAAGGCCAGCATCGCCAACTGGGAGGCCAACCGCACGAAGCCCAGCCTGGAATACATGCCGGCGATCGTTAGGTTCCTCGGCTACAACCCTGCGCCGCAAGGCACCGGCTGGGCCGAGCGGCTGGTTCAGTGCCGGACGGCTCTGGGGATTACGCAAAAAGAAGCTGCCGAGCGCATCGGTGTTGATGCGAGCACGCTCGCGCGTTGGGAGAGAAACGAGAGGGAGCCTGCCGGGTCCTACACCTCCCGCGTCATGAGATTTCTCGGTACGGCCGAAATTAAACGGACTGTCAATACTGCGCGAACCGCGTAGCAGGCCAGATCCGTTCAGGTCGGCCCCTCACTATCCGGAAGCCGGCTCGGCACTCCGGCTTGCACCTTGTCGCATTTGTGATATGCACGGGCACGGATTCATCGCCGCCACCAGCATGAAATTAGCTGGAAAGCAAAGAGTCATCTGCGAGCGCGCGATGGTCACTGAGCCGTCTTCGAGCGGCTGGCGCAGCATTTCCAGGACGTCGCGTGGGAACTCCGGGAATTCGTCGAGAAACAGAACACCATGATGGGCCAGGCTGATTTCGCCGGGCCGCGGCATTCCCGCCCCGCCGCCCAGCAACCCCGCGTCGGATACCGTGTGATGGGGAGACCGAAATGGCCGCTGGTATAACAGGCCGGAGCCGCTTGGCAGTATACCGGCGATGCTGTGGATCTTGGTGGTTTCGATGGCCTCTTCAAAGGTGAGCGGCGGCAGAATTCCGGCCAGTCTCTTGGCGAGCATGGTCTTTCCCGAACCGGGTGGGCCGATGAGCAGAACATTGTGGGCGCCGGCGGCGGCCACTTCCAAAGCACGCTTGGCCATCGTCTGCCCGCGTACATCGCGAAAATCCGGCGCGGCGTTGGTCTCGATGCTCTCCCGTTTCACGCGGCCTGGCGCGGGGTGAAACTCTTCGGGCCTCGTTAACAGCGCGACAATTTCCGCCAGATGCCGCATGCCGTACACATTCACGCCTTCGACTACGGCCGCTTCCGCCGCATTCTCCGCGGGCAGAATCAGGTTAGCGATTCCCAGTTCGCGCGCGCAGACCGCCACCGAGAGAGCGCCCCGCACCGGGCGAATTGAGCCATCGAGCGACAACTCGCCCACGAGAATGTGCCGATCGAGTCCGCCCACCGCGCCCATGGCGCCCATGATGCCGAGCGCCATGGGCAGATCGAACCCCGCTCCTTCCTTGCGCACGTTGGCGGGCGCGAGATTGATGGTGACGGCCTTGTTGGGATAGCCGAAGCCGGAGTTGATCATCGCCGACTTGATGCGCTCGCGGCTCTCGCGCACGGCGATGTCGGGCATACCGACCATGACGAAGTCGCGCGCCGAGCCGGACGAGTACATGTCGACTTCGACATCGATCGGATGGGCATCGATGCCATATACGGCGGCGCTGCGAGTCTTGAACAGCGCCATTTGGAAAGCTCAGTATAAGTCATGGCGCTCGCCGTCGGGTGGTCGATGAGGCGCTGATTCTCGAAGGCGGGCGCTGCGATCATGTTAGGATACCGTCGAGTGGCGTGGCTTCTTCGATCAGGTCACGCACCATCGAGCAGGAGGGGGCAACATGAAATGGAAATCCGTTCGCTGGGCTGGCTGGCTCTGTCTGGGTCTGCTGGCCGCCGGTTCCGGGCTGTGGAGGGTTCACGCGCAACAGCAGCCGAACCCCAACTTCACGGGAAAGGTGATTAGAATCGAGGAGAACTCGCAAGGCACCACGGCCCACTTCCGCTTTGAGCCGGGTGCCCGCACGAAATGGCACAGCCATGAAGGCGGCCAGATCATTCTGGTGGAAGATGGCGTTGGCCTCACGCAGGTAAAAGGCGGGCCGGTGCTGGAATTGCACGCCGGCGAGACCATCTATTGCCCGCCGGGAGTGGTGCATTGGCATGGCGCGGCGCCCAACCAGGCAGGCGTACAATTCAATGTCAGCCGCGGCGGCATTACCTGGCTGGAGGAAGTTTCGGAGAAGGACTATACCGCGCCCACCAAGCGGCTCATGACGACGCGCTAGTATCCATGCTCGTATCAATGGCTCGCTTGCGGGCCTCCACCCAGGCCGGAAATACCAACGGGTCGTCCAGCCAAACCAGCATCCACTGCGCCATCTCTTGTTTCAGGGCCTGCTTGTCGGGCGCCGTGCGTGGGTTGTCCGCTAAGAACCGGGCGCGGTCCTTGGCCGCGATCACTTGACGACGGCAGTAGCGGGCTCGCTCCCGATCGCCGGAGAGCATCGCGGCGGCATACACCTGCTCCAATTCGCGCAACGATTGCTCGAGCTCCTCGTAGGTGTGCTGCCGCACGCCGGCATACGGCTGGTCGAACGGGAGCCCGGTGCCGCGGAGCAGTTCGCGCAGATAGCTCTCGGAAACCGGCGCGAGGCGCAGGAGCAGCTTTTGCCACACCGCCTCTGTGATGGCAGTTGGCTGCTCCACGGCGAGGAATTCGCGCACCTGCTGCTTGATCGGCTTATCTTTGGAGGCCACGGCGGTACTTCGCGGTTGCCGCTTCATGCTGGGCAATATTTCTGGAGAACTCGTGCGCGCCCGAATCGCCGGGCCGCAGAACGAAGTAAAGCGCTTCGGAGTCGGCCGGCGCCAACACGGCTTTCAGGGACGCTACGCCAGGATTCGCAATCGGCCCCGGTGGCAAGCCAGTGTGACGGTAAGTATTGTACGGCTGGTCGCTCTGCAGGTCCGAGCGATAGATGGTCCCGCGATAGCGGTTCAACAGCATGGCCGCATAGATGGTAGTCGGGTCGCACTCCAGCTTCATGCCGAGGCGCAGTCGATTCTCAAACACCGCAGCAATCAACGGCCGCTCCCCGGACAGTTTACCTTCCTTCTCTACCAGGGATGCCAGCGTGACTGTCTGGTGCACATTGGCGTTATTGTGCAGCTTTTTCCACTCCTCGCGGAACTTGGACGTCATGGTGCGGCAAAGCGACTCCGGCGTGGTGCTGTGGTTGAGCCGGTACGTATTGGGGAACAAGTAGCCCTCAAGCGATGGTGCGGCCGGATCGAGATCGCGGATGAGCGCTGGGTTGCGTGCAGCCGCCAGAAAAGCGCTCCCCGGGAACACGCCGAATTGCTCCACCGCCGCCGCGATGTCGAACATGTTCTTGCCCTCGGGCACCACCAGTTCGTAGTAGAAAACGTCCCCGCGGGCGATGCGGCTTACCACCTGCAGCGCGGAAGCCGGCGCCGCGAAGCGATATTCTCCGGCTTGCAAGCCACGCCCGCGCGCTGCGATACGGGCCAGCCAAAAATCCAAACGGCTGCGCACCACGCCAGCCTGCACCAGCCGCGCGCCCATCTCGCTGGTGGGAGTGCCGCGCGCAAACTCGATGTACGTCACGCTCGAAAAGCCTTGGAACGGGCGGGCCAGCCGGAACATCATGTAACCGGCTGCAGCCGCCGCGAGCACCATCAGAATTCCCGCCAGGCGCAGTACTCTCATAACGAATCCAGATAGCTCTGCAGCAGGATCACCGCGGATAGCCGATCTACGGCGGCAGCTCGCTTTTCGATGCTAATGCCGCTTGACCGCAATACCCGGCTGGCCTCAACGGTGGTGAGTCGCTCATCCCAGAGCTGTATCGGGAGTCCGGTGGTGCGTTCCAGCGCGGTGGCGAATTCATGAACCCAGGCCGACTGGCGCCCTTCCGTGCCCCGCATGTTGATCGGGTTACCCATGAGGATCAGATCCACCTCGCGTTCTTGAGTGATCCGGGACAGCGCCGCCAAGTCGGTGCGCTTGTTGGTGCGCTCCAGATTAGGCAGTCCCTGGGCGGTAATACCCAGCGGGTCGCTGATGGCCATCCCAATGCGGCGTTTTCCAAGGTCGAGGGCTAAAATGCGGGGTTTGGCGGGTAGCAAACAATTTCATTATAAACGGGGCGTCACCGTAAACCGGGCCATGCTACATTCGAGTCAAGGGTCTCACCGAGCTGTGGCCGTACTGAGCAAGCCCCTCAGCAGCACCGCAAAAGCAGTTTCCGGCGCCCGGCAATACTCGTTGCCAATCGTCGCCGGGGGCATCATTGTGGCCGTGTTGTACTTCGCCCAGGCGTTCTTTATCACCCTAATTGCTGCTATCGTCCTGGCCTTCATTTTGGAGCCGTTCGTGGTGCTGTTGATGCGCCTGCGGTTTCCGCGCGGCCTGGCAAGCTTCGTAGTATGCACAGGGGCGCTGTTAGTTCTCTATGTGATCGGCATGGGCGCCTATGCCCAATTGGCCAGCCTGTACGACGAACTTCCGAAATACGGACAGCGGATCGGGGATCTCATCGATAACGTTCAGCAGCGTTTGGAAGATACCGAACAGAAGACCTACCGGCTGCTGGTTCCGGCGCGCCAGCGGCAGCAGGACGAACAGGCCAAAGCCCAGCAGCGACAGCAGCAACAGCAGGCCGAGCAAACGCGCTCGCGCCGGCGGGCCCAGCAAAAGCAGCAGCAGGATCAGCAGCCTGTCCCGCCCGCGGTGCCCGGCCCGATTCCGGAAGTTCGTATCCACGAGGAAAGGACCGCCGTGGGCGACTATGTCCTGTCGCGGCTCGGTTCTTTCTACCAGATCTTGTTAATGGCGTCGTTCGTGCCTTTCCTGGTCTACTTCATGCTGAGCTGGCGCGACCATATCAACCGCAGCTTTCTGCAGTTTTTTCATGGCGAAGACCGGATGGTGGCTGCGCGCAGCCTTGCGGGTATCGCCGACATGGTACGGGCATTTGTCGTAGGAAACTTCCTGTTGGGCCTGGTATTGGCCTGCTTGAGTTCCATCCTCTTCGCCCTGTTTCGGCTCCCGTTCCCGTTTCTGGTGGGCCCCCTGAGCGGATTCTTGAGCCTGATGCCCTACATCGGTTTACCGTTGGCGCTGGTCCCGCCGATGTTCGCCGCCCTCGGCGTGAATCTCTTCCCGGTATACGTGGCGGTGGTCACCTCGGTGTCGTTGTTGCACCTGGTCGGGATGAACCTGATGTACCCGAAGATCGTCGGGTCGCGAGTCCATTTGAATCCGCTAGTGGTCACGTTCTCCCTGATGCTCTGGGGCTTCCTGTGGGGCGCGGCCGGCCTCCTGCTGGCGATCCCGATGACCGCCGCTCTCAAAGCCGTATGCGACAACGTCAAGGATCTCCGGCCGTTTGGCAAGTTCCTGGGCGATTGAAAAAACACAGCCACCTGTTAGACTCAAATGTTCCGATCGATGGCGGCCATTCCCGAATCCGCGGCTATATTCATGTCGGGCCTCATCGAGCGGGCCCGCCGGCTTCCCAAGACCATCGTTTTCCCCGAAGGAGATGACCCGCGCGTACTCGAAGCGGCGAGCCGCCTGGCACGCGACGGGGTCGTGAAACCGGTGCTCGTGGGCGCCAGGCCGCACAGCGTTCCCGCAGGAGTTGTGTTCGCCGATCCCGAGCGCTGGCCCTCCATCGAAAAGTATGCCGGGCTGTACTACGAACGGCGGCGTGCCAAGGGCGTCACCCAAGTCGAAGCGGCGAAGATCGCCCGCCAGCCACTCTACTGCGCAGCCCTGATGG
Organism: Bryobacteraceae bacterium; assembly: GCA_035948775.1. Taxonomy (GTDB): domain Bacteria; phylum Acidobacteriota; class Terriglobia; order Bryobacterales; family Bryobacteraceae; genus PSRJ01. The sequence continues at coordinate 17,146 of DASZIV010000092.1, forward strand.
TGGCTGCCGGCGACGCGGATGGCACCGTGGGTGGAGCCGCCAACACAACCGCCGAAACCGTGCGCGCGGCCTTGCTTTCGATCGGCCCTGACCCACGGGTTCGCCTGGTGTCGAGTGTCTTCGTGATGGCCCTCGCCGACCGGTCGCAGGGACACCACGGCATGATGACGTTCGCCGATTGCGCCGTAGTGGTCGACCCCTCGCCGCAGGAGCTGGCGGAGATCGCCATCGCCACTGCCCACAGCACGCGCGTGCTGCTGGCCACCGAGCCCATCGTTGCGCTGCTCAGCTTTTCCACCAAAGGCAGCGCTCAGCATCCTCAGGTGGATGGCGTAGTCGAGGCTCTTCGGGTCGTTCGTGCCCGCGCGCCCGAAATCGTGATCGATGGAGAATTGCAGGCGGATGCCGCGGTGAATGCGCTGGTCGGCAACTCAAAGGCTCCGGGGTCCAGGGTCGCCGGCCGCGCCAACACACTGGTCTTTCCCAACCTGGCATCGGCCAACATTGCGTACAAGCTCGTGGAGCGTTTGGGCGGGGCAGCGGCCATCGGACCGTTCCTGCAGGGCCTCGCCCGGCCTGCCAACGATCTCTCGCGCGGCTGCTCGGTGGAGGACATTTACAATGTAGCCGTGGTTACCGCGCTGCAGGTCGGACCTTCTTGAGTCCATGCTCCCCTTCCGCCTGGTCTATCATCCTAAATACGATCTGAATCTCGGGCCGCACGTCTTCCCATCGCAGAAATACCATCAACTGCGTGACCGAATGCTGCGCACGCGTTTCTGCACGGAGGAGGATTTCATCGCGCCCGAGCCGGCCACCGACGAGGACATCCTGCTGGTGCACGACCCCGCGTGGGTGACCAAACTGCAGAATGGCACGCTGGCGTATCACGAAATCCTGAAGCTGGAAATTCCGTATTCGCGGCACATGGTGGAAGCCTTCTGGGCAGCCGCCGGTGGCACCATCCTCGCGGCGCGGCTGGCTCTGGAATCGGGATTCGCGTTCAATGTGGGCGGCGGTTTCCACCACGCCTTCGCCGCGCATGGCGAAGGGTTTTGCGCCATCAACGACATCGCCGTGGCCGTGCGGCGTCTGCAAAAGGATGGCTCCATCCGCCGCGCGATGGTGGTGGATTGCGATGTCCATCACGGCAACGGGACGGCCGCGCTGTTCGCCGGTGACCTGTCCGTCTTCACGCTCTCCATTCATCAGGCCAATAACTATCCGAGCGAAAAGCCGCCCTCCAGCCTGGATATTAATTTGGCCGACGGGATCGGCGACCAGGATTATCTCGACAAGTTGCATAACGGTCTGGGCGCGGCGTTCGCCATGTTCCAACCGGAACTATTGATTTACGTGGCAGGCGCGGACCCCTATGGCGAAGACCAGCTCGGCGGGCTGGCGCTCACGTTTCAAGGCTTGATGGAGCGCGACCGGCTCGTGATTGGCACGGGGCTGCGGGCAAAGATCCCGGTGGCGTCGGTGCTGGCAGGGGGCTACGCCGCGAGCGTGGAAGACACCATCACTATCCACGCCAATACGGCGGCGGTGGCGAAAGAACTGATGGAGAGCGTGCATTAACACGAAGTCAAGGCGCCGCTCCCTTGGGTCAGTCCTCTACTTTGCGCTTGCGCTAACCGGCGGCCCCGGGTGCAGGAGCAACTTCTGTACGCGCCAGTTCAGGATTTCGGCTACGTAGATTTCATTCTCCGAGGGGCACGCCATCTCGTGAATCCAGCCGAACTGTTTTGGTTGCCGGCCCATGCTGCCGAAATATCCCAGCAGTTTGCCGTCGAGCGATAGCTTGTATACGCGACCGGGGTAGGCGTCGGCGCTGTACAGGTACTGCGTTCCCGGCCCTGGTGTAATGCAGATGGCCCACGGCGCGCCGCCCAACATGGTGGCGTTGCCCGCGGCAGGGGCGGCTGGATTGGGTGGGTTGCCCATCCACATGTGTACCACCGAGGGAACCGGCACATCGATCGTGAACTCGCGCAGGAAGTTCCCATCCGGATCGAACACCTGGATGCGGCGGTTGCCGCGGTCCGCTACGTAGATATTGCCCTTGGCGTCGGCGGCGATGCTGTGCGGCGTGTTGAATTCGCCCTGGTTCTTGCCGGGCGTGCCCCATTGCTTTACCCAATCGCCGTTCTTGTCGAACTTGGCCACGCGCGAATTGACGTAACCGTCGCTGATGTAGGTGTTGCCCGCCGGGTCCCAGGTGACGTCGGTGGGCTGCCGGAATTGGCCATCCACGGCGGGGCGCGGCGGGTTGACCCGTTTCCAAGCTTCGGCGCCTTCATCGGAAGCTTCTTTCTTCCGCCCGAATACCATTTGCACGCGGCCTTCCGGATCGAACTTGATGATCATGTCCGAACCTTTATCCACAGCCCACAGGTTGTCTTGACTGTCCACGCGCACGGTATGCGCGAACGACCAGGCATAGAGGTTCCTTCCGATTTCGCGGATGTATTTACCGTCGGGACCGAATTCCAGGATCTGCGAAGCAGTGGCAGCGTAAGCCGGACCGGTGGTGTTGCCGCGGCTGAAGACGAAGATGTGCTTCTTGGAATTGATCGCCACCCCCGAGGCTTCGCCGATATACAGGTCGGCCGGGAGCTTCAGAAAGTTGGGGACGGAGTCATAACGGATTTCAGGCGCGTCGGCGGCAAATGCCGCGGCGCCAAAGCATACCAATGCGATGAGTGAATAGCGTTTCATGACAGCCTCCTTATCATTCCACCAAAACGTTTGGTTAACCCTTCGCGAGCAAACTGCCGAAGCCCGCGCATCTTCCGCTCAATCCCACCAGCCGCACGCTTGCCCATAGCGCGTGCGGCAGGCTGGATACAACCGGCACCTTGCACCGTTTTTCCAGCGGCGCGAGAATCTCCAGAGTCTTCAACGCGCCGCACGAGACCAGCAGCGCATCGGCCTTGGGCGCGGTCTCGCGGACTCCGGCGCTAAATTCCAGCAAGCCTTCCGGAGTCACCGGCGGGGAATCTTCGAACCTCTCGATACCGAGCCCTTTCACCGTGAGCACTTCGAAGCCGGATTCTTCCAGAAAGACGCGCAGCCGGTGGTTCACTTCTTCGTTATAAGCCGTCGCCACTGCCACGCGCCGCCCGCCCACGGCCTGGAGGCCTTCCACAATGGCGGTGCTCATAGTGGTGGAACGCAACCCGGTCGCCTTGGTGATACTCTGCTTCAATTGCTCGTTGAACGCGGCGCCTTTATAGAACGTCAGCGAGGTGCCCATCACCGAGATGCCGCTCGCACCCTGCTTGGCCAAGTGTTGCGCGGCCGGCACGATGCGGTCCACCACTTTCTCGTAACCTTCCGGAGTCATGCGCTCGAGGCCCACGCCCTCGGCCAGGAAACGGATGCCGGTGGGATACATCTTCGCCGCTTCCGGCGGCACCGGATAGTTAGCGGGTGGAAAGATCATGCCCAACACGGGGTCAGCCGCCAGCCCCAACGCCGTGCAAGCCGCCCCGGCGGAGGCGACCTGTAGAAACTGACGGCGGGAAGCGGCCATCGTGGGTACCCTCCTCATTTGCCTATCCATGCAGTATAGTCCGATTGCAAGTGCTGCGTGATATAATCTCGGGCTTTATGAGACCACTGTTGGCAGCATTCTTCATCTCTTGCGTGGGACTCGCCGTTGCCCAAGATGGGGCCACCCTTTATCAATCCACATGCGCCTCGTGCCACGATGGCGGCATGGACCGGGCGCCCAAGCGCGACGCTTTGCGCGCCATGTCAGCCGCGCAGGTGCTGGCGGCCATGGAAACCGGACCAATGATCTCCATGGCCAGCCGCCGGTCGGAGGAAGAACGCCGCGCCATCGCGCAATTTGTCACCGGCAAGGCCCTGGGCGCCAAGTTCGAAACCAACCCGCCGAAAGAAGCCATGTGTCCGTCGGCTAACGCCGATTTCAGCGCCGTCGCGTGGAACGGTTGGGGCCAAAACAGCGCCAACACCCGTTTTCAGGACGCCGCGGGAATCGCGGCTGGCGACGTGCCTCGCTTGAAAGTGAAATGGGTTTTCGGTTTTCCGGGCGACCAGAGCGCCAACGCGCAACCCACCATTATCGGCAGCCGCGTGTTCGTCGGCAGCGCGGGCGGAAAGGTGTATTCACTGAGTGCCGCCACCGGCTGCGTGCATTGGTTCTTCGATGCCGGTTCCACCGTCCGCTCCGCGGTTAACGTGGGCCGTGTCCAGACCGCGTCCGGTCCGCTCTACGCTGCGTTTTTCGGCGACGCCCGAGCCTTCACCTATGCCGTAGACGCGGCCACCGGGAAACTGCTATGGAAGACCAAGGTAGACGACTACCCCTTGGCGGGGATCACCAGCTCGCCCGCGCTGTACAACGGCCGGTTATACGTTGGCGTGAAGTCGGGCGAAGAAGCCGCCGGGGCATCGCCGGATTACGAGTGCTGCCGTTTCCGCGGCAGCTTGGTGGCCCTCGACGCAGTGACCGGCAAGCAGGTGTGGAAGACCTATACCATCGACGAGCCGCGGCGCACCAAGAAGAACAAATCCGGCACGCAGTTATGGGGCCCTTCGGGCGCGCCTATCTGGAGCAGCCCGGCCATCGACACCAGGCGCAATGCCATTTACGTGACCACCGGCGATAACTATAGCGAGCCCACCACGCGTATGAGCGATGCCTTCCTGGCGCTCGATCTCAATACTGGAAAAATTCTGTGGTCGCGCCAAATGACCGAGAACGACGCGTACGTGGCCGCCTGCCGTCTACCCGATAAGACCAATTGTCCGGATGTCAACGGCCCCGATTTCGATTTCGGCTCTTCACCCATTCTCGTGACGTTGCCTAACGGGAAGCGCGCGCTGATCGCGGGCCAAAAATCCGGCGTGGTGCATGCCCTCGATCCGGACCAGCAGGGCGAGGTGCTGTGGCAGGTGCGCGTGGGCAAGGGCGGCACCATGGGCGGCGTGCAATGGGGTTCGGCGGCCGATGCGTCGAATCTTTATGTCGCGGTGTCGGACATTAAGCGCATCATGCTTACGTTCAGCACCCTCACGGATGCCGATCCCAACCAGGGCGGCGGCATGTTCGCGCTCAAACTGGCCACCGGCGAACGCGCCTGGTATGCGCCTCCGATTGGCTGCGGGACCCGCCAACGTTGTAGCCCCGCGCAATCTGCCGCGGTTACGGCGATTCCCGGCGTAGCGTTCTCAGGCTCGATGGATGGCCATCTGCGCGCATACTCCACCGAGGATGGCAGAGTAGTTTGGGACTTCGACACGGTGGGTGCTCACAAAACCGTCAACGGAGTGGAAGGCCGCGGTGGATCGATCGACGGCCCTGGCCCCGCGGTTGGCGGTGGCATGCTGTTCGCCAATTCCGGCTACGTCGCAGCAGGCGGCATGCCCGGCAATGTGCTGCTGGCGTTCTCAGTGGACGGAAAGTAAGGCAACCGACCGGGCGTTGGTACCATCAGCGATATTTTCAGGTACTTGTGTCCGGTTTCAACCTTGAGGCTCCCGCCCCGCCGCGCTACACTCGGGTTGCCAGACGTCCTAGACGGTCAGCACTCTATGAGATGGTTAGCACCTGCACGGCGGCTGCGCGCAATCACCAGGGTTGTGGTTATGCTACCCGTGCTGGCGGTGTCGGTCAGAGCGAGCGTGATCTACGATTTCGTAGGCACCGGGTCTGCTTTCACCACTGCTACCCAAACATTTGCGCCGGAACCAGTGGCATTTCAACTAACGCTTTCGGATTTCGTCAACCCCCCGCTGGATGGACCGATCGCGGCATTCCCCTGTGCTCAATTCGATTCCAGTACCAATTGCGATCCGGCTTTTCTGGGAGCGGTCTTCAGCAATCAGAGCGCCGGCGGCGCATTCTCTGCGCAATTGCAGTTTAATGCTACCAACGGCGCTGGGTATATCTTTTACTTCCCGGCCGGCGCCTTCGGCGCGCCCGGAGTCTATAGCGCCAACGCCCCAACCCCCGTCTTTAATTCAGGAACCCTGACCGTCCAAACACCGGAACCGGCAAACGCCATACTGATGCTTTTGGGCCTGGTCTGCGGCTCCTGGTACCTCCGCTGGCCGCTACTTCCAGCTATCCATCGCTTTTCGCGTTGGCGACTCGGGCAGAAAATCCAGTAGCTCTAACCGGACGCCGTTAGGATCAAAGGCGCTGGTGATTCTCGTGTCGCCGGCTCGCGGATCGGCCACCTTGACGCCGCGTTCGCGCAGCGCCGCCACCGTCGCGTCTAAGTTCTCGGGCCAGATGCCCACATGGCTCAGGCCCACCGGACGGTCGTTGGCCGGCGCCAATTCCAGGAACGTTTCGCGATTGATTTGGAGATAGGTGAGAGTCGGCTTGCCGTCCTTGTCCTTGATGGTGAACGCTTCTCGAAGACCGATCGTCTTCGTGTAGAAGCGCATGGACTCGTCGTAGTCCTTGGCATAAATCCCGACGTGATTCAGCCGCAGTCCGGGGTTCTGATTTGGTTGTGCGGCGCTGGGCTGCATCAGGAACACGCCCACCACAATTCCCGACGCAAACAAGGTGATACTACCGATCAAGCTGCGCATGAGATCCTCCACCGGCGAACAATTCCTGGCGCCCGCCAGTCCGCCCATGATATCTCACGCCCTGCCTAGTTTCCGCAAACGCTAGAGATTGCCTGCAACAGCTCGGCCTTCCGCACGGGCTTGGCGACGTAAGCGTCCATTCCGGCGACCAGGCATCGGTCTTGATCGCCGATCATGGCGTGGGCGGTCATCGCCAGGATAGGAATGCGCTTGCCAGTGTAGCGTTCGCGCGCGCGGATCGCGATGGTTGCCTCGAAGCCGTCCATTTCGGGCATCTGGATGTCCATGAGAACCAGGTGGAATGTCTCACGTTCCAGGGCGTCAAGCGCCTCCCGCCCATTCGCTACCACGGTCACGCGATGGCCGTCGTTTTCGAGCATCCGCGTGGCCACCTTTTGATTGACGATATTGTCCTCGGCCAGCAGGATCCGCAGCGGCCGCAGTTTCTCCGGTGTCTGCTCAGGCGGGGCCCCGGGGAAAACTGAATCGCTACAGCCCGCTTCTCCGCTCGAGGGTTGCAGCACGCGCACAATCGCGGCTTGCAGCTCCCTTTGGATAACCGGTTTGGTCAGGTACGCATCCACACCCAGTTCGCGACAGCGCGCGATGTCACCCGCGTGGCTTCCGGAGGTCAGCAGCACTACCGCGGAGCCGGGTGTGCGGCGCTTGACTTTGGCCGCCAATTCGAAGCCGTCCATCTCGGGCATGTGCACATCTGACAAGGTGAGGGGGATGGGTGGATCCGCCGACTGATGGAGCCGCAGCGCCGCCGTAGCGCTGTCCGCTACGATTGGTCGCATACCCCACCGGGACAAGGTCTCCGCCAGGATACGCCTATTGGTGGCGTTGTCGTCCACCACCAAGACCCGAACGTCTTGCAACGCGGGTGGCCCGGTGACCCTCTCTCGGGCGCAGTTTGGGGCTACGCCGAGGCGTACGGTGAAGTGAAAAGTGCTCCCTCTGCCGATCTCGCTTTCCAGTCCGATCGACCCGCCCATCAGCTTCACCAAACGCTGGCAAATCGTGAGACCGAGACCGGTGCCGCCGTAGCGCCGTGTGGTCGATCCGTCGGCTTGGGCAAACGGATGGAAAATGATGTTCTGCTGTTCCGGTGTGATCCCAATGCCGGTGTCGCGGACGGAGAAGGCCAATACCACTGTGTCCGCGGTATCGCTGGGTCGCGGTTCCACCGCCACTACCACCTCGCCCAGCTCCGTAAATTTCACCGCATTGCCCACCAGATTGAGTAGCACCTGGCGGATGCGCGATGTATCGCCAACCACCCATTCGGGTACCGAGGGCGCCACGTCACTGACCAGTTCCAAACCTTTCTGATGCGCGCGCAGCGCCAGCAGCCGGCACGTCTCATCCAGGAAGTCGCGCAGCTGGAATTCCGTAGGATCCAGCTCCAATTTTCCGGCCTCGATTTTGGAGAAGTCCAAGATGTCGTTAATCACGGTCAACAGCGCGTCGGCTGAAAGTTTGACCGTGTTGAGATACTCTCGCTGCTCCCCCGTCAATTCCGTTTCGAGAACCAGGTCGGTCATTCCCACCACGCCATTGAGCGGAGTCCGAATTTCGTGGCTCATGTTGGCCAGGAACTCACTCTTGGCGCGACTGGCTGCCTCCGCGGCCTCTTTCGCGTGGGCTAACTCCCCCTCAATGCGCTTGTCCTGGGTTATGTCGAAGTCCACCCCGACCATGCGAATGGCTTGTCCTTGGTCATCGAAGATCGCCAGGGCCTTGCTGTGAAACCAACGAATCGATCCGTCGGGCAGAATCACGCGGTACTGCCTGTCGAAAGGCTCACGATCGTCGAAATGCCGCCGCGCCTCGGCGATCTTTCGCTCCCGGTCCTCCGGATGCACGTACGTGTGCCACTCCCCAAGAGTGAGGCGCTCGCGGATTTCTTCAGCGCCATAAAGCCGCAGCAGACTCTCCGAGATCGCCACCGTTCCACTGGCGAAATCCACTTCCCAGCTCCCTAGAGAAAGTGCGGATTGCGCGAGCTTCAGGCGGTCTTGTGTGGTCCGCAGAGCCTGTTCCATTTGCTTGGGACTGGTCAGGTCCCGATGAATGCCCGCTACTCCGCGAACGTTCCCGTGATTGTCGCGCAGTACCGACCAGGACACGCCTGTGACAAATTGCTTGCCCGCTCGATTGGTGCAGATGATCTCGCCGTTCCACGAGCCCCGGTTCAGGATGTCGGCATGAATCGCCTGACGCTCGCCAGGAGTGACGACGGTGCCCGCGAAGGCCCTGTATTCCTTGCCCAGAGCTTCTAGCCCGGTCCACCCAAAGAGTCGCTCCGCCGCGGCATTCGTGTACGTGACCAGGAAGTCTCGATCGACCGTCACAACGGCATCTTTGATCTGATCCAGAATACTGGCTTGCAGATCGAGCGGTTGCCCCTGCGCGAGCTGCGGGTTCACCGATCTGTTTAGGCCCAACACTCTTTGACCAAACATCGGCTTTGCGGCCACTCGGCCAATCCCCTTCAGTTACCCGTTTCGGATGCTAGTGAGAAGCTGACTCATCTCTCGCAGGCCACGGGCTTGGGATCAAATTATCAGGCAATCACTCTATAGACAAGATCGCGGAAAGAGTATTGAACATAACCCACAAAAGTTAATCCCACGGTGGGAAGTTAACCGAAGAGTATAAGAAGCACGTAACTGTTCTTAACATTTCCGGTCTTGCGATATCGGGCCGTGGCCAGAGAAGCGGTGAATTTACTTCACTCTCGCCAACCCCCAAGCAGGCTTCTATAGGTTTGGGCTCGAACGGTAGCAGTTCGATTTGCTCGTCCACCAGATTGCAGATCGCCAGGATGTGCGACATGGTGCGCACTTTCCGATCCGTCCCGCTGCGGGGAAACGCCCGACAGTCGTTCAACACCGCAGTCAGTTTCTCCGGCAGCGGCTTATTCCGCGGCGAGTCCGCGCGCTGCGTCCCGCCGGGGAAGAGATCGTGTAGCGGCCGGTCGGTCGAAGATCGGCCCAGTACCACGGAAGGGGTGTGATGCAGCAGTGCAGCCTGTTCCAGAATCGCGGGCGAATCCAAAGCCTGCCGGAGCGCGGCGCCCACTTCCATCGCCAATGCCACGCGCCGGCAACGCCCCGCGGTCGGGGCCGATGGCGCCAGCGCCTGTAGTTCTCCCTGTGGCACGAGGAATCGCATCTGTCTTACTCATCGGCGGAAATGCGCAATTCTGTGGCGTTGCGCGGGGCTTCTTTGATCCGGCTAACCATCCGTATCGACTCGTACGCCTTTTTTCGAGGCGGCCCTCGGTGCTTGTTCGCCAGATGACAACTCTCTCGTGAGCTTTCGGACACAGCTGTATGATTAACAAGCTTTTTACATCTCCTCTCTTCAGAGCGACGGACTGCGTTCGCTACCCTGAAGTCGACGACCGCAGGGGGTGCGAGGTGAACTCAAAAGCGTACTTCGAGATCGGCGTGATTCTGGTTTCGACGGTTTCGGCTGTCGCCCAGCCACGCGCGATCGACACTGAGAAATCCACGCTGACCGTGCGAGTGTACAAGTCCGGTGTCCTCTCCGCCTTCGGGCACGATCACGAGATTGCCGCACCGATCGCCGGAGGCACGGTGGACGCTGCCGCTCATCACGTCGAGTTGCACGTCAAAGCGGGCTCGTTGCGCGTCGCCGATTCAAAGGTCTCGGACAAGGACCGCGCCGAGATTCAGCAGACTATGTTGGGTCCCGAGGTCCTTGACGCCGAGCGACGCTCGGAGATCAGCTTTATATCCACGAGCGCGGAGCCTGCGGGCGCGGGCTCTTGGATGGTGCAAGGCAACCTCACGCTGCACGGGCGGGCCCAGCCTGTGACAGTGGCCGTGCGTGAAACGAACGGACGGTACGTGGGGGATTCACGCTTCAAGCAGTCCGATTTCGGAATCAAGCCAGTTAAAGTTGCCGGAGGATCGATAGGGGTGAAGGATGAAGTCCGCATCGAACTCAATATTCAACTAGTGCGCTAAGAACGGCGCGGGGAAGGAGACACTTATGACTAGCCGCGCATCTTCGCATTCGGCCTTGAGCGCCCGATTCTGGAGCGCCCGCAGTGGACGCTGGGCTGGCGGGGATACGGCCAACTCGGTTGGGTGAAGGGCGGCTTTACCTGTCCCAACAGCGCGCTCGCGTTTCCGCCGGGATCTTCGGGGAATCCCACGGAGTGCGTCGCCGAATCCCAGGACGTCGCGTCGCTACGATACGCCGGCAGCGAATTTCAATTTGCCTACAAGATCCCAAGCCATCCGAAGTTCGTCCCCCACGTAGCCGTCGGAGGCAATTTCATCGATGGCGTCTTCCATGTGAATGCGCAGATTCAGGACGGTCTGGACCGGACCCGGCTCTGGACGCGCGGTGGAACATTTTCCACCACCGGCGGCGTCAGCTATTTAATCACCAAGCGGGCTGCATTTACGGTGGATGTGTTTTATTCGCCTCTGTGGGTTCAGCGGCACCCCGGCGCCCCGACCACCAATGACGGTTTGTTCAACGTGCGCGCGCTGTTGAGCTACAACTTGCGCTGAGCAGTGGCTGGACGAGGACGTCTGCGGCACCGGACGCAACCGCTATTACACAATCTGTTCTGCTCAACGGCTGAAACGGCCGGAGAAATGAGGTGTCTTAGATTTTTGGAAATGCGATTGCGTTGAAGTCCGGTCCGTGATGGGAATCAGCTCTCTCTGGCGGGCGGTGGCCAGTTCGATCGAGTCCCTATGGGACAAACTCTGGGGCATTCTGCCCCTGTTTCTGGCGCTGTCCAGCAGTTATGCTGCATCCGCTCCGGCTCTGAACGTCGTCGTTTCGAGTGAAACCGCGCCGCCGGGTGCCACCGTTCAAATCAAGCTGTCACTGGCGCAGTCGGCTGCCGTTTCCACCGGGGAACTCTCGCTCGATCTTCCCCCCGGGATCTTTGGGCCCGTTACCGCCATCGCAACCTTCAGCGCCGCCGGAGACGCATGCGGCTACGCCACCGTCAGCGGCAACCACCTCGACATTCACTTCTCTTCGCCCTCGGCCACCCTAGGCTCGGCGGCGGGCATGCCGCTAGTTGTCATCACGGTGCCCACGCTGGCCACCGCGACATTCGGCGCACAGGCTGCCATCACTGCCGACCCGACCGGGTCGCCCTGGACGCGTGCGGTTTGGGTGCCGACGACTCTCTACGCGGTTACAGTGACTCCTGGGAAGGTCACCCTGGGCGGCACCCTCTCTGTTTCAGATGTGAGCCCCGTATCGAATCTGAGTTCCGGCGTGGTGGTCCGCATCCACGGTACGGGCTTCACGAGCGCCACCACCGTCGACATCGCGGCGGTCGCCGTCGCTTCCGTGCAGGCGCCCGGTCCACAGGAAATCGATGTAACACTCGCTGGCGCGGCAGACCTAGGGGGAAAGAGCATCACCGTGCGCAATCCCGACGGCTCCCAGGTGGTTTTCTTCGCCGCGCCACCCGTAACGCCGCTCGCTACGCTCGGAGCCAGCACGCCGGACGGCGTGTTCGACGGCGCGATTCCCCTTTTCCCCACTGCTTCCTATCCAGCGGGTTCCTCCAACTTCTTGGAGGGTGTCACTTTTGGACGAATGGCTATCACTAACCCGAATGCCACGCCGGTCGACGTCCTGCTTCGGGGGCGGGACGCCGTGGATCTCACCACTCAGCAAATCACGCTGACGATTCCCGCCGGGGGTACTTACGACAACGACTTCGGCTCGCTAAAAGCTAGCGGTGGATCGGTACAGGTCCTGGCTACCGCGCCCTTGCGTATGCTCCAGTTGTTAGGCCACCCCAATTACCCCGTTCAGACCACTAACTTTGGATTCGCTCCTTTCGCCCCAACCGTCATTACCCCGCTCGGGATTTCCTTAGCATATGGCGCCAGCGTCCAATTCAACTGGACGACAGGCACGGTTCCACCGCAACCAGAGTCTGTCACCATGTATGGGCCATCGTATGGCACCACGGACGTTGGATTCACTATTTCGCGCTCTACAGCCTCCGGCGGGAATTGGCTGTCGGTTGCGCCGACGAGCGGGACAACGTGCTACCCGAATTTTGATTGTTCGGCCTTTCCGACCCTTACTGTCAGCGCGACCCCCACCGGGCTCGCGCCGGGAATCTATAGCGGCACCGTTACCATCACCCCACTTCCCACGCACTTTGAGCCGGCTGGCCCGCCGGTTTCGTTTCCGGTGACGCTGAACATTGTCTCCGCGCCCTTCGTCAACCACATAATTACTTCGACGCAATTTGATTCTGAAGGGTCCCCGTCCTATGTTTTGCCTATTCCTCCGGAGATCCTGCCTGGCCCGTTCACCATCGATGTAGTCACCGATTCCGGAGGGAACTGGCTTTCGGCGGTACCTTTGAGCGGTCCCCCGCCAACCATCCGGCTTCTGGCGGCTCTTGGTAACCTCAACCCTGGCGCTTATGCCGGCGTAGTGACGATAAGGGGATCAGGTGGTAACACATGGGTCATCGAATCCAGCTTCTATGTGCACGGAGGCGGCCTGCAGTTGTCCATCGACTCGCACCCTGTATTTGCCCTCGGGCCCGGTGAACCGCCATCTGCCGCACAGACAGTTAACGTGCTGGTACAGTGCCGCTACAATTGTCCAGCTTCCGGAATTCCCAATGATGTGACTTGGACGACCGCTGGTTCCACGCACTCCGGCGGCAACTGGTTGCAAGCGGCGTCCTCGTTCAACACGACGGGCCCGGGCGGTACCGTGGTCATCAGCGTAACTCCGAACGAGCTGCCACCCGGCGTTTACACCGGTGTGGTGACATTTACCTCCGATCAGGCGGCCATGGCTCAGCTCCCGGTGGCGCTGAACGTGTGGACTGGCCCCGTGCCCGCGCTGTCGGCAACCCCCGCGGCTGTTTCCATTTCCGCCGCTCCCTTTGCCAAACCTGTTGTGGATGCGGCGGATATCTGTACCTCCTCTGGAAATGCGATAGTCCAGCAGACAGCAATAGCCAAAACGTCCAATGGCGGCAATTGGCTCGGCCTCACCGTTCTTACGGATGTAACTGGAACGTGCGGCATCCAGTTGTCAGTCGATGCGTCCCATCTCGATATAGGCGTCTACCAAGGCGACGTGACAATTGGTGTGCAGGGACAGACCCTCAATGTGCCTGTGACACTTACGATCCCGCCACCTGCTGGGACCTTGGCCAGTAACGAGCCATTGCCCGGATCGATTCTCAACGCCGCCTCCGGCGTTCAAGGAGCCATCGCGCCTGGTGAGATCATTACGATTCACGGCATCGACCTCGGCTCGCCTGGCGCCAATCAGAGTGGCACTATCTTTAGCTTGGATCCCGCGGGTCACGTGCCTACGAACCTCGCAGGCACGGATGTACTGGTCAACGGCAAACCCGTGCCGATGCTCTACACGTCATCTTCTCAGATCAACGCCATCGTTCCGTATGAAACTGCAGGCTCCAGCGTGGCCACTGTGCAGGTGTTCTACCTTGGCCAGTCGACGGTATGGAGCGTTCCCTTAGCTCCCGCCGCGCCCGGCATCTTCACCCTGGACTCCACCGGAGCGAACCAGGCGGCCGTGTTGAATCAGGACGGTTCGGTGAATGGACCTACGCAGCCTGCGGCACGCGGTTCCGTTATCCAGATCTTCGCTACAGGCATTCCGGTCACCGGAGCAGTCACCGGCAGCGTCACGCCTGCTCCCGTTTCCAACGCAACACCGTCAGTGAGCGTTGTCATCGGAGGCGCCAACGCAACCGTAAATTACGCCGGACCCGCACCCGATGCCATTGCAGGCTTGATTCAGATAAATGCCCTTGTACCGGACGCCGCCCCCATCGGCCCAGCGGTTCCAATCGAACTCAATGTAGCTTCGATCCCAAGCCAGCCTGGCGTGACCATCGCCGTGCAGTAATCCCCAATCGCGGTTCCGCAAAATTCTGCTTGACAGCCACCCCTGGTCGCCATATAGTGTGCAGTATATACTGTGTGATAAACAGTAAAGTATGAGCGAACTCTTCGAAAACCTCCGCCTGGAATTGCGCCGCGGCTGCCTCGTTTTGGCGGTTTTAGCCAAGCTACGGGCCGAGCATTACGGCTACACTCTGCGCAAGGCGCTGGCCGACCGCGGCATGGAAATCGATGAAAACACGCTCTATCCGCTGTTGCGCCGGCTGGAGTCGCGGGGTCTGCTTCTGAGCCAATGGCGCGAGGAAGACAAACGGAACAAACGCTTTTACCGCCTGTCTCCGGAGGGTGAACGGATTCTCGGGCAACTCCTGGCAGAGTGGCAAAACATGAACGCATCGCTCAACCGGATTATCGACGGCGACCCGGCCCTGGACGAGTTACAGCCCTCCACGCGGAGCCATTAGGAGAATTCAACATGGAACTAATCGATCGCTATTTGCACTCGGTTCGGCAGTACCTGCCCGAAACGCAGCAGGACGACATTATTAAAGAGCTGTCGGAGAACATCCGGTCTCAGCAAGAAGACCGGGAAGCCGGCCTCGGCCGGCCGTTGCGCGAAGACGAAGTGGGGGACATGCTGAAGCAACTGGGCCATCCCATGGTGGTCGCGGGCCGCTACCTCCCAAACACGCACCTGATCGGTCCCGCGGTGTTTCCTTACTACTGGTACACGGTGAAAGGCACGCTGTGGATCGTGCTGCTGGTGTACATCATCGCCGCGTGTACAACGCCCTTCGTGGCCAGCCTAGTCGCGTTTACCAATAGAACCTCGGTTCCCGGGCTCCTGCAGTCTCCGGGCGTCTGGCTCCTGTTTTGGGGAGGATTCATTGTTCTCCTGGCGGCGTTCGGAATCCTGACCATCGCGTTCGCGTTGTTCGACCTGTTTCAAACTCGTTACCATCTTTTCGACCGCTGGAATCCCAACCGGTTAATGCCCGTCCCCAAGGTTCCAGCTGAGCTTTTGGGGAAGCTGGTCTCACGTCCGCAGGCTATCTCCGAGCTCGCCATCGGCGTCGTGGTCATTCTGTGCTGGTTAACCATTCCCCAATTCCCCCATGCTCTTCATCAGCCTTAGTCCCGGCACAGCTGCCGTAATCCAGCCTGCGGCGGGTTGGCAGACATTTCGGCTGCTGTTGGTGGCTTTGGTATTTCTGGGTTCGGTAAACGCAGGTGTCGGTCTCATTCGTCCGCAGTGGAGGCGCACCCTTCTTCCGCTCGTTCACGCGATACGCGTCCTCGGCCTCGTCTGGCTCCTCGTCATCGCCAGATCCTCGACCCTCGTGGCTGCCGCGAACAACGCAGCCACGCCGCCCGGAGTGGACGCCAACTTTGTGGCGCACGTTGTCAACGCCTCTATTGCCTACGGCGCGCTCCTAGGCTTATGCTTTACAGTCCTGAACTATGGAGTAGCGATCGCCCGGTATCTTAGCCGCTATATTCGCCAGCACAGTGTGGCGGCGGCCATCCATCTGGCGAACTTTTGATCACCGGGTTGCGTAAGAAGGAGAAATAGCGTGGAACTTCTCGATCGCTACTTGCACACTGTCAAACGACACCTGCCCGAGGGGCAACACGACGACGTCACGCGCGAACTCGGGGAAAACATCCGTGCTCAGATCGAAGACCGGGAGACGGAGCTGGGACGGCATTTCACGAAAGCAGAATTAGAGGAGCTTCTCAAACACCACGGCGCTCCCATTCTAGTGGCAAGCCGTTACGGGCCCGCGGGATACGGGCTGGCCTTCGGCCGGCAACTGATCGGCCCCATCTTATTTCCGTACTACGTGAAGGTTCTCGCACTGAACGCAGGAATCGCGACCCCAGTTGTCGCGGCCATCGCAATCGCCCTGGCTCTGCCGCCGCAACAAGCGCTGTATCGCATCCTCTGGGCAGTTTTCTGGCAGTTCGCGGTGGTGACGGCGATTTTTTGCGCAGTCGAGCTCCACGTCTCCAAGTCCCCGGAATATTGGCACGTCCTCTCTCCGTTTTCAACCAAAGGAAGCTTGATCCGAAGTCGGAAAAGCTCGCCACGGACGCGTCGCAGCTACCCGCGCTTGGAGGCGTTGTCCGAATTAATCTTTCTGGCTGTCTTCTTTAACCTGCTGCGAGCCGTGCCGGACCCCATTCTCCGGCAGGTGCCCACAGCGCCCCAGCTGTACTTGGCAGTTCTATTGCTCACGGCGGCCGCCATGGTGCAAGCAGCAATATGCCTGATCTTCCCCGCGTGGACGCGCTTCCGCGCTTGGGCCCGCGTGACCGGAGGTGTTGGATGGCTGGCCGTGTTGGTTGTCCCTCTCACCCGCGGCCTAAATCGCTACGTTTTCTGGAGTTTGATCGTTGCTGTGATCGTCTCGGCAGGCATCGTTCTCATAGACGTTCGACGCTTAGTCCGCGCATATCAGGAAAGGATTCAGTTATGACGCTTCGTCTTTTATTGTCGTTGTCACTCGGCGCTTGCGCCCTCTTCGCGCAGGATGGCGCGGCGGTCTACAAGGCGCACTGCGCTTCGTGTCACGACATGCCGACCGGTCGCGTACCGGCGTTCAGCGCGCTGCGTGTCATGACTCCGGCCCTTCTGGTGCGCGCTCTCGAAGGCGGCGTCATGAAGACGCAGGCGGAAGGATTGACCAGCGCCGAGAGGTACGCCCTGGTCGGTTACATCGCCATAGCGCAGGCCACGAAACCGGCGCCCCTGCCAGCCAGTGCATTCTGCGGCACCGCCGCGGAAGCGTTCCCTGACCCATCCAAAGGTCCGCATTGGACCGGATGGAGCACCGACGCTACCAACACCCGATTCCAGGAAGCGGCGGGTGCGGGAATCGCGGCCACCGATGTGCCCAAGCTCAAGCTGAAATGGGCCTTCAGCCTGGGTGACGGGATTATGGCGCGCTCGCAGCCCTCCATCGCCGGCGGGCGCGTCTTCGTGGGAAGCCAGGCTGGCGCCGTGTATTCCCTCGACGCCCGCAGCGGCTGCATTCACTGGAGTTTCGACGCGGAGACCGGCGTGCGTTCCGCCATCACGATCGGGAGTCCGGCCGGTCAAGCGAGCAAGCCCATGGCTTACTTCGGAGCCGGCACCAATGTTTACGCGCTGGATGCCGCCACAGGCAAGCTAGCCTGGAAGGTTCACGTGGAGGATCACTTCGCCGCCTTCATCACGGGTGCTCCGCTGCTTCGCGCAGGCGTGCTCTATGTCGGTGTGTCGTCCGGCGAAGAAGCGCTCGGTCCTGCGCCGAGCTACGAGTGCTGCACCTTCCGCGGCAGCGTGGTGGCACTCGACGCCGCTACCGGCAAGCAGGTATGGAAGACGTACACGATTACGGACGCCGCTCAAGCCACCAAAAAGAGTAAGTCGGGCGCGCAGTTGTTCGGCCCGTCCGGAGCCGGCGTATGGTCCACGCCTACCTTCGACGAGAGGCGCGACGCCCTATATATCGGCACCGGGGATAACTATTCGGATCCGCCCACGCGCACCAGTGACGCCGTTATGGCGCTCGACCGCAAGTCCGGCAAGATCCTGTGGTCGCGCCAACTTACCGCCGGAGATGCCTTCAACAACAGTTGCGTCGCGCCGCCGAAAATCAATTGTCCTGAATCTGAAGGTGGCGACTTCGATTTCGGCCAGCCGCCCATGCTGGTCGCGCTGCCCAACGGCAAACGCGCGTTGGTGATTGGGCAGAAGTCCGGTATGGCTCACGCACTCGACCCCGATCAGCAAGGTGAAGTACTCTGGCAGACGCGCGTCGGCAAAGGCAGTTTCCTGGGTGGCAGCCAGTGGGGCTCAGCGGCCGACCGCGACAACATGTACGTGGCCATTTCCGACGTCCAGATCGTTCCGATGCTCGATCCTAAGTCGCCGCAAGGCTTCAGCCTGGGACTCGATCCCAAGCAGGGCGGGGGATTGCACGCGTTGCGCCTGTCCAACGGACAAGAAGTCTGGAACGCCAAGCCGATATTGGCTTGCGGCGATCGCAAGAACTGCAGCCCGGCTCAATCGGCGGCCGTCACCGCGATTCCGGGCGCGGTCTTCTCCGGCGCAATCGACGGCCACCTGCGTGCCTATGCCTCGGCGTCCGGCGAAGTGATCTGGGATGTGGATACCATCCGCGACTACGATACGGTTAACGGCCTGAAGGCGCGCGGCGGATCGCTCGATGGCGCCGGCCCCACCGTGGCCGGCGGCATGCTCTACGTCAACTCGGGCTACGGCGCTTTTGGAGGCACACCCGGAAACGTCCTGCTGGCGTTCTCCGTCGACGGCAAGTGATTTTCCGCAAATCCTCCGGGTGTATACTTGTCCGCACCGGAGCACACCTATGAGGACAAGACTGCTGTACGTAGCATTGACGGCGGCCGGCTTGACTGCTTTTTGGGCCGGCTCGCTGGTCAAATTGAGTGCGCAATCAGACGGCAGCGCGCCCGTCAAAATCGACAACGACGATATCGGCGGCGTGGTCACCAGCACCAAGGGCCCCGAGGCCGGCGTCTGGGTGATCGCAGAAACCACCGGCCTGCCCACCAAATTCAGCAAGACCGTAGTTACCGATGATCGCGGGCGCTACGTAATCCCCGATCTTCCCAAGGCCACCTACAACGTATGGTCACGCGGCTACGGTTTAGTGGATTCCACCAAAGTGCAAGCCGCGCCCGGCAAGATTCTGAACCTGACGGCGGTCATTGCGCCGAGTGCCAAGGCGGCGGCCGATTACTATCCCTCCAGCTACTGGTATTCGCTGCTCAAAGTGCCCGACAAGAGCCAGTTCCCCGGCACCGGCCCGCAAGGCAACGGATTCTCGCCCAACATGAAGAGCCAGGCGCAGCTCATCGAGCTGCTCAAAACCGATAGCTGCTGGTCGTGCCATCAACTGGGCACTAAAGCGACCCGCACCATCCCCGCCTTGTTCAGCAATCTCGATTCGCCGGTGAAGCAATGGGAGCGCCGCGTCCAATCGGGACAGGCCGGCGGCCAGATGCTGGCCAGCATCAGCAACATGGGCAAAGACGGCGCTCTGGCTATGTTCGCCGACTGGACCAACCGCATCGCCGCCGGAGAGTTGCCGCCCGCCCCGCCGCGTCCCCAGGGCGTGGAACGCAATGTGGTGATCACGCAGTGGGACTGGGCCAGCCCCAAGGCCTACCTGCACGATGAGATCGCCACCGACAAACGCAATCCGAACCTCAACGCCAACGGCCTGCTCTACGGCGCTCCCGAGCTGAGCACCGACAACATTCCGATTCTCGACCCGGTGCACAACACCGCGAGTTCGGTGAAAATGCCGGTGCGCGATCCTAACACTCCGGTCCCCGAAAAGCCGCTGCAACCCTCTGCTTATTGGGGCGCTGAGCCGATCTGGGATAGCCAGGCCAATATGCACAACCCCATGTTCGATGAGAAGGGGCGGGTCTGGTTCACCTCCGTCATCCGTCCTCCGGATAATCCGGCCTTCTGTAAGGAAGGGTCGAGCCATCCTTCGGCCAAACTGTTCCCTGTCACCCGCAGCGGCCGGCAACTGGCGTTTTACGATCCCAAGAGCAAGCAGTTCACGCTCATCGACACCTGTTTCAGCACCCACCATTTGCAATTCGACGCCAAGGAAATTCTGTGGACCAGCAGTGGCGGCGGCGGCAATGTCATCGGCTGGCTGGACGTCAAGAAGTTCGAGCAGACCCACGACGAACAGGCATCCCAGGGCTGGACCGGATTGATTCTGGACACCAATGGAAATGGCAAGCGCGATGCTTTCGTAGGCCCGAACGACCCCGTCGATCCCACCAAAGACAAGCAGATTGCGGGCTCGCCTTATGGCCTGACCGTAAGCCCTTCCGACGGCGCCATCTGGGGAACCGTACTTGGTTTCCCTGGCAAGATTGTGCGCATCGTTCCTGGCTCCAACCCGACTGAGACCGCGTTGACGGAAGTCTACGAGCTCCCGTGGAATAACCCAAAGGCCAAAGTACAAGGCTTCTCACCGCGCGGGCTCGACATCGATACCAACGGTGTAGTTTGGACGGTCCTCTCGAGCGGTCACTTCGCCAGCTTCGATCGGCGCAAGTGCACGGGTAAACTGAATGGCCCCGACGCCACCGGCCAGCAGTGTCCGGAAGGCTGGACGCTCTATCCGTTCCCGGTGCCGAATCTCAAAGGCGTCACCGATTCCGGCAGCGCCGAGGCCAGCTACTACGATTGGGTCGATCAGTTCGATACTTTCGGGCTGGGCAAGAGCACACCCATCGCCACCGGCAACGGCGAGGATGGGCTGCTCGCGGTAGTCAACGGCAAGTGGGTCACCATGCGGGTGCCCTATCCCATCGGTTATTTCGCGAAAGGACTGGACGGCCGGATTGACGATCCCAAGGCGGGTTGGAAAGGTAAGGGCCTGTGGTCCACCTACTCCACCCGAACCATGTTCCACACCGAAACCGGCAAAGGAACCGAAAGCAAGGTGCTGCACTTCCAGCTTCGCCCGGATCCCCTGGCGAACTGAGCATTGGCCCAATACGAAGTTGTTGTCGTCGGCGCCGGAGTCTTCGGCTCGTGGACTGCATGGCATTTGGCCCGCGCCGGGAAATCCGTCCTTCTCCTGGATGCCCTAGGACCGGGCCATGCCCGGTCCAGTTCCGGCGGTGAAAGTCGCATCCTGCGCATGGGCTACGGCCCCGATGCGATCTACACAAACATGGCGTGGCGCTCGCTCACGCTTTGGCGCGAGTTGATCGGCCCGCTATTTCATCGCACCGGCGTACTCTGGCTGGCGCGCGAGGGCGACCCATATAGCAACGCCACTCGCCGCACGTTGGAAAGCGCCAGCGTTCCAATCGAGATCCTCGCCGCTCGAGAAATCGCCAAACGCTATCCGCAGATACAACTCTCCAGCCGGCACGATCATGCCATCTTCGAGCCCGAAGCCGGAGCGCTGCTCGCGCGGCGTGCGGTGGCAGCCGTTGTCGAAGACGCCGTGAGCCAGGGCGTCGAGTACGCCCTGGAAGCCGTCGAATCGCCCACCGGAAGCGGCAGCTTGCCGTCGTTGCGCACGTTATCTGGAAACTCCATCCGCGCTACCACCTTCGTCTTCGCCTGTGGCCCGTGGCTGCCGAAGCTATTCCCGGCTCTGCTCGGCGACCGGATTCGCCCCAGCCGCCAGGAAGTATTCTTCTTCTCACCGCCCCCGGGCGACCCCCGCTTCGCCCCACCGCAGCTTCCCGTCTGGATCGATTTCACGGAACCGCGCGGCCCTTACGGATTCCCTGATCTGGAAAGTCGTGGTTGCAAGTTGGCGTTCGACCGTCACGGCCCACCCTTCGATCCCGACAACGGCGACCGCCGCATCTTCGACGCGGGTGTGCGGGAAGCGCGCGCATTTCTAGCCGAACGCTTTCCCGCGCTCTCCCAGGCGCCGCTTACGGAATTCCGTGTCTGCCAATATGAAAACACGTCCAACGGCGACTTCCTCATTGACCGCCATCCGGATTTCGAAAACGTATGGCTGGCGGGCGGTAGCTCCGGCCACGGCTTCAAGCACGGTCCCGCCGTCGGCGAATATCTCAGCGCGCGCATCCTGAGCGGTGGCCCGGTCGATCCGCGATTCTCGCTGGAATCGAAGGGCCGGTCCGAAAATCGAACCGTGTATTAGCCGCGTTGCCGCGCCTCAACCGCTGTAACGATGGGATACGATATCTGCTTACCCGAAACCACGATCATGAACAACCGCGACCTGACCCAGCTCCCCACCTTCGACCAATTACCCGTTCGAAAAGACGCGCCCCCCGAATCCTCCTGGGGCGTTTTCCCGGATGGCGAAGCGCTCGGCTGTCTGAACTTCCTCACGCCCGAAGGCATCGTGGCAGCGGCCGGCCTGGTGCGGAATGGTAAAGTTTTCCGCCTGGACGCCAAGATCGGTTTCGCCAAGCCGCCGCTGTTCGGCCGCGCCGACGCCGTCCACCGCGTCCTCCCGCTCGGCCCCATGGCTCACGACGACTTGCTCGATCAATACAATACTCAGGCGGGCAGCCAGTGGGACGGCCTCGCGCATGTTGGCAGCCATCGTCATGACGCCTTTTACAACGGTGTCAAAGTCAGCGAGATCCGCGATGGCCGTAACGCCCGGCTCAGCATTCACCACTGGGCGGATAAGGTGGTGGGACGGGGCGTACTCATCGATGCCTTCGCCTTCCGCAAGGCCTCGGGCCGGCCGGTCAATCCGCTGCAAAGAGATATCTACACGCTTGACGAGCTCAAAGGCGCTCTGGCCGCCCAGCGGACTACCTTGCAGCTCGGTTCGATCCTGCTGGTCCGCACCGGCTGGATGGAGTCGTACGAGCAATCGACGGCCGAACAGAAGCGCGCGCTCGCTCCCATGGATAAGATTCAATCCATCGGACTGGAGCCGACCCGCCAGTTGGTCGAGTGGCTGTGGAACAACCGTGTGGCCGCCATCGGCACCGATTGCCCCGGGGTGGAACCGCTACCTGCCGATTTCTCCGACGAGTCCATCCTGCACTACCGTGCCTTGCCGCTCCTGGGGCTGCCGCTGGGAGAGTTGTTCGTCCTGGCGCCGCTTGCGGAAGATTGCGCGCGCGACGGTCGCTATGAATTCATGCTGGTGTCCGCGCCCCTGCCGCTCGAAGGCGGGATCGCATCGCCGCCCAACGCCGTTGCCATCAAGTAAGCGCCCGGTGGGGCAGGCTTTAGCCTGCGCGGGACTTTCAGTCCCGCTGCTTCGGTCGCAGACTCGGTGGCACCGACGATCGCAATTCTTCGCTTATCGGGGTGCTACTGCGTCGGCTCGCCGCTCTGGTTTTGCAGCCGCCGTTGCGTCTGCTGTTTTTTGAGATCTTCGAGCT
Source organism: Bryobacteraceae bacterium (assembly GCA_035948775.1). Classification (GTDB taxonomy): domain Bacteria; phylum Acidobacteriota; class Terriglobia; order Bryobacterales; family Bryobacteraceae; genus PSRJ01. The sequence goes on from DASZIV010000092.1 coordinate 40,548, forward strand.
GCCGCGCCAGACGTTCGGCGCGCGTCGTTTCTACGGCCAGGTCGGACTCCAGTTGGCTGACGCGATTGACGAGCTGATACCTCTGCTTGCTGAAATCGGCGTTTAGCTGGGGATTCGGGTTCTGCTTGCCGGTGGTGGCCAGGTCGGCCTTTAGTTTGGCGATCTGGATTAACAGATCGTCCCGCTGTTGCACCAGTTGGGCATTGTTCGGGCCCTGGTTCGCGGGGGCTGGAACCGCGCTCTGTTTTGGCGAGGCGGCCCGTGCCGCCAGGTCGGCTTTCAGTTTGGCGGTCTGTTTTGCCAGATCCGTATTCTTGCCGGCCAGGTCGGCGTTTTGCCGGGTCAGTTCTGCGTTTCGCTTGGACGTTGCGGCTTGCGCGACCAGGTCCGATTTCAGCTTTGCGGTCTGTTTACCAAGTTCATCCATCCGTAGCTGCAACTCGCGGCTCATTTTGGCGAGGTCGGTATTCTTGCTTCCCAACGCGGCATTTTTCATTGTCAGGTCCGCATTCTTGCTGGCCAGCTCCGCATTCTGCTTGCGCAGCGCCGGGTCGGCGACGGCCGGTTTCACAGGCGTCGGCAGCGCTCCGTAAAAACTAGTGACCGTGCGAACCTGGGTGCCATCCAGTTCCTGGATGGTGAGCCGCGCGTCGACATGTTCGCCGCGCCGCGCGTAGGTAAATTCGCCGCTCTGCAAATGCGCCGCATCCATGGGCAAGTCCGTGGTAGCGCCATCGTCCGTAATCTGCAAAATACCGTCGCGTGCTTGCGCCACGGCGCGCGCCGCGCCATCCCACTGGATCTGCAACTGCCCCTGCTGGTCGCGTGCGCTCAAGGGGAGAGTCAAGGGGACGGGCGCCGGTACGGGCGCGGGCGTTGGCGTTGGTGCAGCCGCCCGCTGTTTTAAAGGTGACAGAAGGCTGGCGCGCTGTTGATACCCTCCCGCCGCCAGAACCACAATCACCGCGGCCGCGCCGACCACCCAGAGCTTGCGGCGCGATCGGACCGGTTCCACTTGCAGGAAGGTGGGCGGTTCCGAGTGCGCCGGCTGCGGTTGCGCTTCGGGCTGCGGTATCTGCTGAATTTCGGCCGGCGGCGCAGCTTTGATGTCGGCGTCGGGCGCCGGCTCGATCGCCGGGCTCGGCGCAACGGGTTCTTCTGCCGGCGCGAAGTTCGCTCCAGCGATCGGCAGTTCGGGTTCCACGCGCACCGGGGTTTCCGGCTCGATAGACGCGGCTGGCGGTACCTCCGCTTTGGGCGCTGTCCCTACTATCATCGCGCTGGGAGCAAAGGGAATGAACCCAGGTCGAATGTCGGCTTCTGCGGGGTCCTCCGCAACCGCAGCGCGGTGCTCCGCAACTGGAGCCTCGTTCCGCTCGCCCGGCTCGGGCACCAATTCCAATCGGGGCAGTGGAGGCAGCGCGGGCGGCAGAAGTACGTTGCGCGGAGCCGGTGGCGGCTCGGCCGGGACAAACACAGGCTCGGCGGCTGGAACAGATGCCGCCGCAGTGAATGCCTGCGGCGCTTGCTGCGCTTCCACGGGCGTCGGCACCGCAGCGGCCGTTAGTGTAATCGTGGGGCCTTCGGGTTCAGGCAGCCGCTGTATCGGCTGCGGCGGAGGCGCTGGCATGCCGCGGGGCACTTGCCCCACGGGCAGCGGATCGAGCGCGAACTCCTGATAGCTCCCTCGAATGTGCATCGATCCGTCCGGCTCCCGGAAAAAGAAGCCCGCCTGCACCGGCTGAAATGTGGATGGCCGCAATACCAGCGCCACCTGGAAGGGCTCGCGGAAATAACGATTATGGATATCCAGGTCCGCTTCGGAGAGGAAGATGTCGCTTCGCGTGTGCGAATGGTACCAACCCACCGGCTCGAGGTCGTTGTATTGGGTGCTGGCCGTCGACAGGATCTCGGTCAGGCGGTTGTGGTCCGCGGGTGAAAGAGTAAACGAGGGCCCGAAAATGTGTTCGCATTCGAGCGGCATGTATTCCAGAATCGTCAGCCGCCCATTGGCGAATTTCCCCAGCAGCACCCCCCCGATTTCAGCGCCGCCGCGTGGCAGCGAAAAGAACGCGTCCACCACCGCCAGCCGGATATCGTCCAACAGCCGGCGCGAATACTCAATGGTGAACGGGCAGTTTGGTGTGCTCCATGTGTCGAGCGCGAGACTCTCAGTCATCTCGGTCATGCGATTCCCTCAATTGTAAGTGCGGGCCCGGCGGCTGGGCACACTGGAAAATCCCGCTGTTGTCAGGGGTTAGTACCAAGCCATCTAACCACCGGTAGCTCCCCCGTGGCAGAATTCCATACCTGATTGGGTGAATTGACTCACTGGCCTCCGCCACAGAGGCGAACTCGGTGCAATTCTCCTTTATTTTGCAACGCCGGCTGCGTGGCTACGGAAATGCTTTCCCGTCTGCTTAACCGGGTCGCGACTCGGCTGATCGTGTCGCGATTAAATGATACTTACTGAGCCGTGACCAGAGGGAGCGGTTCTCGAGTTGGGAGGGATGTGATGAATTTCGATAAAGCCCCCATGTTGGTCATCTGGGAAGTGACCCAGGCTTGCGATCTTGCCTGCGTGCACTGCCGCGCCTCGGCGCAATCCGAGCGGCGCCCCGGCGAATTGACCACCGAACAGGGATATCGGCTGCTCGATGAAATCCGTTCCTTTGGCGAGCCGCTGATGGTGTTTACGGGGGGCGATCCCCTCAAAAGGCCCGACCTGTTCGACTTGCTTCGCTACAGCGCCAGCATCGGCCTGCGTACCAATGTGACGCCCAGCGCTACACCGCTGCTGACCGAACAGGCCATAGATGAATTCAAAGCCGCGGGTGTGATGCGCATGGCGATCAGCGTGGATGGGCCGGATGCGGCCTCGCACGATGAATTCCGCGGCGTCCCCGGCACCTTCGACCGCGCCATGCTCGCGCTCCGCCATGCCCGCGAAATCGGGCTCGACACCCAGTTTCAAACCACGGTAACCCGGCGCAACATGTACCGGCTCCCCGAAATCGCCGAGATCGTAACCAAAATGCGATCCAAAATGTGGAGCCTGTTTTTCCTGATTGTTACAGGCCGTGCCTTGGCGGGCGACGACCTCGAGGCCGCGGAATACGAGCGCGTCTTCGAGTTCATGTACGAACTATCCAAGACCGCGCCGTTCGGCATTAAGACTACCGAAGCCATGCACTACCGCCGTTATGTGGCACAGCGGGCCAAAGCGGAGCACGGTGTCACCGTCAGCGACAGCGCCAAAGCCGTGGCATGGCGAACGGCCGGCGTGAGCGATGGCAAAGGATTTGTCTTCGTCTCCCACACCGGTGAAATTTTCCCCGCTGGCTTTTTGCCGATCACCGGGGGTAATGTCTTACAGGACTCGTTGGTGGAGGTCTATCAGAACTCCGATCTGTTTCGCGCGTTGCGTGATCCGTCGCAGCGCGGCGGCAAATGCGGGCTATGTGAGTATCAAAAGGTTTGTGGTGGATCGCGGTCCCGCGCTTATGCGTTCACGGGCGACTATCTCGCGGAAGATCCGCGATGCGTGTATCAGCCGCACCTGGCCGAAGCCATGGCCGGGTGAGTGTGCGAGGAACAATACAAATTGGTTGGCATGATCCACTACATAAATCGTTTTATGACAACGCCATTCGAAGGAAAACCATTGACGTCGGCTCATCAGTCGTGTTCTAATCGCCGCAGCTTGATGACGAATGTGATTTACGCAGCCGGTGGCACCGTTTCCTGTTGATGGCAAAGAATTTCTCTTGACATGGAGCAGGTGCATCAGTTATGAATAATCTTTACCGCGTCTAGCTTTCATCTTGATTTGTGTTTCTGGCCCAACGAGCGCAGAAGAAGACCAAAAACATAAACGCATGCGCGCGTTGGTGAAGTCTCAGTAGGTCCCGGTGGCCGAACACCAGCCCCGGTAAAATGGCTCTCCGCCCGACACGGAGAAGTTCCCTAGGTAGACTGAAACGGTTTGAACACGGTTTGAACTTTGAGGCTCAGGTTGGAAGAGAACTTCGACCGATTCAATTTCGCAATTCACAAGGAGAAGGAAATGGCAGATTTTCGCAGATGGATTATTGCGTTAGCCGTGCTCGCGCTGTTTGCAGGGCTAGCTAGCGCACAGACAGGGGGTACCGGCGGCCCCAACTTTACATGCAGCGCGAACACTTCGAACATCCCGACGCTCCGCCAGGAAGGTTTCACCGAACAGATTGGTGACATCGTCATCACTTGCGTGGGCGGCAACGCCACGGACGGTGCGTTGGCGCCACAAGTAAACATCACGGTGGCCTTGGCAGCCAATACCCAGATCACCACGCGTCTGGTGAATACGTCGAACGTATCAGAAGCGCTGCTCCTGATCGACGAACCGACCACTGCTGGTGGCTCTGGGCCGGTTGCGGGCTTCGGAAACAATGCGGGCTTCATCGCTTGTCCAAATCCGACCACGGGCGGTTGCCAGGCGACCGGATACCACGTCGCTGGCGCTGGAGGCGCGATATTTACTGTCCAAACGGGCACCCCGACCTCCTACAATACGGGTCCCAGCCCAGCGCCTGCGGCTGGAGGCACCCAGGCCGCGAACATTTTTCAGGGCGTGGTGAACAATAATCAGGTCACGTTCTTTGGTATCCCGATCGTCGCTCCGGGTTCCAACGGCCAGCGCGTATATCGTATTACCAACATCCGTATGAACGCCACTGGCATCGCGAACGCTCAGTCGGTTTCGGCCGTCGTCTCGACGTCGAACCCGTCCGCCCTCCCGATTTCACAGGGTAACCCGATTGTCGGCTTTGTCACGACCAGCTTGAAGGCCACGGTTGCAGCGGGTGCCGGCTTCGCGCAGTGTGTCAGCCAGACTCTTGCTCCGGCGGGAATACTCTCGTTCCAGGAGGCCAACAACTTCGGTTCGGCGTTCAAGGTGCGAACTGATCCGGCAGTTGTAGGTCAAACTGCGACCCCGGGTCCAACCAAGGGACAAGGCGCAGTGTTGGCTCAAAACGTACCCGGCACGATTTATAACTCGGAGTCGGGCTTCACTCCTAGCACACCCACATTCGGCACCATCACTGGGCTGATTGGTTCGACTATCGGTTTGGCCGACTTCGGCACGCGCTTCCATGCGGTCTTTACCAACCTGCCGCCGGGCGCGAAGATATACGTCTCGACGATCAGTGTTGGTGTCACGTTAGGTGCTGTCACCGGGCCTAGCGCCACTACAGCCGGCACTTCCTACGCGTTACTCGTAAGTAGTGCCACCTCAGCGGAGGGCTCTACCGTGGCTAGCACTACCACCGCGGCACTCGGGGTTCCAGTAGTGGAGATCGACGCCCTGCCTACTAGCACCACGGCTGAGGCGGTTTGGGAGGTGATCCAAACCTCACCGACCACCGTCGACACCTACAACTTCGCTGTGTATATCAGTTACACTGCGGCGCCCGGTTCGAACTTGCCGGCGATCGGGACTTCCTCGGTGGCTTTGAACTACGCGCCAACCAGCGCTCAATCCACCACCCTGATTCCGCGGTTCGCTCCTGATCCGCCCCCGACAACGGCATTCACCATCGCCGCTTGCCAGACCGTTCTGCTGTTCCCGTATCTGACGAACCTGGCTGGGTTCGATACCGGCGTCGCGATATCGAATACCTCCACGGATCCGTTCGGCACGACACCGCAGTCCGGCACCTGTAGCCTAAATTGGTACGGCATAGCCGCGCCTGCAGTGACAGTCACACCGGCCATCGGCCTGAGTTTGAGCACGCCGGTGGCGATGTACGCGAACACAGTATCCACACTGGCGCCTGGTTTCCAGGGTTACATGATCGCCCAGTGCAAATTCCAGTATGCTCACGGCTTCGCCTTTGTTAGCGATGTCGGTGCGCGTAATCTGGCGATGGGATACTTGGCCTTGGTCATCCCGGATCCCTCGCTTAACGTCAAGGGGGCCCGTCCGCCGCAGCCGTTCCCATGCACCAGCAGCGGTGGCTTCTGCCAGGGTACCGGCGAGCAACTCGGAGAGTAGTCACTTCCATTCCGGAAGTTATGAGAGGGGGGCTTCGGCTCCCCTCTTTTTTTTTCTCGCTTGGATACCGGCGAGATGATACACTAAGTTTCTCGCCGCGTCCTACGTTTTCAATTCCACTTCTTTCGGAAGCCTGGTAGGAGGCATCTTTTGGCTACAAGCAGAATACTTTTTCTTGCGGGCGCGCTGTTCGCCCTGGCTTTTTCCAACGCGGCATCCGCGCAGAAAATTTCCATCGTGCAAGGCAACGGGCAGCTCATCTGCGATGCATGCCCCAACAACCCTTACCCTTCGTTCGATGATGAGGTGGTTCTCGTTACCGACGCCAATGGGAATCCGATGCCCAACCAGACGATTACCTGGACGGTGACGGACCTCGATGGCCTCGCGACGCCCGCGGGTATATTGCCAGCATCTACGACGACGTCCGCTGGGGGATCCGGTCTGTGCAATCAGGCCGGGTACAGTTGCAACCGTTACACCGGCGGTGATACGCAGGGCACCACCCTTCGGGTGATGGCCGTTACTGCAAGCCTGTCACCCACGAAGAGCGTCACCTTCACCCTCACAGAGGGGGCTCCGACAAACCCGAACGGCTCTCCCGGTAACGTGAATACTATCCAAGTGCTCGATCCCCCACTTGGGACGCTATTCACCGGCACCGCCAACGGTGGTTCCGGTACGCCGATTCATGTGTCTGTCCAGGCCGGTGTGGGGCCGGTGGCCAATATCTCGGTCCGCCTGATCCCTTACGAGCAAAATCCTCCCGGAAGCCCAACCGCCAGTTGTGCAACGGCGACCGGTGCCGATCCGGGATCGGTGTTGACTGACGCCACCGGGACTGCCACTTGCAACGTGGTCTTCGGCCCAACTCCATCCACCGGCACCCCTCCAACGCCGGTTGGATTTAGGGTCCTGGTCGGCGGCGTTGCCAACCCTCAATTCTCGGCACTACAAGGGTATGTAGCTAGTGGGTCCGTCCCCTATCAGTTCACTGTCACGCCCGCGACCCCGGCCACCGTGCAGAAAATTAGCGGGGATAACCAAAGCGCCAGCCGCGGCCAGGCGCTGACGCAGCTGGTCGTAAAAGTGGTGGATGCGAATCAGAATCCGCTTCCATTAGCCCCGGTGACCTGGAGCGTCGGCTCCGGTGGCGGCGCTGTAATTACCTCGGACACCACCACAACGGATTCGAATGGCGAGGCAACTGCCAATGTTACTTTGTCGAGTACTGCCGCTGCGCCGGTGCAGATCATCGCCAAAACAGCCAATGGGATCAGCGCGACTTTCACCGCCACCGTCAACATACCGATTACGGGCCTCGTCAAAGCCAGCGGCAGCAACGGCGATAACCAAAGCGTCTCAGAAGGGCAGGCATTTCCTGTGGGGCTCAGTGTGCAGGTTGTTCCAGCGACCGCCGGCATCCCCGTGACGTTCGCTGTTACCAGCGGGTTCGCTAGTGTGAGTGCTACCAGCGCGGTTTCTAACGCGCAAGGGCTCGCCGCTGTCAATGTGACGGCTGGAAACACGCCTGGGCCGGTCACTGTCGTCGCCTCCTCCGGTAGCGCTTCCGTGACGTTCACCCTCACGGTGTCGCCGCCGGGCCTCAGCCTCACTGCTGCCAATTTCCTGAATGCAGCAGGCTTTTTCGCCAGCGCCCAGAATTCCGCAGCGCTTTCGCCGTGCAGCATCGGTACGGTGGTCATCGGCACGCCGCTCACCCCGGCGACTCTACCGGCCGTGCCGGCGTTGTTTGGCGTAGCCATGCAGCAGCCCGGTGCCAGCGTCGTTTTCACGCAAAACGCAGGCCCCGAGCAGGCTCCCATTCTTATGGTGAACGCCGTCAATACTAATCAGACGCTCATCACCTTCCAGGTTCCCTGCGACTTAATTCAGGGGGCCGTGCAGGTTGCTGTCACTGTAAACAACGCCACCACTCTGCAGCCGGTGATTATGGGCGTATATAACGCCAGCCCGGGAATCTTCGAGCTTCCCATGGCGGATGGCGTTCGCCGCGCGGTGGCGGTCAAACAGGACGGCTCGTTCGTCAGCCTGCAAAATCCCGCACACCGTGGCGACATCATCCGCATCTTCATCACCGGGATCGGGCCGACCTCGCCGCCGTTGGTTACGAACCAGATTCCGAATCAAATTTCGGGCGTGAATTCAATGTACACGGCTGCCTACGTGGCCGTACAATTGGGCAGCGGAGACGTGCCAGTGCTCCCCTCCTCACAGGCTTCCCCATCGCTCATTGGCGTCTTCCTACTCGACATCATGGTTCCCGCCAATATACCCCTGGGAAACAATACGTTTCTCGAAGTGGGTGTGGACGTGAACGGCCAGTACCAGTTCGCCAACCCCGGCGTCGGCAGTAAGATTCCGATTCAGTAGACCTCGTGGGGGCCGGAGTTTCCATCCGGCCCCTCTTTTCCTCAGCCCGCTGTCTGAGGTGGCCGCGCGCGCTTCCCCTTAGCTCATCAGCGTTGACGAACTCGGTTTCCAGGTGCCCCCACGCACTTGCCGGAAACAATGTCTTTAAAGAAGTAGGCGTCCTCGGCACCTTTCTTCTCCTATTCTTCGCCATGAAATCTATATATGGTGTGTTGCCTGACTAGCGTAGATCTGCTGGTAGCCAACTAACTCTTCCAGTATCAAAGACTTCCTCAAAAAATCTCTTGCCAAGAATGATGCCGTCGTGCCACTATGTGTTGTGGCTAAAAAATAGCCCAGAAGTGGTCAAAAAGTGGGCGATTCAGGGGGACAGCTGCTGATGGTGGAGCCGCCTCGGGGTATGTACCCCGGGCGGCTCGACGACAAGGGTCGTATGAAGGTCCCTGTCGATTTCCAGCAGTTCCTGGGCGCGCTGCGAGAGAAGAAGCTATTCGTTACCAGCCTGGATCGCCGCATAGCGCAAATATACCCGATTGCGGTCTGGCGCGAAAACGAAAAATTCTTCGAGACTTACCGCGACGATCCGCGCATCGCGCGCAATGTGGCCTTCAATGCCGCCGACCTGGGAGCCGAGTCGGAGATGGACAACCAGGGACGCATCCTGTTTCCGCCGGAGCTGCGGCGCGAGTTGGGCATCGAGAGCCAGGCCGTGCGCATGTTCGCGTACCGCGGGCGCATTGAGGTTTTGAGCGAAAAGATTTACGAGGAGCGCAAGCGAGAGGCGTCGCAGATGGCCGCCGACGATCTGGCTAAGCTCGAAGCGGCGGGTTTGAATTGAGGCGAGGTCGGGACTGATGCGCTATGCACATCCCCGTGATGCCCGCCGAGGTTCTGGAGTGTCTGGCGATTCGTCCCGAGGGGATCTATGTCGATGCCACGACCGGGATGGGCGGGCACGCCGCGCTGATCGCCGGGCGATTGACCACGGGGCTGATGATCGCCAACGATCGCGATGCCCAATCGCTCGAGATGGCGCGCGCCAACACGGCGGCTTTCGCCGAACGGATTCGATTTCATCAAGGCCGCTTCGAGTCGCTGGCCGAAGCGGTTCAAGAAGCCGGTTTCCAGAGGGTGGATGGTTTGCTGGCCGACTTAGGAGTGAGCCGGTATCAGCTAACGGAACCGGAGAGGGGTTTTTCATTTTTGGCGGATGGGCCGTTAGATATGCGCATGGATCAAACCTCGGGCATGACTGCGGCCGATCTCGTCAATTACACCGCCGAGAAGGCGCTCGCCGACCTGATCTTTCAGTGGGGCGAAGAAAGGAGGGCGCGGAAGGTAGCCAGAGCCATCGTCCGAGCACGGCCCATACGGAGCACTCTACATCTGGCCGATGTAGTGTTGCGGGCCGTGCCGCGGACGGGAAGATTGCATCCGGCCACGAAGACATTCATGGCTTTGCGGATGGCGGTCAACGACGAACCGGGAGAACTGGACCGTCTGCTGCGTACAGGTCCCGGGTTGCTGAAGTCGGGCGGCCGCATGGTGGTGATCAGTTTCATGTCGATCGATGACCGCAAGGTCAAGGAAAAATTCAGAGAGCTTGGACGGGAGGGGCGCGTGGCGATTTTGACGAAGCACCCGCTCCAGCCGAGCGACGAGGAAGTAGCCCAGAACCCGGCGTCGCGTAGCGCCAAACTGCGCGCGCTGGAAATGCATTAGCTGTTACTAGCCGCGACCAAAGGAAGCGGTTCCTAAGAGTTCGAGGAAAAAAGATGGCGACGGTGCCAGCATATTTAAAAAAGACCGACGAACCGGCCGCAGCTTTGCCGGTCCACCGCCCGGCGCCGGTGCGCGCCGAGCGCAACCCGTACCGGCTGCGAGCTCTACCCCATGAGGATGTATTCTTCTACTCCAAGAAGATCGACAACTCGCGCCTGGTGCGCGAGGCCGATCCTCGAGGCCGCAGCGCTTGCTGGTCGGCCATTGGAGCAGCAGGGCTGGTGCTCGTGTTGCTGACTGGTGTTTTGGCTCCCAGCGTCGCGAACACCCTGGAAGGCTACAAACTAGAATCCTTGCGCGCCGAACAGCGCCGGCTTCTCAATGAGCGCCAGGTGCTGCAGCTTCAGGAAGCGGAGCTGCTCCGGCCAGACCGGCTCGAGACCCTGGCCAAGCGGCAGGATTTGGTCACACCGGCCACCGACCAGGTAGTGCACCTGGAAGAGAAGGGGGATGGCGCGGTTGCGATGGTGAAGTAGCATGATCGAGCGTCGTCTCACCATCCTGGCGGCGATCCTGGTGCTGTGGGGCGGCGCAATTTTTGTAAAGCTCCTATCCCTCCAGGTTCTCCACCACCGCGAATACGTCCAGCTCGCGCACAACCGCGAGGAGTTGGACGTGGCGATTCCCGCTCCACGCGGGACCATCTTCGACCGCCACGGACAGCCTCTGGCGATGAGCGTGCCCACCGAATCCGTCTACGTCAATCCACTGAAGGTGCCCGACCTGGATGTCGCCTCCACCATTCTGTCTCTGGCGCTGCATATGGATCGGCAAGAGCTCTTTGGAAAGCTGAAATGGGCCAGCGATACCCAGCGCGGATTTCTGTGGGTTAAGCGTAAGATCACTTTTGAAGAAGGGCAGAGCGTTCGGAACCTGCGCCTGGATTGGATCCAGATCCAGAGCGAGAGCCAGCGGCATTATCCGAACGGGGCTTTGGCGGCCGCTCTTCTCGGGTCGGTCGATTTCGAAGAGAAGGGCAACGCCGGAATCGAGCGGAGTTTTGACAGTGAGCTGCGCGGCAAGCCGGGGCGCGTGCGCCTGCTTACCGACGTCAACCGGCGGGGCATCGATTCCCAAATGGAAATGGCGCCGCACGCCGGCACGCCCCTTACCTTGACCATCGAAGAGCGCTTGCAGTTCGTCGCCGAACGCGAGATCGCCACGGCCGTGAAAGCGCATGAGGCTTTGAGCGGCAGCGTGGTGGTGATGAATCCGCAAAACGGCGAGATTCTCGCCATGGCCAGCTATCCGCCGTATGATCCCAACGATCCACCCCAACCGGGAGAGAAAAGCGCGCGGCAGAATCACGCGTTGTCGGTGCCGTTTGAACCGGGGTCGGTGTTCAAGGTGATTACCCTTTCGGCGGCTCTGGAAACTACCAGCCTCCGGCCGGAGAGCCCCATCGATTGCCATGGGGGCGTGCTCCGGTTGCCGGGGCGCGTCATCCACGATTCTCACATCGGCATGGGGGTCGTCCCCATGGCGACGGTGCTCGCCAAATCCAGCAACATCGGCGCCATCGAAGTGGGTATGCGGGTGGGTCAGCCGCGAATGTACGATTACGTGCGAAAGTTCGGGTTCGGACAGAAAACCGGACTCGAGCTGCCGGCCGAATCCGGCGGGAAATTGAGAAAGTTAGGGCAATGGGGAACTACTTCCCTCGCGTCCATTTCCATGGGGCAAGAGGTTAGCGTCACCACCGTGCAGCTTGCACGGGCTGCGTCGGTAATTGCCAACGGCGGGCTATTAATCAAGCCGCACATCATCTTTAAGAGAGGCGGCCAGGCCGTCCAGCCCCCGGTGCCCATACGTATCGTGAAGCCGGAAACCGCCATCACCATGCGTCAGATGATGGAAGGCGTGGTGCTCCCGGGAGGGACGGGCTATCCCAGAGCGCGTCTGGAAGGCTATTCGGTAGGCGGAAAGACTGGCTCTGCTCAGATTTACGACGTGGCCAGCCGGCACTATACGCATACGTACAATGGATCGTTTATGGGCTTCGCCCCGCTGACGAATCCCGCTATCGTGGTAGTAGTGACTTTGAATGGTACACACGGTACAGCGGGTTTTGGCGGGCAGGCCGCCGCACCGGTCTTTCACGCGGTTGCTACCGAGGCGTTGCGTGTGATGGACGTTCCGCGCGACTTGCCCGACCAGACGCCGCCCCCCGCCCAGTTGGCTAAGAAAGCGGAAGTGGACGACCTCAGCATTGCGGATATCGGTTCTGACCAGCCCAATATTCTGGAAGAGGGCGACGAAGAAGGCGAAACCGCGCCGGCTGGTCCGCGCGTCCCGAATTTTAGGGGGATGACGATGCGAGCCGTCCTGGCAACGGCCGCCGCGCAAGGTCTTACGATTGTGCCTGGCGGAAGCGGCGTGGCCCGCATGCAGTCTCCTCCGGCTGGTTCACTTTTACATGAGGGAGAGCGTATTCGGGTCCAATTCGTGAGATGAACCTCGGCGAGATACTCTCGGGCGTGCGGCTGAAGCGGCCGCTTTCGCACGAGCTCGCCGCTGTGGACATCGCCGGACTGGACTACGATTCACGACGCGTGACGACAGGTTTTCTGTTCTTCGCCTTTCCGGGCAGCCGCACCGACGGACGACAGTTCGCAAGCGATGCCTTGGCGCGAGGTGCGTCGGCCGTCGCCAGCGAATCGCCCATGCCCGAAGGATTTCCGCGGCCGTGGATCGAGGTCGAACACGGGCGTCAAGCCCTGTCGCTGGCGGCGCGCAATTTCTATGGCCGCCCGGACGAGCGGCTGCGGCTGACCGGCATCACTGGAACCAACGGGAAAACCACCACCGGCTATTTGGTCGATGCGGTTCTACGCGCTGCAGGCCACACCACCGCGCTGGTCGGGACTATTGAGTATCACCTGGCAGGAAAGGTTCTTCCGGCGGTGAATACCACTCCCGAGTCGCTAGACCTGGTGCGCATGTTCGCAGAGCTGGAGACGCTGGGCGGCACGCACGTCACCATGGAAGTCTCCTCCCACGCGCTGGCGCTAAGGCGGGTGTACGGACTGCACTTCCACACTGCCGTCTTTTCTAACCTGACGCGCGACCACCTGGATTTCCACGGCACCATGGAGGCGTATCTCGCCGCCAAACAGACGCTCTTCGAAGGAGCCGGTGGACCGCCGCCGCGCGCTGCCGTGGTGAACCGGGACGACCAAAGCCTGCGCGCGCTGAAGCTGCATCCCCAGACTGAGACGTATTGGTACGGCCTTGGGCCCGAGGCGAACTTGCGGGCGCGCCACATCTCTTCCGGTTTCGACGGGCTGCGCTTCGACGTGCAATACGGCAAGTCGAGTTTCGGTGTGGGCTCGCCGTTGATTGGCAAGACTAACGTCTACAATATCCTGGCGGCGTGTGGGGCGGCTCTATCGTACGGAATTCCGCCGGAGACGATTGCCAGGGGAATTGGCAGGCTGCAGGCCGTGCCCGGACGCTTCGAGCGCGTCGACGAGGGGCAGCCGTTCGTGGTGGTGGTGGACTATGCGCATACCGACGATGCGCTGCGCAATGTGATCGCCGTGGCGCGCGGCCTGAATCCCAATCGCGTCATTACGCTGTTCGGCTGTGGCGGCGATCGCGACCGGACCAAGCGCCCGCTCATGGGGCAAGCCGCCGCTGAGGCCAGCGACTTCGTAGTGTTGACGAGCGATAATCCGCGCTCGGAAGACCCACTGGCCATCATGAACGATGCGCTGGTGGGAATCCGCCGCGCCGATGTGCCGCACGTGGTTGAGCCGGACCGCGCCGCCGCCATCGCGCGCGCGTTGAAGGAGGCGCGCGAAGGGGATATCGTCTTGCTGGCCGGCAAGGGACACGAGTCGTATCAAATTCTGAAGGACAAAACCATCGCTTTCGACGATCGCGAGGTGGCGCGAGAAGTGCTGAGAGGTTACGGGTATCACAAAACCCGCTGAGACCATGACTCTGGATTTGCAGGAAGTTGCGGCCATCATGGGGGCGGCCGGTGAGCCAACGCCGGTGAAAGTTACCGGATGGAGCGTGGATACCCGGACACAAAATGCAGGCGATGTGTTTTTTGCCCTACGCGGGCCCAATTTCGATGGCCACCACTTCGCCAAAGCGGCGCTCGATAAGGGCGCGGCGGCCGCGGTCGTGGAAGAGAAGACCGGCGCCGCGGGCGAGCTGGTGGTGAGCGACACTTTGCAGGCGTTGCAACACCTGGCCGCCTGGGCGCGCGGGCATTGGGGTGGACGGGTGATCGGAGTCACCGGGAGTGCCGGCAAGACCACGACCAAGGACGCCATCGCGCATTTGCTGGCGGCTGAGTTGCCCGTGGGCAAAACGATCGGCAATTTGAACAATCACGTGGGCGTGCCGCTTTCGATCTTGCGCTTGCCGGACGAGGCGGGCGTTGCGGTTCTCGAAATGGGCATGAACCACGCTGGCGAGATCCGCGCGCTGGCCGCCATCGCCCAGCCCGATATCGGCGTGGTGACCAACGTCGGCTACGCCCACATGGAGAGTTTCGATTCGATCGAAGGGATAGCGGCGGCCAAAGGGGAATTGATCGAGGGCCTGCCGCCACAAGGAATCGCCGTGCTGAATGCCGATGACGCCCGCGTAGCGCGTTTCCGCGAAATGTATCCGGGGCGCTCGGTGATGTTCGGGTTCTCCGAGAGCGCCGATGTGCGGGCCTGCGCGGTCCAGTACCGCGAGAACGGCAGCAGTTTCTGCGCCGCCGGCGTCGATTTCGAAACTGGATTGACGGGCCGCCACGCCGTGATGAATCTGCTGGCAGCGATCGCCGTGGCGCAAGTCTGCGACATCCCGGCCCAGAAACTGGCGGGGCCGGTGCGCACATTTACTACCGGTAAGATGCGAGGGGAACGCATCGAGCACAACGGAATCGTGATCTGGAACGACTGTTACAACTCCAATCCCGAGGCGGCGCGGTCCATGTTGGACGTGCTGCGGCAGACCCCGGCCAGGCGCCGGATCGCCGTGTTGGGGGAGATGCTGGAGTTGGGAAGCGCCGCCGGCGCACTGCACCGCGAGGTGGGGCGCTATGCGGCGGAGTTGGGAATCGACTTTTTGATCGGTGTGCGCGGCAACGCACATGCCATGATCGACGCGGCGGTCGGCGCCGGACTTCCGGAGAGCGCCGCGATTTTTTTTGAAGAGGCCGGAGAGGCCGGGGCATTTGTGAGAGGGATCGTGCGCCCAGGCGATGCTGTCCTGTTCAAAGGCTCGCGCGGGGTGGCCGTGGAGCGGGCCATGGAAGGGCTGTTGCGACCGTAGTCGCCTGGGGCCAATGCTTTACTTTCTTCTATACGAGCAGCTGCAGCGGTATGTCAGCCCCTTCCGCGTCTTCCGTTACACCACGTTTCGCACGGCGTTCGCCAGCCTGACGGCGCTGTTCCTCTGCATCGCGCTGGGGCCTTGGCTCATCAGCCGGCTGCGGCAATTCCAGATCGGACAATATATCCGCGAGGAGGGCCCCAAGTCTCATCAGAAGAAGGCCGGCACACCCACCATGGGCGGCGTGCTCATCATTATCTCCATCGTGGTGCCGACGCTGTTGTGGGCCGACCTTAGTTACGGCTACGTCTGGATCGCCATCGGCGCCTTAGTCGCCTTCGGGTGGATCGGTTTTCTGGATGACTACGCCAAGGTCACTCGCCAGCGGAACCTGGGGCTCAGTGGAAAGCGCAAGCTCGTCTATCAATTCACGGCGGCTCTGGGGGTAGCGGCGCTCTTGCTGGTGGCGCGCGCCAACGGCAGCTTTTCCACCCAGATCAACATTCCGTTCGCCAAGCAGTTTCGGCCCTCGCTGATCATCGAATCGCTCCTGCACAATCCGTGGACCTACGTGCTGGGCGTCGCGCCGTTTTGCATATTCGTGAGCCTGGTTGTAGTGTTCGTTTCGAATGCCGTGAACCTCACCGACGGTCTGGACGGCCTGGCTATCGGATTGATGGTGGTGGCCGCCGGGGCGCTGACGGTGCTGGCCTACGCGGGCGGCCATGTGGAGTTGGCCCAATACCTGGAGCTGGCGCGGAACCCGCGCACTTCCGAGCTGACCGTCTTCTGCGGCTCCATGACAGGCGCCAGCCTGGGGTTCCTCTGGTACAACGCACACCCCGCGGACATTTTTATGGGCGACGTCGGTTCGCTCGGCCTGGGTGGCGCGCTGGCCGTGGTGGCGGTGCTGATCAAACAAGAGGTCCTGCTGCTGTTCATCGGCGGCGTCTTCATTCTGGAAGCGCTCTCGGTGGTGCTGCAGGTAGGTAGCTACAAACTGCGTGGCGGCAAGAGGATCTTCCGCATGGCGCCGCTGCACCATCATTTTGAGCAATTGGGCTGGCAGGAATCTAAAATCATCGCGCGGTTTTGGATTGCAGGCCTGGTGCTGGCACTGTTCGCGCTGAGCACGCTGAAATTGCGATAAGTAAGCCGCGATGACATGCAGTTAAAGGGAGCCAAAGCACTCGTGGTGGGGATGAAGAAGTCGGGCATTGCGTCCGCGAAGCTACTCTTGCGCGAGGGCGCCGACGTGCAGGCTACCGACTTGAAGCCGCTGGCCGAACTGCCGGAAGCCTCGGCGCTCGGCATCCCCTTTGCCCAACAAACGCCCGCGGTGTTCGAAGGCTGCGACCTGATCGTGCTGTCTCCCGACGTTCCGGCCGATCTGCCGCCGCTCGAAGCGGCCCGGCAGCGCGGCGTGCGCGTGCTGGGCGAGGTGGAATTGGCCGCGCCCTTCCTGAAAGGCAAGACCATCGGCATCACCGGCTCGAACGGCAAGACCACCACCACCAGTTTGACCGGCCACATCTTGCAGGAAGCGGGCGTTCCGGTCCAGGTCGGTGGGAACATCGGGACGCCGGTGACCGCCATGATCGATAGCTCGCGCACGGATGGCTGGAACGTGTTGGAGCTGTCCAGTTTCCAGTTGGAAACCATCGCCGAATTCCGTGCTCACATCGGCCTGGCCTTGAATGTGACCCAAAACCACCTGGACCGGCACCACACGTTTGAAAAGTATGCCGCGGCCAAGGGGCGGCTTTTCGAGACCATGCAGGCCGGCGATTTCGCCGTACTCAACGCCGAGGACCGGATCTGCGCCAGCTACGCGCAGCGGACGGCGGCCAAAGCGCAGTGGTTCAGCAGCAAGCGCCAAGTGACGCCCGGAGCAAGCCTGTGCGGCGACCGGCTGGTGTTGGACGATCAGCCGCTCATGGAGGCCGGCGAGATTCCCATCCGCGGTCGGCACAACATCGAGAATGTCCTGGCGGCCTCCATTGCCGTGGCCCGCGCGGGCCTGAGCCACCAAACCATCGCCGCGGCGGTGCACACCTTCCGCGCCGTGGAACATCGCCTCGAGTTCGTGCGCAACGTGAGCGGCGTCGATTTCTATAATGATTCGAAAGCCACCAGTGTGGACGCCACGCTCAAAGCCGTGGACGCCTTTCCGGGGAACTTATGGGTGATCCTGGGCGGTAAGGACAAGGGGTTGGACTACTCGCTTCTGCGCGAGCCGCTGGCTGCCAAAGCGCGCGCGGTGTTGCTGATTGGCGCTGCCTCACCCAAGATCGCCGACCAACTGCGCGGCGCCGTGGAGCTGGTGGATGCTAATACCCTGGACCAGGCCGTGGCGCGCGCGTATGCTGCCGCGCAGCCGGGCGATACCGTGTTGCTGGCCCCGGCTTGCGCCAGCTTCGACCAGTTTCGCAGCTACGAGCACCGCGGCGAGGTCTTCAAACAGATCGTGAATCAATTGCAACCGAAAAACTGATATGGCGCAAAGGCTCAAAACAGATTGGATTTTGTTCGCGACCGTGCTCGTGATGGTCTCGTTCGGAGTGCTGATTCTCTACAGCGCCTCGTCGATCATGGCCGAACTGCGCTATGGCTCGACGTGGCACTTCGTGGTGCGCCAGGTGGCCTGGGCCGCGGTGGCCATCATCGCCATGATGACCCTGAAGCGCACCCACTACCGCAAGTTTCAGAACCCGGCGGTGGCCTTCAGCGCCATCGGCATCGCGCTGCTTCTGCTGGCCCTGGTGTACCTGCTGGATTCGGCGCACCATCGCTGGTTGCGTGTCGGCCCCATCGGCTTGCAGCCTTCGGAGCTGGCCAAACCGGCCCTCGTCATCTTTCTGGCGTTCTTTGTGACGTGGCGGGCTCGCGCCATCAACAACGCGCGCTATACGCTGGCGCCGGCGGCGCTGGCGGTAGGCCTGGTGATTCTTGCGGTCGTAGTGGCCGACCTGGGCACCGCCGTAGTCCTGGGAGGCGCGGCCGCGGTGGTCTTCTTCGTAGCCGGCCTGGAGCTGCGCTACTGCGCTATTGCCGGGACGGTGGCGTTGATTGGCGTTTGCCTATTCGTCGTGAAGGAGCCTTACCGGCTGGCCCGCGTGGTAAAGTTCTTCGATCCGGAATTCAAGATCGTGCAGAAGTTCGACCCGCAGGGCCGCGTCAAGAGCCGGCTTGAGAAATCGCTGACCACGCGCGACACCAACTACCAGTTGCAGCAATCCAAGATCGCCGTCGGTGCCGGCGGCGTCGCCGGTCTGGGGCTGATGCAGGGAAGGCAAAAGCTGCTCTACTTGCCGGAAGCGCATACGGACTTTATTTATGCCGTGGCCAGTGAGGAGCTGGGTCTGATCGGGTCAGTCGGGTTGCTGGTCGGTTTCTTCATGATTCTGTGGCGCGGCTGGCGCACCACCTTCCGCATGACCGACGACTTTGGCCGCTACCTGGCGCTCGGAGTGACGGTGGTGATTGTGGTCCAGGGCTTGATCAATATCAGCGTGGTGCTCGGCATGATGCCCACTAAAGGGATACCGCTGCCCATGATCAGCGCCGGCGGCAGTTCGCTGCTGAGCACGCTGGCGTCGCTGGGCATTTTGATGAATGTATCGGAGCATGCCGGCTGACTGGGGAACACACGTGGGGCAGCCTTTCAGGCTGCGGACTCGCTTTCCAGCGGGTCCAGCCGGCCGGAAGGCCGGCTGCGGCCACAAATGGCCGACCCCACCATGAGTAAAACGTTCCTCATGGCGGGCGGCGGCACTGGCGGGCATGTGATACCAGCACTGGCGGTAGCGCGCGAGCTGCGCCGCCGGGGCCACGAGGCATTGTTTGTAGGTACGGATCGCGGGATGGAGGCGAAGCTCATTCCGCCGGAAGGCTTTCGTTTGGAGAAGATCGAGATCGGCGGCTTAAATCGGGTGGGCGTTCGGCAGAAGCTCGCCACTTTAACGCTCCTTCCGTTTACCACGCTGGCTTGCGGCAAATTTGTCCGCGGCGCCTCGGCGGTTTTCAGCATGGGCGGTTACGTGGCCGGACCGCCGGTCATGGCGGCGCTGTTGCGGCGCGTTCCCGTGGTGGTGATGGAGCCGAATGCCATCCCCGGATTCACGAATCGCATCATCGGCCGGTTCGTCTCGCGCGCCTTGGTCTCGTTCCCGGAAACCGGCCGCTATTTTCCCGAAGGCCGCACGGAAGTGACCGGCCTGCCGGTCCGCGAGGAATTCTTTCGTGTTCCGCCCAAGCCCCGAGGCGCCGTGCTCAACCTTTTAGTTACCGGTGGAAGCCAGGGGTCGCGCACCCTGAACCGCGCCTCCCGCGAAAGCTGGCCGCTGTTTCGAAACGCCGGATTCCCGATTCAGTTGGTGCATCAGTCGGGGCAGGCCGGGTTTGAGGAACTGCGAGCGGCCTTCGCACAATCGGGACTGGATGGAGAGATAACGCCATTCATCGGCAACATGCCGGAAGCCTTCGCCGCCGCCGACATGGTGGTGTGCCGATCAGGTGCCGGAGCCGTTTCGGAGTTGGCGGCGGCCGGCAAGCCAGCCATCCTGGTTCCGTTCCCATTCGCTGCCGACGACCACCAGGCGCGCAACGCGGAAGCCTTCGAGCGCGGTGGAGCGGCCCGCCTGGTCCGCGACGCGGAAATGAACGGGGAGAAATTGTTCTCACTGGTGCGGGAACTTTGCGAGCGTGCCGGAGCTTTGGAGGGGATGGCGGAAGCGGCCCGCAAGTTCGCCAGACCCGGAGCCGCCGAGAGAGCCGCCGGAATTCTGGAGCAAGTGGCGCGCGATTTCAATTGACAGCAGCGCGGATAGCCGAAACAATACAATAAGGAAATGTTTTTTCGTCCCCAGCACCTCCACTTCACCGGCATTGGCGGCATCGGCATGAGCGCCATCGCCGAGGTGCTGCTCAATCTGGGCTACCAGGTGAGCGGGTCGGACCAGAAACTATCGCCGATCACCGAAAAGCTGGCCGGGATGGGCGCGCGGATCTTCGAAGGCCACGCAGCCGCCAACGTGACCGGCGCGCGGGCCCTGGTGGTCACCTCGGCCGTGGACGAACAGAACCCGGAGATTCAAGAGGCGCGCCGCCTGCAGATCCCCGTGATCCCGCGGGGCGAACTGCTGGCCGAGTTAATGCGCCTCAAGTATGGAATTGCGGTGGCCGGCAGCCACGGCAAGACCACCACTACTTCGATGACCGCCACCATTTTGAACTACGCAGGCCTGGACCCCACCGTCATGGTGGGCGGCCGCGTGGCCGGCATGGGCGGCTCCAATGCCCGCGTGGGCAAGAGCGAATTTCTGGTGGTGGAGTCGGATGAAAGCGACGGCTCTTTTCTCAAACTGGCGCCGATCATCGCTGTGGTCACCAACATCGACCGCGAGCACCTGGACCACTACCCGTCGCTCGATGCCATCCGCGCTGCATTTCTCGAGTTCGTAAATAAGGTGCCGTTTTACGGCGCGGCCATCGTCTGTCTGGACGATGCCAACGTCCAAGGGATACTGCCGCAGATCAAGCGCCGGACCATCACCTACGGAACGACTTCTCAAGCCGACGTGGAAGCTACCGACATCGGCAGTGGGCACTTCTCCAGCGATTTCCGCCTGCGGTACCGCACGCGCGACCTGGGGCGCTTCGAACTGCACGTCCCCGGCCGCCACAACGTGTTAAATGCCATGGCGGCAGTGGCGGTGGCGATGGAATTGGCAGTAAAGCCCGACTCCATCCGAGAGGCGCTGGCGAGTTTCAGCGGCGTCGACAGGCGTTTCCAGGTCCGCGGCAAAGAGCGCGGCATTACCGTGATCGACGATTACGGCCACCATCCGACAGAAATCCGGGCCACGCTTGATGGCGCGCGCCTGTGCGGGTTTCGGCGCATCCATGTGCTGTTCCAGCCGCACCGCTACTCGCGCACCTTCCACCTGATGGACGAATTCGCAGGCTCGTTTCACCAGGCCGACACCCTGTTCGTAATGGACATTTACGCCGCGTCGGAAAAACCGATCGAAGGCGTCACGGCAGAGGCGCTGGTTGATCGCATCCGGCAGTTCGGGCATCGTGGCGCTGAGTACGTCGGCACGATTGCCCGCGGAGTAGAAGCGCTGCACGCCGCGGCCCAGGACGGCGACCTGGTGCTTACCTTGGGCGCCGGAAACGTTTGGCAAGCTGGGGAGAAATTGTTGGAGAAGTTGAAAGCGGAAGGGCCGGGAACCAAGAATGCCGCGTGAAGTGAAACCCAAGCCGAAGCGTTTTAATTGGAGACTCCTGATGTCGATCGCCGCGCTGGCGCTGGTCGGCGTCTCCACGGCGATGGCGGCTCTGAAGGTGCGCCGGTTTGTGGTTACCGACCCGCAGTTCACCCTGTCGCGCAACCATAAAGATGCGATCACGTTCGAAGGCGTGCGCTATTCGTCGCGCTCCAAGATGTTCCGCGTTTTCGCGCCGGATTTCGAGCGCAGCATCTTCGCCTTGTCTCTGGGCGAGCGCCGGCGCGAGTTGCTCGCCCTCGACTGGGTGGCCGACGCCTCGGTCTCCCGTATCTGGCCCGACCGGCTGCTGGTGCGGGTTCGCGAGCGCCAGCCCATCGCCTTCGTCAGCTCCCGCTCCGGTGTGCTGCTCATCGATGCTTACGGCGTGCTGCTCGATCCGCCGCCGCAAGCGCAGTTCGCCTTCCCGGTGCTGAGCGGCGTTCGGGAAAAGGATCCTCTTGAGCAGCGCCGCGACCGCGTGCGTACGTTCCTGAGAGTGCAGGAAGAAATGGGCTACCTGCTCAAAGATATTTCTGAGGTGGATGCCGGCGATCCGGACAACATCCGCCTGGTGGCGCAGGTGGGGAACCGTACCCTGGAGTTGTTGCTGGGCGACACGAATTTCGCGCGGCGCTACCAGAACTTTCTCACCCACTATCCGGAGATCCAGAGGCGTTCTCCGGATGCCAAGGTGTTCGATCTGCGGCTGGACGACCGTATCACGGTGAAGGACTAGGGGCCCATGGCAGTAAAACCGGTATATGCAGCAGGACTCGATGCGGGCAGCCGTGCCACTCGCATGGTGGTGTGCGCGATGGAAGACGGAGTCCTGCGCTTCCTCGGCTACGGCGTAACGCCTTCCGAAGGCTGGCACAAGGGCCGCATCGCCGACCAAAAATGTGTGGCGGCGTCGATCGTGACCGCGCTGCGTCAGGCCGAAGCCCAATCCGGTATTTCGATCGAAGCGACAGTCGTAGGGATGGGCGGCCAGAGCCTGAAAGGGGCCAACGGCCGCGGTGTGGTCGACCTGGGCCACGAACGCGAGATCGATCAGCGCGATGTGAACCGCGTGGTGAACCGGGCGTCGCGCGTGCAGTTGCACGAAGACCGCATGGTGCTGCAATTGTTCCCGCAGGATTTCGTGCTGGATGACCGGCCGGGTCACCGCGACCCCCGTAAAATGCTGGCCACTCGCATGGAGTTGCGGGTTCACCTGGTCACCTCCTCCGTACAGGAGCACAACGCGCTGGTGGGCGCGGTGAACCAGGCGCACCTCGCGGTGGAGGATACCGCCTTTGAAGGCCTCGCCGCCTGCTTCGCCTCGGTGCTGCCGGACGATCGCCGCGAGGGAGTAGCGGTGGTGGATATCGGCGCGGATTCCACGGAGCTGGCGGTTTATTACGGCGATGCCATGCAGCTGGCGTCCACGGTGCGTGTTTCGGGCGACCATTTCACCCGCGATCTGGCCCAAGGGTTATGTCTGAGTTTTGAAGACGCGGAGCTGGTCAAAGTGGAATACGGCTCGGCCGTTTCCGATGGCTGCCTGGATAACGTGTTGGTGGAAGTGCCTACGCCTGAGAACCGGGAACGCCGCCACGTCCAGCGGCGGTTTCTGAATCAGGTTTTGGAGGCCCGTTCGCGGGAGCTGTTCCAATTCGTGCGCGCCGAACTGGCCCGCGTGAATATGGATCGCGGCTTGCTGGGCGGTGTCTTTCTGACGGGTGGCGGCGCGAAGCTGCCGGAGTTGTGCGACATCGCGGAACGTGTGTTGCAGTGCCAGGCGCGCTTTGGCCTGGCCATGGGGATTCAGGATTGGCCGGAAGAATTGCGCGACCCGGAGTGGACCACCGCCGCCGGGCTCGCCATGTATTCGGCCAAATTGAAGCAGCAGGCCGAGCGCGAGCGGCATTCGGCCGGGTGGCTGGGGCGTGTGTTGCGGTGATAGGCCGGGCAGGCCGGGAAACCTGCCCGCGGAAGGAGAGCGATGGGAATCATGGACGCGGACATGGACGATCTGAAGTATCAAATTGAGGAAGAGGCGGCCAACGGCGCCCGCATCAAGGTGGTCGGCGTGGGCGGCGGTGGTGGCAATGCCGTGGCGCGCATGGTCCGCGAGGGCCTGGAGGGCGTGGAATTCCACGCCATGAACACCGACCTGCAAGCGCTGGAGGCGTGCCAGGTTCCCAACAAACTGCAACTCGGGGCCAAGATGACCAACGGCTTGGGCGCAGGCTCCAACCCCGAGATCGGGCGGCAAGCCGCGCTCGAGAACACCGACCGCATCGTCGAAGTGCTGCAAGGCGCAGACATGGTATTTGTCACCGCCGGGCTGGGCGGCGGCACCGGCACCGGCGCAGCGCCCGTGATCGCGTCACTCACCAAAGAGCTGGATGCCCTCACGGTCGCCGTGGTCACCAAGCCGTTCGGTTTTGAAGGGCCGCGCCGCATGCGGCTCGCCGAAGACGGCCTCAACCGATTAGCCTCCACCGTCGACACCGTGATCACCATTCCTAACGATCGCCTGCTGGCCCTGGTGCCGCGCGGCACCAGTTTCTTTGAGGCCTTCAAGATGGCCGACGATCTGCTACGCCAGGCGGTGCAGGGAATCAGCGACATCATTGTGACGCCGGGCTTGATCAATCGCGACTTCTCCGATATCAAAGCCACCATGGCGGGGATGGGTCATGCGATGTTCGGAACCGCCGTGGCCCGCGGCGAGAATGCCGCCATCAACGCGGCGCGTCAAGCCATCAGTTGCCCGCTGCTGGAAGAGTCGCGCATCGCCGGCTCGCGCGGCATCCTGATTAACATCACCGGCTCCAGCCGCCTGGGTCTCCACGAAGTGAACGAGGCTTGCTCGATCATCCGCGAAGCCGCCGAATGCGAAGATGTGCAGATCAATTTCGGAGTGATTCTCAATGAGACCATGGACGACGCCGTGAAAATCACGGTAATCGCCACCGGATTCACACCCGCCAAAACCGAACGGCGGAGCGTGCCGGAGGCTCGTGTGGAACCGGAGCCCGAACCCGAGCCGGTCTTCGTGATGGAGCCGGAACCCGAGCCAGTGCTGATGGCTGAACCCGAGCAGGTGCTGGACATGGACGACCTGGACACGCCGGCTTATTTGCGGCAGGGACATCTGCTGAACTAAGTCTGTTCTTCTATGGCGGGCAACTCACCGTCGCTTGTTGGTTGGCGTTCACAGTTACGGATTGATTGCACGAAGCAACTCGGATCGTGTGCTTGCCCACCGACAACACGAAGCTTCGGGTCGTCAGATAGTCGGCGCCCGTGACTTGATCCACGGCGATGGCCTGCCGGTCCGGCCGGGAAGTAACCACCAGGTTGCCGAGCGGATCGGACGGCGTCAGCCGGGCCAACAGTTGCGCCAGGAACTGCGTGAACGAAAACCGGCGCACATCCGACGCATCCAGAGAAACGGCGCGGCCCGGCTGAGCGCCTCCTTGTGGGACGAAGGAATTGGCAACCCGGCGGTGGCGCGGCGGGAACGATTCGGCTAACCGGCCCCCGAGCTTTAGGTCTCGCAGGTTGAAGCAGTAGTCGCGCACCAGCCAATCGAGCTCCGTGCCAATGTCCGCGCGAAAGGCAACCTGGGACAGCAAGAGCCTGTCCAGCTGAGGCCGCGCCGCAACCACATCAGAGACGATCAACGACCGTGCCTCGGCGGAGATCGGCACGTTTTGCGCCATGGACCACCCATCTACCGTACGGCCCACCAGGCGATCGATGGGAACCTGCGCCGAGGGCGGCCGCGTGGCAGCCACCGAAATCAGGTAGGCGCCTCCCTTGACCCCGGTCAGCACGCGGGTGATGGCAAACGTCCCATCCGGGCGAACCTCGGCGGGTTGGATGGTTATCTCCTGCGCGGGTCCTCCTGCTAGTGCCACGGTCCCGGGCTCATGGTTGACGATGATGAGCGTTGCCGGCTGCCTCAGGTCCTGTAGGCCGGTAACCGTCGCGCTCATGATGGCCGTCTCTCCCGACATCAGGGACGTCTTGGTAGCGCCAAGCTGCAGGCCGAGCGTGAAAAAAGGAGCCGAAGCCGAAAGCGTCCCGCTCCGCACCTGCAGCGTGGATCGTCCAACCACATCGGTTGGGGTTACGAAAACCAACTTCCGCGGCGACTCCGCAATTACATCGGCGTCCTTTCCGCCAACGCTTACGGAAGCCCCGGAAGCGCCACCGAATGGGCCCCAGACCGAAGTCATAGACCCCGCCTCCGCCCCGAGCGGGAGATCGATCTCGGTAGGCGGCGGCTCCCCAGGATTCGAGTTGATCGGCAGATTACAGTGGCCCACGATCTTATTTTTCCGATCGCGCAGCAGAATCGGGATGACGCCGCCGGCAACGGTCACTGGAACGCCCCAGTGGAAATGCCTGTCCGAAGTCTTCGCCTTCTGACCAGGCATCTCGACCACATAGCCTGTAATTTCGCCGGTGTTCGTCGTCAGCTCTTTCGGATTTTTGCCGGAAGGCTCCGTATACACTGTTCCGGAAATGCTATCGCCGGCGGACACGTCGTCCGGGAGATTCACTCGAATGACTCCCTGCGGCACCTGGAACTTCGCCCTGTGTAATCCGTTTTCGCTAAGAACCTCTCCTACGATGTCCGACTGAGCGCGTATACCCGAACCGAGAAGAGCGCCCAGTGCGAGAAGCAGCAGCCGAATCGAGAATCGCTGACGCATGGCGCCTCCCATCTCATACCTCGATTCCTTTGTCGCGAATCGAGGTGTAAATGAAGTCTCCAAAAAGAATGATGGAAACCAGAAAGGACCAAAACTGACCGCGAGCCGGCCACCAAAGGCGCGCGGTGAACGGATCAAATACGCCGTGCTTTAACATCTGCGTGGCTTGCTGATAAGAGAGATAGCCGAAATACAGTGACAATGCGCAAAAGAACCAGCTCATGGCAGCCCGGCGCAGGTGTGGTGGCGAGAGTGGATGGGTTTTGTCGCGGTTCACCATGAACCCGCCGATCGCGCCGATCGTAACAGTCGCGAACGCGATCAGGAGCTTGTTCATCTCCGACCACAGGTCCAGTTGCTTCTTCTTGAATTCCGTTGCCAGTTCCTGATCCGGCTCCGTTACCACGGTGGGTATGCTGACCACCACGGCATCGACAGTATGAAGGCCAATGATGATCACGGCCAAAGCGAGGTAGAACCGGAGGGAGCCGAAGCGGACGCTAAAGTGCCGCCAGAATTTCGGGCGGCTTGGCGCAGCCGTAGTAGATCTGCCCCGCATACTGGTACTCACCGTTACTTCCAGGCAGTATACACCTACGGTTCATCGATTGTTCGGGGTCTGAGTGTGTGTCTCCAGTACTGCGACCGCGTGAAATAGTGCTGTGTTGTGTGGGGCAGGCTAAAAGAGGGACTTGCGAAATAAGACTGCGGATGTTTTGGCGGACGGGTTTGTAGGCCCTGGTTCGGTGCACAATGCAAGCGAATCAATGCAGTTTTGGGAGGGCGTTAAGAGTGCGCCGCGCGCAGGCACACCGATTCCGGG
>DASZIV010000093.1:0-4360 GCA_035948775.1 Bryobacteraceae bacterium
CGCAGCGTGCGCGAAATTGGAATCCGTCTGGCTCTCGGTGCCCCTTTGCGCGACGTGCTGCAGATGGTGGTCTTCGAGGCGATGAAGCCAACCTTGCTCGGCGTCGCAATAGGAACGGCTGGCGCTCTGGCGCTGGCACACGTTTTGTCGAGCCTGATCTACAGCGTGCGGCCGACGGATCCTATTACTTTTCTGGCGGTTGCGGCGATCCTGATCGCCGTCGCATTCATTGCCAGCATTGCGCCAGCCTATCGGGCGACCAAGGTCGATCCCATGGTGGCGTTGCGTTACGAATGAGGGACTTATGAAAACGCTGCTGCAGAACGCTCGCTACAGTTTCCGCCTGTTACGGAAGAACCCTGGTTTCACAGCCGTTGCCGCCCTCACACTCGCGCTGGGCATCGGCGCGAACACGGCTATCTTCAGTGTGATTTACGCAGTGTTGCTGGCCCCCATGCCGTACCCTAATCCCGACGAATTGGTCATGGTGTGGTCAAAGATTCAGGGCAACAACAACGGGGTCTCGGCGGGCGACTACCTGGATTGGAAACAGCAGAACAAGACCTTCCAGGACATCAACGCCTGGACGAACGCCAGCTTCAACTTCGCCACTCCCGCGCAACCGGAACAGATCAACGGACGGGCCGATACGCCCGGCATGGCGCGCATGGCGGGGAGTGTTTTCCTGATGGGGCGCGACTTTCTGCCGGAAGAAGGAGAGCCGGGAAGAGATCATGAAGTCATTCTGACCCATCGGCTCTGGGAGCATCTCGGCGCTGACCACAACATCATCGGAAAATCCATCCGGATGAACAGCGATCCATACACGGTGGTAGGAGTGCTTGCAGCCGGTCAAACGGATCGTCTCGATTCGCAGTTTTTCGTGCCGCTGGCCTTCAAGCCCGATCAGATCAATCACGATTTTCACTGGCTGCTGGTGTTGGGCCGCTTGAAGCCGGGGGTAACGCTGGAGCAGGCACAGGCCGACATGGAAGTCGTGACCAACCGCATTGCGCAAGACCACCCGCAAAGTAACAAGGGCTGGGGCGCCAGCGTGGAGGAACTTCACAACGACTTTTTCCCCAAGGAGGCCAAGAAAACGCTCTGGCTGTTGATGGGCGGAGTCGGTTTTATTCTCCTGATCGCCTGTGGGAACGTGGCTAATCTGGTGCTCGCCAAGGGTACGACTCGCCTGAAAGAAGTGGCCGTGCGCACATCTTTGGGCGCGAGCCGCTGGCAGGTGTTCAGTCAGTTCCTTACGGAAAGCCTGGTTCTGGCGGTACTCGGCGGCGCGCTCGGAATTAGTCTGGGGTGGGCCATCATCAAGGTCATGATGGCGAAGATGCCGCCCTACACGCTTCCTTCCGAAGCAGATGTGACCCTGAATATCCCCGTGCTGCTATTCACGCTGATCGCCACCACGATCGCCGGCATGTTGTTCGGCTGCGCCCCCGCGTGGCACGCCTCGCGCGTCGATCCGAACGAGACCCTGAAAGAAGGAGGGCGCTCCGGGACCAGCGCCGGACGCCATCGCCTCCGCAGGTCCCTGGTTGTCGGCGAGTTTGCCCTGGCGCTTACCTTGTTGGCCGGTGCGGGTCTCGCCATTCACAGCTTTTGGAATCTGGCGCGGGTCGATCCCGGGTTCCGCACCGATCACGTCCTGACCTTTAATGTTCCGGTGCCCGAGAAGCGGCTGACGCAACCCGAACAGATGGTTGCCTATTATCGGCAACTGGTGGAGAAGATTGAGTCTCTGCCGGGAGTAGTCCGCGCCGAAGCGGCGACTGGCATGCCTCTGCAAGGCACGAATTTCGGAATGCCCTTCACCATCGCAGGCAAGCCGTTTGCAAACCCATCCGACCGCCCCGGTGCCGGCTTCCAGATGGTGACGCCCGGATTCTTCGAGACTTTCGCGATCCAGATGGTCAAGGGCCGCAAATTCACCGATCAGGACATGGTCAGCAGTGTTCGCGTCGCCATTGTGAACGAAACTTTTGTGAACCGGTATCTCAAAGGAGTGGATCCGCTGACCCAGCGCGTCCTGGTTGAACAGTTGATTCCGGGTGTGCCCAAGCTCGGCCCAGCAGTGGAGTGGCAGATCGTGGGTGTGTTCCGAAATATTCACAATGGCGGCATTCGCAGCGACGGTTTTCCCGAGATCGATGTTCCATTCGCGCAAAGTCCGTGGCCGCAAGCTCAGATGGCTGTGCGGACGACGAGCGATCCTGGGGAGATGACCAAAAGCATCGCCGGCGCCGTGCACGCTATCGACCCTGAGCTGGCCTTGGCCGACGTCAAAACCATGGATCAGATAGTCAGCGAGTCTTTGGTGGGAGACCGGTTCACGACGGCGCTGTATGTCAGCTTCGCCTCCGTCGCACTCTTGCTGGCCGCGATCGGCATTTACGGCGTCATGGCCTTCGCCGTGTCGCAGCGCACACACGAAATCGGACTGCGCATGGCCTTGGGCGCCAGCCAGGATCACGTGCTCGGCCTGATCTTGAAAGAAGGCGTCATCTTGGCAGCAATCGGACTGGGCGTGGGACTGGTAGGCGCCTGCTTCGTCGGACGTGCCATGCGCGGCCTGCTCTACGGCGTCGGCACCATCGATATAGTGGCATTCAGCGCGGTCGCGGCTACGCTTTTTGCCGCGGCTCTGCTCGCCTGCTACCTGCCCGCAAACAAGGCTTCGAAGGTCGATCCCATGGTGGCGTTGCGCTACGAATAGGAGGCGAAAGATGAACGGACTGATCCAGGACATCCGGTACGCCCTGCGCCAGCTAACCAAGGCGCCAGGATTTGCCGCAGTCGCAATCATCACGCTTGCCCTCGGCATCGGCGCCAACACCGCCATCTTCAGCCTGCTCGACCAGGCGCTGTTGCGTACGCTGCCGGTAAAGGACACCGATCGCCTCGTGATTCTGCAATTCGCGGGCAGCTTCCACGGACGCACCAGTACGCGCACGGATGAGAGCTTCTATTTTTCCTATCCCATGTACCGCGATCTTCGCGACCGCAACTCTGTGTTCAGCGGCCTGCTGGCAACGGTCTGGACGGAGGTCGGCGTGCAGTGGCACAACCAGCCGGAACTGGTGGCTGCCGAATTAGTCTCCGGCAATTATTTTGACGTGCTGGGGGTAAAGCCAGCGCTGGGTCGGGTGTTCGTTGCGTCGGACGATCTGGTGGACGATGCGAATCCGGTTGTGGTGTTGAGTTTCAGTTACTGGAATCGCCGCTTTGGCGCGGACCCGAACCTCGTGAACCAGAGCCTCCTGGTCAATGGACGTCCCTTCACGATCATCGGCGTCGCCCCGCCGGGTTTTCACAGCGTGGTGATGGGGGACACTCCCGATCTGTTTGCGCCCATGACCATGAAGGCTGAAGTTAAGCCCGGGTTCAACGATCTCGAAGACCGGAAGTCGCGTTGGCTCAACATCGTGGGAAAGCTCAAGCCCGGGCTCACCCGCGAGCAGGCTGATGCGGGCATCAATCCACTCTGGTATTCCATTCGCGCCGACGAGTTGAAACAGCGCGGCCACAGTTCGGAGAGCTTCAAGGAAAGCTTCCTGACCAAATCGCATCTGTTCGTGCGCGACGGGGCCAAGGGATTTTCTCCTCTGCGCAGTCATGCTAAAGAGCCGCTGCTGATCATCATGGCGATGGTTGGGCTGGTGGCACTGATGGCCTGCGCCAATGTGGGCAGCCTTCTTCTGGTGCGGGCGGCAGGGCGTATCCGCGAAATGTCGGTTCGTTACGCCTTAGGCGCGAAGCGCGCACGCGTGGTGCAGCAACTGTTAGTGGAAGGCTTGTTGCTCGGCCTGGCCGGAGGTGCGCTTGGAATCGCGATTGCACCCCGAGTTTCCGCGTGGCTGATCAACATGATCTGGAGCCGCACGACCGGGGACCTTCCGTTTTCCTCGCATCCGGATCTGCGAATCTTGCTTTTCAATTTTGCTCTGGCACTGCTGGTAAGTCTGCTATTCAGTCTGGCTCCGGCGGCGCAGTTCTGGCGTCCGAATCTGGCACCGGCGCTCAAGCAGCAGGTGATGACGGCCGGCGGTGGGCCGTTGCGCTTCCGGCGAATCTCTGTCGCGGTCCAGATCGGCTTGAGCATTCTCGTTCTCGTCGGCGCGGGTTTGTTCGTTCGTACCCTGCACAATCTCAAGTCATTGCACGTGGGCTTTGCCACGGATCATCTTGTGACTTTCGGCGTCCAGCCGACGCTCGCGGGATATCGGCCCGACCAAACCCGTGATCTGGATAAGCAAATTCTGCAAACTTTGGCCGCGTTGCCGGGAGTGCGATCGGTCGCGGCCACCACCGATCCCGAACTGGCGAATGACAACACCTCCAGCAACAT
>DASZIV010000094.1:0-1506 GCA_035948775.1 Bryobacteraceae bacterium
TTGCAGGCCTGGATTCACCACACTCCGTATCACGAACGCTACAAATTCATTCCGCTCGGCCAAATCTCGCCCGATCTCCAGCACGCTGTAGTCGCCGCGGAGGACGCGCGCTTCTACCAGCACCATGGGTTCGATTGGCACGAGATCCAAATCGCTGCCGAAGACGATTTGGAAGGCGATCGCACTCGCGGAGCTTCAACCATTACGCAGCAATTGGTAAAAAACCTGTTTTTCGGAACTGGCCGCTCAATCCTCCGCAAGGGGGCGGAGTTCACACTGGTACCGGTGGCCGAATTCGTTCTCGGCAAGCGGCGCATTCTAGAGATCTACCTCAATGTGGTCGAATGGGGTCCTGGTATTTATGGCGCAGAGTCGGCGTGTCGTTACTACGACGGAACCGCTGCCCGGAACGTCGGTCGGGAACAGGCGGCGCGGCTCGCTGCGATCCTGCCGGCTCCTCTGAAGCGACGGCCGGAGCGCATGAATAAGTACAGCGCGCTCGTCCTTGAGCGGATGCGCCAGCTGGGTTGGTAATCGCGAGCAACCTTCTCACCAAAGCCGCGCGTATGATTTCTCTCGCGGTGGTTCTTAAGAGAGATCTAGAAAAGCGCCGGCCAGAAACAGATGGTATTATCGCGGCGGGAGTCAACCCATGGAACCGACAAAACCCAAACTTCCGAGCGAAGCCATAGAGCTCTACAACGATTTCATTCACGGTGAGATTAGTCGCCGCGCCTTTATGGAGGGCGTGCAGCGACTAGCGGGCGGTCTGGCGGCAGCCACGGTTATCAATGCATTGATGCCGAATTATGCGCTGGGCCAGCAGGTTTCCCGCACCGATGACCGGATCAAGGCCACTTACGAGACCGTGCCCTCCGCGAAGGGCAATGGAAGCATCAAGGGATATCTCGTGCGGCCTGTCAGCGCCGACACCCGCTCCGAGACGGTAACGAAGTTGCCCGGCGT
The DNA here is from genome assembly GCA_035948775.1 of Bryobacteraceae bacterium. Lineage (GTDB taxonomy): Bacteria > Acidobacteriota > Terriglobia > Bryobacterales > Bryobacteraceae > PSRJ01. The sequence continues at coordinate 967 of DASZIV010000094.1, forward strand.
AATCGTGGTCCATGAGAATCGGGGTCTGAACCCGCATATCGAGGACATCGCTCGCCGGTTTGCCCTGGCCAACTTCATGGCATTTGCGCCGGACGGACTCACATCTCTGGGCGGCTATCCTGGCGACGACTATAAGGGCGGCCAGATGTTCAACAAGATCGACAAGAGCAAGATGTCTGAGGATATGGTGGCCGCGGCCATGTGGTTGAAGTCGCGCCCTGACTGCACGGGAAAGATCGGCGCTACCGGCTTCTGCTATGGGGGCTCGACCGCCAATATGCTAGCGGTGCGGCTGGGAGCTGATCTTGCGGCAGCGGCGCCGTTCTATGGCGGTCCTCCGGCCCCAGAGGACATCCCGAAAATTAAGGCGGCGATCCTGGTGCATCAGGGGGAGCTCGACACGCGACTGGCAGCGACGTGGCCGGCTTACGACCAGGCCCTGAACGCGGCGCACGTTCCGCACGAAGGATATATTTACCCGGGCGCCGGACATGGCTTCAATTGCGATGCGACGCCGGAACGGTATAACAAAGCCGCGGC
>DASZIV010000095.1:0-18102 GCA_035948775.1 Bryobacteraceae bacterium
CCCTTGTACAACGTGGCCGTCCAATTGAAGACCTTGATGGCCGAAGGGATGGCCACGAAATAGCTTAGGAACGAAAACACCAGGCCGGCGTACAGCGACTGCCCGCTGACAAACAAATGGTGGCCCCAGACCAGAAAGCCAATGACAGCGATCGCCACACTGGAGAATGCCACGAATCCGTATCCGAACACGGCTTTTCGAGAAAAAGTGGAGATCAACTCACTGATGACACCCATGCCCGGCAGAACCATGATGTAAACCGCGGGATGCGAGTAGAACCAGAATAGGTGCTGGAAGAGAATCGGATCGCCTCCCAGTTGGGGATCGAAGATTCCGATGTGGAATACGCGCTCACAAAAGACCAGCACCAGGGTTACGGCGATTACGGGCGTGCCCAGTACCTGGATGAGGCCCGTGGCATAGTTGGCCCACACGAACAAGGGCATACGGAACCAGGTCATGCCGGGCGCACGCATGCGATGCACCGTAACAATGAAATTTAGGCCTGTGAGAATCGACGAGAACCCCGCCACAAAGATACCCAGCGCGGTGGCAATCACGTACGTGTTCGAATAGGTGGTGCTGTATGGCGTGTAGAAGGTCCATCCCGTGTCCACGCCGCCGGCGATCATGGCATAGATCGCCAAAGCGCCGCCGACGATCAGCAGGTACCAGCTCAACAGGTTGACTCGGGGAAACGCGAGGTCGCGCGCGCCGATCATCATGGGCAGGAAGAAATTACCCAAGGTTGCCGGAATGGACGGAACCAGGAAGAAAAATACCATGATCACGCCGTGCATCGTGAACAGCTTGTTGTATGTCTCCGAACTGACCAGGTCGCCCGGTGGAGTCAGCAACTCCGCGCGGATCAAGCTGGCGAACGTGCCTCCGATGGCGAAGAAGATGGAGATGGTGATGAAGTACAAAACGGCGATGCGCTTGTGGTCCTTGGTGAGAAGCCACGACTTCAGACCGTACCCGTTGGTCAGGTAATTCTCGGTTTCCTGTGCTACTGCTACGGTGCTCATAGGCTATCGATTCGGTGTAGCGGCCGCAGACGGTAAAGCCGCCTGGCCCGCTGCTATATTCTGCCCCGCCGGACGCGGCGGAGTTAACGACTTGACGTATTCGATCAACTGCACAACCTGCTCTTCCGTGACCAAGCCCTGGAAGACCGGCATGTCCGGCATGTACCCTTCCACCACTTTCGCCGCCGGGTTAAGGATGGATTCGCGAACGTATGCGTCGTCGGCTCTCACGCTGCCGCCGCCCACCAGTTTCACGGTCGAACCGTAAACGCCCACCAGCGACGGACCCCGGCCGGAGCCGTCCGACTTGTGGCAGTTGACGCACGCGAGGTCTTCAAACAGTTTTGCTCCAGCTTCGACCATCGTGCCCGGAGGACTGCCGGCCAGCCAATGCTGATAATCCTTCGGCTCCATGGCGTACACCCAGCCAATCATGCCGGAATGTTTGGTGCCGCAGTATTCCGCGCAAAACAAATGATACTTACCGGGCTTCGTGGCCGTGAACCAGGTTGTTTCGTAGCGTCCCGGAACCACATCCTGCTTAGTACGGAAGTCCGGAATGAAGAAGCTGTGGATGACGTCTTCTGAGGTCATGGTAAGCTTCACCGGGCGATTGATGGGAATGTGCAGCTCGTTGATTTCGCGCATTCCTTCCTGGTGCTGGATCTTCCACATCCACTGCTTACCTACCACGTACATCTGCATAGAGTCGACTGGCGGGCGTCGCTCGCGGAAGAAGATGCTGGCGCCCCACCCGAACATGATCATGGTGAGTCCGAAGGGAATTACCGACCAGATGATTTCGAGCGCGAACCCGGTGTGCACCGAATGCGGCACTTCCGTATCCGACTTGCGCCGGTAGCAAATCGAGAAATAGAGAATAGCCCCGAAGATCAGCAGCGTGAAAAAGATCGAAACCGCCATGAGGTAATACAAGAGGTGGTCGACCTCCACCGAGATCGTGGATGCTTGCTCCGGAAATAGAGGTAATCGCGTTCCCATCGTGAACTTATCCAACGTGCCGTAAGCTTTGCCGCCCGGCGCGCAACTCGCGCCGCCATGCGAAGAAAAGAAAAACCCCGCCCACCAGGGCGAACCCGGCGCCTGCAACGCGCAGCAGGTTGATGGCGATCGCGCCGTACTTGCCCGTCGCCGGGTCGTAATGGAAACAGAACAACAGCGCCTCATCCACCGGATTTCCGATCTTGTTCGCGGACGCCTCCACCAGGCCGAGCCGCACATCGCGCGGCGCAAACTCTACGCCGTAGAAATAGCGCGAGAGCCGGCCTTCCGGCGTCAAAATCATGATGCCGCTGGCGTGCGCGAACTGGTCGCTGGCCGCATCGTATTTATAGTGGAATCCCACCGCGTCGGTCAGAGCTTTAATGTTGGCCGGGTCGCCGGTCAGGAAGTGCCAGCCATTGGCGGTGTTGGCGCGGCCATAGCGGCGTAAGTACGACTGCTTTTTCGATGCCGCCAATTCGGGCGTATCCTTGGGATCAAAGCTGACGCTCACGACCTCAAAATCCTGCCCGGGATCGAACGAAACGGCCTTGAGCGAGCTCGCCACGCCGTTCAGGATCTGAGTACACAGCATGGGGCAGCGGTAGTAAACCAGCGCCAGTAATACAGGTTTGCCGTGGAAGAACGAAGCGAGCGAGACGGCGCGGCCGGTTTCGTCGCGGAACTCCAGGTTGAGCGGAACTTGCTGATCCAGTTTTTGACGGATGCCGACTCCTTGCAGTGCCGCCGGCAGAGCGACCCTCAGATTCGGGTCGTTCATGCTCAACGATTGCTGCATCGGCGCGGGTTGACCGGGCTGTGCACATGCCGCCACGGCCACGACCGCCAGACTGACTACTGCCTTTCCTAACATTACTTGCCCTGATTCCCTTCCAACTGGGGGGCCAGCGGACCTCCCGGCTGTTGCATCTTCGGGCCGAGCGAACTCTCCGTGGGAACGCTTACGGAAGCCGCCGCACCCTGATCCGAATTTGTCCGCGCAGGAAGCCCGCGCTGCACCACATCATCAATCGCCTTATCGATGGGAATCCTTACCCGGGTGTGCTGTGGATCGGCCCAGCCGTATCCGTGTAAAGCCTGTTCTTCGGAGGCGCGCACCTCCTTCAAATCATCCGGCTCGTTTACGAGCAGACGCGGTTCGGGCGGCAGCTTATGCAGGGGCGCCTCCACGCCGGCCGGAAGCTTGGGCTGGCTCGCGCGGTCCTGTTGCTCGAGATAGCGGAACACGCCAAGAACGAGGAATAAGGAAATGATGGTGGTAAGGATCAGGCCGATCCCCACCTTGCCGATCGCCCAAATGTTGACGTCTTGCTTTTCGAAACGCTGCTCCGGATCCGACAGGTCCGGCAGATGAGGTTGCAGGTCCTCTTTATCGGCCATGTTCCAAAGCCTCCACCAGGTCTTCGGCGTTGAGCGGCATCAGCGGACGTTTCTCCAACTGCATCAGGAAAAAGCCCAGCCAGATTCCACCCAGTCCGATGAGCGCCGCGAAATCCATCCAGCTCAATGCCAGCGCACTCTTTGAAGCGTCGGGCATTACCTGCCAGTACACGTCCACCACGCGCATGCACAAGATGAAAACGGCGATGGCCGACAACAACTTGAAGTTGCGCTTCAGGTCTCTAGAGAGCAAGAGCGCAAATGGCAGTGCGAAGTGCCCGAAAACGATTACCAGCGCCACGTACTGCCAGCCGCCTCTGAGGCGCTCTAAATACCACGGAATTTCTTCGGGAAGGTTGCCGGCCCAAATGATCAGCCATTGTGAGAACGAGAAATACGCCCACACCATCACGTTAGCCAGAAGCAGCTTGCCAACGTCGTGCAATTGGCGAGCCGTGAGCACCTCCGACATCGGCCGGCGGTACGACAGACACACCAACACCGTAATCAGAAACGCCAGGGACGACAAACCTTGGCCGGCTACGAACAGCAGGCCGAACATGGTTGAAAACCAATGGGCGTCCAGAGACATGACCCAAGAGATGGACAAGAAGGTGACGGCAAAGCCCCAGAAGATCAGGCCCGGGGCGCTGAGACGCGACATTTTCCGCTGCGGCACCAGCCCGCCGTCGTGATCTTCTTTCGCCGACCAGCGGTTTAGATACCAGCTCAAGAAGCTCCAACCGCCTAGGATAGCGGCACTGACCAACAGGAAAACCGGAGTATTGAGAAAGGCCTGCTTGTGCAGTAGAACCGGATCGGCCTTAACCACGTCAGGATTGGCCCAGGGGTACAGTTTGCCGATGCCGAAAGCGATGGGAACGAAGAGGACCAGCAGCAAGGGCAGAGTTCGGGCCGCCGCTTCCGCCGGCCTGCGAATGACGATGCCCCAAGCGCCGCCAGTAAGGTACTGCGTCATCAGCCAAGCCAAACTGCCCGCCGAAATGCCGACGAAGAAAATGTAGGCCCACAGATAAGAGCGGTAAAACTGAACCGGATTCGTGGCCCAGCCGGCGGCCAAACCAACTATGCCGAGGACGCCCAATAGCCAGGCAGCTGAACGGTATTTGCGGAGATCCGCCTGAAGCTCGGGGGAAACCGCGAAATCGAAAGCCTGAGCCGTCATTGCCTGCCCCCCTGGGAAAGCAGTGCGCGCACCTGGGGAGGCACGTCGTTGATACTAGCCTCACTCGCTTGCAAGGCGCGCTCGTAGGAAATGATGGCCCAGCGATCCGCCGGCTGGATCTGCAAGGTGTAACTGGGCATAGCGCCGAAACCGTTGGTGATTACGTCGAAAATGTATCCGTTAGGAACCTTTTGCAGCCGTTCGATGTGGTACGAGGGTGGGCGCCGGAAGCCGCGCCTCACTACCATCCCGTCTCCCGTGCCAGTGCGGCCGTGACAGGGCGCGCAGTAGACATTGAAGCGCTCCTGGCCGCGCAGAACGACATCCTTGGTGACCGGGAAGGGGAAAGTATCCACAAATTTGCCATCCGGGCCTTTGCCGGTATACAAAACGGTGTCTTCGTCCAAGTGGCCACGCGCTACGGTCCCCTGGATCAGCGGCCGTTCGGAACGCCCGTCACCGAAGAAATTGCTGGGACGCAGCGGAATGTATTTGGGCTGGTTTTGCATGTCCTGGCGGCAGGCGGCTGTTCCGGCCAGCACCAACAGAACCGACCCCACTCTCCAATCAATTCGCAACTTCAGACACCTCTTTAGGCTCCAGCGTTTCCAGGAAGCCGGCAGTCCCTTCCAAATCGAACATCGGGTCGGTCGCCTCGATACACAGGAAAAACCGATCGCGCGACGCCAGGGCAAAGCGCGGAACATTAAATGTCGGATGGTACGGCATGGGCAAACCGCACAGGGCCAGCATTCCCAGAACGGCCGAAAGACAACCGAACAGAATCGTCAGCTCGAAGGTGATGATGATGTAGGACGGCCAGCTATGCAGAGGCCGCCCCCCGATATTGATCGGGAAGTAAATCACCGTAACGAAATACTGCAGCAAGTAGCCGGTTAGGCCTCCCAAAATGCCGCCGCAGAGGACGATGAGCGGCAGCTTGTTCTTATGTAAGTGGAGGACCTCGCTCAGTTCCTCGATGGGAAACGGGGTATAGGCGTCTAACTTGCGAAACCCTTTTTCATGCGCGGCGCGCGCCGCATTCACGAGCGAAGTGGGAGAGTCGAACTCGGCCATTACCCCGTAAACACCGGCAGAACTCACCGCCGCACCTCTTCCGTGACTTTAGCCTGCGGTAGCAGGGTGCGAACTTCGAAAATCGAAATCATCGGCAGCGCCCGTACGAATAGGAAGAAGAGGAACAGGAACAGCCCGATGGTGCCCCAGTAAGTGGCCCAATCCCAACGGGTCGCGTGGAACAGCCCCCAAGATGACGTCACGTAGTCCTGTGCCAGGCTGCTGACGATGATCATGTAGCGCTCCAGCCACATGCCGATCAGCACGATAATCGACGAGATGAACAAGAGCACCGGCGTTCGCCGGAACTTCTTGAACCACAGAACCTGCGGCGAAACGATGTTGCAGAAGACCAGGAACCAATAACTCGACGAGTAGGGTCCGGTCATTCGGTTCCAGAATGCTTGCTGCTCGTAGGGGCTGCCGCTGTACCAGGCCATGAATGTTTCCATGATGTAGGCGTAGGCCACAATCAGGCCGGTGGCCAGCATCACCTTGGCAGCGTTCTCCAAGTGGCGGTCGGTAATGAGTCCCTGCAGTCCGTAGGCGGCGCGCAGCGGAATCGCCAACGCCAGCACCATGGCGAAACCGGAATAGATGGCACCCGCAACGAAATAGGGGGGGAAAAAGGTGCTATGCCAGCCGGGTACGATGGCTACCGTGAAGTCGAAGCTGACTACGGTGTGGACTGACAGCACCAGCGGCGTGGACATGCCCGCCAGCAGCAGCGTGGCTGTCTCGTAAATACTCCAGTGTTTCGCCGAGCCGCGCCACCCCATGGCCAGCACTCCATAAATCCGTTGCGGGATGAAGTGTTTGGCGCGGTCGCGCAAGGTACCCAGGTCGGGTATCAGTCCGGTAAACCAGAACAGCAGCGAGACCGTAGCATACGTCGAAACCGCGAATACGTCCCACACCAGGGGACTGCGGAAATTGGGCTCGACGTTCATGCTGTTGGGATACGGAAAGAGCCAGTAGGCCAGCCAGGGGCGGCCCATATGCAGGATTGGGAACAAGCCGGCGCAGGCCACCGCGAATAGCGTCATCGCCTCGGCAAAACGGTTGATAGAATTGCGCCAGCTCTGATTCAACAACAGCAGAATGGCCGAAATGAGAGTGCCCGCATGGCCGATACCGATCCACCAGACAAAGTTGGTGATGGCAAACCCCCACATCACCGGAGTGCGAATGCCCCAAATGCCAACACCTTTGGTAAACAGCAGCACGGCCGACACGAGCAGCAGTTGCAAGAGGCAGAAGCCCACACCGAACGACGCGATCCAAAATAGAGGCTGGTGCTTAGTCAGTACGACTGCCGAAATCTGGTCGGTGACACTGCCGAAGGTGTACCCCGGAGCGATGACTTCCTTGGATTCCGGTTGCTCAAGTAGTTGTTCGTCTGCCATGGTGGTGGTGCTCTAGCCTTCGATCTCCGGGTTCGGATTGCGCAGGCCCGCCAGATACGTGGTGCGCGGCCGTGTGTTCAGGTCGGCCAACATCCCATAGTTCAATTTCTCGGCCTTCATTTTCGCCACGCGGCTATCGGGGTCGTTGATGTTGCCGAAAATGATCGCTTCGTTCGGACACGTTGCCTGGCAGGCTGTTTGGATGTCGCCGTCGCGCACCTTACGGTCGGCACGTTCGGCGTCAATCTTGGCGGCGTTGATGCGCTGCACGCAGTATGTGCACTTTTCCATGACGCCGCGGCTGCGCACCGAGACATCTGGATTGCGCATCAGTTTCAGACTGGGGGTTTCGAAATCCTGGAAGAGGTAGAAATTGAACCGGCGGACCTTGTACGGACAGTTGTTCGAACAGTAGCGCGTCCCCACGCAGCGGTTGTACACCATGTCGTTGAGGCCTTCGGCGCTATGCGTGGTAGCCTGCACCGGGCAGACCAACTCGCAAGGGGCATCTTCGCACTGCATGCAGGGGACCGGTTGATTGTAGAGACTCGGATTGTTCGGATCGCCGCTATAGTAATTGTCCACGCGGATCCAGTGCATGGCGCGGCCGCGGCGCACCTGATCCTTGCCAACAACCGCGATGTTGTTCTCGGCTTGACAGGCTACCACGCAGGCGCCGCACCCGGTGCAGGCCGTGAGATCGATGGCCATTCCCCAGGCGTACCCGTTGTATGGGAAATCGGGATAGAGCGTGAGTCCGCGCGGCGGCGCTTCAGCGCCTTCGTTCGCCGCTTCCGGATTCTTCTTGTACTCCTCGATCGTCGCTTCGCGGTAGAGGTGGCGCCGCGAGTCCAGAACATGCTCGTTCTGCGTGCTGGCGAACACGTACGTCCCGGTAGTCTTCTTCGCCTCCAGCCCGACGTCGTTCCACAATGCTTGCGACGTGCGCAGCCCATACGGGTTGAATCCCATACCTGTGCCGGCACGGCCAGCTTTGGTCCGCCCGTAGCCCAAGTGCAGGGTGATGGCGCCGTTCACATGTCCGGGTTGCACGAACACCGGGGCCTTGAGCGTGCGGCCCTGATACGTAAGCTCGACCATGGGGACGCCGTCGGTGCTCCAATACAGCTCGTCTTCGGGCATCACGCCCAAGCGGTTGGCGGTAGCCAGGCTCATGTACGCGGCGTTGTCCCAGGTCAGCTTGGTAATCGGCTTGGGTAGTTCCTGGAGCCACCCGTTGTTGGCGAAACGGCCATCGTAGATCGTGGGGTCGGGCCGGAAGATCACTTCCAGCGTGCCGCCCAAGCGCCGTGGGGCGGCAGGAGCGGTGATCGCACCGCCGCGAACCGCCGGTGTTTTGGTAGGCAATGCGGTGCCCGGTACGACGCCATCATGCACCGCGCGCCGCCACCAGGTTTCGAAATCCGCGCTTTTGTGTTGAGCCGCCCAGTAACCCTTCACCAGATCGTATGGACTGGTGAGCGGCTTGTCGGTCAACATGTTGAGCACCTGCAGCACCGAGCGTCCTCCATAGAGAGGCTCGATCAGAGGCTGCTGGATGGTTACGGTTCCATCGAATGCGCGCGCATCGCCCCAGGTTTCCAGATAGTGGGCCTCGGGCAGGTTCCACTGACACATTTCGGAAGTCTCGTCTTGCTGCAGGCTGAGATGAGCCCGAAGGCGCGCCTTGCGGATGCGGTCGCGCATTCCAATTTCTACCGGCGCGTTAAATACCGGATTTCCGCCGAGCACCAGGAGGAGGTCGACCGCTCCCGCGTCTAAGTCTTTTACCAAGTCCTGGAGAGAGGCCAGTTGGTCCACCGGGTTGACCTCGATGGGGTCGGTGTACAAAACGGTGTGGCCCACATTGCCCAAGCTCGCATTCATGACATGCGCCAGGGCGTGGACGATCGGCGGTTGATAGTCGCCCGCGATCACCAGGCTCGCGCCTTTATGGGCTTGAAGATCCCGTGCGATCGGCCCGATCCATTTGTAGATGTCGACGTTCTCCCCGGATTTTGGACCGTTGGCCGCCCCAAGTCCAGTGGCCAGCGCCCAGGCGAACTCCTCAATGTCGCCGGCGCGCAACGGGAGACGATGGTCGGCCTTGGTTCCCGTCGGCGTGGGCATTGGCTCGACCACATACAGCCGGCTCATCTCGGTCTGATTGCCGCGGACCCGCCGCCGCGCCGCGAATTGACGCGCGTACCGCAAACTGGCCACGCCCGATGCCAGGAAATCGGCATCCAGTGAAACGATGACGTTGGCCTTGGCCACGTCGTAGTAGGTATTGGTCGGCTGGCCAAACGCCTGCATGGCCGCCGCGCGCGCGTTGTGAGGGCCGGCCGGCTCCCACTGGTGCCACTTGGCCGCGGGATACAACGCCTGAATCTGCTTGATCTGATCGGCAATTACCGTCGAGGTAGTGGTTTCGGTGAGGATGCGAATGCCTGCTCCCCGGCTGGCTGCCTGGGCCGCCAGCACCTCCCGCACCGCACCGTAGAAAGCGCCCCAGTCCCGAAGCTCGCCTTCAAACATCACCGTTTGCGAGCGGTCAGGATCGTACAACTGCAGCACCGAGGCTTGTGCAAACGAATCTGCGGCCCCCAGCGTGGCAGGATGTTCCGGGTTTCCCTCGATCTTGGTCGGGCGCCCTTCGTGGCTTTCCGCCAGTACGCCGTTGGCCACGCCGTTGAGCGTTACCGCGGTTGCATAAAACAGCGGCCGGCCGGGTATGAGTTCCTCCGGCTGCCGGACATACGGCGTGATCAGTTCGGTAGGCTGGCGCGTGCAAGCCGCCAGGCCCGCCAGCGCCAGGGAAGCCCCCATGAGCTTGAGAAAATTCCGCCGCCCCTCAGCGCTGTCTTCGTCGTCGCTCCAGCCCACGGCCTGCTGCGGGAACTCGCGCACCAACAGCTCCTGAAATTCCGGCTGGGAGGCGAGGTCCTCAAGACTGCGCCAGTAATCGCGCCCGCGCGCACCTTCGAGCCGCGCGCGTACCGCGGCGAGATCTAGTTTGTTAGGTGAATCGCTCATCGGTGGCAAGTCGAACAGCTAGTCAAAAGTCGAGCATCCTGAATGTGGTATTCCTGCATCAGGCGGCGGCCAATTTCTTCCTGATCGCCCGCGGGCTGGTAACCCATGGTGGTGACAAACTCGCGAGGCCGGACATACTTTTCCGGATGCCGGTGACAGTTGAGGCACCACTCCATGCGCAGCGCGTTTTCCTCCCACGTGAGCGGCATGGTGTCGACCCGCCCGTGGCACGATTCGCAGCCGACTCCCTTGGCGACATGAATACTATGGTTGAAATATACGTAATCCGGCAGGTCGTGGACGCGCGTCCAGTGCAGCGAATCATTGGTGCGGTAGCTGGCGCGAACCGGCTCCAGCATAGGGCTGGTCCTCCAGATCTGCGAATGGCAATTCATGCAGATTTGCGTGGGCGGAATTCCCGCGAAGCTGGAGGTTTCGACGCTGGTATGGCAGTAGCGGCAATCGAAGCCCTCGCCCCCCACGTGGTGCTTATGGCTAAAAGGTACCAACTGCTCCTGGGGGACCCTAGCTCGAGTGTTCCAGTGCGAGTAATCCAACTCATAACCCGCCCAGCCGAGAAAACCGATGAAGAAAATCGCGCCGAAGAGCGATGTGCGCACGAGCGCGTTGGCGCTGCGGGGAAAGATCTGGGGCATAATCCTAGCGCCTTCCCGCTTTCACTACCACCATTTGGTTGGTTCGCATTTCAAAACAGGTAACCGAGACACTCTTGTACGCATCCCAACATCAACCCGGGATCGGGTCCCTCTCAGACGCGGTCAGCCAACTTTGGAATCCCTTATTGTAAACGAAACTCCGCGTAAAATCTCGACGCGAATTCCGGCACCGTAGCAGGTTTCGCTGGCTGTCTCCATGGGAAGGAAAAATATTATTGCACAGCCAAAGCGGGAGGGACTACTCCTTTTCCGGCGCGCGCGGAATGAGGTGAGCGGCCGACGGCTGGAAGTGCCAGCGAGCTACGCCATGCGAGCCGTCTTCGTGTCTTCCTGCGGGCCCGAAGGAGGCGTGTCGTCGCCGCCCGAAGGGAAATTGGTTACGGGCACTGGATATTTGCGCGGGCGTCCCCGGCCGCGCTTCCCTGTGGGGATTGCGACGCGTTCCAGGTTGGCAATCACTTCATCGAGTAGGGCTCGTTCGGCCCGGAGTTCTGCGAGTATCTTCGAAACATCCATGTGTAGTTTTTCTCAATCCTTAATTCGGCCGCCCGGCGGGCTGCCAATTTATCAGCTGCGACAGCGAGACGATCAACAACGGTTTGCCGCGGAATCGTCGCCGCTGAATCTTGAAAACTATTCCTCTTTCGTCGCAGCGGATCACCCGGCCGACTACGATCAACTGGACGCCTGCAACCCAGCGGACAACCAATTGCGCCGAACTGCCCACTGCCAGCTTCCGGCCGCATTGTAGCAGAACGCTGTTGCGGCTCCAATCGACGGTGGTCCCGGATGTGTGCCAAGCCAATCGCTTGGCTCCCCGCAAATGGAAAAGGTCGAATTCCAAGGGCAATTCAAATCGCTGGTTGGCACGCCGTTCGACTGGTAACTCCCCGCTCTTTCGAGCGCGCTGCCGATGCTGCGCCGGGTGGATCCCGGTAGTCTGCTGCTCCAAGGCTTTCGCAGCTCCGGTATCGACCCGGATAGGATAGCCGGTTGTGGCCATAGTTCCCCTCTCTCTGGGTAGAAAGTAAACCTATCGCGATGGTATGACAATACTACCGATGGTTATGGAACTATCAGTAACTGGATGAAAACGCTCACAAAGGTGTGCTTCCTTACGGAGCTGCGGCCAGAGGGAGTGGTTTGGTAGCGGCGTGGGAGGCGCGCACATCGCGTAACACGGCCGCCCAGCCGGGGTATCCTCGCGCCAATGAGTAAGGGTCCTCCTCCAGCGAAAACGCAACATCCACGCGCGTGCCAGCGGTCAGTTCGCCCAGCCGCGCGGCAAAGTTCCAGGCTTTGAGAGCCAGGCTGCGCGTCCCTTGCCGCAGCATTACGCGGAGGTGCTTGTCGTTCCACGGCGCGGGCTGGCCGGCCACTTCCACATCCAGCGATACGAATAGCGGCGGAGGGTTGCCGTGCCCGAATGGGGCCAATGAAAAGACTTCGGCGGCGCTGCGGTCGGTAATCTCACGGAGATCGATCACACCGTCCACCGCTAACTCCGGAAGAAAGTCTTCGGGCGTCAACCGGCCCGCCGCGTACGCTTGGAAACGCGCGCGGAACTCTTCCACGCGGCCGCACTCCATGGTTACCCCCGCGGCGTGTTCGTGGCCTCCAAAACGTACGAACAGGTCGGGCATGGCCTCCAACGCATTCAGCAGGTGAAACGCCGGAATGCTGCGCCCGGAGCCTTGGGCCAAACCATCCTGGGCATTGCGGCCGAGCACAAATACGGGACGGTGCAGCCGTTCCACCAGGCGGCTGGCCACAATTCCCAGCACGCCGCGGTGCCAGTCCTCGCCATAGTAGACCAGGGCTGCGGCCGATTCATCGATGGCGAACTGCTCGCAGGCCTCGCGGACCTGCGCTTCTACCTGCTGCCGTTCGGCGTTCTGCTGGTGAAGCTGCGCGGCAAGCACTTGGGCGCGCTGCGGATCGGACGTCAGAAACAGCTCAACCACCGCGCGCGCCGTATCCATGCGCCCGGCGGCATTCAGGCGTGGCGCGATCTGAAAGGCCACCTGGCGGGCCGTGGGAAGGTTTGCCCGGCTGAATCCGGCAACCTCCAGCAGGGCGCGCAGGCCGGGATTGCGGACGTCGCCGAGACCAGCCAAGCCATGTTTAACGATCACGCGGTTTTCGCCGGTGAGCGGCACCACGTCGGCCACGGTGGCGATGGCCACCATCTTGAGAAACGATTCGGTGACGCGCCGCAGCTTTTCGGCGGGCCATTCCAGGCTGCCGAGCAACGCCTGCACGAGTTTGAACGCCACCCCCGCGCCGCACAGGTTCTTTTCGGGGTAGGGGCAATCCGGACGGTTGGGGTTGAGCACGGCAAACGCGGGAGGCAACTCGGCTTCGGGCAGGTGATGGTCGGTTATCATCACGTCGATACCCAACTGGTTGGCGCGTGCCACCACCTCGCCGGCGCGAATGCCGGTGTCCACGCTGACAATCAGCCTCACTCCCTCGGCGGCAGCGTGTTCGACAACCTCGGCGCGCATCCCGTACCCATCCTGCAAGCGATGCGGGATATGGAAGGTGGCCGAGCCCCCAGCCAGCTCGATGGCCTTGGTCAGAAGGACTACGGACGCAGTGCCGTCGACGTCGTAGTCGCCGTAGATCAGGATTCGTTCGCCGCAGGCGATGGCCTTACGCAAACGATCGAGGGCGCGCGGCATATCGCGCATGGTCGTTGGGTCGTGGAACTCTTCGAGGGACGGGGTCAGGAAGCGCCGTGCGGCAGCGGGATCGGCCAGACCGCGATGGAGCAGCATTTGGGCGGCGGGCGCACAGAGGCTCAGGCTATCGCGAACGGACAGGATGTCCTGCGCGTTGAAATCTGGAATAAGCCAGCGGGCTGAGGTCGGCATCGCCTGCCGGGCTCAATTCTTCGAAAAATAGCCGCCGAGAGAATCGCCGGAATCGGCGCTCTCATCGGCAAAGTGGCTGGAGATCTCCTCTTCCAGGCTGAGGAACTCCTCATACCAATCCGGCTGAACCTCGTACACGTAGAGGCGGGAATCATAATCGAAAGCCAGCTCGAGCGTGCAAGTGACGCCTTCGAAAGCACGCAGCTCGCGCAGCCGCGATTCGTATTCGCGCTGCTCTTCTCGTGAAAGATCGCAATCCTCCATCTGATCGACCAACTCGTCCAGTTCCGCGGCTTCAAACTCGCGGGCAGCGAAGATCACCAGCTTGGCGCCGCTTTTGCGGGCGACTTCGAGGAACATTTGGTAGTCGGGATGTTTTTGAACATCCCATAGCACCATGGGCAGCCCTTCCAGACCGCCTGGACTGCTGTGAAAAACCGCGAAGGCGGCCGCTTCGAGGTGATCGAGGATCTCGCGTTTTAGGGTGTCTAGGTTTATGTCCACTAACGTACCTCAACCCTGGGCAAACACCAGAATATCAGACGGTTCAGCCAAGTCGCGCGCAGACGGTGTGACGATGGTTTTGGAGCCGATATAGATTTTCCGATTTTCCCGGATGGCGTCACGTACGTCCGCCTCACAAACAAAGTCCACTGCCTGCGGCGGCGCCGGGAGGGGGGCCTCGGCAGGGTGCGGGGTGTCGGGCCCAGTGGCGCAGGAGCTGCCGCCGCCTGAATTCGTCACGCAGGCGATGGCGGCTGCACTGCCTGCGGGAGCCCCGCCGGTGCGCCGGGACAGGAAGCGATCGACGACGTCGGCTGCGAGATTCGATAACGTTCCTGGAACAACCGGGGTGGGGCGAGAAACGCCGCGTGCCGCCAGGTATCGTTCCACAGCCGCGACCACCGTGCCGCGATTGACCAGGGCGGAGGACGCCGCTGCCGCGCGGGGCTGTGTTTCACCTTGGAACGCTTCTTCGGGGCGGCGGACCGAATAAGCCAGGCGCTTGACGTTGATGAGATTCAAGGGGCCGATGTTGTCGGACGTGGCATTGCCCGCCGCTGCGCCGCAGCCGAGCGTCATGGCGGGGAAGACGTTGGTGGTGATCCCGGTAGAGCCATGGGGAGACGACGTATTGACCAACACGCGCATGGCCGGCATGCGCAGGCCATACTGGCGGATACGCGCGTCATCGCGGGCGTGGATCACGGAAGTGTGTCCGAGTCCGCCAAACTTCAGCAAGGCATAGCAGGTTTCCATAGCGGCTTCGAAGTCTTTGACGAAGTGCAGCGACAGGACCGGTGCCAGCTTCTCTGCCGACAGCGGGAACTGTTTTCCCACGCCCGCGATTTCGGCGCAGATCACGGAAGTCTCGGCCGGCACTTCGAAGCCCGCCATGCGCGCAATCTTGGTGGGTGCCTGCCCAACGCACTGCGGGTTCACGGTCCAATTCGGCAGGATCAGCAGCTTGCCCAGCGATTCCTTCTGCGCGTCGCCGGCGATGTAGGCATGATGCGATTTCAAAACAGCGAGAATGCGATCGCGCAGCGATTGTTCCGCCACGATGGCCTGCTCGGTGGAGCAGACTGTGCCGAAGTCGAACGATTTGCCGGCCACCACTTTGGCCACGGCGTCTTCCAGGTCAGCGGAGGTATCGATGAGCACCGGAACGTTGCCCGGTCCCACTCCGAGCGCAGGCTTGCCGCTGGAATATGCGGCCTTCACGATGCCCGCGCCGCCGGTGGCCAGAATATAGCTGACGTGCTCGTGACGCATGAGCGCCTGCGTGCCTTCGAGGGTGGCCGTGTCCACGCATTGGATCACGCCTTCCGGGGCGCCGGCCGCGACAGCCGCTTCATACAACACCGCTGCGGTGGCGCAGGTGCAGCGGTGCGCTCGGGGGTGCGGGCTGATGACAATAGCGTTCCCGGATTTCAGGCAGATCAGCGTCTTGTAGATGGCGGTGGACGTGGGATTGGTGGTGGGGAGAATTGCCGCCACGACGCCCACGGGAACCCCGATTTCCACGATCTTCTCTTCCAGAAACTCGCGTAGGATGCCGACAGTCTTAATGCCTCGCATCTTGCGGGGGAGGATATCGCAGGCCAACAGGTTCTTGGTATGTTTGTCGCGGGCGTTCCCGTAAGTGGTCTCTTCCACCGCCAGCTGGGCAAGGCGTTCGGATTGGGCGCGCGCCGCCGCAGCCACATGCTCCACGATGGCGTCGATCTTTTCTTGGGAGTAGGTAAGGTACTTCTGCCAGGCTTGGTAGGCTTGTGCGACTTTGGTGCGGACCTCCTGTATAGAAAGGAGGTCTTGGTCTGCGAGCATCGACCTTACTTCTTCAGACCGCCGGTGGGAAGAGCCCTTTCAACCTCTTCGTGGGGACGCGGGATGACGTGGACACTGACGAGCTCTCCAACGCGGCGTGCCGCGGCCGCGCCTGCATCCGTCGCTGCCTTGACTGCACCTACGTCTCCGCGGCAGGTGATCAGGACCAAGCCGGCACCCACGAATTCCTTGCCTTGCAGCACCACGTTGGCGGTCTTAACCATCGCATCGGCGGCTTCGATGGCGCCCACCAAACCCTTCGTTTCAATCAGGCCTAAGGCCTCCATCATGGTTCCTCCAGCAGATTCGGAAACACCGAGACTAGCACAATTCCCGGGCCACGGAGGTCTCGCGCCGCACTCGTTGGGATATAATTCCAGCACCTTTAATTTCAACGCTGAGTGAGGACAGGAATGCGCAAAGCCGCATGGCTCGCCGTGGGGATGGTCGCCGGAGCAGTGATGCCGGCAGTGTTCGCACAGGTCAACAATTACAAGCCAGTCACCCAGGAGATGCTCGTCAACCCGAGCCCGGACGACTGGCTGATGTATAGCCGGACCTACGACGCGCAACGCTACAGCCCGCTCAAACAGGTGAACAAGCAGAATGTCGGGCAGCTCGGCCTGGCCTGGACCCGCGGCCTGGGGGCCGGCGCTACGGAGACCATTCCACTTGTCCACAACGGCGTGATGTACCTGGTAGCGCCGGGCGCCGGAGTACAGGCGATCGATGCCACTAACGGGGATCTGCTTTGGGAGTACAAGCACAAGATGGCCAATGCCGGGCAGGCCGCCAGCGCCAGAACCAAGACTATCGCCATTTACCAGGACATGGTCCTGTACACAGCGCCGGACAGTAACGTCGTGGGCCTGGATGCCAAGACCGGCGAGCCTCGCTGGCAGACCAAGGCCGATGAGCGCGGTCACACTTCCGGCTCCCTCGTGGTGGACGGCAAGGTCATTACCGGTGGCACGTGCACCGGCGGGCTGCGGGCAAATTGCTACATCTCCGCGTACGACGCGCTCACGGGAAAAGAAATTTGGAAATTCTACACGACACAGGGCCCAGGCGACTCCAATCCAGACACCTGGGGCGGGGCGCCCGTGGAGAAGCGGACCGCATCTACATGGGGACTGCCGGGCACCTACGATCCCGTGCGCAAACTGCTTTACTGGGGAGTTGCCAATCCCACGCCCAACTCACGGATGGCGCGCCACGGCGGTAAGTGGGACGCGATTCCAACCTCGTCGCCGTCTGACTTATATAGCAATTCCACTCTCGCCCTAGATCCGGCGACGGGCAAACTGGCCTGGTATTATCAACACCTGCCGGGCGACGATTGGGACGAAGACTACACGCACGAGCGAACCCTTTTCCGCGCGGCGTATAATCCCGATCCTAAGTACGTCAAATGGTTCAACCCAGATGTGAAACGGGGCGAGCAGCGGGACTTCGCCGTGATGGTTGGCGAAGGCGGCGGCGTTTTCGCGCTCGACCGCGGCACGGGCCAGTTTCTTTGGGCCACGCCGTTTCCATATGACACGCCGGAATTCCTGATCTCCAAAATCGACGGCAAAACCGGCAAGGTCTATCTCAACGAAGACCTGATCTTCAAGCAACCGAAGGAAGAGAAACTAATTTGTTTCTACAACACCCGCAGTTATTGGCCGACGGCGTATCATCCCGGAACCAATTCTTTGTATGTGCCGTTCACGGACACTTGCCTCGACAACATTGAGGGCGGCAAACGAGTCAATAAGATGCGTCCCGAAGCGGATCCCAACAACCTGACTGGTATTGCCAAGATCAATATGTCAACTGGCGAAATCCATCGATGGAGTACGGGCCGCGTGCCCTCGAACGGAGCAGTCCTCGCCACCGCCGGCGACCTGGTGTTCAATGGCGATTTAAACCGGCGATTCCGCGCCTTCGATGCGGAGAGCGGGAAAGTCCTGTGGGAAACGGTGCTGGGAGGAAGTATCTCGGTAAGTACTATTACTTATTCGGTGAATGGCAGGCAATATATCGCGGTGATGACTGGAGACGGACTACTCACTCAGGGGTTAGTCCGTCAGGTAGCAC
>DASZIV010000096.1:0-11578 GCA_035948775.1 Bryobacteraceae bacterium
CGGTGTGCCTGCGCGCGGCGCACTCTTAGCGCCCTCCCAAAACTGCATTGATTCGCTTGCATTGTGCACCGAACCAGGGCCTACAAACCCGTCCGCCAAAACATCCGCAGTCTTATTTCGCAAGTCCCTCTTAAGCCCGCCAAACCCGGAGGCGCTGGACCAAGGGTATTCTTCCGCGGATTGTGCAAGCCTCGCTCTCACCGGGTTTTGCAGTATATAGCTTTCAATGCGCGCGAACTCCTCTTGGCCACGGACCAGCCGATCATAGCTTTCGTCTTGCCAGAACGGCTGCCCGGTGAGGCCTAGCAGCTTGTTCGCTTCCCGCGCCGAGGCGCCCTTTAGTTTCCGCAGCGCAGCCGAAGGATCGATCTGCGGCGTGAGCAATAGATGAACGTGGTTAGGCATCACCACCCAGGCGTGCAGCGAGTAATCCATCGGCACGCCCTTGTGGATCGAAGCGATTAGCGCTTGGGCGACTGCGGGTATTCGCAGATACCTGGGGCCGCCGCGTTCCTCGTCGAGCAAGCGGTGATGCATACGAACGCCTTTCCGGAGCGCAGACGTGGGGAAAACACTCTGCCTGGTGGAAGGCTATGGTGCAGACGGAACGTGACGAACAGAGGCTCACCGATCGCGTAGAGGTGAGGAAGTCGGCGATAGGAGACCTGCACGCTTGGGTAGTGGTTAGGGGGGACCAAGCTTCTCAGGTCGCTGAAGGCGGGCTGAAGCCCGCCCCACATTAGCGGCTCTAGGAACTCTTCTTGACCACTAGATCGAAGGGCATGCCCATGGCCTCTCCAGTGAACTTGATCTCGTCTTTCGCCACGACACCCTTATAGCTCAGCAGAATGGTCATTCCGCCAAAATCGAGGGTGACCGTGAATGAGATATTCGTGCCATCCACCTTGCCGTCTTTGATGGCAATGTCTTTTCCATCGGGGCCGGCCATTGCACCGCTCAGGCTGGGGCCATCGGCTTTGAACGTGAAGGCTTGCGGGAAGTCGCCGTTGGGCGTGGAGATGGTGCCGTTCCATTTGCCGTCGACATCGGCGGCCAAGGCGCACGTAGCCATCAGGAACAGGATTACAGCCACGGTAAGAACTTTCATTGGGACATTATACAGCGGCCACCACAACCTTGCAGTCGTAAAATGGAACTCACCATGAACGGGAAGACCGTCGTCATTACGGGGGGCACCTCGGGCATCGGCCAGATCGCAGCGGAGAAGCTGGCGGGCATGGGGGCGCGCATCGTCCTGGTGGCTCGCGACCACGCCCGCGGGGAGGCGGCGCTGGCGCGGCTGCGGGAGATCCGTCCGGGGGTGGCGCACCGGGTTTACTACGCGGACCTCTCGCACCTGGCGGAAATTAAGCAGGTGGGACACGAAATCGCCGCCGAGGAGCCGCGTATCGACGTCCTCATCAACAACGCGGGCGCCCTGTTCGCTCGACGGCAAGTGACCAAGGACGGCCTGGAGATGACGTTCGCCACCAATCACCTCTCCTACTTCGTGCTGACCGAGCTGCTGCGCGAGCGGCTGGCGGCTTCTGCGCCGGCGCGCGTGGTGAATACCTCTTCGCACGCGCACAAGGGCAGCAAGCTGGATTTTGACGACCTGCAGATGGAGAAGTCGTACCGCGGCTTCCGCGCTTATGGCCGTTCCAAGCTGTGCAATATTCTGTTTACACGCGAGCTGGCGCGCCGCCTGGCGGGCTCTGGCGTCACCGCCAACAGCCTGCACCCCGGCTTCGTAAACACGCGCTTCGGCGATCAGAACCAGGGCTTCGGGTCGCGCGTTTTCGGGTTCCTCAAGAGATTTGCGCTCACGCCTGAACAGGGGGCGGAGACGATTGTCTATCTGGCATCCTCCGACGTGCCGGCGGTGGTAAGCGGCGAATATTTTTACAAGTGTCAAGTAACGCCGCCGAGCAGGGAGGCACAGGACGACAACGCGGCCCGAAGGCTGTGGCAAGAGAGTGAGCGGCTAGCGGGGAAAGCGGGCTGAAGCCCGCTGCCGACTCAAGTCGGCCTCACTACCCCCGCGCGCTCTTGTGCGCGCCCCAAAGTTCCTTCGTCGCCAACGCTGCGCCGTCGGCCAGCGCTTTTAACTTCGCCCATGCAATCTGCGAATGCACGCGGAACCCCATGCCGCAATCAGTGCCGGCAATGACATTCTCGCGGCCTACCAGGTTGGCATAACGAATAATTCGGTCGGCCACTACTTCCGGATGCTCGACCACGTTGGTGTGGTGCGTGACCACTCCCGGGATCAGGATCTTGCCTTCCGGCAGTTTCACTTTCTGCCAGATCTTCCATTCGTGCTCGTGGCGCGGGTTGGCGGCCTCGAGCGAGTACGCGCCGGCTTTGATCTGGAGCATCAGGTCGACTACGTGCTCGAGCGGCAGATCGTGGGTATGCGGCCCATGCCAGCTGCCCCAACAGATGTGATACCGCACGCGGTCCTCAGGCAGGCCGCGCAACGCCTGGTTCAGCGCTTCCACGCGCACCGCGGCAAACTTCCGGTAGTCTGCGATGCTGGGCGTGGGGACGATCATGTCGTAGGTATCGGGGAGGGCCGGATCGTCGATCTGCAGAATGAACCCGGCATCGACGATGGCTTTGTACTCGTGCTTCATGGCGTCGGCCAGCGCGAAGATGTAGTCTTCCTCTTTCGAGTAGTGCTCGTTATAGAAGAAGTGCTCTAGCCATCCCGGAGCCAGGACGCACATGAATGTGTCCTCGGCTTTCACACCCGCCTCGGCAAAGGCCGCGCGGAAAGCCGCCAGATCCTGTTTGACCTCTTCCTCGCCGGTGTAGTTTATGGGGCCGGAACAGACCGCGCGCTCCGAGGGCGATGCCATAAATGGCAGCTCTTTGTAGAATTCGGCAAACTCCATGCGCTCGCCGGTTTCAAGAGCCATGAAAGCCGCTTCGCCGGGCTTCAATTTGCGCGTGGAGAGGCCGCTCAGCCGGCGACCGTAATATCCAATGCCGCCGAAGCCTATCTTGCCGAGCTCGCCATCGCTGACCACGTCGACGCCGGCCGTGGCCTGTTTGCGCAGCACATCGACGATCGCGCTATGCACTTTGGGCCGGAACGATGCCACATCCACGGGCTTACCTGTCATCATGGCGGTGACCATGTCGCGATATTCGGGCGGACCGTCGAGCCGGCCGGCATGAGTGGTGAGAATGCGATTGGTGCTGCGTTTCATCGGGGAAACCTCCGCGTCCGATATAATACATCGCCGGGGGCTAAACTTCATGCGGATTCGCCGGGCCTGGTGGCTGGCTGCCTGCACATTGACGATCGCCGGGCTTTTGATGGCGCACCATTCGTTCGCCATGTACGACCGTGACCACCAGATTACGCTCACCGGCACGGTAACCAAATTCGAATGGACCAACCCGCACGCGTATGTTGAATTGGATGTGCCCGACAGCAACGGCGTAGTGAAGCATTACAGCATCGAGTGCGCGAGCCCCAATGTGCTCACGCGAATCGGCTGGAAGTTCAACGACCTCAAGACGGGCGACAAAGCTACGCTGCTGATAAATCCGCTGAAGAACGGAAAAGCGGGCGGCATGCTGGAGAAGGCCACTCTACCGGATGGGCGCACGCTGGGGGATGGGAACCCTCCGAGCGGGAGGTTTGACCGCCAATGACACGGAGCCATTGGATGCCGGCCGCGCTGGTCGCCGCGGCGTGGCTGCCGGCAGCCCTTTCCGCGCAGCCCAAGAGCGGAACACCGAACATTTCGGGCGCCTGGGCGGGCACCTGGAACATGAACCCCAAGACCGCCGCGGACCCCAAGTTGATTCCGCCCGCGCCGGGACCACTGGTGTTGAGGGCTCCCTACGCACAGCAGTATGAGGCGCGCCGCGCCGCGGAAAAAGCGGCGGATGAGCGCGGCGAGCCGCTCGGAAACACCAGCACGATGTGCCTGCCGGATGGAATGCCGCAGATGATGTTTGCGATTTACCCGCTGGAGATTCTGCAAACACCCGGGCGAGTTACGATTATCGAAGAAGCCTTCAGCCAGGTACGGCGGATCTACCTGAACGAAGCGCAAGCCAAGATTGGTGATGTGCCCCCGGGATTCTACGGTCACTCGGTGGGGCATTGGGAAGGCGACACGCTGGTGGTAGACACCATCGGCGTGAAAGAGTCTGTGCTGGGCTACCGGGGCATGCCGCACAGCGACCAAATGCGCATCACCGAGCGTATTCGCCTGGCGGGGCCGGATATTCTGTGGGACCAGGTCACTGTGGAGGACCCGGTGGCGCTGGAGAAGCCGTGGACCTATACATTCGGCTACCGGCGCACACCCAGTTACCAGATGCAGGAATATGTCTGCGAGAACAATCGCGACTATATCGATGAGCACGGAGCAACCAATCTGCGGTTGAGTGACCATTAGATAGAGAGGACAAGATGCGGACCTTGGATCGAATTGCTATTTTGATTTGCACGTTAACCATGGCGCTGGCGGGCATGGCTCACCGCGCCGACGCGCAGGAACATTGGGTGGCCACGTGGGCCGCGTCGCCACAAGCGCCGCGAGTCAACTTCGCGCGACCAGCGCAGGCCGCCCCCACGCCAGCACCTGCTCCACAGGCACAGGGTAACCAGCCGCCGCCCTTCGCGCCGCCACCCACTCTCAACAATCAAACGCTCCGAATGGTGGTGCGCACCAGCATCGGCGGGCGCCGCGCGCGTATCCAGCTTTCGAATGCCTTCGGCGCGGCACCGCTGACCGTGGGCGCCGCGCATATTGCGCTGCGCGAGAAAGGCTCAGCGATTGTTGCCGGCTCCGACCGCGCGCTCACGTTCAGCGGGAAGGCGTCATTCACCATCCCGCCAGGCGCGGAGGTGCTGAGCGATGCGGTGGACCTGGACGTACCCAAACTGAGCGACCTTGTGATCAGCGTTTACGTTCCGGGCGAAGCCGCGGCCCCGACCTTGCACCTGACAGGTTTGCACACCACCTACATTTCGAAGCCCGGTGACTTTACGGGAGGGGCATCCATCGCCGAGCCGACCACCACGCAATCCTGGTACTGGTTGTCGTCCGTGGATGTGCTGGCGCCCGCCGATACGGGGCTGGTGGTGGCGTTTGGCGACTCCATCACCGATGGCGCCACCTCTACGCCGGATACGGATCGCAGTTGGCCGAGTCAACTGGCGCAGCGCTTACAAGCGGTGGATGCCACGGCCGGCCTGGCGATCGTCAATCAAGGCATCTCGGGCAACCGCCTGCTACGCGACGGCGCGGGGGTTTCCGCGTTGGCTCGCTTTGATCGTGATGTGGCCAGCCAACCCGGCGTGAAATGGGTCATCGTGATGGAGGGCATCAACGACATCGGAGTGGGAGCCAGAACCCCAACCGAGGCAGTGACGGCTGAGGATTTGATTGCCGCGCATAAGCAGATCATCGAGCGCGCCCACTTGCACGGCATTAAAGCGATCGGCGCCACGCTGACGCCGTTCCAGGGCGCCGCCTACTACTCGGAGGAAGGCGAAACCTTGCGCCGCGCCGTGAACGAATGGATCCGCACCAGCAAAGCTTACGATGCGGTGATCGATTTCGATGCGGTGACGCGCGACCCGGAGAATCCCAAGCAGATTCGGCCGATGTACAACATCCGCGATCACCTGCACCCCAACGATCTGGGATATCGGGTGATGGCGGAGGCAGTGGATATATCGCTGTTTGTTGCGAAGTCAGCGGTTGCGCAGAGCCGCTGAGGACTATTCGCGCGCGCCGCCGTACATGTGTTTGGGGTCTCGATTGTTGTCCTGGCAGACGTACTCGTACATCTCATCGCCAGGCTGCCAGCGGATTAGCCAGCCGCCGGTCCACGGCTTCGTGTAGGCGCCGGGATCGTCGATGGTCGCCTCGTACTTGAGGGTGTCGTAATCCGTGCGGGTGAAGCGCTCGGTGAGGTGCAAGAACGAGGTGTGCGGAATGCCTTCACGAGTCAGCCAGAAACGCTCGTTGAAGCCGACCGTATCCACCACCAGCGCGTCGCCATCCCAGTGACCTACGGAATGGCCGAAGAAACTCGGCTCCAGGTCTTTGGGGTGAGCCCGGCCGTCCATGTAAATCGTACGCCAGGTATGCGGACCGCCGACTTCGATCATGTACATCAGCTTCGCCTCGGGAACATCCAGAAACTCGAAGCCGTAGGGTGTGTGGAAGAGTCGCGGCCCACCGGAAGCCATGCAGCGAATGTGCGGATCGTCTTTGGTGGTGGTGGCCTGGCGGTATTCGTACACGGCGCGTGCCCACGGCTGGAACGGCACTTCACTGATCTTGATATTCGTGGGCAGATTCATGCGGGGGTTATCGATACCGCCGCGGACGTTGGTGGCCAGCGTGGAACCGGCGTTGCCTTCCCAGACTCCCTTTTCGCCGGGAAGCGGGCCGAGATTGACGCGGCCATCGGGCCAATGCGGCGTGGGCCGCGCCGGACCCTTCTTGCGACCCCGGTCCAGACGTCCGCCGTTTAGCCCTGGATCTGGTTCTGCATTCTGGGCACGAGACAGGGTTGCCACCGATGGTGCGAGTATGACAACGGCAACCAGGCCGGTCAGAAATCGCACGCTCACGGATTATTGCTTTCGCTCGATGCGGCACCCAGTTTCTTACCCGTGTCGGCCATGGTGACGGATCGCGCGTTAGCCTGTTTGCTGCCGTCCTTGGCGAGCGTGCCCTGAACGATGACCTCGTCGCCCACTTTCATGGTGTTGCGCGTCCAGCCGCTGCGCTGCAATCCGTTGGGCGGCCCCATCTCGAGCGCCCAATTCGTGATGCTGCCGCTCTCGTCAGTGACATCGATAAAGAAATAGACGTGGGGATTCATCCAATCCACCTTGGTCACAATTCCTTTGAGAGTCACTGCCTTTTTGCTGTCGTATTCAGCGCTGAACGAGTGATGCGCCACCGCCGGCGTGACCGCCAGGGCCGCACCAAAAGCAATAATCAACCAACTGAGCGAGCGGAACCTCATGCCACTTCTCCTTAGCAATTGATTATACGCGAAGGCGTAAAAAGGATGCTTCGGGTTACGAGCGGCCGGCCCATTCCTGCTGCAGAGACCGGACAAACTGTTCCGGGTCCTTCACTTCATAAAGGATTGGCGCAGCGTCGCCCTTCGGGGGCAGCAGAACCAGGCGCTTGGAATCTGCGCGATACATGCGAACGGTTCTTCCGCTGGCAACGCGGAACCATCCGGACTTGTAGTGCGACAATCCGACACCGTTGGTACGCATAGTGGGCCGCCAGTCCTGGTCCTGAGTGAAGTCGACCACTCGGATGTGGTCGACATCGACGGCATCGGCCGGTACGGTGACTGGATAAAACCGGTCGTGGATGGTCAAGGCATCGCGCGTGAGGGAATACGTGGGGGGTCCGGGCGGTACCCGAACATTGCCGATCAGCCGATTGACGACGACCACGCCCTCCGCGTAGCTGTAGGACTTGACCGAAAAAGCGAATGACACGAGCACGGTGAGAATGGCGACGATCCGGACCGCAAGGTTGTGGATCGTCGCCGCTGGGATTCCCAGCAGCACACAGGCAAGCGCCGTGACGATCTTGGTGGTGCGGTCGTAAGAGACAGAGAAATCATCCATACGGTGCTCCGGGTGATGGTGTCGTCGGTCAGGAAGGCAGGCCACAAAAAACGATGGCCTGCCCTACCAAGACTTATCCGGTTTTGCGGCTGGCTTTCAGCTCTTCCAGCAGGCGGTTGATCTCATCCTGTTTTTCGAGCGCCGCAAAGCGATCCTCAACATCGTCCGCAGCCAGATCG
The DNA here is from genome assembly GCA_035948775.1 of Bryobacteraceae bacterium. Taxonomy (GTDB): domain Bacteria; phylum Acidobacteriota; class Terriglobia; order Bryobacterales; family Bryobacteraceae; genus PSRJ01. Next base: position 7,819 of record DASZIV010000096.1, read on the forward strand.
GCATTGGCCTGGGCCGAGGCTTCCGAGTGCTGCACCTTGTTCTTCATGCGATCGAAGGCTGCCGAGTTGGATTGGTCGCCCATGGTCTTCCCTGCTTCGTGTGCTTTGCCCATTGCCCGCGAACGGCGGTGCTGCGCAATCAACATGTCGCTTTTAGCCTGCGCTTCCGCGAGCTTTTGCTGCAGCTTCAGCAGCGCTGTCTTGAGGTTCTCCACTTGAGTTTTCTGATCTTCCACCTGCTGGCGAAAGCTGTCGGCCGTGCTCTTGTAGCTCATGGAACGCTCGATGGCCGAGCGCGCCAGGGCGTCGTCTTTCTTATCGACCGCCAGCTCGGCGCGGCGCTGCCACTGCTTCGCGCTTTCCTCGCTCTCCTCCAATTTCTTCACTAGCACGTGCTCGTCGGCAATCGAAATCGCCACCTGCGTCTTCACCTGCAGCAACTGGTTCTGCATATCGAGGATCAGTTGTTTGATCATTACTTCTGGGTTCTCGGCCTTATCGATGAGGTCATTGAGATTGGCCCGGATTAGTGTTGAAACTCGTTCTAAGAGTGCCATGATGTTCCCCTTCCTTACCTGCTACGCCGAGGCGCCTTTGGACTGGTCGTCCGGCTTCGGCTTGTTGTCCCCAATCAATCGCACTTTCGCGAACAGGTCGCTGAGCGGCATGCCCGAGAGCGTTTCGAAGAGTGCGGGAATCTGTGCCGCCATCTTGGTGATGTCGCCGGTGACCTTGTTCAGGCCGGCGGCGTCCCCGTTGCCGGTGGAGACGATGGTGATCTTGTCCACATTGGCTAGGGGCGCGGCCAGGGCCCTGACGACCTCCGGCATGTTGGTGATCAGTTTGTCGACGATGGCCGCCTGGTTGAATCCCTGGTAGGCCTCGGCCTTCACGTTCATGGCCTTAGCTTCGGCTTCGCCTTTCTTAAAAATGATTTCGGCTTCGGCTTCGCCCTGCGCACGGATGGACGACGCTTTGCCCTCGGCTTCGGTGATTAGACGCTGCTTCTCGGCCTCAGCCAGAGTCTCGATGCGCTTGCGCTCGTACTCGGCCTGCTTGTATACGGTCGCAGTCAACTCGCGATCGCGGCGCAGAATTTCGGCGTCCTGTACTTTGACCTCGTGCTCCTTCTGAACCTGCATGACTGTGACTTCTTCGGCGCGCACCTGCTGCAGCATGATGTTGGTCTGGATGTCGTAGGCTTTATCGGCCTGCGCCTGCTGCTTCTTCACCATCTCGGCGTATTCGGCTTTCTTGACCTCGAGGTCGCGTTGCGCCTCGGCCTGCTTGGTTTGCGAAAGCGTCTCGGCAAGCACCCGCTCCTGGTCGGCCTGGGCCTTGGCGACGGCAGCTTCCCGTGAGGCTATGGCCCGGCGCATGGCAGTATCGCGGTCGGCTTCGGCGGCGGCCACATCGGCATCGCGCTTGATGCGTGCTACGTCGGGCCGGCCCATGTTGCTGATGTATTCGTTCTTATCGCGGACCTCTTTAATGGTGAATGAAATGACTTCCAGGCCCATCTTGTTGATGTCTTCGGCGCAGGTGGAGCGCATGCGATCACCCACCATCTCCGGCTGCTTCACGATCTCTTCCACCGTGAGTTGGCCGATGATGCCGCGCAGGTGGCCCTCCATCACCAGGCGGATCAATCCTTCGCGCTCCGACGGTGTCTTGGTGAGAAACTGTTCGGCCGCGGTGAGGATCGACTCCGGATCGGATTTCACCTTGATCTGCGCCACGGCTTCCACCGTGACTGCCACGCCCTGCTTGGTGTAGAGGTCCTGTTGCGGCGCGACGTCGAACGACATCAACTGCAGCGAAAGATCGCGGCTGTTCTCCGCAACGGGGAGGATAAACGTGCCCCGGCCCTTCACCACGCGCGTACCGCGTATGCCGTACACAATGATGGCCTCATGCGGCCCGGCCTTGCGGAACATGCCGGCGAAGGCCATCAAAATCAAGATGATCGCAAGGACGCTCAACCCGACGATCACGTACACTTCGTTTGGCATAAATCTCCTTAGCGGCTGCTGCTTTCCCATTCCTCGGCCGGATCCTGCCACGGCCGTACGTACGCGATGCCTTTCTCGTAGCGCGTAACAATTACCTCCGCGCCCTTGGGGATGGGCACGGCTTGCTCGGCGCGCGCGCCAGTGACATGCCGCGTGCCTTCCTGCGAATAGGTGATTTCACCGGTGCCGCCGGCGCGTATCGGAAGGCTCACGCGGCCGAGCACGCCAATCATGTCGTAATCCGCCTGGTCCAGAGGCTTTTCGCGCGCGATGAAGACCTTGGCGACAAACCAGAAGACCGCTGATGCGGCGGCCAACCCGCTCAAAGTCGCGATGGCAAGCACCGCCACATACCAGATGCCCGAGTAGCGCTGGAGCAGATAGCCAATGCCGCCAAACCAGGCCAGAAAGGCTGACAACGTTCCAAAATTGAAAAATGGCAACTGCGTGGCTTGTCCGCCGCCGTGTGGCACGTGGATGCCGTGATGAAAATGCAGGTGCGGTATGTGAAGGTGCACGCTGCCGGCTAATACCGCAAGCGCACTCAGGCTGAATCCAATCAGGAAACAGACGAAGTAGAACTCCGACCAGTTCATGAGCGCCTCCTACCCTTGGGAACACCAGGAGCCTTGAGAACTTCCATCAGCCGCTCCGCCAGTCCGGGGTTTTCCATAATGGTGCCCAGCAGAACCAGGCACAGCCGCGAATCGGCGTGACGCGCCACTGCCAGAAGCGCGTGGTGCAATTCCGGATCTTTGCGAAACCTCTCCGCCCCGCTCACCAGCCACAGATCGAGCTTGTCTTCCAGCGCGCCAACATCGGAAATCAGCTCATTTTGAAAACCTTCGGGGTCATCTACCAGGTACCCCGGATGCACTTTGAAAAACCGGGCCAGCAGCATGCGTGTAGAATTGGTCAAATGCGGGCGCGCGCCACTCTCGATCTGCGAGAGATAGCTCTGGCTGATGGATTTTCCGAGCTCCTTTTCGATCAGGCGGGCCAGCTCGAGTTGCGACAATTCGCGATCAAGGCCGCGGAGAGTGCCTTCGATTTCCCGCAGATACCGGATTTTTTCGCCGAGCCTCATATCGCAATCTGTGATTAGTATATTGCAGATTGCGATTGCGTGTCAAGAGAAACGTAATGCGGTCATCGAAACGCCCGGTAGGTTGGTGGGCCGCTGTGCCGACAGACATTGAAACAACAGGCTGGCCGAGAGTACGCCTCGGACGAAAATTCTCGTCATAGGTCTACTTTTACGAGACCGCCGCAGCCTTTGTTCCGAAATGAAGCACCCACGCGCCTTGTCTTCGCCTTCGTTGACACCAGTCGTCGCCGCGCGATAGAATCCGCCCAAGTGCCTTTTGGAGGTTTATCGCCATGAAAGCTAGATTTTGCAATGTTTTTGCGGTCAGTGCCGGTCTGCTGCTGACGAGTTTCCCGGCTGTGGCGCACCACTCGTTTGCGGCCGAGTATGACTCGAACCAGGTTCTCACGATCAAGGGGGCCATCAGCAAGGTCGACTGGACCAACCCGCACATCTACATTTACGTTGACGTGAAAGACGCCAGCGGCAAAGTCACCACTTGGGCTCTGGAAGGTTACCCGCCTAACACGCTCAAGCGCACGGGTTTTACCAAGGACACTTTGAAGATCGGTGATGAGATTACCATCACGGCCTATAAAGCCAAGGACGGGACCAATACTGGCGCGGGCCGTGAGATCACCTTCTCCGACGGCAGCAAGAA
>DASZIV010000097.1:0-2517 GCA_035948775.1 Bryobacteraceae bacterium
TCGACAACAGGCAATCCGAAACCCTCGCTGTCGGAAGTTTGCAGAAGCAGATCGGCCCGGCGATAAACCGCCGCTAAGACACTGGGGGTCACTCCGGAAAGCACGTAGATGGAATCTTCGATGTTCAAGTCCCTGACCAATTGCAGTTGGGCGGTAGTGAACGGTCCCCCGACGCGCACCAGGCGAGTGGGCGGAGACTCCGCGCGAACGGCGGCGAACACCCGCAGCAGCACGTCCAGCCGCTTGCGCGGTATAGTGCTGCCGACGTGTAACAGCCAAAACGTCCCGGCGGCCTTGGCGGGTAGAAGCTGGGACACAGCGGCATCGGCCGCAGGATCGGGAACCGGCGAACAAGCGGGATGCACGCCATTGTGAACTACCGTTATGCGTTCGGGAGGCAACAGACCGTACCGCAGGATCTCATCACGCGTTGCGCCGCTCACGGTAACAACGTGCGCCGCTTTCTGGAGTCCACTCAGAATTCTTCGGCTCATGGCGCGAAACCAACCGGGACGCGGCTCTCGAGATGGCTCCAGCAGGCATCGAAACGTGTCCAGGTCGTGGCAAGTCACCACGGTTCGATCCGCGGGAAGTTGATGCACGAGCTGGGAATAGCTGTGGTCGACGATGTGGTAGAGATCGAACGCAGACCGCTGGCCGCGTAGCCAGAGCGGATAGTCGATGAAGCGATTCATCAATCGATCGGCGTTATTCCAGAACTGGCGCGGACCGGGCAGAGGAAACGCGAAATGGCGGCGCATCCGCGGGCACAGCTTGGTGGTCTCCAATTGCTGGGAGTAACCGGCCTCCAGATTTTGCCGAAGCATGTCCGCCACCAACTGCATACTCGGCCAGTTCTCTTCGACCAAGTCGCAAACGAGCGCTACGCGCGGCCGCCGCACGATTCCTTGCGGGATCGCCGGAGAGAGAGCCGAAGATTCCGGTGCCATCGCCATCATCTGCCAGGTCTCTCTCCAATGGTACTCGCCAAGTGTCTTCCTGTTGGCGTTAGCGGCCCCTGTATATCGACGCCGACGGCTGCCAGTGCAGAGACGAGCGTCTGGCAAGATTGGCGCCAGCTCAGTTTCTGAGCTCGCGCGCGCGCCGCTTGCCCCAGCCGCGCCGCGCTGACTGGATCCTCCAGCAGGCGGCAAACATGCGCCGCCCCCTGTTCGAAATCGGCCGGCGCGAACAGTAGTCCGTCAACACCCTGGGTGATGATGTCTGGATTGCCACCTACCGCCGTAGCCACCACGGGCAGGCCGGATGCCATGGCCTCCAGCAGGGCGAGTGAAGAGCCTTCTGATAGTGACGGCAGAAGAAACAAATCATGATCTGCATACTGGGCCACTAGCTCCAGCTCACTGGTCAGCCTGGAGATGACCGTTACGGATCCGCGGTCTTCGTTGGCGAAGTCCTCCAATAGCGCTTCCGGTGGCTGGCCAGCACCCACAATGGTCAGCGAGGCCGTGGAAATCCGGGCGCGGATCTTCGACCACACAGCTGGAAGCACGCGGCGGCCCTTGGCATCGAGCCAACCGCCGACGAACAGTACACGCGCGCCACCACGGCCCCGCTTCGCCTAGTATTGTTCCGGTGATACTCCATTGATCATGAGAGAGACCCGCTGCAACGGGAGCCGCAGCCGGCGAAGCAGATAGTCTTTGTCGATACTAGAGAGACAGACGGCATGATCTGCCAGGCGGATCGCTCCGTCAGATTGCCAGGTCCGAAACAGTGGCACCTTCAGCCGGGACGCCCATGGGACACGGGCCAGTCCGAGCGAGGCATACTCGACCATTTCTCTGTGATGTTTGCTCTCTACGTTGTGGCACATGGCAATCATCGGGGGAAGCTTCGATCCGATGCGCCGGATGAGGCCGTACCAGAAACCGCTGGGCTCATGAATCACGACCGCATCGAAATCGCCGCGCCTCTTCCAAATGTGTCCGGCCAGCACCAGCGGGAAAAACAAGACAGCCCAGCGCGGTCGATTTGCCCACCGCGGGAAATCTTCGAGGAACCACACGGTCGGCTCGTGCCCCAGTTGTCGGAGGCAATCGGCAATAGAGTGAGTCCACTTGCCCATTCCGCTCCATCGGTTGTTTCCGACGAAGGAAACCAGGAGAATGCGTGATGGTGACGCCACAGACTCAGTCATGGGCCGGCATCAATGGAGTAGTCCTGCCGTGCATCAGGGCAAGTTCCAATTTGGTAAGGTGCGCCTCCAGCGTAAAGCGGCGCGCCAGTTGACGTGCGCCCCGTTGCAGCTCGGCGTGATGCGCGGCGCTTTCCAGCGCACGCACGATGGCATCGGCCAAGCCGGCAACCGTGGGTGGGTCGCCCGGCGCGAGTTCGCCGGTCTCACCTGGAATCAGCCAATCCGGAATGCCTCCGACCGCATAGCCCACGGCTGGCACACCCCAAGCCCCCGCTTCGATACCGACCAGCCCAAAGGGCTCGGGCCAGAGGCTGGGCACGGCCAAGAGGTCCGTTGCGGCAAGCAATTCGGCTTTG
>DASZIV010000098.1:0-50740 GCA_035948775.1 Bryobacteraceae bacterium
TATCCTTCCACCGCGGCAGGATGTGGTTTCCAAGGTGGTTGATATACTTCGCCCGGGTGGATGCCGCAATGAGCGCCCGGCCGCCAACCTCGCGTTCGACGAAGTCGGCGCGCCACATCTCGGCGAGCTTGCCAAAGATAAGCGCCTTGCTCGCGATTTTCTTCGGCGCCGCCCTTGGGAATGTTCCAGTCCAGATGATCGCGGACGATGCCGTAGCCGTAAAGCTGTGCTTTCCGCCAGATGATCCCAGGTGATCCCAGATTATCGGTTCCGGCACAAATTCGGGGGTAAAGACTCGAACATCACTGAAGTTGTCTACTTGAAGTCAAGTTACTCAAAACAGTAGGTAACTCTCATGCCATGGCAATGCCATCGCATCGAATTGGCATGCCAGTTGGACGATGCGCGCCGTTCATCGGCCTGCGATGTCGGCGGACGCCCTCCGCCCCTCTAACCGCTCCAGAACCTCAGCCCCAGAAAGCAACCGGTTTCGAAGGTCGGCCGGGATATGATCCTTAATGATTCGGGCGGGAATTGGCTCGCAGAAGACTTCCACTTTTCCACGAAAGTTGTGGCTGATCCTCAGCTCCCGTGCGCCGAGCACGGCTGAATCAATCCCGTGAGCCCATACGATGGCCCCGCCCAGGAACCCGCTCTGGTTGGCGAAGCTGAGCCAGTGCCACTGGCCGCGCTTCCTGCGTTTCTGAGCGAGGATCGTGGCGCGCTGCCGCTGTAGTCTCAACCCAGTCCTCCGTACTACACTGTGGAACCACTTAGACATTAGCTCCGGGCGGCAGAGACATCAAGTGAGCTAGTGACAATACCGCTCCGGCCCGATCCGCACCACCGGAGGAACCAATCCTGGAGACAGCCTCTGGCTACTTCTGGGAGCGGATTCCGATCAGGCATCCATCTCAGCGGGCGTCACATCCAAGACAAAGGCGAACTCGCCGAAATCGCTGAGTTGCGGCCCAGGTCCAGGCGTCTCTTGAAAAAAGGACCGTATTCCGTTCGAGCCGATCATTACCACGTGTCGCTCGCCGGGACAGTCGGGACATATCTCAACAAACGCCTCCCGGTAAACCGCGCTTGCTCCTTTCTGCTGGGCGGTTTCCAGGCGCTCCAGACGCTTTCGGATTGTAGATCTGTGTTTCATCGCTGTTGATTTCCAGTCAGGGCCTCTGCGTCTACAATCATCTTCCGAAAACTCCGCGACGCTCAACCGAAATGGCTTACCGATCGGGTTTGGCGGAAGGTCTTCCCAATTCATCGGTTGCTCGGAAGCCACGCTACAACGCCATTCACGGAGGCTTTCCAGGTATTTCGGAAAGTGCGTCAATCACGTCAATCTGGCTCGTCATTGTCACTTTCGTGCCTCTCTTCCAATCGTGCGAGACGCACTTCGATGTCTTCCAGTTCGAGAGACTTGTTGGCACACTCCAAGATGCACTGCGCCGTGCGCGCCCTGATGGACGGCGGCGTCGTGGGGTCCACCATCAGTTTGAACAGCACCGAGGCGGCGGCGCCAGAGTTCTGCTGCACCCGGGCATTGGTGTGCAGCACCACCTCCCGGCGAGCCGCTAGATAGGCAGCTTTGAATTCCGGAAGTCGCATCCACCGCTTAAGCGTCGCGGCCGAGATCCCGGCTGCCTTGGCGGCCTCCTCGATATTCCGGTACGAGAGCAGGGCGGCGATGGCCTGCTCTTTCTTTCGCCCAAATTTGGCACCGTGACCAATCATCGGGAATCACCCACGATCATCTGCGTATGCAGCGGATCATTCATGCGTACCCCCGGGTGACGTTCCTGGGCGATCTCGACGAACGTCCGCCCGTCGCCATCAAGAACAGCTTGCTTGCCGGTGTACTGTTCCCAGCGGCGCACGATCACGTCGGCGTACTGAGGATCGATCTCGATCAAGCGCCCCGAGCGGCCGGTCTTCTCGCACGCGATTGCCGTCGTGCCAGAGCCGCCAAAGGGATCGAGAATCGTGTCCCGTGTTTTGCTGCTGTTCCGAATCGCTCGCTCTACCAATTCCACTGGTTTCATGGTCGGGTGCTCCAGATTCGCCATCGGCCGGTTGATAAACCAGACGTCACCCTGATTCCTGTCGCCACACCAAAAGTGATCCGTCCCTTGACGCCACCCATACAGAATTGGCTCGTACTGCCGCTGGTAATCCGAGCGGCCCAGCGTAAAGTGGTGTTTGGCCCAGATCACGAAGGTGGACCAGTGGCCGCCGGCATCCGTGAATGCCCGGTAGAGCGTGTGCAATTCTGACGAGGACATGCAGATATAGACGGCGCCCTTCGTAACTGCCAGCATGTTCGTGCACGCCATGCGCAAGAGGTCGTAGAAGGCTGCTCCCAGATCGTCGTTCTGGATCGTTAGCTTCCTTGCAGTTTTACCGGTGTAAGCAACAGCGTACGGCGGATCGCAAAACGTCATGTCTGCGAGGCTACCGGCAAGAACTCGGTGGATGGCCTCCTCACTAGTCGCGTCACCGCAGAGCAGGCGGTGCTGCCCCAGAACCCAGAGATCGCCAGCGATATTGACCGGCGTCTCCGCAACCTCCGGCACGGCGTCTTCGTCGGTCAGGCCCGCGGTCGCTTCTTCCGCTACCAGTAGCCGGGTAAGCTCTGCTTCGTCGAAGCCGGTTAGGCTTAGATCGAACTCCGCATCGCTTAGTTCCTGCAGCTCGAGAGAGAGCAGTTCGGTGTCCCACTCCGCCCAGGTGACGGATCGATTCACCACCAAGCGGAAAGCCTTAACCTGGGCGGGCGACCACTCGTCGCAGAGGATCACTGGGATTGCGGTCGTGTCGCCGCCGGGCCACGATTCCAGCTTGCGCGCGGCCTTTAAGCGCAGGTGACCATCCACCACTGCTCCGTCGCTGCGTGCGAGCACCGGAATTTTGAATCCGAACTCTCGGAGAGATGCCACCATCTGGTCAACCACGGCATCATTCTTGCGCGGGTTGCGAGCGTAAAAGACCAATTTGTCGATTGGCCAAACTTGGATTTGCGGGGACTGCGGTGAATTGGTCATCCGCGGCCTCGCTTTGCGATGGGATTTGTGGAATCGCCTCTGAGCTGATTGAGCGGCCCAGGCCGCGCGGTGGTTTGCGAAAGCATACCTCACCTTCCTTAACTGGATTTGGAGGAATCTTTCGGAAACTGCGCCCGGGGCGCCGGCAGCCGAACCGAGTTCTTCAATTATAAAGACGTCCGAACTCCCCTTTTGGTTTCGCTTTTTCTTCTCCAGCGATACTTTTCGTTGCGACCACGCATTGAGGGCGTGGGCGGGCCATCCTGATAATGGGCATCGTGGGAGGCATCCCTGATAAGAGAGTTGAATGTTGTCGTGCTACAACAACGATCACGAGAACAGCCCCCATGGATACCACGGCCCGGCAAGTCATTCAGAATCTAAAGGATTGACCGGGGTTCATGTCGTCTTGAGATAGTTACCAAATCGGCACCAGCTCGAGAGGTTTGAGATTGGTGCACATTTGACCTCAAATGGACCTCACGCCACGCAAGATTAGTGCTGAGTTAGAGGGAAGTCTTTGATAACAATGGTGGGCCCGTGGCGACTCGAACGCCAGACCTCTACCGTGTCAAGGTAGCGCTCTAACCAACTGAGCTACGGGCCCGGTGGTGGTGTGAAGCCAAAGTATATCATGCGGCCCGTTCTCCCTACTCCACTACCGACAGGATCGTGAGTGGGGCGTTGCCCTCTAAACGGTTGTTCACGAACAGGAACAACATCCGCTTGTCTTCACGAGCCCGGCCGATCAGAATCTGCATGGATTCGCGGGCCTCGGGGTTGGGGTCTTGGATTTCCCGGTACGGCTCAAACAGTCCCACTGCCTGCTCATACAAACGGCCCCGGCGCAGCAACGCGCGGCTTACCAGGAAGTCCGTGGTCACCGAATCCGGCATCGCCATCTGGTACCTCAGCTCGGGCATCCTCGACCACGCATTATACACATGTGCCACTCGATGGTTGCGCAGGCACGCGAAATAGTCCTTTTCCAGAAACTCCGGGTTGCGGATCTCTACAGCGTAGCGGTACTCCGGAGGCAGCGCCGACAGGAATGGGTCTAGCCGGTCCAAAAACTCGCCTGGCTCCGCGAAGGTGCTGCGGCTGAAAGAGCCGAATTCGAAAATCAGCAGGCCAACCTGCTGCCGATAGGCCTCCAGCGGCCGGAGGAACATCTCGCGAAAGGCGCCGCTATCCAGGAAGGCTTCGTTCTCCTTGCCGGCTTGCGGGCCGTAGCGCGCATGCGACGGAAACACTTTGCACGTGATCTGTTCCGGAACTTTGAAAGCGAAACGGAAACTCGCGGGCGTCTGGCGGAACAGCTTGCGCCAGAAATCCTCGCTCGGGAATTGGTAGAAGGCGAAGTCGCCGCATACCGTAGGAAACGTTTCGGCGTATTCGCGCAGACACTCGGCTTCAAAGCGCTGGCGCGAGAAACGGCCGCGCGCAAGGTACCGGTCGCGCGTGTAGATCTGCCCCAGCCAGCCTTCGTATTTCCAGGAACTGCCGCCGATGTACACGCCTTCCGCGGCGAGCGATTGCAGGCGCGCGGCCAGTCCATCGCGGTCAAATGTGGACGGCTCGTCGAATAGCGGCCCTACCATGCGCGCGCGGCGCGGTAGTAGAACGGATCGGATCCTGCCTCAATAATACCGCTGGGATTTAAGCGGATCAGCGACGGCGCGGCACCGCTATCGTAGGGCGGGCGCGTCTCCACGTGATGTTTCCGTTTCTGGAGTTCGGCGATCACGGCAGGTGCGGTCCGCTCGTCCAACAAGAGATCGCCGGGGCTCATCGCGTGATTGTCGAAGCTCGCCACCAAGTGGCGCGTCTGGAAGCGCGGCGTCTCCACGGCATACTCGGCGTTCAAGCCGAACTCGATGGCGTTGAACAGCACCTGAATCAGCGCCTGCTCCTGGTTGTCGCCTCCAGGGGTCGAAAGCGCCAGCACAGTGTTGTCGCCGCGGGTCGCCAGCGTGGGACTGAGAGTCACGCGCGGACGCTTGCCGCCGGCTAATTCATTGGGGTGCCCCGGCACCAGCAGAAAACTCTGCGCCCGCTGCGTCAGCGGAATACCGGTGTCTCCAACGATGTAAGACGGCATCCAGGCGCCAGAGGGCGTCGCAGAAAACGCTACTCCGTTCTTGTCGATCGCGTCGATGCAAGTTGTGTCTTTAGCGGCCAGCGCGTCATCAATCTTGTAGCGCGCGATCTCCGAGCGGGAAGGATGCAGCGGGGGGTGTGGGCCGATCTTCCCCGGGCGAAACTCCTGCGAGGCCTCAGCCCCGATCAGCTTTCGGCGCTCGTCGGCGTAGTCTCGCGAAAGAAGCCGGTCGGCCGGGATCTGCGTGAATTTCGGATCGCCGTAATAGGTGTCGCGATCCGCATAAGCCAGCTTCAACGCCTCTACCAGGGTGTGAATATAGTCCGCAGAATTGAGCCGCATCTCGGCCAGGTCGAACCCGTTCAAAATATTCAGGGCTTCGATCATGGTTGGTCCCTGGCTCCAAAAGCCGGGCTTGTAAACCGTATAGCCGTGGAAGTTCGTCGAAACCGGAGCTTCAGGCGAGAGGCGGAAGGCCGCCATATCCTCGTACCGTAAGAAGCCATTGTTCTGTTTGGAGAACTCGTCGATTTTGCGCGCGATTTCGCCGCGATAGAAATAGTCGCGGACCGCGTCGATGCCCTTATCGCGGTTGCCGCCCGCAGCCAACGCCTTCTTTTCGGCTTCCACCATCGAGCGTAGGGTGTGCGCCAGCTCGGCCTGGCGAAAGATCTCGCCCACGCGCGGCGCGCGGCCGTTGGGAAGATACACCTGCCGCGAAGCCGGCCACTTCATGATGTACTTCATGCTCCGCTGTATGCTCGAAGCGCGGACTTCATCGATCGGAAATCCGTCGGCCAACTCGATAGCCGGTTCCACGGCCTCGGCGAACGACTTGGTGCCGAACTCGCGCAGCGTTACCAGAGCCGCCTCCACCATTCCAGGCACGAGCGCCGGAAGAATACCGGCCACCGGGACCCAGTCCTTCAAGCCGTTCTCTTCGGGCGGCCCGGTAGTCTCGTCGGGCTGCAGCTTGTGGTTACGGAAGAAATCAGCGGTGGCGAGCTTTGGCATCGTGCCCACACCGGCAATCGCCCAGACCTTACCCTCGCGCGTGCGCACCAGGATGGGGGCTTCGCCGCCCAAGCCGAAGTGCGAAAACTCCGTCACCGCTCCGGCCAGCATCGCGGCCACGCCGGCATCTACGGCGTTGCCGCCGGCGTAGTACATGCGCATCCCGGCATCGGTGGCGAATTCCGTGCCTCCCGCCACCGCGCCGCGCGTTCCTCGAAAATCCAAGTGCACCGGGCGATCGAGATTCTTCTGTTGTCCCCAGCCTGCCGCCGTCAGCGTAAGCGCCAACACTACCGCTCTCGGTCCCATATATTCTCTCTATTGTACTGCCGCCGCGCGCGTTATAATCGGTGCATTCGTGAGCCAATCGGAAACCGGCCAGCCGGCCACGCCGAAACAGGAAGACGAGCCTATGCTGTACTGCCCGGTGTGTTCCACGCGCCTGACGGAACGCAAATGCAAGCTGCTCTGTGAGAAGTGCGGCTACTACATGAGCTGCGCGGATTACTACTGAACCATGCCCGAGATACCAGTGCTTTTAGAACGATTTCGCCGCGGCCCAGAGCTGCTGGCAGTGGTGATGACCGGCGTTTTCGGTGAAGAAGAGGATTTCGTTACCTCTCCTGACAAGTGGAGCATTCGGCAGATCATCGCGCACCTGGCGGACTGTGAGCTGGTGTATGGGCACCGTATGCGACAGGTGGTGGCGGAAGAGAACCCAACCTTAACAGGGTTCGATCAGGATGCCTGGGCGCGCAATCTGGGTTATGCGCGCCGCAAGCCCAAGCAATCGCTCGAGACCTTCCGGCGGCTGCGGGCGGAGAACTACGAACTGCTAAAAGAGTTGCCAGAAGCTGTTTTCGCTCGTAGCGGTATTCACAGCGAGCGGGGCCCGGTGACCCTGGCGTCGATGGTGGAGGGCGGAGCGGCGCACGCCGAATCGCACGCGCGCCAGGCCCAGGGGATTCGGGAGGCTTATAAGCAGGCCAAAGCCAAGAAGTAAGCGCTGCCTTTTACTTGAACCTCCGCAACCTCCCGATATCGAAACCCGGAATCCCTGGCAGCACGTGTTCGTCCGGCTTAACCTCGGCGGTCACCGCCCGCACGCCAACCACGCCAGCCCACACCGGAAACGCGTAGTCATTCTCGTCATCGATCGGCCCGCCAGTCCGCACTTTCGCCGAAACTTCTTCGAGCGGCAATACCAGCGCGCTGGTAGCGGCCAGTTCTTGATCGGTAGGCTGCCGCACTTCCTCCCAACGGCCCGGAATTACATGATTGGTGAAATGGCGGAACGCTTCCAGTTTCTCTTCGCGGTTCGTGACCAGGCGCGCCTTTCCAAAGATGACGACCGAACGGTAATTGATGCTCGTGTGGAAAGCGGACCGACCCAGCACTAATCCATCGACCAGCGTCACCGTCACGCACACATCAATACCTTCGGCCAACGAGCGCAGCATCCGGCTGGCCGCGGAACCGTGGATGTACAACTGGTCGCCCGCGCGGCCGTACGCTGTGGGGATGACCACGGGCCGCCCGTCCACGACAAATCCCACGTGGCACACGAACGCCTCATCCAATATCGAGTAAACCTGTTCTCGTGAGTAGATGGCCCGCTGCGGCCTGCGCTTGACGCGTGTGCGATCGGTGGGAGTGAATGAGCTCATACATCCCATTTATACGCGATCGGACTGGTTGGACGAAAGATCCACTTCTGCTATTCTTAACCAGTCCACTTATGCGGCTCGCAGCCATCCTCGACCATGCATCTTCCACGCCGTTGCATCGGCAGATTTATGAACAGTGGCGCCGAGGTATTCTCACGGGCCGGTTCCGGCGCGGCGACCCTGTGCCGTCCACACGCGAGCTCGCGCTCACCCTGGAAGTCTCCCGCAGCACCGTAACCGAGGCGTACGCGCAGCTCCTGGCCGAGGGCTACCTGGAGACTTCGCACGGCTCTGGAACGTTTGTGTGCCGCAACCTTCCCGATGATTTACTGAAGGTGCGCGGCGTTGCCAGGGCGGGCCCGTCGGAGGCCGCCACGGTCCGGCTCTCCCGCTACGGAGCAGGGCTGACCGCGGACTATCGCCGCCCGCACGCACCGCCCGGCGTAATCGACTTTGCGCCGGGGACACCCGACCTCCCTCATTTTCCATTCCCGCTTTGGCGGCGGCTCCTGATGCGACATCTGAGAAAACCGAGCCACGCGATATTCGACTATGCCGAGCATTCAGCGGGCTACGCGCGGCTCTGTTCGGAGATCGCGGCGTATGTGTCCCGCCTGCGGGCGGTTCACTGCACACCCGAGCAGGTGATCGTAGTGAACGGCTCGCAACAGGCGCTGGATCTGTGCGCCCGCCTGCTTCTCGAAGCCGGTGACGACGTTGCCATGGAGAACCCGGGCTACCGCGGCGCGCACCGCGTGTTCACCGCGCACGGAACCCGGCTGCACCCTCTCGCCATTGACGGCGAGGGAGTGGTGGTCCGCCACTGCAACGAGCCCGCGAGACTCATTTACGTCACGCCGTCTCACCAGCTTCCCATGGGAGTCTCGATGACCCTGGCGCGCCGGCTGGAAGTGATTGCCTGGGCCCGCCAACGCGGCGCGGTCATTATCGAAGACGACTATTGCAGCGAATACCGTTACAGCGGCCCTCCCCTGCCCTCGCTGCAAGGCCTGGCGAGCGGCGTCGCGGTCATCTATATCGGGACGTTTTCCAAAATCATGTTCCCGGGCCTGCGTTTGGGATACATCATCGCGCCGCCGCAACTGGTGCCGGCGTTTGCCCGCGCCAAATGGCTGGCGGACCGCCACTCCCCCGTGCTGGAACAGGCCGCCCTGGCCGATTTCCTGAGCGAAGGACACCTGGAACGCCACATCCGCCGCATGCGCCGGCTGTACAGCTTGCGCCGCGAGGTGTTGGTGGAATCGCTGGAACGGCAATTCGGCGAATCGGTACAACTGTTCGGGGAGGCTGCCGGGATGCACGTGATGGTCCGATTCGATGATGCGCGCATCGGCCAGCATGCGGCTGGCAACCGCGTACAGTTGACGAGTGCCAACGAGTATTACGTGACCGAGCCGCCGGGGAACGAGTTCGTGCTCGGGTTTACGGCAATCGGCGAACGCACCATTCGCGAAGGTGTGAAGCGGCTGGCCTTGTGACTACTCCAGCAGCGAGTTGAAAAACAGCTTGAACGTCCGGTAACTCTGGCCGCGGTACTGCGGCTGCATGCCGAATAGCACCACGCGGCCCGCCCCCAGCGGGGCATCCACCAGGGCCGCTTTCCCGGCAATGACCTTTTCGCCCTCCAGCCAGCCGGATGCCAGCACGCCCGAGTTGGGATAGCGGGCAATTACGGGCAAGTCCGTTTCCCAGGCCGGGCTCTCCTGGCTCCAGACCGCCAGTTGCGCCGGGACTCCGCGCGTGAGAGGGTGCCGGGTGTCAAGCCGGACGTTCAGCAGCGAACCCGGTGAGTAGAACCCTTTTTCGCCGGTCACGGTCTTTACAGGCAGTTTCAAGCGCTCGATGGCGTACTGCGACGCGTTGTTGAGAAACACCAGCGTGCCCCCGGCGTTTGCGAATTCCCGTATAGTGTCTGCGCCCTTCTGCCCCAGCCCGCCGGAGTATTCCTCGGGCATGGCGCCGGGGCGGTATCCGCTTTCCATAGTGCCGGCGTTCTGATCGGGAAACACGATCACGTCGAACATCTGGCGCAAGTTGCCGGCCTGCAGGTCGCCATTGTGCACACTCGTGTAAGCGAATCCGAATTGCTCGAGCAGCCAGCGCGTCCAGCCTTCGTCCATGTTGGGAACCCACGAGCGATAGAGTGCGATGCGCGGCCGTCGTAGTTCCTTCCATCCATCCCGTGCTGCAAGCGAGAAATCGCCGGTTGCCGGATCGCGCCACACGGAGCGGCCCGCGCTCCAGGCGCGATTCACCGACATCCAGGAATCGCTGTCGGCTGCGGGCAGCAGCGAACCCTCCACAGGCTTGGCCGCTTGCCACTCACCGGCCGATGCCATCGGCTGGCGAATAGCTTCCACATCCACGCCCATCAGCAGCGGCAGCGTATACGCCGTCACATCGTAGGGCCGCTTGGGAGGCCCACCGGGATACAGGTGCTCTTCGGGATACTGCTGCCGCTCGAGCAACGCTTTCGCCCAGCCGCTATACGGCTGCTGCATGGGGATCACCGCACTGCCATCTGCTGCATTGGCGACCTCTACCATGCCGAAGCGCAGCGTCTCGATCAGTTTGCGCGTGGCTCCCGGGTCGCGCTGCTTGGCTGGTATCACAAATCCCCAGGGGTCGTTCCGCGCCACCTGCCGCTGGCCGATGCGGTAGAAACTGCGCAGCAATTCCTCGCGGTGTAAGGCCGCGTTATAGAGACAGGACTCCCACGCGATGAGCTGGTAATCGATGATGTCACGCAGGCGCCAAGTCCCGCCGAGCCACGGCTCCAGGTAGTTCCACGAACGCTCGCGCGGGTTGTAGCCCAGCTCCGTTTCGAGGATCTGGCTGGGCTTAATATCCATGGGCGATGCCAGCTGTACGCTGGCCGATTCGGTCAAAATCCGGATCCCCGCATGAAAGCTCTGGTAGTGCCGCGAGGGCGCCCAGAAGTCGTACGCCGCGTGAATCGCGATCCCCGTTTTGCCGGCCGCCGTCAGGTCGGAAGCCATGGCCGTCCCGATCATATTGGTTTCCTGCATCACGATCGGATCAACATTGGGCTCCGTGGGATCGAGCCACGGCGGCACGAACATGCGGGTGGCGAACGAGCCGCGCTGGTGCACGTCGTACACGATTTCCGGATGCCACACATTGTGCAGTTTGGAAACCGTTAACTGTGTCTCGGGCTGTGTAAACATGTACCAGTCGCGGTTGTTATCGTGCCCGGTGTACTTATGCCAGAGTTCCGGCGGATTGGTGCCTTCAAAAGCCGTGCCCAGCGTTTTGCGGTGCCAGCGCGTCACGATGTCCACGCCATCCGGGTTCAGCGAGGGAACCAGAATGAGGATCGTGTCCCGCAAAATCGCCCGGTAGCGGGGCTTGTCTTCGGTGAGCAGGCGGTAGGCGAACTCGACAGCGGTGTGCGTGGAAGCCAGTTCGCTGGCATGGATCGAGCACGTAATCATTACCACCGTCTTCCCCTGCGCAAATAGCTTCTCTGCTTCGGCGGGAGTGGTCTTGCGCGGGTCAGCCAGTTTCTGTTGGATCTCGCTATACCGTTCGAGATGCCGCAGGGTCTCCGGTTCCGAAATAATGACCGCGATAAACGGCCGCCCTTCCGTGCTCTTACCCAGTTCCTCGAAACGGATGCGGTCGCTGGCATGCGACAGCGCCTGGAAGTAGGTGACCACTTTGTCCCAATCGAGAACCGTGCGGTCCGCGCCGATCTCGTGCCCGAAATGACTTTGCGGCGTAGGCACCGCAGCCAACGTGCACCACGCCAGCAACAGAACAAAAACTAGCCGCCAGATTCTCAAGGCAGTACCTCCAGCATGCGGTCGATCTCGCCCGGGCTGACGTAGAAGTGCGGCGAAGTCCGGACCCAGCCGCCCCGCGGCGCAGCCAACACGCCTTGCGACTGGAGCTTCCGCACGATCTCGCGCGCCTCAATACCCGCCTTGCGGAAGCTCACAATGCCGGCGCTCGTCTCCGGTGCTCGCTCCTCCGCAAGCTCGTAGCCTTTGGCTAGTACGCCCTTGGCAATTTGGTCCGCCAGGCCTATTACAATTGGGTTAATCCGCTCGATTTCTACATCAAGTAAAAATTCAATAGCTGCCCGTAATCCAAAGCAACCAATTGTATTAAGCGTTCCGCATTCGTACTTGCCAGCATCCGGGCGCAGGGTCATGTCGTGTGCCGTGTAATCGGCATATCGGGCCACGTTGTACCAGCCAAATTCTATTGGGGAGACCCTCTCTTGAAGCGACTGATCGATATACAGGATGCCGCAGCCCTCCGGCCCCAACAGCCACTTGTGTCCGTCGGCCGCGAGCGCATGGATGCCCGAAGCGCGCACGTCGATCGGAAACGCACCCAGTCCTTGAATGGCATCTACCATATAAATGCACTGGTTACGACGACAGATCTCACCAATCGCTGAAAGGGGAGCACGATATCCGGTTAAATACTGGACAAAGCTCATGGAGAGAAGGCGG
Organism: Bryobacteraceae bacterium; assembly: GCA_035948775.1. Classification (GTDB taxonomy): domain Bacteria; phylum Acidobacteriota; class Terriglobia; order Bryobacterales; family Bryobacteraceae; genus PSRJ01. The sequence goes on from DASZIV010000098.1 coordinate 12,335, forward strand.
GCACCACGGCAGGCTTCGTCAATCCGGTCGAGGGGGTCTTTCACCGACATCCAGGTCACCACAACTCCCCGCTCTTCCAGCCGCTTCCACGGAAAGTAGTTGGCGGGGAACTCCTCTTGAAAACCGACTACGCGGTCGCCCGCCTTCCAATCCAAACCCATGGCAACGGTGGCGATACCCTCGGAGGTGTTTTTGACGATGGCGATCTCCGAGCGGTGCGCGCCAATCAGCCTCGCGGCAGCGATCCGGACCCCTTCATAGGCAGCCATCCACTGGTCGTAGTGAAGGCAGCCGAATTGGAGACAGTCGTCGGCCAGCTTCTTCATGGCTTCCGCCGCGGGCCGGCAAAGCGGGGCAACCGCGGCGTGGTTCAGGTACACAAGCCGCTCGCGCACCGGAAACTGGTCGGCATACTGCTCCCATAGTGGTACGGAATTCACAGGTGTTGTGTGAGATGCTAATTCCATTTCCATTTATTCCACGATACGCTAATAATGATCTATGGCGATACGGATGCGACCTCTGGGCCTGGTGATCTTGGCGGCGGCACTGTTGAGCTCCGTCCGCGCAGCCGACAACAAGAAGGATGATCCGAACGAGATCGGCAACCGCGACGTCGGTAAGGGCATTAACTTCTACTCGCTCGAAAAGGAGATCGCCCTGGGGAAGCAGTTGGCTGCGGAAGTCGCGCGGCAGGCCAAGCTTCTGGACGATCCGCTGATCTCCGAATACGTCAACCGCGTGGGCCAGAACCTGGTGCGCAACTCTGACGCTAAGGTGCCCTTCACCTTCCGAGTTATCGAAGCCGACGACCTGAATGCGTTTGCGCTGCCCGGCGGCTATGTCTTCGTCAACACCGGCCTTATCCAGATGGCTGAAGAAGAAGATGAATTCGCGGGCGCTCTGGCGCATGAGATCGCGCATGTGGCGGCCCGCCATTCGACGCGGCGCGAGACCAAAGCCCAGCTTGCCAATCTGTCGACGATTCCCCTAAGCGTGCTATTGGGCGGCTGGGCCGGAGTAGCCGCGCGCCAGGGAGCCAGCGTGCTGGTTCCGATGACCTTTCTGAGCTTCACCCGCAAGGATGAAGCCGAGGCCGACTACCTGGGCTTGCAGTATGCGTACGCCGCCGGATACGACCCCACCGGCGAGATCACGATCCTGGAGAAATTGGGCGCCCTCAACCGCCAGAAGCCGGGTACTGTATCGCGCCTGTTCTCGACACATCCCATGGACAGTGACCGCATTCAGAACGCCCAGAAAGAGATTCAGAAGATCCTTCCTGCGCGGACGGAATACGTAGTGACCACCTCCGAATACCACGACATGCGTCAGCGCGTGTTCACGGTCGAGGCCCGCCGCAAACCGGATCAGCCGGAAAACCGGCCAACTCTTGTGAGGCCCCCGGGTAATCTGCACGAGCAATAGTAACCTCTCTTCCAGGTGCAATCGTGAAGCTAACCGACCTGCGCGGGATTCTGCAATATGTCCCGCAATTCCGGGAAAAGACATTCATTATCGCGGTGGATGGAGTCATCGTTACGGACGAGAACTTCGCCAATATCCTCCTGGACGTTGCGGTGCTGCGTTCCTTGAACATCCGTGTGGTGCTCGTACATGGCGCGGCCGAGCAAATTAGGATTCTCGCCGAGAAGCAGAATATTCAGGCGTCCAACCTCGATGGCACCGGCGTGACTGATGCCCCGACATTGCAGCTGGCCATAGACGCCGCCAACCGCCTCACCCACGAGATCATGCAAGGGCTTTCGGCCAACGACCTTCGCGCGGCGTATGCGAATGCCATCGTTGCGCACCCGTGGGGCATTATCCACGGCGTCGATCACCTGCTTACCGGAAAGGTGGAGCGTATCGACGCTGAACTTCTGCAAACGTTGCTGAATCAGGGTATCGTTCCCGTCATTCCGCCACTCGGCTTTGATGGCGACGGAAAGACGTATCGGGCCAACTCCGACAGCGTCGCACTGGCGGTAGCCGAAGCCTTGAAGGCCACCAAACTGATCTTCATAACCGCTGAGGACGGCCTGCGGTACAACCATCAACTGATTCGCCAGATTCTGGTAGTAGATCTGCAAAAGCTGGTACAGTCCGCGGGCGCCGGATTTGAAGGGGAAATGCTTTCCAAAGCTCGCCACGCGGCGGCCGCCTGCGCCGCGGGCGTGCAGCGCGTCCACATTGTCAATGGCCGCGAGGCCGAGGGGCTGCTCGCGGAAGTGTTCTCCAACGAGGGCATCGGCACACTGATTTACGCCAACGAATACGAACAGATCCGCCCGGCCAAGAAGAAAGACATTCGGGCCATCCAGCTGTTGACCAAGAAGGCAGTGGAAGCCGAGGAGCTCATGCGGCGGACGCGCGCCGAAATTGAGAAGAACCTGATCGATTACTACATCTTCGAAATCGACAAAAATCCGGTCGCGTGTGTGGCGCTGCATGTTTATCCCGCGCAACAGCAGGGCGAAATTGCTAGTCTCTTTGTCGATCCCGCGCACGAAAACCAGGGCATCGCGCGGAAGCTGATTCACTTCATCGAGAATAAAGCTCACGAAACTGGTCTGACGGAATTGCTCGCACTGTCGACCCAGGCGTTTTCTTACTTCCAGTCGAAGGTCGGCTTTGCCGAAGGTACCCGCGATGATCTTCCACCGGAGCGCCGCGAGAAATACGACCAAAGCGGACGGAACTCGAAAGTTCTGGTCAAGAAGCTCAACGTTTCCGGATTGGCAAGACGGGATTTCAACCTGGCGTCCGCTACCGAGCCATAACCACAGGGCACAGTGCTTTTGCGGGTGTCGCAGCCGCGTGCGCCGCCCGCCTCACTGGTTCACATGCACGACCTTGGCCGGCGGGAAGCCGTTAAAGGATGTGCTGCTGGCGCGGGAATAGGCGCCAATGTTTTCGGAATAGAGGAGTTGGCCCATTTCCAGGTCTGGAAGCTGCTCCGTCAGGCTGATGGTATCGAGGGCGTCGCATGTGGGTCCGAAAACGGAGCAGATCTGAGAGGGACCCTTTTTGAAACTCCTCAGGGGGTACTGGGCGTGGTCGAAGATCACACCGCTATAGGTGTGATAGATGCCATCATTGATGTAGTAGCAGAGTTTGCCCTCACGGAAGGCCTTGCCGATGATCTGGGAGACGGCAGTGGCTGCGGAGGCGACCAGGAATCGTCCCGGCTCGGCGAGAATTTCGATCGGTTGCGGAAAGAGACGATCCAACTCGGCGTTGATCATTTTGGCGAGTCTCCGGAAGGGAGGCACCGTATCGTCGTAGTGGGCAGGAAAACCACCACCGATATCGAGAAGCTTGAGATCGAAGCCCCGCGCTTTAGCCTCTGAGAAGATATTCGCCGCCAGGTGCAGCGCCTGGCTGTAGTTCGCCGGGTTCGTGCACTGGCTGCCAACGTGGAAGCTCAGCCCCTCCACCACGAGCTTGTTATTGTGAGCGAAGGCGATCAGGTCCACTGCCTCCCCAGGCAGCGCGCCGAACTTGCTGGACAACTCCACCATCGATCCCGTATTCGGGACGCGCAACCGCAGCGCCAGGCCCGAATGCGGCGCATAGCGGGCGATCTTGATCACCTCTTCATAGTTATCGTAGGTGACCAAAGGCTTGTACGGATCCAACCGCTGGAGCGTTTCAATGGCTTTAATCGGGTTGGCGTAAATGATGCGATCCCAAATGAAATCCTGCCGCTGTTTCGCTGGAAGATGCTTGATCTTTTCGTGAACGGTCAAAAATTCAGCCACGCTGGCGACGTCGAAACTGGCTCCGGCATCGTAGAACGTCTGCACAATCGCAGGGTCGTTGTTAGCCTTCACCGCATAGTAAACCTGCACGCGCGGCAGGTACTTTCGGAATTGTTCGTAGTTTTCCCGTAGCACCTTATGGTCCACGACGACCAGCGGGGTGCCGTGCTTCCTGGCGAGTTGAAGCAGTTTCTTATGGTCCATAGCTTATTTGTTAGCGTCCATCGCGTCGCGCCTTGCCGGGGTTCAAACGCCGTCCCCTTCCGTGATCAGAAAATTCTTGAACTGCCACAGGTCTGACGCGTCGATCTGCGGGTTGTTGAATCCACTAAAGGCGTTGGAGTAGTGTTTCAGCGGCGTCCAATCCGAGGCCACCGAGATGAACTTGCCCAAATAAGGTTTGCTCACGCCCAACACGTATTCATGGGGCAGGTCATCCGGCACGCATAACCCCCGGTGCGGATTCTCGATCATCCACATGCAGGCGGCGACTACCGAAATGGCTACTTGCATCGTGGTCGCGTTCTGGTGCGGTACCAGGCGGCGCGACTCTTCGATCTCCAGATCGGTTCCGCACCACCACGATTGGTACGGGTGGCCCATCACCAAAGCGCCCAGAATATCTTCTCCGCCAATGATCTCGTCGGTCATGATGCGAATGCGGGGTTGCAGCCGGTAGTCGTAGCCGCGAAGCTCATGAAGCGAGGCAATGGCCGAGTCGCACGGACAATACGCGTAGTGGACTGTGGGGCGATAGATCGCCTTGCCGTTTTCCCAAACGGTAAGTTTCTCGGTGATGGTGAACGCCTCGCCGTGTCGTACGATCATGCCGACGACATCGTGATTCGGTGGCACCCAGCTTGCTACGAATGTGTTGATGCCCATCCGCGCGAGACAGATCTGGCTCTTCGGGCCGCTCGGATGCTCGAAGGCGAGGGCGGGCAGCTCTTTTTCATGTGTGCCCCAGCCCATCTCGGCTGTCGTGGTCCCCTCCTCGCGGAAGCCCTCAACGCTCCAGGTATTCACAAACTCGTTCACCTGTTTGGGTTCATCTGTGATCTGCGTGTCGCGCTCGCTGCAGTGTATGACCTTGACGCCGAGTTGGTGGGCCAGATAGTTAAAGTTCTGCGCTTTGGCGTGGTGAGCGATGCTCTCCTGCTGAGCCCCGCTGAATTTCTTTTCCGTCAGCGCTCGCTGCGCGATGTCCAGGAGCGCGTGCTTGGTGAAATGGCTGATCAGGCCGGGGTTGGCTCCGTGTTCGATCACCGCCGTCGGCCCTGGCTCGCTCCAGGTGGAGATCATCCGCCGCAGATTCATGTGGCGCCAGTAGAGCGTGCGCTCGGTCGGGTGCTTGTTGGGGGCTCCGGCGTAGGGGTCCCAGAGCTCTACCGACGTGTTCACATAGAGGACACCGCGGTCGTGGCACCACTGCACGATTTCGCAACAGTCAATGTTCCACGCCAGGTCGATGAGGAGGTCCCCGGTCGAGACGTGCTGTCCCAGCAAGCTCCCCAGGTTCTCTGATGTCACGCGATCCTTGAGGAACGTCATGCCCTGCTCGATCCAAGGCTTCAGCGCGGCGTCGTTTGGCTCAAAATCGATGATGGTAACGCGCTTGGGAGCGATACTGAGGTGTTTGACTAAAATGGGCAGCGTACAGCGCGCCACCGCTCCAAAACCGACGAGCAAGACTCGATTGGGAAATGCGGCCATTCGTTATTCCTCGGGCTGTCGTGACCGGAAGCTAAGCAGCCTACTAGAGTAACAACTAGTCGGGCGGTGACAATTACAGTTCGATGAAAGTCGTCGGAAATGCCCCATCCCACGGGGCGGCCGCGCCAGGTCACTTAACAGGGAACATTTCAGCGTCGGGTGGTGTCGAAAGCAGGAATGCACACCCATGACCTGTGGCAAGACGTCCGCTATGGCCTGCGCACGCTGGCCGCCTCGCCGGGATTCACCGCCGTAGCGTTGCTTTCCCTCACGCTGGGCATCGGTGTGGCGACATGGGCATAAAGCGAATTAAATGGCTTCATCGGCCGCGACGTTCCCGGTGCGCTCAAGCCGGGCGAGCTGGTAACCATGGAAGCCCCCATCGCCTATCCCGATTACCGGCGCTATCGCGAGCGCACCGACCTCTTCACCGGCACGACGGCATATGCCGCGCCGGTGCCTTTGGGCGTAACTCTTGGCGGACGCAGCGAACGCATTTGGGGACACCTGGTCTCGGCCTCGTACTTTTCCACTTTGGGCGTGCGCCCGGCGTGGGGCAGTTTCTTCAGCAGCGAGGAGGAGCAAACCGGCCGATCGCCGAACGTGGTGGTGAGCTACCGCTACTGGCAGAACCACCTCGGGTCCGACCTGAAGGCGCTTGGAAAGTCACTCCGCGTGAACGGCCAACCATGCACGATCATCGGTATCGCGCCACCGGAGTTTCAAGGCGCGTCCCCCATGGTGTATGGCGCGGATCTGTGGCTGCCGGTGTCGGTCGGTGGACGCCTGGCGCCCGAACTGGCTGATCAAACGCTCGAACGCCACGACCGGGCCATCTTCCACATGGTCGGCCGCTTACCCGCGGGCGTCTCCTCATCTCGCGCCGAGGCCGCCCTCGACGCCCTGGCACGCCAACTGGAGCAGGAGAACGGCGATCCGGATCGCGATCAGAAAGGCGGGCGCGTGCGGCTGTTACCCGGAGGGAAACTGCTGCCGATCCGCCAGCAGGACCTGCCTGTGGTCACCGGCTTCATGACCCTGCTCGGCGGCATGATCCTTTTGATTGCGTGCGCCAATGTGGTCAACATGACGCTGGCGCGGGCGATGGACCGCAGGAAAGAGATTGCGATTCGCCTCGCGCTCGGCGCCGGCCGCGCCCGCCTGATTCGCCAGTTGCTAACGGAAAGCATGCTGGTGGCGGTGAGCGCCGGTGTTCTGGGCTTTCTGCTGGCCACGTGGCTGATGCACCTCGGCTCGCAGGAGAAGCTGCCCACGCCCATGCCCCTCACGTTCAACTTTGCGCCCGACGCACGCGTCATCTGGTTCACCATCGCTCTGACCGGGCTGACCGGGCTGCTGTTCGGCTTGGCGCCGGCCCTACAAGCCACTCGCCCCGATCTGACACCGGCGCTGAAAGAAGGCGGCCAGGTCCGGCTCTGCCGGCACCGCCGCTTGAATTTGCGCAACCTGCTGGTGCTCTCGGAGGTGGCTGGGTCACTGGCCCTATTGATGATCATGGGGTTCATGGTCATCGGCCACCGATCGATGGTTGGACTCGACTTAGGATTCGACCCGGCGCGCCTGGCGCTGATCTCGGTGGACCCGATCCGCGACGGGTACTCGGGCGGACGAGCTGCCGATTTCCTGCCGAAGCTGCTCAATCGCGTGAAGGAAATGCCGTCTGTTGCCGCTGCGAGTTTCGCGGATACCGTCCCGATGACCATGATGGGGCAGCCGCGGGTGACCTTCGCCGCCGAGGGGCCGGGGGAAACGAAATCGATTCACCTCGGGACCAAACACGCGGTGGAGAGAGATTTCTTCAACACCATGGGGATTCCCATCTTGCGCGGCCGCGGCTTTCGCAAAGAAGACGAAGCCAACGGCTCGATGGCGGTAATCATAAGCGAGAAATTGGCGCAGGTATGCTGGAAAGGAGAAGATCCGCTAGGCCGACGCATCGAACTCGGCACCGAAGGAGTTGCCACGTTTAGTGTGATCGTGAACGGGGGAGCCGATCGGAGCCCGCGCCTCACGGGGAAGACGCAGCTATTGGAAGTGGTGGGAGTTGCTAAGAACGTGCGCGATGGCCTGAACCTGGTGGCAGCCGATGCGCCTCCGGTACTCTACCTTCCACTGCATCCGGCTGACTACGCCCAGCCGGGCCTGCTGGGAGTGACGTTGATTGTGCGAGGGGCGCCGGGGGCCGATGCCCTGGGTGCGGCGCGCCGCGAAATCGCAGCCATGGACGATGGTCTCACGCCATTCAACGCTCGCCTTATGACCGAGGAAATCGCCGATTTGTTGTTCCCAGTTCAGGTGGCCTTGTGGACGTACGGTTGTATCGGAATCTTCGGGTTGATTCTGGCCTCGGCCGGCTTGGCAGGCGTCACGGCGTACTCCGTGACCCAGCGGCGGAAGGAGATCGGAATTCGCGTCGCCCTCGGAGCCCGCAGCACCGATGTGCTGGGGCTGGTGATGAAGGAAGGCGCGGTCCTGATTGGCGTCGGCGCGATCCTGGGGATCGCCGGCGCCTTGGCTGGAATCCGTGTGCTCTCCGCGGTTCTGGCGCAAATCGCCCGAACCTCCGGAACCAGCACCTCGGACCCGATGCTCATCGTCGGTACTCCGCTGCTGCTCGCCGCCCTGGCGTTGCTGGCCTGCTATCTGCCAGCCCGCCAGTCGATGCGCATCGACCCAATCGAGTCCCTGCGCGACGAATGATGGTGGGGCGGTGCTACGCCCAGCCCGCTCGCGTTAGACTGTCGTGAGCTTCTGGAAAAGGGAGCGGTATTTCTTCAGGGTGATACGCAGGTCTTCGGTGTCTACCTGGTTGCCGCGGGTCTGGCCTTCCAGATTGTTCCGAGCCTCGTTGAAGGCTTCCGTCAGTTTCTTGATCGTGGAAGCCACCAGTTCGTCGGCCTGTTCCACCGCTTCGCGCGGCTCATCCACGAACGCGGCTTGAACGCCATCCCAGCGCTTGCGCAAGTCGTCCGCGAATTCCGCTGAAAGAAATTGCCTTGCTCCTTCGATGTTCGTGTTCGTGTTGGTCTTGGTGGTTGTACCCGTATTCAGCCTGGGTGCGGCGGGCTTCGCAGGTTCTCCCGCATTGATAGGCTCGTCGACTACTATGGTTGATTCGTTCACCTTCCGCAAAAACGACATTTGGTTGACTCCTTAAAGTAGAAAGTTTTTTCGCGACTCTCAGCCGCGGTTCTTCGAACTGATTGGTAGTTTGGCAGGCAAAGAGTGATTCGAAAAGTCCTGGAAGGTTGATCCGTACTGGGGTGTTATCCAAGGTTAATATCGAACGTTATCAGTGCGGCCGGCAATCGAGCAACTTCCAGTACCTACCCTCAACCTTTAGTACTTTTGTCTTAAAGCATTCGGCCCCATGATGACGTTGCGCCCGAATTTTCAGGTTCAGGTTGACAGGTAATCGGGCAAACACCAAAAGGTAAAGAGGAAGACGCAATGTGGAATAACCGACCGGACGAAGAGCTCCCCAAATCATTTACCCCGCCCACCGCGGGCGCCACGAAGACAACGACGAATTCCGTACAAAACAAAAAGGAGACTACACAAATGATGCCGACACCCACCATGAAAACCGACTTAGAGTCGTCGCAGAAGAGCCCGGCTGTAATCGGCGCCGCCGTGAAGGTTGTAGGCGAGATCTACAGCAACGAAGATCTCTTGATCGAGGGTTTCGTGCAAGGAACCGTGGAAGCGTTGCAACAGAAGTTGACTGTTGGACGCAACGGTACCATGCACGCCCGTGTACAAGCCCGCGAAGTCGACGTGCAGGGAACCGTCCAAGGCGACGTCGAAGCGACCGAACGCATCGACATCCGCAAGGATGCCAAGCTGGTGGGCGATATTAAAGCGGCCCGCATCGTAATTGAAGACGGGGCTTATTTCAACGGCCGCATTGAAATCGTCAGACCGGAACCGGCCGCGACGAAGCCACAAATTGTCCGTTCCACCGCCACTCTCGCGAGTCCCACACCCGCCGTTCAGGAGCGTGAGCTGATGGTAGCCGGTGCGCGCTAGCCGTGCCCTCCCGTCATTTCAAGCCCAGTTTCTTGCCGGCTGCGAGGGCACGGATGGCTTCATCCAGACGCCGTGCCTTCGTTTCCGGCCGCTTGGCGGAATCGACCCACATGATGTACATCCGCCGTTGTGATGGCGCCAGGTTCTCGAAAAACCTCAGCGCTGCTGGGCTGCTCTTCATAGCTTCTTGGATATACTGCGGGACCCTCGACGGCACAGGCGGAGGCAGGCCATAGCTTCGCTCCGTGGGCGGCCGCTCGAGACCAGCCGGCGTCATTCGCCCGCTTTCCTTCAGCGCCCCGTAACGCTTGCGATTCACGTCCGACCATCGGCTGTCCGGCTTGCGCGGCGTGAACTTCCTGGCGTACCGATCGTCGTCCAGGCGCTTGATTAAGCTGTCGATCCAGCCGAAGCACAGCGCCTCATCGAGAGCATCCGTATAAGCAATAGATGGGCGCGAGGTATGAGGCTTGTAAAATAGCAGCCACACCTCCGATTCAGAGGCGTGGTGCCTGGCGAGCCACTCGCGCCACTGCTCGCAGTTCCGCGCGTGGAAAGTTTTCAAGCTTTTTGTGGGGCAGGCTTAACCCTGCGGCGGGCTTTAGCCCGCTTTCTTCCCTGCTGCGAAAACCGACCTACTTCTTCGGCCACACCACGCCCTGGTCTTTGGTCGTCACGGGCGCCATGCCTTTGTATACGAACTTCTGCACGCGCTGCCCGCGGTAGGTTTCGGTCTCGTAAATGTTGCCTTTGGAATCAGTAGCGATGCTATGCACACCGTAGAATTCGCCGGGTTGCCGTCCACCTTCGCCAAAGGAAGTCAGTACCTCAAGGGAGTCCCGGTCCACAATGTGTATCCGGCCGTTCTCACCATCGGATACGTAAAGGTACTTCTGCTGCGGATCGGCCGAGAACGCCATGTCCCAAACCGAGCCGGAACCGAGCGTCCGCTTCTCGATGAACGCTTCCTTCACGAACGTCCCATCCGGTTTGAACACCTGGATGCGGTCATTGGCGCGGTCGCAGACGTACAGCAAGTCGTCGTGTGCCAGCATGGCACAATGCACCGGGTTGCGAAACTGCTGGGCCACTGGCGCATCGGGATTATACGGCCCCAGGTCGGCATCGCTCGGCTTATGACCATACGCGCCCCAATGGCGCTTATATTTGCCGGTCTCGGAATCAAATACGATCACGCGATGATTGCCGTATCCATCAGCGACATAGATCTCGTTCCGCTTCTCGTCGACGAAGATCTTGGCCGGCAGGCGCAGGTTCTCAATGTCGTTGCTACCCTTGCTGTGGCTGGGCTTGCCGATCTGCAGGAGGAATTTACCCTCGTGCGTAAACTTCAGGATCATGTTGTCGTGGAAGCTGGCGACGCCGCCGACTTCTTCATCCTGCCCATTGACTGCGCCGCGTCCACTTTGAGGGCCGCGTCCATTACCGCCAATCCAAACATTGCCCTTGCTGTCAACGGTGATGCCGTGGTTCGAGTCGGGCCAGTCGTAGCCTTCGCCCTTTCCGCCCCAGTGCCCCACCAGGGTGCCGGCCGAATCGAATTCCAAAATGGGCGGCGCCGCCATGCAGCATTGCGCGATGGGCGGAGTGGTAGTCGCATGCTGTTCACCAGTCTCCAGCGAGCCGGGGCGGTGAATGATCCAGATATGGTCGTGGGAGTCGGCCGAAACGCCGATCGTCTGGCCCAGAATCCAGTGGTTGGGCAAAGGCTTCGGCCACAATGGGTCCACTTCAAAGCGCGGCGCCATTACCGTCGCCGCGTGGACCACCGCCCGCTGGCCAAACAGAGTCAAACCGATTCCGAGCGCGCCGGCCAGCACCAAAACAATCCCTCCGATGACCAAGAAATGGCGTTTCATACGTCGTCCCTGCCAATGTTGACAATGAAGTACTCGGCGCGCGTAGTTCCCACGTTCTTGGCATTGTGCAGCTCGTTGGAACCGATGAACCCCACGTCGCCCGGACCCAGCCGATACGGCTTGCCGGAGATCGTCAACTCCATGGTGCCGATACGCACCAGCATCATTTCTTCCCGCAGGTGCATGTGGGGCGGGTGATTCACTTCGCCGGGCGCAATGTCGCTCTGGTGGCTCTCCATCTTGAAGCCGGTGTGCGTTTTGCCGGTGAACATGCGGCGCTGTTTGTTCTTCCCATTGGTGGTGACGGGCAGTTGGTCATAGAGATACGACTTTGTGGTCAAGAGCGGTAGTTTCTCTACGCCAGGCGCCTCTGCCGATTGCGCCGAAGCCCTGCCAGCCGCCAGAGCAGGAAGCAGAAGGCCCAAGTCTCTACGCGAGTACTTCATAAACAGTTCTCCTCGTCCGTGGGTATTCGGGACCCAAACACTATACATCGCGCCAGCGCCTGCGGCTAGGGGCTGTCGGCTATTTCAGTCCAGGGCGTCGGCGTTGATCTCGATCAAATGCCGGTCAGGGTCCAGGATGTAGATCTGCGGGTATCCCGTAATGGGCCGCGGCAGCGCGCGGAGCAGCTGGAGATCGGAAGCATCGGCATCTTCGCGGTAACCCTTCGAGCGGAGGAATTCCAAGGTTGCTCGATAGCTCTTGACGCGCACCGCGAAATGCAGGTCGCCCGGATCGATACCTTTGTTCACGCGATAAGTGACATCGGTGTGTTGCAGGATGAGGTGGAGTTCCTGGCGGCCGGCCACCTGGAACCAGGCGCCCTGAAACGGGAAGTTCGGCCGAGGTATTTCACGCAGGCCGAGAATGTCGCGATAGAACTCTTTGGAACGTTCCAAATGACTTACGGGGATGCTGACGTGGTGCAGCGCTTCGATATCCATAACCTCGTCATATTGTAGTAGTTGTACTCGCTCAGCTATGGCACAAAACACAACCAGCGCGCGCGTTCTTGGGTGCGGACGATGCTATCGACGCACGCGCCGGAACGATGTGGTTCGCATGCGGCTGGACCCAGGCGCGGTTTTGCACGGAATCGGCGGCACGGAATGGCACGTCCTGCACGCCGCGCGCCAGGCTCAAACAAAACAGCGCAATGGTAGCCGCCACGGCGGCCGCGAAGGCCCAGACCGGCCAACGCAGCACCGCGCCCGTATAACCCTGGCGAGGCTCCTGAATGCGAAGCCACAAATCCTCAGGAGCAGCCACTCGCCGCAATTGCCGCGCCAGTTCCGCGTCCAATCTATTCACCATCACGTCCTCCTCGCGCCTGCGCCAAGTGAGCCAGGCGGCGTTCCAGCACCTTGTGAGCCCGGTTCAGGCGCGATGCTACGGTCCCGGGCGAGCATCCCAGAACCTCCGCGATTTCCTCGTACGACAGGCCTTGCGTGTAGCGTAAGACAATCACAATTCGCTGCTCGGGCGGCAGGCTTCCGACCGCGGTTTGCACTCTGCCGCTCAATTCCGCGCGCAGCAGTCTTTGCAAAACGCTCTCGCCGGAGGCGCGCAGTACATCCAGCATTTCGCCCACCAGGGGGATCAGCCGTCGGGTGCGGCGTTTCTGATCGAGGCAACTGTTGACCACCAGGCGGTACAGCCAGGTTTCAAAATGCGCCGTGCCGCGGAAATCCCTTATGGCGGAGAACAGCTTCAGGAAGGTGTCCTGCGCGATGTCCATGGCTGCGGCCTCATCGCCGGAATAGCGCAGCGCGATGGAGTAGACGCGGTCCTTATGTGCTTCAAACAGCGCGCGGAAGGACTCACTGTCGCCGCGTTGGCAGGATTCGATCAGTTCTCGCTCGGCGCCGTCTAGAACCATGGGCCTATCCGTAATAGCACGATCCGTAATGGGGTAAGACGCCGCTGTGCTCAAGATTCTTCCCATTTTCCCACTGTGCCGTGAGCCTTTTGACACACCGGATGGCGCGTATAGCTGGTGAAACGGGAAGTGGTATGGCGGTCGCGGAAATGACGGAACAAACCCAAATCGGTGCGCTGCCGCTTTCACTGCTTTCGTCTCGCTGGCCCAAGCCTGATGTTATCCTTCCCTATATGGATCCGCACCACTCACCGGAAGGTGATGAGCCTGGGGTGCGCGAATCCAGCGCTGCCAGCCTGTGGGCACGGGTGCGGGAGATCCTTGACGCCGCACTGCACGTCGATCCGAGCCAGCGTGCTACCTACCTGGATCAGGCCTGTGCCGGCGACTCCGCCTTGCGGGCGGAGGTCGAATCGTTAATCCAGCACGCCGATCAGCCGGGCTTTATCGACCGTACGGCGCTGGCCAGTATGATGGCCACGGCCACTATGGGGACCGGATCGGGAAGCGCCGCGCCGCTCATGGCCGGGCAGAAAGTTTCCCACTACGAAATTACTGGCAAGATCGGCGAAGGCGGCATGGGCGCCGTCTACAAAGCTGTCGACTTGAACTTGGGGCGCTCGGTGGCGCTCAAAGTCATCTCGCGGACCTCTATTTCTAGCGACGACAAGCGCCGGTTCGGACGCGAGGCCAAATCGGCGTCCGCCCTGAATCATCCCAACATCGTCACCATTTACGAGTACAACTCCGAGAGCGGTGTGGACTTCATCGCCATGGAGTACGTGGAGGGGATGACGCTCGACGCCCTCTTGGCCCAGTATAGGGCCGGGGCGGAAGTGCCACTAGCAACCCTGCTGGATTATGTGCGGCAAGTGGCTTCGGCGGTGGCCAAGGCGCACGCCGCGGGCATCGTCCACCGCGATCTGAAGCCGAGCAACATCATGATCACCGCCGAAGGCGTGGCCAAGGTGCTGGATTTCGGCCTCGCCAAACAGGAGGCGGCCGGCGATGCCGCAGAGCACACGCAAACCGCTTTGACGCAGGTAGCGGCGGTGCTGGGCACGCCCGCGTATCTATCGCCCGAGCAGGCCATGGGCGAGGCAGCGGATTTTCGCGCCGACATCTTTGCCTTCGGGATCATCCTGTACGAGATCGCCTGCGGCAAGCGGCCCTTCCAGGGTGCCAACGCCCAGGCGACCTTGCAGCAAATCGCGTTGAAGAATCCGCAGCCGCCGAGCGAGGTCAATCCGGCGCTCCCTGTTGAGCTGTGCACGTTGATCGACCGCTGCTTGCGAAAGGATAAAGAGGACCGGCTGCCGTCGCTGGCGGATGCGGCGGCGGTGCTGTCCGGGCGGATGACGCCTACGGTTTCGGCGGTTGCTCCAGTTTCCGCCGCGCCGAAAAAACGCCGCCGCGCGAAACAATTGGCACTGGTATTCGCTGGCGTGCTGGCTTTAGTACTGGTCGATTGGCTGACGACCCCAGGCACATGGCACAAAATTCGCTCGGGCGGTGAGGCGATCGTGCTGCCCAAGTCATCGGGCGATTTGGTGAACGAGGGGCAGGCGTACCTGGCGCAATATGACCGCAAGGGGTATCAGGACAAGGCGGTGGGAGCATTTAATAAGGCCATCGAGCTTGATGCACAGAATGCTACAGCCTATGCAGGGCTCGCGCAGGTTTACGTCACCCGGATCACGACGGCCAATACCGACCAGCAGTGGGCGACACGAGCTTTGGACGCTGCCAACAAAGCCATTGAGCTCAATCCATATTTGGCGATCGCTTATGCCAGCGCGGGAACGGCGCTTCTGAACCTGGGGAGGGCTCAAGAGGCGATTCGTCGCGTGGACCGCGCTTTAGAACTGGATCCCAAGAACGCCCAGGCGCACGTAGCCCGCGCAGCGATCTACGAAAAGGCGGGAGATGCAGTACACGCAGAGGAGTCTTATCGCAAAGCAGTTGTGCTCGCGCCTCCCGATTGGGTTCTTCAGGGCCGGTTAGGCGCGTTCTTATCGCGGATGGGGCGAATTCCAGAAGCGATCCCCATTTTTCAGACAGCCCTCCGGTTAAGCAACGACAGCCCTACTATCGAATCGAATCTGGGTGCCGCGTACCACGCGATTGGCCGGGACGAAGACGCCGCTGCAGCCTTCCAGCGATCCCTGGAGGCGAACCCAACGGCCAGAGGGTTCTCCAACCTCGGAACCCTACTATACTATCTGGGCCGATATGGGGAGGCTGCCGAAGCGTTCCAGAAATCGGTCGAATTGGATGCTGAATCGTACCTCCGGTGGGGAAACCTGGGCGACGCGTACCGGGTAGCGCCCGGGTTGAGTCAAAAAGCGCCCGAAGCCTATGGTCGAGCGATTCAATTGGCGCGGGAACAACTTCGGCTCAGCCCGCAGGATGCGGACATACGCAGCCGCCTGGCGGGCTACCTCGCGAAGAGCGGCGATCAGAAGCAGGCGTTGGAAGAGGCAGGCGCGATCGGCGCGGATGGCCTCAAGAAACCGGGGGTTTTGTTTCATCTCGCAACCGTCTACGAGCTGTGCCATCAACGGCCAAGGGCGGTGGACTTTTTGGGTCAGGCGCTGGCCGCAAACTATTCGCGGAAAGAAGTGGAAAGCGACCCGGATCTCCTCGAACTTCGCAAGAGTCCGGAGTATGCCCGAATGATTCTCAAGTTTTCGGGAAAGTAGCTCTCTCGATTCCGACCGGCCTTCGCAGCCGTCCGGATGCCGCGGCCTTTGGCTGGCGGTCGACATTCACGCAGTAGCCAACGAAAGGAACACGTCTTATGCCAGCAACAGCCCTTGCACCGCAAACCAGCGAGGCCTTCGTGCTCGATTGTTTCTTCAACACGGCGACGACCGACAGCACAACGGCCCCCACACCAACACACGGATTAACCATACCCAACGGGTGGGGCCCAGGTTACAAATCGTGGACGAGAGGGTGGCGGGTCAACAATCCGAACGTTCGGACAGGCAATCCGTTCTTTAATCCGGCCCTGCGCCAACTGCGAGTGCAAGCAACCAACCCCGCCAGCAACTACTTCCAGGCTGCCGGAAATCCCTTCACAATCAATGCCTGGAACCTGCAACCGGCGGCCGTCACCAATGCCATCGTGCAAGTCTCCGCATCCTATGTAAACGGCTCTGGAGCGACCATTTACACCAATCCGCCCATTTCGAACTTCTGTTGGGGGCTGTATAATTCCGGCGCTCTCCTGGACTTCCCCGACCTGCAGGGGAGCCAGGAATATGTTCAAATCGCCCAGCCCAGCGGATCGTTACCGGTGAGCGTTTCGGAGAATGCCATGTATGTGGGCGGCGTAGCAACTCTGGTCTTCGACAATCCCATCACGGCTCCCCCGGTAGGCACTCGGATTCACCTGACCATCGCGGTGTATTTGACGCTGGCTGGCACCGCGCCCAACAGCCCACCCGCCTTGCAGTGGTTCGACGATCCCGACATGGACATCGACATGGGCACCAACAAATGATTCTTAATCCACTGCCCCGCTCAACTCCCGCATCAGCCACGCGCGCGCGGTGACCCAATCGCGGTTGACGGTGGCACGCGAGATCCGCATCACTTCTGCGGTCTCCTCCACCGTCAGCCCCGCGAAGAACCGCAACTCGACCACGCGGCACTGCTGCGGGTCGAGCTTGGCCAGTCCAGTCAACGCGTCGTCCAGCGCGATCAGTTCCACGCTCTTCTTCTCAGTAAGGTGAAGCGACTCATCGAGCAGCAGCGGCTTGATGCCGCCGCCGCGCTTATCCCGCTGCATGGCGCGCGCGTGATCGATCAGGATGCGGCGGATGATCTCGGCCGCCACCGCGAAGAAATGCGCACGGCTCTGCCACTCCACGCGGCTCTGGTCCACCAGCTTTAGATACGCTTCGTGCGCCAGGGCGGTGGTTTGCAGGGTGTGGCCGGGGCGCTCGCGGCGCATATGACGCGCGGCTATGCGGCGCAACTCGTCGTAGACCAGCGGCGTCAGCTCGTCGAGCGCCTGGCGATCGCCTTTGCGCCAGCGGGCCAGCAGCACCGTTACGCTCTCATCCGGCATTCCCCGAGAGTACAGCGTCTGGTACCGGGGCTGTACTCGTAGAACTTTTACCGATTTGCGGACTGCCGCATACTGGGTTCGTGACCGCAACCGCTCAAACTGAATGCACGCGCTGCTCCGAACTGCTGTTGGAGTACATCGACGCGAATAACGAGTTGATTGACACGAAAGAGCGGCTGAACGGCTCCGAGCCGTCCGCTGACGAGCTGGCCTCGGCCCTTTTGGAGTATGCGCTGGAACAGAGGAGCATGCTGCGTAAGCGACTGTCCCTGCACCAAGAGCTGCACCGCTTCCCCGCAACTGGCCGCCGCGCGTAAGCGCACGCCATCAAGAAACCTCGCACCGAACTGACCAGCCTTCCCCCGGAACCTGGACCGCGTCACAGAACCGCAACCTCGGAACGGGCCGTGACCGGCGTGAGGAAGCGGATCCTCTTCCCTGCCTTACTCCCGATCCAACTCGTAGCTCACCGTCCGCTCCATGCAAGGCACGCAGTTAGCTGTCTCCGCATCGGAGGTCTGATGAATCTCATGGGTGGTTTGTTTGAGACAGGTCTCACAATAGTGAAGGGTTTTCGCTACAGCACGAGTCGGACGGGTACCCATGACAGCCTCCTGTTCGCCTTCATCAGATTGTCACGGAACGATCTTGGAATCGAGTCGTTGGGGTACTGCCGCTGTACGGTACTCTTTTTGGGGTTTTCCAAAAAAAATCCGCCGGGGTCAATGGCAAGAGCCCCGGCGGTGAGGAGTCAGGTTCAGGTTCAGTCTGGCAATTCCAGAAGGGCGGCCCCGAAGTGAGTCAACTGAGGTTGTCACCGAGTGAGGGACTACTTAGAGCCGCGAAATCATAATGTAATGATTCGTCCATATTTGGGAAGACCCCTATGTACTGCCCGCGTACCAGAACCACTCTCAGGTTTTTCCGGAAGCGCTGCGCCTGCCGTATAATTTCAACACGATAGCCTCGACATAAGTACTCTTCCATGGCAAACGAAATCGCATTTGAGATGGCGACCTCGAGCGTGAGGTTCGGCGCTGGCGTCACCCGAGAAGTAGGAATGGACCTTGCCGCCCTGGGTGCCCGGCGCGTTTTGGTGGTCACCGATCCGGTGTTGAGCCGCATGCGCCCGGTCGCGAGCGTGCTCGAATCACTGGAACAAAACCGCATCGCGTATGTGCTCTACGACCGTGTGCGCATCGAGCCCAGCGACGAATCGTTCCTCGACGCGATCGTTTTTGGGCGCGAAGCTGCGCCGGACGCGATCGTGGCTGTCGGTGGCGGCTCGTCGATCGATACGGCCAAGGCCGTGAATCTATACACCACGTACCCACCCGCTGATTTCCTGGATTACGTCAACCCACCGATCGGCAAGGGCGTGCCTGTGCCCGGTCCGCTCAAACCCTTGATCGCCATTCCCACCACCGCCGGCACCGGCAGTGAAACTACCGGGGTGTCGATCTTCGATCTACACAAGATGCGCGCAAAGACGGGAATCGCCAGCCGGCTGCTCAAGCCGACGCTGGGGATTCTGGATCCGGAGAACACGCGTACCATGCCGAGGCAGGTGGCGGCATCGACTGGCCTCGACGTGTTGAGTCACGCGATCGAATCCTACACGGCTCTGCCTTTTGCCGAGCGTCCTCGGCCGGAAAGCCCTGCATTGCGTCCGGCATACCAGGGCTCCAATCCGATCAGCGACGTCTGGTCGCTCGAGGCGCTCCGCATGGTGGCCAAATACCTGGTCCGCGCAGTGGAGGACCCGGATGACGACGAGGCGCGCGCCAACATGCTTCTCGCGTCTTCTTATGCCGGCGTCGGTTTCGGGAACGCCGGGGTGCATCTGCCGCATGGCATGTCGTATCCCGTGTCGGGAATGATCAAGGGGTACCGCGCGCAGGACTACCAGGTGGATCATCCGCTGGTCCCGCATGGATTCTCGGTGATCCTGAACGCGCCTGCAGTCTTTCGCTTTACCGCCCCGGCTTCTCCGGCGCGGCACCTGGAAGCGGCCCAGGCGCTGGGCGTGGATGTTTCGCGCTGCCAGAAGGAAGATGCCGGGTGCATCCTGGCCGAGCGCATCACGTGGTTCATGGAGCGCCTGAAGCTTCCCAATGGATTACGGGACATCGGCTATTCCAGCTCGGACATCCCGGCCTTGGTGGAAGGCACGCTGCCGCAGCATCGCGTGACAAAACTCTCGCCTCGGCCCGCCACGCCGGAGCAACTGAGCCGCCTGTTTGAAGACTCGCTGGTTGCCTGGTGAGCTACCATAGATTCACCCCATGAGCTTTCAATGGCTGGAGATGCGCATTCAAGAGGAGCGGGAGCGCCGTGACCGGGAGGCGCAAATTCTGGAACGGTTGCCGGCCGCTCTCGAAGAAGTGTACGGCGACCTGTCTGGCTGCATCGGAAGCTACACCGCCGCCTTCGGCGAGGACTCCGCTGAGATTGAACTACACCAGCCGGCGGTGCGGATCAAGGTCCGAGAACGGCAGGGCAGCAAGTGGCAAGTCCGGTACACGATCGAGGTCAACATCGATCCCACGCTGCCAGGTTTCCGCATCGCTCGCGGTGAAGGGGAAGCGCTGTCGATCATGGTGGGCATTCTTCCGGGAGATAAGCTCTTTTATCGCGACGGAGAAGAGTACATCGGCATGGAGGAACTGTCGCGCCGCATCCTGGACCGCGCGCTGTTCCCTAAGCTGACCGCGTAGGCCGGCCTGCCCTTCGAGTCATCCTTTTCCGCCAAATGTCGCCAAAGCGGTGCGTGCGCGTTTCCGCATCATCGATTCGAAAGAAAAGCGTGGCACGTCGATGAGCCTCCGCATGTCAGCGCTTCGCAGCAAGCGCTGAGCGCTCTGGGGCATCCGCGCAGCCGAACGTTCGAAGGCACTGGAAGACGCGGCGCGCATGCCTGCGATTGCGCGGTAGTACCCCTGCTGACCCTGCACTTTCTGGCAGCCAACTACCAACGCGGCCAGCACCTCATGACTCTCTTCCAGTTGCGCCACCACGCCTCCCCATTCATCCAGGAATGGGCATAGCGGCAACAGAGTAGCAGGCGACTGGCGCAATGCCTTCACCGGCCGGAGCGGATAATGCCGGTGGCCTTCGGCTGAGAGCCCGGTGTGTTGATAGATGCGAACCGCAAGCGCGAAGCGGCCGCGCGCAGCGAAATGCTCCATAAGCGGCGCGGTGACTGGCGTCGTCTTCCAGAAGCCCATGCCTTGCGTCAGATCGCCTCGATTGTGCGCCAAAGTCATAGACAGCCGCAGCAGGTCGAGTTCCGCGTCGCGTTCGACGGCGACTTGCTCGAACACCGCTTGTTCGCGATCGATTTCTGCTTCGATGGCGGCCTGCGCCTCTTCCGCCGAAGCAGTGTCGCCGAGTTCGAGCAAGCGTCCAAGGCCGCCTGCGATCGCACTCCACTGCTCGCCGTTGTGCCCGCTGACACCGCGAACCGATCGGACCGAGATGCCATCCTCGGTCCAGGCACGCGAAGCGAGGGCAAGCCGTAGCATGGGTCGCAGGACATCGGGATCACGCGATTCGCGCCACACAACGCCACGGATCTTGGTATCCACATCGGTAGGCACGAACGTAGCGACGGTCGCGTGATGACAGGCCAGACAGAGAGCAAAATAGCATTGGAGCTGCTCTTCGGGCGCAAGGCTGGATCGCAAAAGGTTCTGCCAATTGGCAAGAATTCGCCGAAAGCCATCGCGCGAGTGGCCGAGCTCGATCAGGCGGCCAGGTTCGGTCGCGGGCTGCTGCGATTCCAGAAATGGGGCGGCGTTCCGAACCTGCGAGATGAGCGTCTCCGGCGAGATCCAGTGAGCCCAGGCGTCGCGCGGTCTGCCGATGGGGTTTTCGGACAAGTCACCAGTATGACCCAGCGGTATAACGGGGCGGCCAGGCACCAGCGGGCCCGCTGGCCCAACTAGATACCACCAGTCCCGATATTTTCGTCAGGTCCGGCGCCAGGCGCTTGCCATGATCAAATCACCTTCCTTCGGCCAGCGTGCAGTTCATAACAGTCACCCGCCCGCTCGTTTTATCCACAATCTTTGAACACACGCGATTCTTGAATGCACTCATTTCAGGGTGTAACAAATTTGTGGAAATCGCAGCATGCGGCCGGTTTTCCCTTGGACTTCACCGGCGCGGAACTGCTACAAAAGTCTTCGATCTGCGCCGAAGGGTGGGGAACATTACATGGCGGCCACGACATCTTCATTCCTGGGTATGGGAGAACGACCCGGCGCTCCTCCTGTGAGCGGTCTCCCTCGGCTGTCAGCTCGTATCGGAAAATACGAAGTCGACGCCGAGATCGGGCAGAGCGCTGCCGTGAAAGTCTTCCGCGCGCTCGATCGGGACACGGGCCGTCCTGTCACGCTGAAAGTGTTGACGGATGTGGCCGATCATGCGTTGGTAGAGCGTTTCCGGCGCGAGATCGCCACGGCTGCCGGCCTGCGCAACCGGAGTTTCATCGCCATCTACGAACTGGGAGAGCACGTCGGGCTGCCCTTTGCGGCCATGCAGCACCTCGACGGCAATGACCTGCGCGGGGCCATCCAAACGCAGCGGTCGCTGACACTGCTGCAGAAAATGCTGATCATGTGGCAGGTGGCCGACGGCGTCCAGGCAGCCTATCGCGGCGGTCTCTCCTACGTAGGCATCCGCCCTTCCGGAATCGCGCTGGCAAGCGATGGCAGCGTCACCATCCGGGATTTCGGCATCGTGCGTCTGGGTGGCATCGAAACGGACGACGCTGCCTTTTACCAGGCCCCGGAGGAACTCGTCGAGGCCGGATCTCCGGACGAGCTCTGCGACATCTTCGCATGGGGCGAGGTTTACTACGAATTGCTCACCGGCAACCATCCGTTCCTGGTCGAGAATTCCGGCGAGCTGAATATCGACCTTCTACACCAGGAGCCGGCGCGGGTACGGGATCTGGCGCCCGATTGTCCAGAGGCGTTGGAACGGCTGGTCCACCGGGCATTGGAAAAGCAGCGGGAACTGCGCTACCAGAGCATGGACGACGTGGGGTTCGACGCCGAGCCGATTCTGCGCGATTTGAAGCGGAGTCGGGCTGCGGTGTTGTCCAAAGAGGCCCGCCGGTTGATGGACGCGCAGAATCTGGACGAAGCCCAAGGGGTCCTGCGCGAAGTGTTGGAACTCGATCCGGACAACCAGACGGCCCATCGTCTGCGGAGCGCTGCGCAGGACTTGTTGCAGCGCCGCCGGGTGCAGCCACGGGTTCAAGCCTTGTTGCGCGAGGCCGAAGAAGAAATCGCCTCGCAGCGTTTCGCACGAGCGGCAGAGATTCTCAAGGCCGCGGTACGCCTGGATAGCACCAATGCAGACGCCAAAAATCGTCTCGAACAGGTGCTCGTCCGTCTGTCGCAAATCCAGAAATGTGCGCAATTGGTGGCTGAGGGCCGGCGCCTGCTGGAGCAGCGAAACCTGACCGAAGCGCACGACCGTGCATCGGCGGCGCTGGAGCTGGATCCCTACCATGCGGAAGCCGCGGAACTGCAGGAGACTATCAGCCAGACCATCCTGCGCGAGGAAGCCGAAACCAAAATCGAGCATCAGCTAGCCAAGGCCAAGTCACTGCTGTTGTTGCAGTCCTTCGATGAGGCCCTGACGGTCCTGGAAGACTTGCGCGCGGAGTTCCCTGATTATCCGATCGTGTATAGTTGGCTGGCTCACGTGGAGGAGCAGAAGAAGGAGGCTGCAGTCCGGCGCGTAACCGAAGAAGCGCAATGGCTCGTGGGACAAGATCGTCCTGATTTAGCCGCCCAACTCCTGCGCGAGAAATTAGTGGGGCTTCCCGGCCAGCCGGAGCTTCTTACGCACCTGTCCGCTCTCGAGAAGACGCTACCCGGCTGGGAAGAGCGCCGCTTCATCCAGGATGCGCTAACGAGGTCGGCAGGGCTGGAGCAAGCCCAGCAGTGGTCCGTGGCGTTGACGGTATTGCAAGAAGCGCTGGAGACGTGTCCCGACTCAGTCGAATTGCAGGAAGCGGCGGAGCAGCTTCGAGTGGTACTGCGTGGCCAGGAGGTGCAGAAGAAACTGGCGCGCCGGTTGGATGCGATTGCTCAGAAAATGTCAGCCGGCGCGTGGCAGCAGGCTATCCCGCTCATCGAGTCGGCGCTCCTGGAGTTTCCAGGCGAACCAGAGTTGCAGACCCTGCTGGAGGAAACCCGCGCAAGTCTCAAGCGGTCCGAATGTGAAGCCGCCGCGGCGGAAGTCCGCCGCTGCCTCGCGGACGGAGAAACGGAACAGGCCGCAGCCATTCTTCGCACCGCGATCGAGCTTCTGGGCGAAGAGCCGATCTTGCGCGATCTCCAGGAAGAACTCGAAGCCGACAAGAGATATCGGGAAGAATGGCGCACGGCGCAGATCCTTTTCGGCCGGCGCCAGTTACGAGAGGCAGAACAGATTCTCACGCGGTTAGTAGCGCAAAAGCGTCCGGATGCTCTGGCTCTGCTGGATGCCGTCCGCGAAGCGCGCTCCGCCAGCGAAGAAGAGGACTTTTACAACCGCGGCCGCGAAAAAGCTCTCAAGCTCATTCAGCAACAACAGATGGAGCAAGCCGCCGATCTGCTCCGTAACTTGCTGTCGCTGTTTCCTGGCGACCCCATCCTGGAGAGAGATCTACAGTCGGTCCAAAACCAGCGCGCCTCACAACCGGCCGTGCCGCTAGCAGCGACGGCGCCGGCACCACCCGTGCCGGCGCCATCTGAAAACGCGAAGCATAAAGAGTCAACGCAAAGACCCGTGGCAGCCGTTCCGCTGCCCGCGCCCTGGCTGATGGCGGCCGCTCGAGGGCGTTTTGCGGTGATTGGGCTGTTGGCGTTGTTGTTGGTCATCGCGGCCACCGTCGCCATCTGGGGACCCGCGCGGCATCCGAGTTCGCCCGCCAAGGCTACCGTAGCCGCGCCGGTCCCCCAAAAGCCCGCCACGACGAATGTGCCCGTCAAGGCCCCGATTTTGGAAACACTGCCATCGGCGGCCAAGATTGAACCGGCACCCGCCAAACCTGCCGCGCCGGTTGCTGCGAAACCTGCTGCGGAAACCAAGCCGGTTGCGGAGAAGAATACGCCTGAAGCCAATTCGGCCACACCTGTTCTTAAGCCCTTCAACCCGCCGCCGGCCCAAGCGGCTCGGGCACAAGCCCCAGTGATCGCACCTCCCAGCCCGACTGTGGCCGCTTCTGCTGCGCCGGGCTTGCCCGCCAACGTGCTTCCAGCCCCTACGGTACCGGCGGAGCCAGGTAGGGTACTGGTGCCCGACCCCGGCCCAGCGCCGCGAGCCGAGGGTGGCCACGTGACTCAGCCCAAACTCATTAGCCGTGTGGTGCCGGTTCTGCCGACTCTGGCTAAAGCGCGCAACGTTTATGGCACGGTGAAACTCGAGGCCACAGTGGATAAGCAGGGCCATTTGGGCAACGTGAAGACGGTCTCCGGAAATCCAATGCTCATCCCGGTTGCCCGCGAGGCGGTGCTCCAGTGGCGCTACGAGCCCGCAACGTTGAACGGCCAGCCGACCGAATCGCCGGTCGAAATTCAGATCACGTTTGAACCAGGCAGAAATTAATGGCGAGCCATCCAGTAGCGCAAATCGGCGGGCAGTTTACGCGGTTCCTGTTCCAGGCCATCAAGTATGTGCCACGGCAGGCGTCCGTCGTAATCGCGGTGGTGAATCTCAAAGGAGGTTGCGGAAAGTCGACCATCGCCGTCAACCTGGCTTGTGAACTGGCAGCCAACAACGATTCCGTGCTGCTGGTGGATAACGACTCACAGGGAACATCGAGCCACTGGTCGCGCCACGGCCGGCTGCCCATTCACGGCGAGTTCATGCCCCTGGAGAACGAGCAGGATGGCGAGCGGCTGGTTCGGACGGTGGCGGCGCGCAGCGAGCGGTACATCGTACTGGATGCGCCGGCCCACGTGGGAGCGGCCACGCTCGCGGCCGGAAAAATCGCGGACCTGGTCTTGATTCCGGTCACCGCGAGCGGCGTGGACCTGGTGGCGACCCGTGCGGCTGTGGACTTGATCCGGCAGGCGCGCATTCTGCGGCGGAGCGGCGTTCCACGATGTCTGATCGTTCCCTCCAAGATCGACCGGCGGACCGACGCGGGCAGGCAGATCGACGAGCAGTTGCGCGGCTTCGGAGAGACAGTGGGGCCCAGCATTCACCAACGCACCGCATTTGTGGAGGCATTCGCCGAAGGTATGTGGATCGGCGAATACGCACCACAAAGTGCCGCGCATTACGACGTAGCGTCACTGGCCATCGCCGTGAAGAGGAGCCTTCGGATATGAGTACCGGCAACCTCCACGGCGCCGTCAACGGGTCGGCCGAACGCAACGGAACGGCCGCACGCGGAACCGTAAGTCCACGCGGCGTCAGGCGTCCGGCGCCGCCCAAACGCATCGAGCGCGAGGCTAAGCCCAGTCCCCAATTGGCCGGATTCGTCAAACCCGAATTGCAGGCGCGGGACGCGTCGATGTGGCCCATTCACCCGGTCATGTGGCTCCAACCGGAGTTGCTGCTCGCTCTGCCCGCGGCCAGCGGCCTCCACATCGAGCGGAAGCATCCCGTGCCGTCTCCGGATTTCCTGCGCGATGCGATAGCCTCCGCGGGCACAACGCCTGTTGACCGTCAGGCGTCGCTCGAAAAGGCGGCTCATCCCGTCTTGCCAAAGATCAGCCAGCAGTTCCCGCAGGCCGGCCTCACGCCTTTGGGGTGGGATCCGCGCGTGGCAACGCAGGGGACTGGAAAAGAGGATCAGGAATGAGCAATGTTCTGGCCGATTCGCTGGCCCGCGCAGCCTCGCTGCAGATTATCGGAAAGACCGAGGAAGCCCTCGCGGAACTCCTCTCGGCTAAGAGAGCGGGCCATCAGTCACCGAAGCTGTCCCATGCCATCGGCCACTTGCGATTTGAGCTCGGCCAGTTCCAGTCCGCAGCGGAAAGTTATGAAGACCTGGCGCGGACGGACGGCGGGGATGCCACCAACCTGTACAACCTGGCGGTGTGCCGCGAGAAGCTGGGTGAGTGGGAACCGGCGGCCGCGGCCTTTCAAAAGACGGTCGAGCTCGACCCGCGACGCGCCGGGGCCTACCTGGGGCTGGGCATCGCACTGCTGCATGGCCAGCAGCCGGCCCCAGCTTTGGAAGCTTTCGAACGATGCCTGGAGCGCCAGCCGTTTCGCGATGCCGCTCTGCGCGGCAAAGCTGCGGCGCTGCAACTGTTGAGCCGCAACGAAGAGGCGGTGGAGCTTTACCAGAAACTCCTCTCGCGAGATCCAAAGGCGCAAGATCTGCTGGCGAACTTGACGTCATTGGCGATCGCACAAGGCGACTACCAATTGCTCGCACAGTACGCGCAACGTCTGCTGGAAATCGAACCCGAATCGCCGGCGGCTTTGGAATGTCTGGCGCTGGCGGCCGCGGCCAACCGGGATCACGATGGAGCCGTCGGGTTTTTGAAGACCCTGCTGGCCGATCACCCCAACAACTTCGCCGGCTGGTTCAATTGCGGCGTGGCTCTGCAGAAGCTGGGCCGTTATCAGGAGGCTGCCGACGCCTACTCACGCGCGGTATTCCTGGAAGCGGAGTCGGCGGAGGCCTGGCTCAGCCTGGGAACGGTGCTGCAGGAACTGGAGCAGTGGGAACCGGCACGGGCCGCCTATGGGAAGGCCCTGGATCTCGATCCGAAGTTAAGGACCGCGCTCTGGAACCTGGGGCTGCTCCACGAGGGCCGCGGCGAATTGCGCCCGGCCGAACAACTGTATAGCCGCCTGGCAGAGAGCTACCCGGATTCGCATGATGCCTGGTTTCGGCTGGGCTACGCTCGGTTTCACTTGGGGGATTATGCAGGCGCCATTCAGGCTTTCGAGTCGCACCTGGGCGTCCCGCAAAAATCTCCGGACGCATGGCTGAACATTGGGATTGCGCATTCCCGAATGGGGAATTGGGAGCTTGCGCAAGGGGCTTTCCAGCAGGTATTGACACTGGTGCCAAAGTCCCCGGAGGCGTTGCGCGCGCTGGCAGCCGTGGCTCTGGAACGCCAGGATTTCAAGCCCGCCTTTACTCTGCACAAGCAGCTTGTCGAACTGGGCGACCCTACTGACGAGCTGCTGTACAACACCGCGTGGCTGGCGCAGCGGTTGGGCCGCACCGCCGAGGCGGCGAATTACTACCAAAAAGCGCTGGCCCTGCGCCCCGCCTTTTCGCAGGCTGCACTCAACCTGGGGCACGCGCTGATGGCGTTGGGGCGGCACGAAGAGGCACATGCCAGCTGGCAGGCCGCTCTGCGGAGCGATGTCGAGCTGGCGGAACATTTCTTGGTCTGACGAAATAGGAAAGGGAACAACATGGGAACGAACGGAACCGAAACAGCAACCGCCCCTTGGCTGGGAGAAGAGGCCTTGCGTATCCAGACACTGGACCGCCCGCCTGCCGCGCCCGAGACGGAGGCTGACCGCCCACGCGGACTTCGGGAAGCGACTCCGGACCTGGCGCTGGCGCCGCTGGTGGACAAGATCGCATTTGGCCTGGCCAGGGGCCTGGTAGTCGCCATGAAAGAGCTGGAGAATCACA
The DNA here is from genome assembly GCA_035948775.1 of Bryobacteraceae bacterium. Lineage (GTDB taxonomy): Bacteria > Acidobacteriota > Terriglobia > Bryobacterales > Bryobacteraceae > PSRJ01. The sequence continues at coordinate 40,320 of DASZIV010000098.1, forward strand.
TTGCCAGCGAAACCCGCAAAGTCAGCGAGAGCGTCGGCCGCCGCCTCGATACGCTTCAGGCCAGCTTTCAGGATTTGACCGAGGTGGTGTCCGAACAGCGCTCGATGAGCCTTTCGGTGCAGGAGAAATGCGAACAACTGTCCGTAGCCACCGCCGCGCTGCAAGAATCCGACGCGCGCCAGGCAGCTGAGTTGATGGCGGTGCGCAATGATACCAGGGAGCTTTCCGATTCGGTGGCTGTTCATTTGGACGGCATCTCCAAAGATCTGGCCGTTCAGAAAACGGACTCAGGCAAGCGCCTGGAAACGCTCCAAACCGGCTTCGAGGTACTCACGGGAGCCGTTGCCGAACAACAGAGTATTGCCGCTTCGGTACAGGAAAAACTCGCCGCAACCACCGCGTCGTTGCAAGAGTCCGATGCCCGCCAGGCAGCCGAGCTGGGGGTTCTGCGCCATGAGACCAAGGAATTCTCGGCGGCGGTGAATGAGCGGATCGATGCGCTCTGCAAAGAGCTGGGCGTGCATCAGGAAGACATGGCAGCGGTCAAGTCCACGCTCTGTGGCTTCTCCTCCAGAGTGGACACGGTAGTGGACCGGCTGGACCGGCAGGCCGATGCCCTGCGGTCGATGTACTCCACCTACTCACAGCGGGAAACCGAACTCGAGCAGTTGGTAGATGGCTTAGCTCGTTTGAGGGCTTATCCGACGCCGCTAGCGGCGAACCGGCTGTAGGGCTGCAAAGATCCTCCAGTCCGCTCCTTCAGTCACGGCCCGGGTGGTACCTGCGTTACCGGGCCGTGACCAGAGGAAGCGGCGCTCCGCCGGTAAGCACAGAAACGTAGACCAACGATAACGTTGTAGTCGTCCCACCCCGCAGATTACGGTAACTCCAGCCCCTCTTGGTCTGGTCTGTGCCTACCGCCACCGCAATCTGTCCGATCTGCTCCAGCCGCAAGATGTACTATGCTTTTTCGGTGCAACAATCCCGGCTGGTCGAGTGCCGGGAATGCGGACACATGATGCTGCATCCCCCGCCCTCCGGGGAGGAGCTGGGCCTGATCTACAACGAGAACTACTGGCTGTTGGACGGCAGCGATGAAGAGCGACGCCATTTTGCCCAGGTGAAACAAGCGACTGCTCAATCGTATCTGGAGCTGGTGGGACGCTGTCTGGGCCGGCATGGCGGACGGCTGCTGGAAATCGGTTCTGGAGCAGGCGACCTTCTCGCGTCGGCCATCGAGCTCGGTTATGACGTAACCGGCGTCGAACCCTCCGCATCGGCTTGCGCTCGTGCACGAGAACGGCTGGGAAACCGCGGCCGCATCATCTGCGGCGATATCGCCGACTTGTCCGAACGAAATTACTTTGATGTTTGCATCCTCGCTGACGTAATCGAGCACGTTGAAGACCCGCGTGTCTTTCTCCAACTGGTATACGAGCTGGTGAGAACCGGCGGCGTCGTCATCATGGCCACGCCCAGCTTGCAATCCTGGTCGGCGCGGCTCATGCGACATCGGTGGATGGAATTCAAGACGGAGCACCTGCACTACTTCAGCCAGGAAACGCTCCACAGCCTGCTCTTTCAAACCGGCTTACAGCCCATCGCGGCGCTGCCCGGGGAGAAGTGCCTCAGCTTCGATTACATAGCGGCGCATTTTCGGAAATACCCCGTTCCGGTGGTTTCGTTCGCACTCAGGCACTTGGCTGGACTGATGCCGGCCGCGATCCGGCAGTCGTTATTCCGCGTGGTGGCGAGCGGGCTCATTAGCGTTTCCGTAAAAGCTCCCAAAGCCGAGCGGCACAAGCTTTCCATCATCGTACCGGCATATGACGAGGCGGCCACGCTGGAACCGGTTTTGCAGAGCGTGATTGACAAAGACCTGGAGGGTCTCGACAAAGAAATCGTCATCGTTGAGAGCAACTCGACCGACGGGACTCGCGACATCGTGCTGAAGTACCGAAACCATCCCGGCGTCAAAGTGATTCTGGAAGATCGGCCGCGGGGCAAAGGGCACGCTGTACGGACCGGGCTGGCACATGCCACGGGCGACTTCATCATGATTCAGGATGGCGACCGGGAGTACGACATCGAGGATTACGATGTGTTGCTGGAGCCGCTGGCCACGGGGAGGAAGGCATTCGTACTCGGTTCCCGCCATGGCGGCAGGACCTGGAAGGTGCGGCAGTTTAAAGGCAAGCCTTTTACGGGCGCTCTTTTGAACTTCGGGCACTGGTTCTTCAAGACCATGGTCAACGTGGTGTTCCGGCTCAAGTTGGATGACCCCTTCACGATGTACAAGGTGTTCCGCCGCGACTGTATCGCGGGAGTCACCTTCGAGTGCAACCGCTTCGATTTCGACTATGAGCTGCTGATTAAGATTGTGCGCAAAGGCTACAAGCCCATCGAAATCCCGGTGAACTACCGGTCGCGGTCGTTTAGCGAAGGGAAGAAAGTCTCGGTGGTGCGCGATCCATGGACGTGGGTCCGCGCGATTTTCAAGTTCCGTTCGGCGAAACTGGATGTCATCGAGGGCTGGCGCGCGAGCCTCACTCCGAAAGAATCCGGGGAATTGCCCGTTGTCCTGGACACCAGCCCGATCAAGACTTAGCGGGGCAAGCGCTGCCAGCAGGCGCCCACATCCAGAACCACTGAGTACAGAGTAAGCCCGAAAACCGTGGCTTGGAAGAGTAACCGCTTGCTTCCATCCAATCGTTGGACTACCTGCCAGGCAGCGGCAAGAAGACACCAGGAAAGCACCACCAATTCGGGGACGAAATCCGCGTCATAGCGGCCCAGCGTAAACCCCCAAACGGCGAGCAGGACCAGAATGGCAACGGCGGCCGCGTAAACCGAGTACATCACGAATCGGCTCGAGGCGAGATGGATGGAGTCGCGCAATGACTGATTGCGTAGAACCAACGGTAGGAGGAGTCCGACGAGCGCGATGGGCGCGCCCCACAGCAAGCCGACCGCCGGGTCCGAAGAAAATTGTGAGGATCGTGAGAAGACCAGGAAGTAGAGGCTGGGCAGCAGGTTTCTGAAACTATGAGCGAAGTGGTCGGTCATGTCCGCCGGGTTTGCCAGCAAGGAATACGTCATGCCGAATTCCAGCGGATTGTGAAATCGCGCGTAATTGTAGCTGGCTAGAAGTACTCCACAAACTGCGATCGGGAATACGAACACCAGTAGATGAGATAGGCGAGGCCGGAGCCGGAAGAACAGCAGAACCATCAGTAGCAGGGCCAGCAAGGATGCGGTGGGCCGGCAGCCGGCGGCGAGCCCGAAGCAGAGGCCCGACAGACAGAGCGCGGGCAACCGAGGCGCCTCAGCGCCAAGCGAAGACGCGAGCAAAGCGAAGCCGGCTATCAGGAAGAAGTAACAAGACGCGATCGCGAGCTCGTAGAACGAAGGTCGCGTCAGCAGGAACAACACCAGAGAGGACGTGCCCAACGATAGGATGGCAGTCGCTGCCAGCCACAAGGGACAGACCCATTTTTCACGGCGAGCCAGTAGAAAGAACAGCGCGCAGGAGCAGGCGTATCCGCCGATGCAGAACAAGGCCACGGCAGCGCGCGTGGGCAGATACGAACCTGTCAGAAGTTTGTAGGGCAGAAAAAGAACGAGGGCAGGCGTCGGGCCGAAATACAAGTAGTACTTTCCGTGATAAAGCGAAGCGTCGTGGAGACGATAATCGGCGTTGGCGATGGGGTCCCGGGGATCGGGCAGAGCTAGCATTCGGGGGTCCGGCGGAACGAGGAGACTCGTCTGCCCGGCCAGAAAGGCATCCGCCAGGAGAGGGTAATACTCGGACGTCCTTCCGTGCCAGTTGGGCGCGGGACCGGGGGCATACGCGGCCGCGAAATGCAGAGCCGAGACTCCCACGAAGAGCAGCGCCAGAATGGCGAGTTGGGCCGTGTTGAAAGATTGGGAAGATTTCCCCATGCGGAGGCCGATCAATTTTAGCTGTCTTCGAGCAGACCCTCAATGCTCACATCTGTAAGGAATCGACCATAGCCTACCGGCGTACACCCGTGCTTGACACCAATAGTAGCTCGCCATACGATGGTCGAAACCTGGAGAGGGACGAGGATCCATGGCAAAAACAAAGAGAGGTCCAGTTGATCGCCGCGGTTTTCTGAAGGGGGCGGCTGCCGGTACGGCGGCGCTCGTGACAGGAACCAGCGCCAAGGCGCAAGAAGTAGAGACACGGCCCAGCGCCCCACTGCCTTCGGCGCGCGCGCTGGCGGCGGAAACCGCTCCCGTCTCTGCGGCGGTTGAGGTACTGACGGCCGACCGGCCGGGTTCCGACTTCATGGTGGATGTGCTCAAGTATCTCGGCTTCGAGTATATTTGCGCCAATCCCGGGTCGAGTTTCCGCGCACTGCATGAATCCATCGTCAATTACGGCGGGAACAAAAGCCCCGAACTCATCACCTGCTGCCACGAAGAACAGTCTGTCGCCATGGCTGACGGTTACGCCAAGATGGAAGGCAAGCCGTTGGCTGTCATGGCGCACAGCACCGTCGGTTTGCAGCACGCAGCGATGGCGATCTACAACGCGTATGCCGGGCGCGGACCGGTGTTTCTCATTTTGGGTAACACTATCGATGTCGCGGCGCGACGGCCGGGCGTCGAGTGGTATCACAGTGCTCAAGATGCAGCCGCCATGGTGCGCGACTACTCGAAGTGGGACGATCTTCCGATCTCGCTGACGCACTTTGGCGAGTCCGCTGTCCGCGCGTACAAAATCTCCATGACGCCGCCGATGGGTCCCGTGGTTTTGGTGGCCGACAGCGACTTGCAGGAGACTCCGATCTCTCCGGACCAACGGCTGCGCATTCCCAAACTCACGCTGGCGTCTCCGCCGGCCGGCGATTCGGCCGCCGTGGCCGCTGCCGCCAAAATGCTGGTGGCGGCGCAGAACCTGGTGGTGCTGGCCGATCGCGCAGTGCGTACCGCCGAGGGCTTGAGACTCCTCGTAGAGTTGGCGGAAACACTCCAGGCCCCGGTAGTCGGCGGCAAGTTTCCCACTCGCCATCCTCTGAGCCAGGCCGGCGGCCGCGGACTGATTGCCAATGCCGATGTGATACTAGCGCTGGAGGTCCCTGATCTGTGGGGCGCCATCCACTCTGTAATCGACCAGTTGCACCGGACCACCAGCACCGTTACCAAGCCGGACGCGAAGATCGTCAGCGTCTCCGCGGAGGATCTCTATCTCAAAAGCAACTACCAGGATTTCCAGCGCTACCCCGAGGTCGATATCGCGATTGCCGCGGACGCCGAGGCGACGCTGCCCTATCTCATTGAGGCATGTAAGCGGCTGATCACCGATGACCGCAAGCGTGTTTTCGAAGAGCGCGGTAAGAAACTGGCCGAGGCTCACCGTCAGGGAGTGGAGCGCGCACGGGCGGAAGCCGCGTACGGCTGGAATTCGAGCCCCATCAGTACGTCGCGGCTGTCGGCCGAGTTATGGGAAGTCATTAAGGACAAGGATTGGTCGCTGGTGAACGGCGGGGCGTCGCGCCTCTGGGACGTCGATAAGGTATATCGCACGGCGAGCGGTGGCGGTGCGGCTGGCGTCGGCTACGGGGCGCCGGCTTCCGTCGGCGCCGCACTGGCAAACCGCAAGTACGGGCGGCTGTCCGTCAGCATCCAGAATGACGGCGACCTGATGTACGGGCCTGGATCGTTCTGGACGGCGGCGCATCACCGCATTCCACTTTTGGCCGTGATGCATAATAACCGCGCGTATCATCAGGAGGTGATGCACATTCAACGCATGGCCAATCGCCACCAGCGCGGCATCACCAACGCGGGAATCGGCACCACCATCACCGATCCGAACATCGACTATGCGGCATTAGTGCGCGCCATGGGGGTCCACGGCGAAGGACCCATCACTGACCCGAAGGATCTCGGCCCCGCCATCCGGCGCGCTGCCGATTTAGTGCTGAAAGGCGAGCCGGCGCTGGTCGACGTCGTGACTCAACCACGATAAGAAAGGAACCCACCATGCGCCTTTTCCTGTTGGCGGCGGTTGCGTTCTCGATGGCCGCCCAGACTCCTGCGCCGGCTTCCAAAGGGGGTGGGACTCCCAGCGGAAACGCCCAGAACGGCAAGCGGATTTTCGAGAGCTACGGGTGTTACCAATGCCACGGCCACGATGCGCATGGCGGGGCGGGAGCGAGGCTGGCGCCAAACCCGATTTCGTTCGACAGGTTCTCCCGGTATGTCCGGAAGCCAACCGGCGAGATGCCCCCCTACACCGCCAAGGTGGTTTCCGACCAGGAACTGGCGGACATCTACGCTTTTCTCGGGACCATTCCGGCGCCGCCGCCGGTGAAGAGCATTCCGGAACTCAACCACTGAGTTCGTACCGAGCCGCACATTTATCCTGCGACTTTCGGCAAGCGATGCCGTCCCGCCTGATTTGGCCAATTGAATGCTCGGCTTGGCTGTATGGCACGCAAGAAACGAACAACGGCTGGTGTCGTCGAGACAATTACCGCCGCCTTACCGAATTCCGATCCAGCCGAAGGTGGGCAGGCAGGAGACTTGCAAGGCTTGTCCGACACGGCCGCGGCCGATTCGCAGAGTGTACGGGAACTGGCCGAGGAAGGACAGGCCTTTGAAGCCGCAGCGGTCGAGGCAATCGAGAACGCCCCTCCAGCCGACGCTGGAGAGGTAACTACCCGGCAAGTAAGCGAAGACGATGTACCACTCGAGTACACCGACCGGGACGCGGACGAACCCCAAGAGTGAAAGCCCGATGGGTAAATTCGTTCGTGGAACCTACTTCTTTAGCGTTCGGATGTGGGCAACCACATCATCCACCGATTTGCCGGTGACGCTAGCGACCGGCTTCATCTTGCCCTTCCCGGCGGTTATGACCTTTTTCAGATCGTCGTCGCTCATCGACTGTACCGCGCCTGACCCTAAGTCCTGGATGTCCACGCCCATGGCCTTTGCCATACCGGGGTTGGCGGTGCCCGTGGCGCCGTGGCAGGCTTTACAGGCTCTGTCGTAAACTGCTTTTCCGGCGGTGGCATCGCCGGCCGCGTAGGCCGATCCTACAGCAAACGCCAGCGCGAAAATAATAGTCCCGAACTTCATCTTGGTGCTCCTCCTTAGAGTCCAACGGAAGCGCCATTATAGCTCGCGGCATACCGCGTTCCGTTTTTTTGGACGAGATTGGTCCAGTACCTTTTCCAGGGGGCCTGGAACTGTAGTTGCCGGTTTGGGACTGGTAGTTCCGGCAGTTTGGCCGGACAATGACTTCGCGGCCTGTTCTTCTTTCCCACCACGCGGTATCCCGATCTCTCGGGAAGGGCTGCATGCGCCGGGGTAAACCCAATAGGGTCCCGGCGCATTTTCGTTTTCTCGGCTTCCAGCACAACCTTAGGACTGACCGCATTACCGCGCCGGTACGTGCCGTACTGTCGCTAGTTAAGAAACGGGTGCACTCTATAGTTAATCCGGGTGCGGCTCCCTTAAGTGCTCCACACGGTTTCAAACCCTGGGAGCTGCACCAACGTTGTGTTTCTCCTCGAAACGCCGGGGTTCGGCTGAACCCCGGCTCTCCTATCGGCTCCCTGGTATAGTCAACCGACGGTAGGCCGCCGCCGCTTTACAATCCTGTAGCGGTTACAGAAGCCCGTGCAGAAACTGCGGGTCGCGCCAGTCCCACACGCGCTCGAGCACGTTACCCTGTTTGGCCGGAATCAGGTTCCACTCCTGGGCGGCCACGGAAGTGGCTCCCCGGCCATTGGTGAATACGCCCCACGCAGCTAGCGCCAGGAAGACCGCGGCCGAGATGGTGCGCGACGCTCCCCGTAACTTCTGCCAGTACAGGAACGCGGGAATCAGGAAGAGCGTCAGGAGGTGCGCTATATCCGCGAAAAACCGGGGGCCGTAGGCGGAGCCGGGCCAATACCGCGAAAGCAGCGCGACGTGCAACACCACAATCGCGATCAGGTAGGGCGCCAGCGGAAACGCCCAACGGAAACGAAGGCAAAGCACCATCCCCACCACCGCCACCATCGCCACCGGAGTAAAGATAAGGATGCCGCGCGACGGACTGAACAAATGCATCGCCAGGCCCTGTAGCCAGGGGAGACTCTCTGGCCTGGTGCGCGAGATATACAACGGAAATAACGAGTGCCGGACCAAGAGATCATACGCGAAATACAGCACAGCAACCGGCGCCGCCCACAACACAAAGGGAATGAATTGCCGGCGGTAGTGCACCGCAACAAAGACTGTCAGGACCGCCACGGAAATGGCATTCCACGGCCTGACGGCGAAGGATAGTGCCAGTGGAATCGCGGCATAGCGCACTCGTGACGGGTCCTCGCGCGCGCGCAGCAACACATAAACCGTGACGCTGAGCAGCAGCACGACCAGTCCGTGCTGAAACAGGTTGCGGCTGCCGATGGACCATTCCGGTGTTCCAAACGCGAAGAGCAGCGCGTAGGCGGCGGCCATTCGTGCCGACAGAAACAGCGCCGCCGTCTGGTATTGCAGCCAGACGGCCACGGCTCCGAAAGTGCTGGCGCACCACAACTCGGCAAGAGCATGACCGGCAACGAAATCGCCGGAGAAGAACGCCACCACGGCCGGTTGGGAAAATAGCGGACCTGTGCGCGGCACCAGGCCGCCAATCACGGCCACTACCAGCTTCTCGATCAGCACGAACGGCAGAGCGAACAGCGACACCGCCAGCGGGTAGAGGTTGTACCAATGCCCGCCCGGGCAGACGTCAGTTTCCCAATAGTGGAGAGGCGGTCCGCCAGCCGGCACACATTCCAACCCCCAACGCGCGTCGCGCGGCGCCGCGGCGACAAACTCGTCCACGTTGGTAGTACCGTGCCGGAGGACGCTTAGGGCCGTCGGCACGCTCCAAAACGAGTCATACGAAGTGAACGGCGGGCAGACACTGTAGACCAGCCACACGAAAAGCGCGAGCCGAATTCCGCCGGCATGCCAAAATCTCATATCGGGAAACACTATTGTAGGATTCCTCCATGGGAACTGGGAAGTGTGATTACACTTGAGCGAGGAGCGCTGTGAACACACCTCTAAAATTGCTGATCCGCCAGGCGATGTACAACCTGCGCGGCGGTTTCCTGACGCGCCCGCTGGTGATCGCGCTGGCATTGGGCGCCGTAGGCGCCGTCCTCTCCTGGCTGGAGGAGACCGTTCCCGCGTTCAGCAATTGGATGCCTGCGGTGCTGTTTCCTTCGCATTCCGATCCCCAAGTGGCGCAGGTGATTCTCGGGGGCATCGCGGCCTCGATCATGACGGTGGTTTCGATTGTCTTCGCGATCCTGCTCATGACATTAACTCTGGCATCCATGCAGTTCTCGCCGCGAATCATCGTGAGCTTTTCCAAAGACCGAGTCACGCAGTGGACGCTGGGTATTTTTCTGGGGACGTTCTGCTACTGTATGGCCGCTCTTCCGTCGGCCCGCTCTCTGCCGCATCCCTTCGCGCCTGTTGCCACCGTGCTCGGCGCCATGATACTGGCCCTGGTTTGCGTGGGTTGGCTGCTGTTCTTCATTCATCACATCTCCCATGCCATCAGTGTTAGCCACATTGTCGACCGGATCGCCTCCGAAACCGAGGCCATGATCGATGAGATGATGCCGTGGCCGCGGCGGAACGGCAGCCGCATCGATCCTGGGCCTCTGCCGTACGAATGGGACACGCCAGTGTTGAGCGAGACCTCCGGCTATATCCGCTTCATCGACACCGGGCGCCTGGTCTCCCTTGCGAAGACTCATCATGTGAAATTGGCGGTGGTCCGGCGCGTCGGACTCTTCGTTCCAGCCGGAACACCTCTGCTGCGCGCTTACAAGGGCGATCGCCTGAATCGCACCGTGGTTCAAGAGCTTCGGAGGGCCTTTGACCTGGGACCCTCACGAACGCTCCAGCAGGATATCGAATTCGGCATCCTGCAGATTGTGGACATCGCGTTGAAGGCCATCTCACCGGCGGTGAACGATCCTTCCACCGGGATCGGCTGCGTCGATCAGTTAAGCCGCATCATGATCCGTTACGTTTCCAAGGAGCCGCTGGACAGTTTGCTTTACGACCCGCCGGGGGTCTTTCGCGTCAAGATTCCATGGAGCGATTTCGATCAGTTGTTGACCTCGGCGTTTGAGCAAATCCGTCTCTACGCCAAAGCGGATGTTGCGGTGAGCCTGCGGTTGCTGCGAGCACTCGGGGACATCGCGACCACTACGACGCTCACATCTCTCCACGGGTCACTGTACGCGATGGGGAAACGGATCGTGGAAGGTTGCAGCGAAAAACTCGGCGAACAGGAATTGAACCCGCTGCGCGCCCGGTTGGCAGGCCTGGAGAATCTGACTGCCATGGCCGCGCCGAAATAAGCCTCTGCGTAGGATATAATTCCCGGC
>DASZIV010000099.1:0-36783 GCA_035948775.1 Bryobacteraceae bacterium
TGAACACGTCTCCCAAACGAGGCCGGACCTTAGATGAGCCGATCACGAACTGCCCGCTTCCGATACTCTTGGTCGGGACCTTTTCGATTAAATCGGCCAGGACCAGCGTACTGGAAGCGAGTTTGTCGGGATCGAGGTGCGGCACGGTGAGCGCCACTTCGTAGTTATTGAGATTACCGCTCACGATGTCCTTCGCTACCACGTTCAGCCGGTATGTGCCCGGTTTCAGCGGGAGGGTCTTCTGGTAAATCGACTTGCGCTGGGCGTACGCCGCCAGCATTTCAGGCGGACTGTCCACCGTGACGGTATCTTCGAAAACATCCACCACGCGTCTTGTCATGGTCGTGATCCGGCCGTAAATGTTTACAACGGCCTTCTGCACGCCTTCTTTGGACTGGAATTGCAGGTCCTTGTTGTCGAACTGCAGCGTGACGTTGGTCAGGACCGAAGCCTCGGTGACCGGAAAGAAATCCGCCTGCGCTTTCATGGGCAGGATGTTGAACGAGATGTGCGAAGTGACCGCGGCTTCCAGATCCTTGAACTTGATGGCCGGTGGCTTTTGCAGCTTGGTGAAGGTATCCAACCGGTCGAACTGGTTGTTCTGGGCGGTGTCGCCTCCTAGCGGCGTTCCCAAATGGGTCCCGTCCGTACGATTGAAGCGCTGTGATTTGTCGGCCAACCCCATCTGCTCCATGAGGGTGAGACCGGCGCCGGGCACGTAGGTCAGGGCGTCCTTTTCGGAAGGGTCCATCGTCATGTGGTATTCACCGGTCATCGTGGTATCGACGAATTCGACCTTGACGTCGTTGCCGATGCCCTCGATATACCGGTAGCGCCAATCCTCGAATGGGTACACGGTAGTCTCGCCGCCGCCTTCTTCCGGAGGCCGCTCATAGGTGCCGCCGCTCGGGTGCTCATCGCGCTCATCGGGCGGTCCGAAGGTGATATAGATTCGGCCGCGATCGGCTTTCCAACCGGGGATGCCAGAGGCGAAATGATCGTTGGCGTATTGGATGCGCCGGTAGTGCTCTTCCTTAAACTCGTTTTCCACCGTATCCGGCGTAGGATCGCGGCGCAGCCAGAATTGTTCAATAAACTGCTCGCGCTCGTCGTCGGTCTGCAGCCGTTTGAACGTAGTCCGCTCCTCGTCGGTAATGATGTATGCCACGTCTTCGTTGAGCCACTTGCGGTAGGGAGTCTCCAGCTCTTTGCGGAGCTTCTCCTCGCGCTTCTTCTTCTCCCTTTCGGAGATCGGCTTGGCTATGGTTTCCCGTGGCGCGGAAGAAGATTTCGTGGCAGATGGTTTGGTCGGAGACTCTTGGTCATCCGCCAAGAGGATCCAGCCCGCACCGGCCAAACCGAACAACGAGATGCAACAGATCGAAAGGCGTGTTACGTTCATACGGCTCACCGCTTCCGATCTATTGTAGATCCTGCGGTTTGCGGCGGTCAATCCTGTGACTGGCGGTCACACTTGTGGCGGGCGCGAACCCCCGGGCGCCAGCCCGGGTTGGGAAGGAGAGGTTTGCGGGACCGGCGACCCCGTCTTCCACAGTCGCTGCCCCACGGCGTATCATCGTATCAATGCACCGCGGAGTGTCATGCCTGTCAGTGGCCGTATTCGCAGCTTGTGCGGCCGCGCAGGACGCCAAACCGGAAATTGAAAACACCTGGGTGCGAGTCCTGCGGGTGTTCCAGGTCCCTGGCGAGCGGGCCGCTCTCCGGGAACAGCCGCCATCGGTCGTCGTCTATCTTACCAACGTCCATGAAAAAATCACCGGCGCGGATGGCAAGTCCCGGGAAGTAATGCACAAGGCCGGAGAAACGGCCTACCTGGAGGCCGGCCGGCGAAGCCAAGAGAACCTCTCCGACCGGCCGCTCGAGGCCGTCGTGATCGAATTGAAGCCAGCGCGGATTCACGCGACCCCCGTCTCGCTCGATCCGGTCAAGCTGGACCCCAAATACCACATCGTGGATTTTGAGAACGACCGGGTGCGGGTGCTCCGAACCATCCTGGAGCCTCACATCAAGAGCCCCATGCATGAGCATCCCGCTTACGTCGTGGTGTATCTGACAGAGCTGCACACCACCATGAAACTCGGTGACGGCAGCGTAGTCGACAACCCGCGCCGGCCGGGTGAGATTGCATGGCGCGACCCGCTCAAGCATGAAACCGAAAACATCGGCGACCACACGGCCGTCGAGATTCAAGTGGAATTGAAATGAGTCAAGGAAAGGAAGTATTCCCATGAGCCATCGGTTCCTCACCGGAGTGTTACTGGCGGCTGCGTCCCTCGCGCCGCTACACCTCGCCGGCCAAGCCAAACGCTGGGTGCACCCGAAAACGGTTGACGGCCAGCCCGACTTGCAAGGAGTATGGACCAATCCCACGATTACGCCCTTCGAACGGCCCAGCGAGCTGGCTGCGAAGCCGGTTCTCACCGACGAGGAAGCGGTCGCGCTGGAGCAAAAAGCGGCGGAGAACCGCGTCGACCGGCCGCCGAAAGAAGGCGACGTGGGCAGCTATAACCAGGTCTGGTTCGATTCGGGAACGAAGGTCGTGGCGACCAAGCAGACGTCGCTGGTGATCGATCCGGCGGATGGCCGCGTGCCCGTGAAACCCGAGGCGGAAGCCCGCAGGGAGTACAACCTGGCGCATAACGCCGACTCCACCGAATACATGAGCTTGTGGGACCGTTGCATCACGCGCGGCGTGCCCGGAGCCATGTTCCCTGCCGGCTACAACAATGCCTACCAGATTGTGCAGACTCCGGGCTACGTTGTGCTGGAGTCGGAGATGATTCACAATGCCCGCATCATTCCGATTGACTCCCGCCCTCATGTCTCCGCGGCCATCCGGCAGTGGGACGGAGATTCGCGCGGCCATTGGGAAGGAAACACGTTAGTCGTCGACACCACCAACTACAACAACCGTAGCCAGATCTCGACCAGCGCCGCCGGCGGGCGCATCAAGGGCATCGTAACCAGCGACAAGCTGCACGTGGTGGAGCGCTTCACACGTGTCAACGAGAGCACCATCCAGTACGAGGTTACGATCAACGACCCCAACACCTTTACCAAACCGTGGAAGGTCTCGATTCCGCTGTCAAGGGACAAGGATTATCGGATCTATGAGTACGCCTGCCAGGAAGGCAACTACGCCATGACCGACATACTCAACGCCGGCCGCGTGGAAGACGCCGCTGCCAAGGGGTCGAAGTAAGAACGCCACGGTTTAGCCGATCTGGAGACCCATCAGACGCGCGAGAATCATGGCCTGAGAAGGATCAACGATCGCGCCTTGCAGGTCGCCCATGCCGACCAGCATGCCGTCAACTTCCGACTTCCGAAAATCCGTATTCCGCAGTTTCGCTCGATGGAAATCCGCCCGAGCCAGGTTGCACGATCGGAAGATCGAACCGGTCAGATCCGCTTCCTGAAAATCGGCCTCCTCGAAGTTGCACCCATCGAATTCGCAACTCCGAAACTTTCCGCTTTGAAACTGCGCGTAGCGCACATCTCCATTCTGAATCAACACGTCTTGCCAATCGAGTGCCGAGGCGCGAAAACCGGTAAGCCGGCAATCGACCAGTTCCACTCTCACGAGCGCAATGCGATGCGCGCGAACGTTGGCGAGATCGCAACCTGCCAGACGAACGTCTTTCCAAACAACGGAGCCCCATTGCCCGCCGGCAAGCTGAACTCGCTCCAGCAGAGAACTCTCCACTCGAAGAGCGCCGATTTTGAGGTTGGGCCGCTCCAGGTCCCGCAGGCCTTTTTCTTCAATCGTGACGGCCTCGCCGTCTACGAATAGCCTGGCGGCTTCCTCGGTGGATTCAAGATCGGCAGGGAGATCGGGTCGGTCGCGCTTAAAGGCGATTGGCTTTTTTGCGGCCACGGGGTTTATGTTAACGCGGCTATGTTTCGGGACGTTGCATTCCGCGGATCACCTGTGTATAGTTTTTTCTAGGTGCTGTTTCAGCGCACCACTCCTGCCCATGCGCATGCGAATGGACAACACGTTGGAGATGGGATGGTAACCCCGGTCGCCATACGTGTTGACTTCACGTTCTTGCATGCGGTCCTGAACCCGGACGCTTTCCGTACCCGTTAGCACCGGTTCCACCGCACAACCCTTTTTCTCGAACTGGAATCGGCGCTCAGGAGGCGCATTTCTATGGCTACTACTGCCACTGCACCACAACCTCAACCTGCCGGCATCTGGCACTCGCTGCTGGAGGCCCTGCGAGGCACCGAGCAGGATTTTACCGAAGGCTCGATCAGCCGGGCCGTACTTCTTCTCGCCACCCCGATGGTGCTCGAGATGTTTATGGAATCGCTATTTGCCATCGTCGATGTGTTCTGGGTGAGCCGGCTCGGCGCGAATGCTGTCGCCACGGTCGGGCTCACGGAATCCATGCTGGCGCTGGTGTTTTCCGTGGCCATGGGGGTGAGCCTATCGACCACCGCAATGGTCGCCCGGCGCACCGGTGAAAAGGACGCGCGCGGCGCCTCCACAGCCGCGGTACAGGCCATTGCGTTGGGGATTGTGCTGGCCGTGTTAATGGGCGTGCCGAGCTACTGGTTCGCTCCACAGTTGCTGGGGCTCATGGGCGCGCCCGCCGCCGTGATCGCCACCGGGCATCGATACACCGCCATCGTGCTAGGCGGGTGCATCAGCGTGATGCTGCTGTTCCTGAACAATGCGATTTTCCGCGGGGCGGGCGACGCTTCGATCGCCATGCGCGTGCTTTGGTTTTCCAACCTGATTAATCTGGCGCTCGATCCCGTGCTGATTTTCGGCCTCGGGCCGTTTCCCGCGATGGGCGTCACCGGAGCGGCTGTATCGACGCTCACCGGACGGACCTGCGGCGTGTTGTACCAGACGTGGATCTTGACGCGCGGACAGAGCCGCATCCGCATCGGGCGGCATAACCTCGCCATTGTGCCGCGCGTGATCGGATCGCTGGTGCGGGTATCGTCGACGGGCGTGCTGCAATGGGCTGTCGCCAATACAGGTTTTGTCGCACTCGTCCGGATCATCGCTTCGTTCGGGGGCGCAGCTTTGGCGGGCTATACCGTGGGAATTCGCATCTTCATCTTTGCCATTCTGCCGTCGTGGGGGTTGAGCGGCGCGGCAGCCACGATGGTGGGTCAGAATCTGGGGGCCCGCAAACCGGAACGCGCCCAGCGCGCCGTGTATACCACCGCGGTCTACAACATGGCGTACATGGGCTTGGTGGCGGTGGTATTCATTCTCGCGCCCAAGGCCCTGATCTCGGTGTTTTCGGCCGATCCAACGGTCGTTCCTTATGGCGTGGATTGCCTCCGTATCCTGGGGTACGGCAATGTGGTGTACGCCTTCGGCATGGTGATGGTGCAGTCGTTCAACGGCGCGGGCGATACCGTGACGCCGACCATCATCAACCTGATCGGTTATTGGTTGTGCGAGATCCCGCTGGCATATGCGCTGGCGCGGCGAATGGGAATGGGCGTGCGGGGCGTCTTCGCGTCGATACCGATCTCCGAACTGTTCATCGCCCTGATGGGGCTGGCGATGTTTCTGCGCGGATCGTGGAAGCGGCGCAAAATCTGAGGGGTCGTGCGGGATCTACTTTTTCAACAGCGCGGGCCAGTTGACGATTAGCGTCAGGGGCGAGTCATTGGCTTGCTCTGTCTCTGTAGGAATCAGGAAACGGCCTTCCTTGCTGACGTCGAACCTGTTCCCAAGGGCGTTGCCGATCCGCGTTTCGAACAGCATGCGGGGGGAGCCAGCCTCGAACTTTTCACCGGTTTTGACGTTCACCGTCATCATCTTGCGGTCCGCGCTAATGAAATAGAGCTGCCTGCCATCTCGGCTCCAGACCGGCTTTTCACCGCCCTCGGTCGAAATCTGCGCTTTGGCGCCAGGCGTGGGGAAGGACTGGACGTAGACTTCGTAGCTCCTGGTCTCATCGGACGCGTAGGCCAGCCATTTTCCATCGGGAGAAATCCTGGCGTTGGTCTCGTTGAACGGCGTGGCCAAATAGGGAAATGGCTTCTTATCGCCGAAGAGCGGTTGCAACCAAAGGTCAAACCCACCCTTTCGGTTTATGGTTTCTTCGACGACGTATCGGCCGTCACGCGACCAGTCCTGGGGCCTTGTGGTCTGGGGCGTCTCGCCTAGAGGCGGGGTGAGAATCTGATCCGCGCCCGCGTTAGTGGACCTCTGGAACACGCGGGCCGTGCCGTCGCGGTTTGAGGCGAAGGCAATAGATCTGCCATCGCCAGACCAGATAGGATTGAAATTATAGTTTGGGCCGAACGTAAAACGCGAGGTGGTGCCACGCATCAAATCGTAGAGCCAAATGTCCATGCGAGCGGTTTGCGGATCGCGCCGGTCGAAGACAACCGTGGATCCATCGGGAGAGATGACGCCAAAAGAATTAATCCTGGACGCCAAGGTTCCGAGCGGTTTGCCCGAGCCGTCGAACCAGGTCAATTGCAAATCATCCATGGAATCGCCGGACTTGAAGACCAGGGCTCCATTCCGCGAGGCCGAGAACTGATGCTGGAGGCTGTTCACTCCGATCCCCACGTCCTCGGCAATCGGTAACGCGTCGCCGCTGATCTGAAGCTTATTTGCATCGAAGGGCTGCGCCATGAGTGTCTGATCGCGACCGAAGAGCAAATGGCCTTGCGTGGTTCCGAGGGGCGATACGTAGACGGCGTTGGAGGACGCGCCGAGGACACGCTGGTGCGCCCCAGAAGCAAGATCCGCCACCTCAATCGCAACTTTTTCGGGGTCACTGTTGTTCGAGCTGTACAAGAAGTGACGGCCGTCCGGCAGAAACGAGGGCCACCGGAGAAGGGTTTCGCCGGCCGCCGCGTCTGGTTTGATGACTGCCGTCGGGGCACCGCCCGCCGCAGACACTTGATACATCACGCCGGTGCCCGCGACTCCAAAGACAATCAGGTCTCCAGCCCACGCGCCGCCTCGTCCTCCGCCGGGAGAATCGCAAAGACTGACGGAAGGGCCACCTGCGATGTCCATCCTTTTGAGCTTGCTGCCTTGAAAGAAAGCAACCGTGCGGCTATCGGGCGACCAGAAGGGATATTGGCCATCTTCGGTCCCGGGAAGGATGCGCGCGGTGAGCGCATCGAGATCACGAACCCATATCGCGTTCTTACCCGCAACCCTGGCACCGAAAACCACCCGGCGTCCATCGGGAGAGATAACCGGGATGGAGTTTCCCGCGAAGCTTCCTTTGTCCGGCGGGAGAATAGAGAGCTTCAGGAGCGGCGGCGGGTCTTCGCTGGCGTGGTGGTACCAGACGTAGCCGAGTGCCAAGGCCGCGGCAGCGGCGACCGCGGCGGCGATCCACGGCAGTTTCGAGGTGGGAAGGGCCTTAGCCAGCGCGGGACTTTCAGTCCCGCTCTCCGGATGCGCTCGATACCTTGAGATGGCAATCCGTGCCTCACCAATCGCCTGCAAGCGGTTCTTCACATCGCGGTCGAGACACCGCCTCAGTAGATCCTTGATGGGCTGAGGCGCCGGGACTTGATCGAACGGGATTTCCTTCCGCAGCACGTCAGCCAGAGTGTGCGCCATGCTGTCGGCGTCGAATAACCGGTTGCCCGTGAGCATCTCCCACAGCACCACGCCGAACGACCAGATATCGGCCCGGCGATCGACGAGAGCTCCGGCGGCCTGCTCCGGTGCCATGTAGGCCGCAGTGCCTAGGATGACCCCCGCTTCCGTTGCGCCCATGGTCAGCGTAGGCGAATTCACGCTCGCACCCGCCTCGCGAGCGCCCGATTGCACGGCCGTCGCCAGTCCAAAATCCAAAACCTTCACCGTGCCATCCTCGCGGACCTTGACGTTGGCCGGCTTGAGATCGCGATGCACCACGCCTTTTTCGTGCGCGGCTTCGAGCGCCTCCGCGATCTGCGCGGAAATCCTTAAGGATTCGTCCAGAGGAATCGTTCCCTGAGCGAGGCGGTCGGCCAGCGTCGGCCCCTCGACTAGCTCCATCACGATGGCTTGATCTTCCAGGCCGTGAATGGTCGCGATATTCGGGTGATTCAGAGCTGCTAGCACTTTGGCTTCGCGTTCGAAGCGGGCCAGACGTTCGGAGTGCTGCGCCACCGGTGCCGGCAGGACCTTGATCGCGACATCCCGATCGAGTCTGGTGTCGCGCGCCCGATAGACCTCACCCATGCCCCCTGCGCCGATCGGGGCCAAAATCTCGTAAGGGCCTAGGCGCTCACCGGCAGAGAGGGGCATGCGGTTTCCCTGATCTTACCGCAGCGGTCTGGTTTGTACGCATCAGAACCTTCGCGCCCCCGGAGCCAGGCTCCCCAGCAAGAGCTCTGCTAGACTTCCGTAGAGGAGGCGCATCGTGTCATCTTCCTTCCGTTTTGGCGCGGCTACTTTTGTAACATTTTCAGTCTTAGCCGCGGCCCAGACGCCACCTCCGGTGCCCTTGGTTTTGAACCGCGCTACGCTTCCCCGAGCGCCCATTCCTCCGGACCCGCTGGAGATCGTAAATTCCGCACAGGCGGTCCAGGATGCCCAGCAAAGGCTGGATGCTATTGCCCTATTGCAGAAGGCGCGCGATCTGTCCAACGTCCGCGCGCAGCCATACGATTTGAAGACTTCGTTCATCTCTTGGGGCGGACTGGCCTCCGATGGCAGTTGGACACTCGAAGATATTTCTCCCGGGCGCGGGTACCGTTGGACGGCTCAAGGACCGAATTATTCCGCGACCAACCTGTATCCCGATTCCACGCAGGGCATGCTCTACAGCAATCAGACTGGTGATATTCCGCTCCGCCTCGCGCAGGTGCGCGGAGCGATCTTCTTCAATTATCAAATGCCCGGACCGCAAGCTTCCGTGCGTACCGCGACCGCTTTTCTAAACGGCGTGGAGCAGCGATGCGTTCTGGTCGTCATCGGCGCAGGCAATCGGACGTTCGACGGCGGCCGAAACTGGGAGGAGTCCGAGTACTGCACGGATTTGAAGACCGGGCTCCTGACCATTTACTCCCCGGTGCCTGGCCTGTATGTTCACTACGATTACTCATCCGCTGTCCCGTTTCACGGCAAGACCATTCCCGGCTCGTTTGTGATCACGCAAGCCGGCCGCAACATGATCGAGGCGAAGATGCTCAGCGTGACTGACCCGCCGGACGCCCAGGACCCCATGTTCAAACCCACCGGTCTTACAGCGCTGGGTGTGGGGCGAGTGATGAATCCACCCTCCAATTTCCGTAGCTTCTCGAGCGGCCCCGGTCAGCCTTTTGCCACCTCGGCCACGAATGCGTCAGTCCAGGTTGTGGTTCTGCATAGCAATGTGTCGCCAGATGGCCATCTGAGCGAAACCGAGATCCTCGCGAGCAGCAACTCCAGCTTCAACCAAACCGCGCTGCAGCGGGTGAACGACACCACTCTGGCATTCCGGCAAAACCAGCCCGGTGCCACGCCGCAATCGCACGAGATGTTGTTTACGTTTGAGTTCGTGACGGAAGGCCCCTAGCCTTACTGCCCGCCGAATCGCACTGCCCGCCGCTCACCGCTCAGAACCGTGGCAAGCATCGCCAGCAGGAAAACCGTGGCCGCCGTAGAGGCCATCGCGATCGCGTAACTGGTGCGTCCCGCGAAGACTGCTTCGATGTATGCCACCGAACCGGCGATCAACACGCCGCACTGGTAGCCGAAACCGGGCAGAAATCCGCGCACCGAATCGGGCGATAACTCGGTGAGATGCGCGGGGATGACTCCCCATGCGCCTTGCACCATGAACTGCATCAGAAATGCCCCCACCACCAGCAGCCGCATGGATGGCGCGAACGCCCACACGGGGATTACCACCAGGGCTGCCATCAGCGCCGTGATGATCGCCCGGCGGCGTCCGCAACGGTCGGAAAAGAGGCCGAAAAGGGTGCCGCCGATGACGGCGCCGAGCGATGCGACGGCCGTCATCGCCGCGCGATCCCTGGCCGCGAAGTGCCATTGGCGCTCCAGGAACGTGGGGTACATATCCTGCGTGCCATGGGAGACGAAGTTCATGGCGGTCATGAAGAACACCATGAACAGAAACAGCTTCCAGTGCGAGAGAATCCCGCGGAACAGGTTACCCCAACTGTCGTGGCGCGTCTTCTGCC
Source organism: Bryobacteraceae bacterium (assembly GCA_035948775.1). GTDB lineage: Bacteria > Acidobacteriota > Terriglobia > Bryobacterales > Bryobacteraceae > PSRJ01. The sequence goes on from DASZIV010000099.1 coordinate 10,147, forward strand.
AGACTTCCGATTCTTTGACGCGGAAGCGCACGAACAGCGCCAGCAAGGCGGGCAATCCTCCGAGGAAGAACAGCGGGCGCCAGCCGAACCGGTCGAACAGGAAAAAGTAACAACCCGCGGCCAGTAGATTTCCGGTGGCGTACCCCTGCTGCAGAATTCCGGAGAGCAGCCCGCGCAACCGTGGCGGCACTTTCTCCATCGCCAACGATGCGCCTACGCCCCACTCACCGCCCATCCCGATGCCGAAGAGCGCGCGCAGAATCATAAAAGTGGTGTAGTTGGGCGCGAGACCGGAAAGAACTTCCACTATCGAATAGAACACCAGGTCCACCATGAGCGGCAGGCGGCGGCCATAACGATCGGCCAGCAACCCGAACAGGAACGCGCCCACTGGCCGGAAGGCCAGAGTGATGGTGAGGGACAGCGCCATCGCTCCGTCCGATTTGTGAAACTCGCGGCCGATGGCGGTGAGACAGAACACCACCAGAAAATAGTCGAACGCATCGAGGGTCCACCCCAGATAGCCGGCCAGCAGCGCAGCCTTGTGGTCGCTGGCGGCGGCCGGTTGCTGCGAACCAGTCTGGTGTTTTTCCACCGGCGTCATGGCTTGGCGGCCCGGTGGAGACCGATGCCTCCTAGAATGTACCGGCGGGCCTGCACCTGGGAGTACCCGGTGCGCTGCAGCAAAGATGAAAAATCGTCAATCGAGAGAAAGCTGCGGAGCGAATCTGGAATGTACGTGTACGTGCGCGCGCGACCGTGTAGTAGCAAGCCCCAGAACGCTCCTTGCGTGTAAAGATAGCCCAAATACAATTGGCGCAGCACGCGGCTGGCAGGCAGGAAGAAATCCAGGCTTACCAGGAGGCCGCCGGGTCGTGTAACCCGCTCGATCTCCTTCAACGCCTTGGCAAGGTTGCCGAAGTTGCGCAAACCGTAACCAATGAAAACGCAGTCGAAGCAATGGTCGGGGAAAGGCAGGACTCCGGCGTCCGCGCAAACCGTGTGCTCCACACCACGGCGGCGGGCCAACTGCAGCATGCGCTCTGTAAGATCGACCGCAATGGCCCGGGAGCCGGGACGGGATCCGTTCACGATTGCGGAGAAATCGCCGGTGCCAGAAGCGAGATCCAGAATCACGGCGTCGGCTGGTAGACAGGCCTCTTCCACACCCGCGCGTTTCCAGCTCCAGTCCATGCCATAGGAAAAAACACGGGTGATGAAATCGTACCGCGGAGCAATGGTATGGAACATGGCTCGCATCAGCCGCGAGTCCTGTTTTTCGGCTGGAAGTTTCACTGGCAGCCGAATTGTACCAAAGACTGAAGAATCTTAGAGGGCTAGGGCGGACCCCGATCTGCAGCCGGCCCGCCCTACGTTACGCTTTCACGCCATGCGCTTGGAGGATCGCGCGTTGATCACTTGCGGTTGCGAAGCTACCATGCCGGCGGCGTAAGCTCCCACCACAGATGCCGGAGGCACCCCGGCCATTTCCGCCATTTCGCTGGCTGGCATATCTTCGGCGTCGACGAAGAATGTCAACCGGCCGGCTGCAGCGTCATAGTCTACACGGACCAGATCGCCGCCTCGCACCTGGTCGGTGGCGATCAAGTTCGACAGCGGGTGTACCAGATTTCGCTCCAGCGCGCGCTTCAGGTGACGAGCGCCGTACTTGACATCGGTGCCTTCGCGCAACAGGAACTCCTGCGCGCTGGCCGTGAGTGAGAATACAAATGGCGCGCCATGGGCGGAGTCGAAAAGCCTTTGTTGCACCATGTTCACTTCCAGCTTGAGAATCTTACAGAGTTCGGTTTCTCCCAGGGGTCTGAAGACCACTGTCTTGTCAATCCGATTCATGAACTCCGGCGAGAATTTCCGGCGCGCCGCTTCCACACCGGCACGAGCGACCTTCTCGGCCAACTTCTCTTCGTGAATGCCGGAGACCTGTCGGCGCTCCGTCTCGCGCGCAACAAAGCCTAGATTCGGCCGCAGAATCGAATTCATCTCCGCCGCGCCCAGGTTGCTGGTCATGAAAATCAGGGCTTGCGAGAAGTCCACTCGGCGATTATCGCCTAGCGTGAGCGTTGCCTTATCAAGGATGCCCAACAACAGGTTCCAAAGAGCGTCGCTGGCCTTTTCGATCTCATCAAACAGCACAAAGCTCAGCTTCATGCGCTCCGTGTGAAACTGATTGAGCGCTTCCTGACTCAACAGAGGATGGGTCTCGCGATGCCCCAGATATCCGGGAGGCGAGCCAATCAACTTGGCAATCTCATGACTGTGCTGCAGTTCGGCACAATCGATCTTGATTACCGCGCGGGAATCACCCGCCAGGCTTTCGGCAGTGGCTTCCACCATCCGGGTTTTTCCGGAGCCGGTTGGGCCGAGAAAAAGAAGATTGCCGATCGGACGTCCCGGGCTGGACATGCCTGCCAGGTACGTCTGATAGATGCTGACAATCTGCTCGATGGCCTCCTCCTGACCAACGATTCGCTTGCGGAGGTCGGACTCGAGCTTTTCCGCTTCAATACCGGTCTGCATCGGATCCAATTGCTTCCTGAGCCGCCCCATATTCCGCCGTCCTTTCTCGATTCTCAATACCCTTGAGGTCATCTGGCCTCTCTATAGCAATTGATGTGCCGCAGTCTAATAAGTTTCTTGACCGGCGGGTACGGCGGGGGGCAATCACGTAAATTTACGTAAATAAACCGAAGAGCGCGACGTGGTGCTGTCGATCACTTCTTGGGACGGGACGGCCGAATCTCGACACTGCTCACCATGGTTCGGCCGGGCATCCGCAGAACCAGCGCGACCACTTCGGCAACATCCTCTGGAGCGATCATCCACGAAGTATCGCCGCTGCGATTGGTGGGGCTGCCGGAGAATTCGGTGTTGACACTGCCGGGCATGATGTTGCTGACGCGCACGTTGTCGTGGCGGTGGTCGAGCATCAGCGCCTCCGTGAAGCCATTCAGCCCGAACTTCGACGCGTTGTAACCGGCGCCGGTGCTGAAGGCGTTCTTTCCGGCCAGGCTGGAAATGTTAACGATGAATCCCCCGCCCCGCGAGCGAAACCGCGCCAGGGCTTCGCGAGAACAGTAGAAAGCGCCGCTGAGATTGAGATCGATGTTACGGTGCCAGTCTTCCGGCGTCATGTCCGCCACTTTGCGAAACACGCCCTGGCCGGCATTGTTCACCAGGATGTCCAAACCGCCGAAGCGTGTGTCCACGGCCAGGAAGAACTGGGCTACCTGGTCGACTTTAGTCAGGTCGGCAGCTGCGCCGAAGAGTTGACCGCCCGTCGGCTGCATCGCTTGAACAGCGCGGTCGACCGATTCCCGGGTGCGCCCGCAAATGGCGACCGAAGCACCCTCTCGGAGCATACGCTCCGCGATGGCGCGGCCGATGCCGCGCGTTCCACCAGTAACGACCGCTACTTTTCCGGAAATCGTTTCCATAACCCAAATTCTACGCGTAGCGCCGGCAGTCGGTTCTTTCGCCGCCGGTGCCGTGCCCGCGAAAACTGACTGCACCACCGGAGGCCCTTGCTAGAATGAGGTTAAAGAAATGGCTCCGACTGCCCCTCTCACTCCGGTGCGCGAGATTCTGGAAGGCCGCCTCTCGAAATTGGCGCTGGAACTGGAAGAGTTGTTTGACGCCCAACTCGCGGCGCAAGTTTCCGCCGAAGTGCAGCAGCAGGTGGATGCGATTACGGCGCAAGTCGCAGCCGAGGCGCGAGACCGCGCACGCGTTGAGTTCGCCGATTTTCTGAATCAGGCCATGCGGCGGATGCGCCAATGCAGCGACCTGGGCGAGTTGAACGCCACCCTGGTGGAGTTGGCCGGAATGCTCGCCAGCGGAGCCGTCCTGCTGAGTGTACGAAACAAGGTAGCCCGCGGCCAGCAGGCGCGTGGAGTCCCCGCAGAGCAGGCCGAAGCAGTGGGCCAGTTGGAAATCCCGCTGTCGTCAGCCGCCGCCCTAGCCGAAGCCATTGAAACCCACGATCCGGTCACCACCATCGCGACACCGGTGGAGATCTCCGAGCAACTGACCGCGTTCACCGGGCAGAGTGACGACGGGCGTCTTTTCATTTATCCTCTCGTGACGGGCGAACGCGTGCCGGCGCTGCTCTGCGTGTGGGGAGCCACCTCCGGTTCCGCGCTCGAATTGCTCACGCAGATGGCTGCGGCCGTGTGGTCGACCATGCCGCCTCCGCCGGACCTGGTGAGCATCGCCGGCTCCGAAATGCCTACGCCTACGGCTTGGGATACGCTTCCCGCCGATGAGCAGCGGCTTCACTTGCGGGCGCAGCGCTTCGCTCGCGTCCAGGTAGCCGAGATGCGGTTGTATGAGACGGAGGCGGTGCAATCCGGCCGCGCGCGCGGCGACTTGTATGGGGCTCTTCGCGAGCGCATCGATCGCGGCCGCGACTCGTTCCGCAAGTCCTTCTTTGCCTCTTGTCCGAGCATGGTGGACTATCTCCACCTCGAGTTGCTACGAACTTTGGCCCATGACGATCCGGACGTTCTTGGCAAGGATTATCCCGGTCCGCTCTTATAGCGTGTGCCATAGCCTGCTGGCGGTGGCGCTGGTGGGGTGGCCTTTGCAGGCCGCTCAGACCACTGCCTCTCCGCAAACACTGGCTGCCTTGGTGCGGGCAGACCGTGAGTCCCCCTCTGCGGCACGGCTTGCGGCGGTGGAGGCGTATGCAGACGCGCACGCCAAAGACACCAGCGGCGCTTTGGCCCGGCTCGCTCTGGGCGTCCTGGCGTACGAACAGCAAAATTACGAAGCGGCTGTAACCAATCTCGGTAAGGCGGCCGGAAATCTGCCGATGATTGCCGACTACACCGCCTATTACAAGGCCGCGGCGCGCGTGGAAGCCAACGACCTTGCAGGCGTGGACCAGGATCTGGCACCCGCCCATCCCGCAGCGACGCCTTCGCCGTTATCTGCCAAGGCATGGCTGCTCGAAGGACGCGCGCTGAAAACTACCAATCCTGCGGAAGGCGTGCGCCGGCTGCGCGAGCACTACGCCGAATTGCCGCAGCCGGAAGGCGATGTGACCCTGGCGGATTGTTACCAGGCGGCCGGCGAACAGGCCCATGCGGCCGACTTCTACCAGCGCGTCTATTACCGCTATATCTCCGGAGATTTCGCTGCCCGGGCAGGAGCCGCTTTGATCCTGCTGGAAAACTCTATGGGCGCAGCCTATCCGCAGCCGCTGGCAGCGCAGAGGCTGCAGCGGGCCGACCGGCTGCTCGAAGCCGGCGAGATCGGCGCGGCGCGGACCGCGTATCAGGAACTCGCGATGCAGTTGGCAGGCCTCGACCGCGAGCAGGCTCGCGTGCGCCTGGGCGCGGCCGACTTCCGCAATGGAAACACGGGAGTCGCTTACCCCTATTTGCGCGACCTCCAACTGTCGGAACCGGAAGCCGACGCCGAGCGCCTGTTCTACCTCGAAGAATGCGCCCGCCGGTTGACCGACGATGATGAAATGCACGGGGCGCTCGATCGCTTGGGAAAGTTGTACCCGCGGTCGCCGTGGCGTCTACGCGCGCTGATTGCCGCTGCCAACCGGTTCCTGGTAACGAACCGCCCGGATGAGTACATCCCGCTGTACCGCGCCGTCTACCAGGATTTCCCGGGCGAGCCGCAAGCCGCAACGAGTCACTGGAAAGTCGCATTCCAGGCGTACCTGGATCAGGCGAATGACTCCGGCGATCTGTTGCGCGAGCATTTGCGCCTGTACCCGGGTCATGCCACGGCCGGAGCCGCGCTTTACTTTTTGGCGCGTAGCGCCGAGGCGAAGAACGATCCAGGCGCCGCCAACGCCTTCTATGCCCGGTTGGTTCAGGTGCTTCCCAACACCTACTACGGGCTGCTGGCGCGGGACCGCAGGGAGCGCGCCGAGATACGTTCGGCCGCGCCGTCCCCAGGTGCCGCGGCACTCTTGGCCACGCTCTCGTGGCCGGAACCGAAACCGGTACCCACCACCGCCACCAACGCCACCACTACGCGGATTGAGCGGTCGCGCCTGTTGCGCACGGCCGGGTTGAATGACTTGGCCGATACCGAACTCCGCTTCGGCGCGCGCACCGACGGTCAACCCGCGCTCCTGGCGATGGAAATGGCCGGAGCCGCCGATGCCCCGTATCAGGGCCTGCGCATGATGAAGTCCCTGTCGTCCGACTACCTCAATCTGTCGCTCGATCGGGCGCCGGCCAAATACTGGGAGTTTCTTTTTCCCCTGCCTTACCGCAGCGCCCTGGTGGCTAATGCGCGCGCCAACGACCTGGATCCCTACCTGGTGGCTGGTCTTATTCGGCAGGAATCGGAATTCAACCCGCAGGCCATCTCGCGAGCCAATGCCTATGGGCTGACCCAAGTGCGCCCCGGGACCGGAAAACTGTATGCGCGGCGCGCGGGCGTCATGCGCTTTACCAATCGCGTATTATTCGAACCGGCCACGAATTTGAAGATTGGCACCACCGTGCTGCGATCCATGCTGGATGACCACGGCGGCAACCTGGAGCAGACGCTGGCTGCATACAATGCCGGGCCCAATCGGGTGGCAGAGTGGGTCACCGGGAAGACCTACCGCGAACCGGCCGAGTTTGTGGAATCGATCCCCTTCACCGAAACCCGCGAGTACGTGCAGGCCGTTCTGCGCAACGCGGACGTTTACCGAAGGCTATATCGGTAGACGACACGATCCGGGGCTTGGCATGGCCGCGCACCCCTAAAACCCGAGTACTGTCGATAGTTAACGGAGAAAATTCGTGACACGCTGCGATCCTCTTTCGCAGCCTTTGGACTACGGGCTTCCACTTGCTTCTTCCCCCTGGAATCTTACTAATATGGCGACCAATATTACCTGATTACAGTTTGATAGTGCGGCATCGCATTTGCGACTTATCTTATTGAAAAAACGAGGCCGTGGCTGTTCCGGGAACGAGTTTTAATGCACATTTCCGGAGCGGGATGTCGAAAAACCCGCTTTTGCTTTTGCGTGAAATATGCGACCCTGAAAGTAGCTCGGAATCAACTGCAAAAGTCGCTCTACGTTGAGTTGAAATCTGATCCGGGCGGAGATCCGATGCTTCCGGAATTTCTCATCCCCGAAACAACCATCCGCGAAGCCGGTGCCGGAGTTGAAGTCAGCCTCGGCGACAATCAGGGCGGCATACTTATCCTCACCCTGGGCATCACACGCACAATCGAACAAGAGAGCCTGGACATCGCGATTTGGGGTTCCGCTGACGGAACCGAGTGGGGCGCGGAGCCGCTGGTCTCGTTTCCACAGAAGTTCTATTGTGGCACCTACCAGAACGTGCTCGATCTTTCCGACCGCCCTGACGTGAAGTACCTGCGTGCCAAATGGCAGGTGAACCGCTGGGGTAAAGGCGATTCCAAGCCGCTATTTGAGTTCTACCTCTTCGTGAAAGAACTGCAACACGAAATCCTGGCGATGGGCGCCTGAAATCGGACGCCTCCCTTTAGTTTTCGTTAGTGCCCTTCCATCCCCGCGCCTCGGACCAGGAATCCCCCCGTTTGCTATCTTGTAGGGGATGATCACACGCGAACAGGCGCTTGACTTGTTTCGGTCCGATGATTTGATCGGCATCGGGATGGAGGCCGACGCTATGCGCCGGAAGTGGCATCCCGAAGGCATCGTCACCTACATCATCGATCGCAATATCAACTACACGAACTTTTGCACCGAGTATTGCACGTTCTGCGCGTTCTATCGGCCCATGGGCCACGCGGAAGGCTACGTCCTATCGAAAGAATTGATCTTCGACAAGATCCAGGAGACCATTGACCTGGGCGGTACCGGTGTGCTCATGCAAGGGGGCCTGCATCCCGACCTAAAAATCGAGTGGTACGAGGACCTGTTCCGCAGCATCAAGCAGCGTTTCGCCATTCATCTCCATTGCCTCTCCGCGCCGGAAGTCACCAATATCGCTGAAGTGAGCGGGTTGAGCTTGCGTGACACCATCGCCCGATTGCGCGATGCCGGCCTCGATTCGATCCCGGGCGGCGGCGCTGAGATTCTAGACGACGACGTGCGCCAACGCATCAGCCGGCTCAAGTGCAACGTACAGGAGTGGGTCGATGTGCATCGAACAGCCCACCAACTGGGAATGCGGACTACGGCTACCATGATGTTCGGCTGCGGTGAGACCTTCGAGCAGCGTATGAATCACCTGGAACTAGTGCGCAACCTCCAGGAAGAGACCGGCGGCTTCACCGCGTTCATCCCCTGGCCCTTCCAACGGGAGAACACCTCGTTAGGTCACTTCATCAAGGAAGAAGCCACGGCCGTGGAATACCTTCAGATGCTGGCGATTTCCCGCATCTTCCTGGACAACATTGAGCACATTCAGTCGTCCTGGGTGACGCCCGGACTCAAGACCTGTCAGATGGGCCTGCGGTTTGGAGGCAATGACGTGGGCAGCATCATGATCGAGGAGAACGTGGTGTCGGCCGCCGGCGCGCACCACCGCGCCAGCGAAGAGGAACTGCGGCGGCTGATTCGCGATGCGGGGTTTGTCCCCAAGCAGCGGGACACGCTGTACCGGACATACTTCCTAAACTGATCGCTACACGCTGGCCGGCGAACCCGTCTTGGCCAACGCCAGAACCCGGTCGTCGAATTCGAATCCGCCGGTTCGGGATTTGTGATTGCGCGTGTACCACTTGTAGGTTTCCTTCAGCCCGGCATCGAACGGAGTCAGCTTCATTTTCAGGACACGCGTAACTTTGCCGATATTCTCCGTGATCGGGGCCATGTCGAGGTATTCGCCGAAGTAGTAAGGCTCATCCATGGGGTTGCCCCCAGCCTGCGCGATCACATCGCGGGGCACGCGCACCAGGGTGGGGTCCACGCCGGCCACTTTGGCCAGTTTCTCCACCAGTTCGAACTGCGTCAGCGGCTTAGGGTCGCCAATGTTGAACGCCTCGCCCACGGCCCTTGGCTCCTCCAACGCGCGCACCATAGCATGCACCAGGTCGTGTACGTAGACGAACTGCATCAGACGGTGGCCATCACCCGGGATGATGATGGGACGTCCGGCTCGGAGGCGGTCCCAGAAAAACTGCTCGCGGTAGAAGGGGTTTCCGGATCCGTAGATGAAGGGTGGCCGGAAGGTCACCACCGGCAGGCCGGTCTGGGCGTGCATGCGGAAAAGTCGCCGCTCGGTGCTGGCCTTATGGCGGATGTAGGGGTTGGAATGGTAATCGGGCGCGAGTGGATCGCTCTCCTTATGATTCAAACCGTCTCCGTACGCTGCCACGCTCGACATGAAAATGTAGCGGGTCAGACGCGTGCCACCGCAAGCCCGTACGGTAGCCTCGACTTGCGCGGCACTGGTGCCGCGCTCCCAATCGTAGACGTTGTCGTAGACCGCTTCGAAACGACGGCCCGCCAGTGCTTCGTTCAGGGACGTAGCGTCGTTGCGGTCACCCACCAGATTCTCCACGCGCCGCCCGAAATCGTGCTTAGGCTTGCGGTGCAGAATCGCCACATCGTGTCCCGCCTTCACTAACTCTTCCACCAGGAGACGCCCTATGAACAGCGTGCCCCCGATGACCAGTACTTTCATACCACTCCTAGAGAATCTGACGTTATGGCGCAGCGAACCGATTCACTCGCACCGGATGCGTCTACCAAAAGATACTGCGATTAGTCGTAATATTCCAGGCCCAAGTGCGTGATCAAGTCCTCCCCCCTCATCCAACGAAGGGTGTTCTTAAGCTTCATGAGCTGGATGAAGATGTCGTGTTCGGGGTAGACTTCGGGCGCGTGCATGGGCGCTTTGAAATAAAAAGACAACCACTCCTGGATGCCGCGCATCCCTGCTCTCTGGGCTAAATCCATGAACAGGACGATGTCCAGTACCAGCGGAGCCGCCAGGATCGAGTCACGGCATAGAAAATCAATCTTGATCTGCATCGGATAGCCGAGCCAGCCGAAAATGTCGATGTTGTCCCATCCCTCCTTGGCGTCGCCGCGCGGGGGATAGTACTCAATACGAACTTTGTGGTAAAAGTCGCCGTACAGATCAGGATAAAGCTTGCCTTGCAGAATGTATTCCAGGGCCGACGACTTGCTGACTTCCTTCGACCGGAACGAGCCCGGGTCGTCCAATACTTCGCCGTCGCGGTTTCCCAGGATGTTCGTGGAAAACCAGCCGTTGAGGCCCAGCATGCGAGATTTCAGGCCGGGAGCGATCAGCGTCTTCATGAAGGTCTGGCCGCTCTTGAAGTCCTTACCGGCCAACGGCAGGTTCCGCTCGCGCGCCAACTCGAGCAGCGCCGGAGTGTCTGTGGTCATATGAGGCGCGCCGTTGGCAAAGGCGACTCCCGATTTCAGAGCCGCGTAAGCGTAGATCTGGCTGGGCGAGATCTCCGGGTCGTTTTTTTGCAGCCCGCACTCGAAATCCTTCAAGCTGGCATGCACCGGCGCAGCCTGGTGGAATACTTCGGTGGAAGCGCACCAGATCATGGTGGTGCGTGAGACGCCCGTGCGCCTCTGGAACTGACGGATGTCATCCATCAGCATTTCGGCGTGATCCATTTTGGAGCCCGCCGGCTTGACGTTGGGACCGTTGAGCCGTTTGACGAAATCCTGATTGAACACAGCCTTCATGGGCTGGATCGCCGACAGGGGTTCCTTAAGCTTCTCGAGGAGCGGCAGATCGAGCACGCCGGCCTTCACTGCCGCCTCGTAGGCGTTGTCTTCAAAAATATCCCAGGCGCCAACTTCGATATCTTCGAGCTTCGCCAGCGGCAGGAAATCGCGGATGGCCGGAGTTCGGCCCTCGGTGCGCTTGCCAAGACGAATGGTCCCCAACTGGGTCAGCGAACCGATCGGTTTCCCGAGCCCGCGGCGAATGGCTTCCAGGCCGGCCATGAAGGTGGTAGTCACCGCTCCCATGCCAGGGATCAGGACACCTAGTTTTCCCTCAGCGGGCGCAATTTGAACGGCATCTTTGCTGGGCAAGGTCGGGCCTCTCCTTCAGAGTGAAATGTTATAATACCAACTCCATGCGAGACCGCGCGACCGCCACCCTCACGGTCATGATTGTGGACGATGAGCAACTGGCCTGCGATGAGCTCTCCTATCTCTTGAAGGATTTCCCGGAAATCGAAGTAATTGCAGCCTGTTCCAATGGCTTGGAAGCGGTGGATCTGATCCGCAAACTGGAACCGGAATTGGTGTTTTTGGATGTACATATGCCAGGTTTGGACGGCATCGGAGCCGTTCGGCGGCTTCGGGAACGGGATGCCGAGCTGCCGTATTTCGTTTTCGTGACGGCATACGATCAGCACGCCGTGGAAGCGTTCCGCCTGGAAGCCTTGGACTATTTGCTCAAGCCGGTAGACCGCGTAAGGCTGGCGGAGACCATCGAGCGCGCCCGACGGGGTACCCAAGAAAAGAAGGGTCCGGGGGGCGTGTCCGCTGGCGGAGGCACGGCTGCTAAACCGGTGGCCGCGCCGCGCAGTAAGTTGCTGGTCCGGGCCAACAGCCGCAACTTCATTGTGGATGCCAGCGAAGTGATCTACGCCACCATCGATAATGGCCTAATCACCCTGGTGACGACCAACCTGGAAGGCCAATCGAATTACCGTACCATCGAGGATCTGCAGGCCAATCTCGACCGGGATACTTTCTGGCGGGTCCATCGGTCGTATCTGGTTAACATCAACCGGATCAAGGAAGTGGTGCCATGGTTCAAGTCGAGCTATCAGCTCCGCATGGACGACCGCAAACACACCGAAGTGCCGGTGAGCCGCGTGCAAACACGGCGGCTGCGCGAGTTGTTTAAGCTTTAGTCGCCTCGCCTCATCTCTCCACATTTTGAAACTTGACCACCACCGAAACGCGGCGGTTGCGTGGGTCGTTGGGGTCGGCGGGCAGGCGCTGGTCGGCAAAACCGCGCATTTCCACCGCCTGTTCGGGACGAACGCCATTGGTGTGGAGCAGGCGGCGCGCCGCATTGGCCCGGTCCGCCGCCAGTTCCCAATATGGAGCAACACCCAAGGGTTGCCGTGTCCAGCAGGTACCCGCCGAAAACGGCGGCGAAGACTAAACCAATACCGATGAGAGCAATCATAAGACTGGGGGCAAGCTACACCTCCAGTTCTCCTATCGGCCTGGGATAGAGGAGTTTTAAATCAGACCGGTTACACCGAAACCCTTGGTGACTTCGTCCCGAAACCACCGGCGCACACTCAGCGTGGCTGCATGGATTTCGTCGTCGTGGGGACCTAGACAGGTCCGGCATTCGGGGGCGCGCGGCTGGAGCACGGCCGGCGGCATTGCCAGGGGCTCAACAGTAGGACTGACAGGTAATTGTGGGCTCATATCTGGTTCCCTGAAATTACTCCGCATACCGGCCGCCTGCAAGATGCACCTCGGGTAAGCACAGCGCGCTAACTTCCGATGCCCCGCCGGCACTATCGCTCGCAACCACGACGACATCGAACGCCGCTGTAAGAAAAGTACTCGAAATTCCGACAGCCAACAACCGGTCTCGTGAGGGCACGACGCTACCCGCGCGGGAGGGGTGAGAGAGTAAGGGGCGGAATAAGGTCCCCGGACGCGCGCTTCAGTTGGCCACAGGCGGCATAGATGTCCAGACCACGGGGCTTGCGAACGAAACAGGGCAAGGCGCGGCGCACGATCTCCTGAAAGCTGGCGACGCGGGTCGGATCCGGCGTCTCATATGGGATTTCCGGTCCCGGATTCAATGCGATCAGATTGACTTTGCAATTGAGGTTCGCCAACAACTTCACCACACGACGGGCGTCGGCATCCGCGTCGTTGACGCCTCGCAGCAACACGTATTCGAAGGTTAGCTTCTCCCACAGCCGAAGCGGATAGCGGCGGCAGACTTCGAGCAGTTCCTTCAAGTGATACTTGCGCGTGATGGGCATCAATTCGCGCCGCATCTCTTCGGTGGAGGCGTTCAGCGAGACAGCCAGTTTCGGTCGGACCGGCTCGGCGCCCAGTTCTTCGATCCGGGGGGTAATGCCGGCGGTGGAAATGGTGATGCGGCGAGGAGAAAGAGCAAATCCACCCGGATCCAGCAGAATGCGCGTGGCTTTGATCACGTTATCGAGATTGAGCAGCGGCTCGCCCTGGCCCATCATGACGATATTCAACCGGCCGCCATCCTGCCGCAGGCGGTTCTCGCGCGAAACCAGCAGCACCTGGCCCACGATTTCGCCCGCGGTGAGGTTACGCTCCAGCCCCAACAGCGCGGTCATACAGAATTTACAATTCACGGGACAGCCCACCTGGCTGGAGATGCACAGCGTGTCGCGCTCGGGCTCCGGCATCATCACGGTTTCGACGGTGCGGCCATCACTAAGGCGTAGCAAGTACCGGCGGGTGCCGTCTGCCGAATCATAGAGCTGCGCAATTTCGGGCAGGCCCAACGACAGGCTTTCCGCCAACTGGCGACGCATGAGAACCGGAAGTGTTGTGATTTTCGATAGCTCGGACGCCTGGCCGCGGTAGATGGCTTCGTACAGCTGTTTGGCTCGGTATCCTGGCTGATCGGGGCCCAGAGCTTCCCGTATGTCGTCAAGCTCCATGCCCACCAGGGGTTGGGACATCGCATAACCAGTGTACGATGGATGTAGAGGTTCCTTTTTTCTGACAGCCCCAACCACCCTAAGTCCCGTGAGGGACATCGAATTTACGACCCTGGGCAATGGCGTACGCGTGATCACCGAAGCCATGCCGCACGTACGTTCCGTGTCGGTAGGTATCTGGATCGGTACCGGCTCCAGGCGCGAGACTCCCGAGCAGAATGGCATCTCGCACTTCATCGAGCACATGCTTTTTAAAGGGACGACGCATCGCTCGGCTGAAGATATCGCGCGCTCGGTCGACTCCATCGGTGGCAATCTCGACGCGTTCACGGCCAAAGAACTGGTTTGCTACAACACCAAGGTTCTCGACCAGCACCTTTCCCTGGCATGGGACGTCTTGGCAGACCTTGTGCTCAACCCGCTGTTCCGGCCGGAAGACATCGAAAAGGAACAGGGCGTCATCCTGGAAGAGATCAAGATGGAGGCGGATAGCCCCGACTACCTGGTCCACGAGATCTTCTCCTCCAATTTCTGGAAAGATCATCCGCTCGGCAAGCCCATCCTGGGAACGCGCGAAACCGTGAAGCGCTTTGACGCCGACATGGTGCGCCACTATTACTCCGCGGTCTACGCCCCGCAAAACCTGGTGGTGACGGCAGCCGGAAATCTATCGCATGAAGGCGTGGTAGCGCTGGTACGGGATCATTTCGCGTCCTTACCGGCTGGCGGCGCCACGCCGCCGGAGCCGACACCCAGCACCCATGCGCGCATCGCGCTGCGCAACAAAAAGGCTCTGGAGCAGGTCCACCTGTGCCTGGGAGTGCCGTCGTATCCGTTGCCGCATGAGGAACGGTTCGGCTGCTACGTATTGAACACTCTTCTGGGCGGCGGCATGAGCTCCCGGCTGTTCCAGAACATTCGGGAACGGCAGGGCCTGGCGTACGCGGTGTTCTCGGAGTTGAGCCCTTATCGCGACACGGGCTGCCTTTCGATCTACGCAGGTACGTCGGTCGAATCGGCACGGCAGGTTGTGGAATCGATTGTCAAAGAGTTTCATGATTTGAAGGAACACCCGGTGGCCGACGAGGAGCTTCGCCGCGCCAAAGATCACCTGAAGGGCTCACTGATGCTGAGCCTGGAATCGACCGCCAGCCGCATGACCAACCTGGCGCGGCAAGAGATGTACTTTGGCCGGTTCTTCACGCTGGACGAGTTGGTGGAGAGCATCGAGGCCGTTACCGCGGCGGACGTACTGCGGATCGCGCAGACGTTTTTCGATTCCAAGCAGATTGGGCTTACGGTTCTGGGGAATTTGGAGAACTTCAAGATCGGGCGCGAAGACCTGGTCTGTTAGGTTCTGGCGTATCTTGCTGCCCGAACACCTGCGCTTCGAAGACGTGTATCCTGGCGCGCGGATCTTCCGGATCGACACGGCTTTTGCGGGCCAAGGCCTCCAGGAACTCGGGTGTGTTCCATTGGTGCTCGGCCGCAACCTGCGGCAGCAAGAGCCCCGATCGGCCGTGTAGCGTCAATACCGCTCCGTGTCGGCCTGCCTGAAGACTCTGGGCGCTCCGTACCCGCCGCATAGGCGTCAGCACCGATATCTCGATATCCATGGAGCCTTCCAGGGCAGCCCCTGAACGGAAACGCGGATCATCGACGGCCGCTGCCAGCGCGTACTCGGGTACTGCCTCGGCTAGCGGCAAATCACTGGTCGAGCAGCCGACGCAGCCTAGAAGCTCGGCACCGCGATGCAGGCTGACAAAAACGCCGCGGCAGGAGTCCAGTGCGAGGCTTCCGCCTGCCGCAGACACGGGCTGACGATTCGCGGTGGCACGTAGGCGGCACAGGGTCTCGTCCGCGCTCATCAGCAGTTTTTGGCAGTCATCGGCGCACAACTCGAACGCTCGCGGGCCGTAATAGCCCAGTGCGGCATAGCTCACGGAATGGTGATAGTCGCCGGTGATCTCGCCGGAGGTCTGATAGTCGAGCGTAGCTTGGAAGAGGTCGCCCGGCCGCAGCCGCTCGAGGGTATTGAGCAGCAGGGCAATAGCGTCCGACCCGCAGACGGTGGCGGCCGTCTCAGAAAGCGTCTCGTGGAACAGCGAACAGTCGAGGCTGCCTGCTGCCTGGATACATTCGAAATCCAGCGTTTGCAAGCGCGCGGCGATTCGATCGTCATGGGGAAACGGCACGTAACCGAAGTCGCTCCCGTAGTGAGTGAAATCCGAAGAGGCCACGAAGACCGTGCCGGGACGCCACTCCTCCGCCAGAATCTCGGCCGCGCTGCGCCGTTCAGAATCGCTCATGTGACCTATATAGAGCGGCGAGAGAATTGCCCCAGGTGCCGCCTTCTGCAAGAAGGGTAGCTGTATTTCAAACGAGTGGTCGCACAGTTGATTCTCGGCGACCATCCGGAACCGTTCCCCGAGGGACTGATCAATCGCCACATCGCCGAGTGGTGTGGCGATGGCGCTGGTCCGCGGAACGGCCACCCCGCCCAAGCCGCCCCGATGCGGGAACGCCAACAGAATGATGCGCTGGGGCCTTTGCTGGCGCAGCGAGCGATAAACCGCCGCAGCCACCACTCCGGAGTATTGCGGTCCGGCGTGGGGAACCACGAATCCCAGGCCGTCCGGTAGTAGAAAAGCGCACGTCCGGTTCGCGGAAGCATCGAGGCATTCGTCGATCAGCCGCTCCAGCTCGACCCGATCCGACGGATACCAGGTACCGCTGTACGGCGAAATGTGGACGGTGGCCATGGCTCACTCGCAGCGGATGTGCACCAGATCCGCTCGCTCCGGAATTGGACGGGGCTGCGTTTGCCAAACACCCGGGATGGCCGTTTCACAGAAGGGACACGTGCCGCCGGGCATAAGCCGATTACTGAGAATTCGGAAACCGAAACGCTCAATCATCGCCTCACCACAACCCGGACAGAAAGTGTTTTCCAGGTGCTCGGTGCTGCCCGGCAGGTTGCCGGCGTAGACGAAGCGCAGGCCGGCCTCGAGGCCGATGTGCGCCGCGCGGATCAGGGTCTTGGCCGGGGTGTCTTGCGGAGCAGTCATCTTGTAATCCTGGTGAAAGGCCGTGACGTGCCAGGGAATGTCCGGTGAGATGCCTGCGAGAAACTCCGCGATCTGGCCGAGTTCCTGATCGGAGTCGTTGAAGCCGGGCACCACCAGAGTCACCACCTCCAGCCAGAAGCCCAGTTGGTGGATGCGCCGAATGGAATCGAGAATGGGCCCGATCCGGCCGCCCAGCTCGTGGTAGCGGCGGTCATCGAAACTCTTCAGGTCGACCTTGTACAAGTCCACCCAGGGCCGCAGGTATTCCAGCACTTCGGGCGTGCCGTTGCCATTGGAGACGAAACCCGTAGTGAGGCCCGCCGCTTTGGCTTCGCGGAAAACGGCTACGGCCCATTCTGCCGTAATGAGAGGCTCGTTGTAAGTGCTCACCAGACTCGACGCACCCTGACGCAGGGCCAGATCGACCAGTTGGCGTGGAGTAGTCTCGCTGAAATCGAGTGAAGAGCGGAGGTCGCGCAGCGCCTGGGAGCTGACCCAGTTCTGGCAGTAGCCGCAATGCAGGTCGCAGCCCAGCATGCCGAAGCTGGTGGCGCGTGTGCCCGGCAAAGCGTGAAAGAAAGGTTTCTTTTCGATCGGGTCGGAACAAACCGAGTTCACGTATCCGTAAGGAGCGTACAGGCGGCCATCGCGATTGAAGCGCACTTTGCAAACCCCGGCGAACCCCGGGGAGATGGGGCAGCGATGTCCGCAGGCGAAACACTCCACGCGCTGGCGGTCGAGCGGCCGGTATAGTTCGGCTTCGTGGGTTTTGTGGGCGAGTTGCGCAGCCAGCGTCTGCATAGAATCGACACCGCTGTCTGAAATTATTGTAACGCTTTCGAGAGGCAGCGAGGACCTATAATCTCCATATGGCTAATCAATCAACTTATGATGATGCAAATCTGATTCTTCGGCTTTACGAGCTGCGGCGCGAGGAGACCATGCGCAAGGCACGCGCGTGGTTCTTCGGCTTCTCCGCGAGCACGCTCGAAGAGGTGCAGAAGACGGCTCCCATGGGCAGTCAGGAGAATGCGTACATGCGCCAGGTTACCAGCTACTGGGA
Source organism: Bryobacteraceae bacterium (assembly GCA_035948775.1). Taxonomy (GTDB): domain Bacteria; phylum Acidobacteriota; class Terriglobia; order Bryobacterales; family Bryobacteraceae; genus PSRJ01. The sequence goes on from DASZIV010000099.1 coordinate 27,883, forward strand.
TATGGCGGCGGCGTTCGTAACCAAGGGAGTTCTGAACGAGGAACTATTCCTGGAAACCGCCGGAGAAGCGCTGTTCGTGTGGGAGAAGGTGCGGGCCATCGTTCCCGCGATGCGTGAAGCCAATAAGATGCCGAACTACCTGAGCAATCTGGAAACGGTGGCGAATGCGGCCATCAAACGCATGGGTCCCGAAGCGTACCAAAGCTTTTCCGCCCGCATCCGCGGTATGGCAGCATCAGGCGCCGGCCGGTAACCGCAACCCGAGGCCTCCCTCCCGCTAACACCAGGAGGGGGGCTCTGCTCTAAGCCGCTTGATGCGGTCGCCAGATGTAGCGACTGGGCTCTTCCTCGAACGTCCTCTTACAATCCTTCGAACAGAAATAGTAAAACTGCCCGGCGTATTCGAATTTGCCGCGTGCCTTGGACTCGTCGACGACGGTGCCGCAGACCGGGTCAACCGAGGCCGTGATCGTACCATCGGAGTAATCGTGCAATCCCCAGGTTTCTTCCACGATGCCCCTCCCGCTTCTATTGTTGGCTCGGGATTGGAGGAGTGGCGGTGCGAAAGAGTACGAATGAAAACGCCGTTACGCCGTCCGCTGCAATTCCGTACGATCCCCCGACAGCGCCGCCTGCGCAGCCGCCAACCGCGCAATCGGTACGCGATATGGCGAGCACGAAACGTAATCCATTCCAACGCGGTAACAGAACTGCACCGAGCTGGGTTCGCCGCCGTGTTCGCCACAAATGCCCACCTCTAAGTTGGAACGCGTCTTGCGGCCCGCATCCACCGCCATCTTCACCAGCTTGCCAACACCTTCCTGGTCGAGAACGGCGAACGGGTCACTCGGCCAGATCTTCTTGTCTTCGTAGTCTTTGCGGAAGCTGCCGTAGTCATCGCGCGAGATGCCCAAAGTGGTCTGGGTCAGATCGTTGGTGCCGAAACTGAAGAATTGGGCTTCGGTGGCGACGCTCTCGGCCATAAGGGCCGCGCGCGGAATCTCAATCATAGTCCCCACCAGGTAGTGCAGATCCTTCATGCCGGCCTTCGCCAGCACCTCCTCAGCTACCTCCACCACGATCTTCTTCTGGTTTTCCAGCTCCTTCACGCCGCCGATGAGCGGAATCATGACTTCCGGAATCACCTTTACACCCTTCTTGGCAACTTGAACGGCGGCTTCGAAAATGGCGCGGGCCTGCATCTCGGTGATCTCGGGATAGGTCACGCCGAGCCGGCAGCCGCGGTGGCCCAGCATGGGGTTGAACTCGTGCAGTTCCTCGACGCGCTTGAGCAGATCGGGCAGCACGGTCTTGAGGTTCTTGACCTCCGCGCCGAAACGCTGGTAAGTCTCGACCAGTTCCTTCTTCTTCTTGATGTCGGCGTAGGGCAGCACGGCGATATCCACCATGAGCTCTTCGCGCTTGGGCAGGAACTCGTGGAGCGGCGGATCGAGGGTGCGGATCACGACCGGGAATCCGTCCATGGCTTCGAACAGCCCGGCGAAATCCTTGCGCTGGAAGGGGAGCAGCTTCGCCAGAGCTTTGCGGCGGTTCTTTTCGTCGCGCGCCAGAATCATGGCCTGCATGTGGGCAATGCGATCCTCAGCAAAGAACATATGCTCCGTACGGCACAAGCCAATGCCCTCGGCTCCGAATTTGCGCGCGGCCTTAGCATCGCGCGGGATATCGGCATTGGCGCGAACGCCGAACTTGCCGCGGAAACCGTCGGCCCAGGCCATAAAGGTAGCAAGCACGCCGGACGTGGGATCCGCATCCAGCGTGTTGGCCTTGCCCGCGAAGACTTCACCGGTGGAACCATCGAGCGAGAGCCAGTCGCCTTCCTTCAAGGTAACCACCTTGCCGCCGACGGTCACGCTGACCTGCCGTTCGTGTTCGTCAACCCCGATCGACTCAGCGCCGGCCACGCAAGGCGTCCCCATGCCGCGGCACACCACGGCCGCATGGCTGGTCATACCACCGCGCGAAGTGAGAATGCCCTTGGCTACTTCCATGCCGTGGATATCGTCGGGAACGGTTTCCTTGCGGACGAGCACCACTGGCGCGGTTTTGGCCTTAGCCACGGCGTCATCGGCAGTGAACACGATGGTGCCCACGGCCGCCCCAGGCGATGCCGGCAAACCCATGGCGAGCTTGGTGAGCGACTTTTTCGCGGCCGGGTCCAGAACCGGGTGCAGAAGCTGATCGAGCTGCTGCGGCTCCACGCGCATCACGGCTTCTTCCTTGGAGATGAGCTTCTCGTTCACCATATCCACGGCGATGCGCACGGCCGCGGGACCAGTTCGCTTGCCGTTGCGCGTTTGCAGCATGTACAGCTTGCCGTCCTGGATGGTGTATTCGAAATCCTGAATGTCGCGATAGTGCTGTTCCAGCTTCGTGGTGATTTCGCGGAGCTGACGGTAGACCGCCGGATTCCACTTCTCCAGGTCGCTAATTGGATGCGGCGTGCGGACACCCGACACCACATCTTCGCCCTGCGCGTTTTCCAGAAACTCGCCATAGAAGGTGTTTTCACCCGTGGAGGGATTGCGCGTGAAGCCGACTCCGGTGGCCGAGGTCTCGCCCAGATTGCCGAACACCATAGCCTGCACGTTGACGGCGGTGCCAATGTCGTCGGGGATCTGGTTCATCCGGCGATAGTGAACCGCGCGATTGTTATTCCAGGAACGGAACACGGCATCGCGCGCGCCCGCCAGCTGGGTCATGGGGTCCTGCGGAAACGGCTTCCCCGTTTTCTTCTGCACCAGCTTCTGATAGCCGGCGATCACCTCTTGCAGGTCGTTGGCCGTGAGTTCGGTGTCCAGCTTCGCTTTGGCTTTCTTCTTCTGGCCGTCAAAAATGTGTTCGAATTCGTCCTTGGGGATCTCCATTACGACGTTGCCGTACATCTGGATGAAGCGTCGGTAGCAATCGTAGGCGAAGCGCGGGTTGTTGCTCTTGGTGGCGAGCGTCTTGACGGTCTGGTCGTTCAGCCCCAGGTTGAGGATTGTATCCATCATGCCGGGCATGGAGAACTTTGCGCCCGAGCGCACGCTCACCAGCAGCGGGTCGCCCGGATCGCCGAGCTTCTGGCCCATGCGCCCTTCCAGCGTCCGCAAAGCTTCGACCATCTCCTTTTCGATCTCCGCGGGAACGGCGTTGTGGTTCTGGAAATAGAGATTGCAAACCTGCGTGGCGATGGTGAAGCCGGGAGGCACCGGCAGCTTGGCGCGGCACATCTCAGCCAGTCCGGCGCCTTTACCGCCGAGGACGTCTTTCATTTTCCCGTCACCGTCAGCGGTGCCGTTACCGAACGAATAGACATGCTTGTTCATGATGAGCGACTCCTAAGAATTGGTTACGATTTGAGAAAAATCTGCGACCATGGAAAACTCTTTCAACAGCGTGTTGAGCAGCGTCAAACGGTTCTGCCGGATGCGAGCGTCCGGCGCGTTTACCAGCACTTTATCGAAAAACAGATCGACCTTGGGGCGCAGCTTCGAAATTGCGTGTTCGATCGGCTGGCCGGCGATGCGGCGATATTCGTCGTACAAGTCCCGTTCGGGTCCGGCTTCGATCAGGCTCTCGTCGATCTCGCCGCCGCCGGTAAATTTTGCCTGTTCCAGGATGTTACGGGTGCGTTTGAAACTGGCGGCGAGCGGCTCAAAATCGGGCGACGAGCGAAGATCCTGGATCCGCGCGAGACGAGCTTCGAGATCTACCAGATTGCTCCATCCCACTGCCATGGCGGCATTGACTTCGTCATATTTGAAGCCACGCACCTCCTTGAAATAGAACCGTACGCGCTCTTCGAGAAACGATTGCAAGGCTTCGTCGCCGGCGATGAGGTCGAGCAGCGGAAGTTCGAATTTTCCCTCCACCAGGATCTTCACCACGCCCTGCGCGGCGCGGCGTAAAGCGAATGGGTCGCGCGAGCCGGTAGGGATCAGTCCGACGCGGAAACAGCCTTTTAGTGTGTCGAGCTTGTCGGCCAGCGCCATGATCTGCCCGGTGCGATTCCGCGGGATGGAATCTTCCATGCTCTCGGGCTTGTACTGATCGTAGATGGCCTGCCAGACCGGCTCGAACTCACCCTGCACGCGCGCATAGAGTCCGCCCACGACTCCCTGCAACTCGGTAAATTCCTTAACCAGTTCGGTGGTGAGGTCGCATTTGGAGAGTTCGGCGGCGCGGACGGCGCGGGCATCGCCGCCGAGATCGGTCACCAGTGTCATCATGCGCTCCGCTTTCTCCAGGTAGGAACCGAGCTTGGCTTGAAACGTGACGTGCGCCAGATCGGGAACGCGATCAGCCAGCTTCTTCTTCTGATCCGTTTCCCAAAAAAAGCGGGCGTCATTGAAGCGCGCGCGCAACACGCGCTCGTTGCCGTTGCGGACAAACCCTTCCGGGTCCGCATCGATGTTCATCACGGCTACGAACTTCGGCGCGAGCTTGCCTTGCGCATCCTGCACCGAAAAGTATTTCTGGTGGTGGCGCATCACCGTGACCAGCACTTCCTCGGGCAGTTCCAGAAACTGCGCGTCGAAGCTGCCGCTAATGGGAGTGGGATATTCCGTGATGTACACCAGGGTCTCGAGCAGCGCGGGGTCCATCTTCACACGAACTCCGTTGAGTTCCCGGGAGATTTTCTGGCGCCGTTCCTCGGCCGAGAGAATGACAAAGTGATCGCGCAAGCGCCGTTCGTAATCCTCTACAGTGACAGCGATCTCCGGCGACCCGAGGCGCCGATGTCCCGCGCTCAGCGCGCCAGAGCGCACACCGGCCAGCTCAAACGGTACGATCTCTGCCCCCAGCAAAGCCACGATCCAGCGAATCGGCCGGATAAATCGGGGACCGTTCTTACCGGCCCAGTACATGGATTTCGGGAAATAGATCTTGAGGATCATGTCCGCGAGCGATTCCGCCAGAATATCTTTCGTCGCCCGGCCAGCCACCTTCTTGACGAACACGTAATACTCGCCCTTGGGAGTAGATTCGGTGGCGAGTTCGTCGGGAGCCACGCCCTGCTTACGGGCGAAACCGCCGACAGCCTGTGCCGGTGCGGATTTCGAGGGGCCTAAAATGCGCTCTTCGCTATCGGCCTGGCGCTCAGGCAGCCCTTCCGCGCGCAGCACCAACCGGCGCGGCGTGGCATCCAGCCGGACGGTCTCGTGCGGGATCTCCGCCTTTTCGAAAAGCAGATGCAGGCTTTCCAGCGCGCCCGGAATCATCCAGTCGGGGATCTCTTCCGTGCCGATTTCGAGCAGAAATGGAAGGCTCACTGCGCCACCTCGGCCGTCTCTGCGGTCAAAACCGGCTGCTGTTGATCGAGCCAGGCATGCGCCACTCCCACCGCGATCTTGCGTACGCGCTGGATCACGCCCACCCGCTCGGTCACGCTGATGGCTCCGCGCGAATCGAGAGTGTTAAAAATGTTCGAGCATTTCAGCACCTGGTCGTAAGCCGGTAGAATCGGAAAGCGCTTCTTCTCGGGCGATTTCGGGTCGTAGGCCTGGAGCAGGCGCGCGGCCTCGGCCTCATGCAGCTCGAAAAGCTTCCAGAGCGTCGCGATGTCGGCCATTTCGAAGTTGTAGACGGAGTACTGCAGCTCGTCCAGGTAGCGCACGTCGCGATACGAAAAGCCTTTGGTCCACTCGATGTCGTAGACGCTGTCGCGCACTTCGAGGAAGGCAGCGATGCGCTCCAGACCGTAGGTCAACTCCGCAGGAACCAGGTCCAGGTCGATGCCGCCGCATTGTTGAAAGTAGGTGAACTGCGTGATCTCGAGACCGTCCAGCATCACCTGCCAGCCGATTCCCCAGGCGCCCAGCGTGGGCGACTCCCAGTTATCCTCTTCAAACTTGAGATCGTGCTTGCGAAGATCGATGCCAATGGCTTCCAGGCTGCCGAGGTATTGTTCGATCACGTCATCGGGCGACGGCTTCAGGATCACCTGGAGCTGCGAGTGTTTAAACAGGCGGTTGGGATTATCGCCGTAACGCCCATCAGCCGGGCGGCGGCTGGGCTGCACATAAGCCACGCGATACGACTGCGGGCCGAGCACGCGGAGAAAGGTCTCAGGACACATGGTGCCGGCGCCGACTTCCACGTCGTAGGGCTCCTGGATAATGCAGCCCCGGTCGGCCCAATACCGCTTGAGTTTGAAAATGATCTCTTGAAAAGATGACATTCGTAGTCTAAACAAACCGCTAGTGAGGCCAGCCGGCGGCAGGCCGAGAAGCCTGCCCCACTCAGGGAGCGGTCACATTCTCCTCCATCAGCGGCGCCGTCACCAAACGGCGTTCCGCACGCGATTCGATCTGTTGCACCAGAAAGCGGCGCAGGTCGGCGCCGGTGGAAGGCGTCCAGGGGCCTTGGGAAAGCTGCGATACCGGTTTTCGTAACATTTCCGCGGCTATGGTTCTGGATTCCATGCTCAACTCCCAATTGCTTCCGGCGCCTGGCATACGCTTGCAGTTGCCGCAAAACAGGCCGTCCCGACCACGGCTGAAATACGCCCGTTCCAGAGACTCTGGATCATCCAGCACCGTTCCGCACCCCAGGCAAACATGCAATTCCGGCAGCCACCCCGAGAGCCGCAACGACCACAACGAAAAATAGGTGACGGCACACCACGCGCGACCCAGGAATTCCCCCTCGCCCGCCGGCCGAAGGTAATCGAGCACGGCCAGCAACAGGCGAAAGAACTTCTCGTTCGGCTCCGCGGCGGGCAGCATTTGTTCCGAGACCTCCGCGAAATAATCCAGCGCCACTCCTGACCGATAGTCGGAGACCAGATCGAATTGGGAACGGATCAATTCACAGGAATCCAGGTTGACCAGTTCGCGGGTCTCCCGCTGAAAGTAAGACATCCGCACATAGGACAGCCGCTCCAGCCCCGCGCCAAACGAACTTTTTGGACGCCGCGCCCGCTTGGCCACGCCCCGCAACATACCCTGGTCCCTGGTCAGAAAGCTGACCACGAGGTCGGCTTCTTTGAGCGGGTACGTACGCAGAACAAGAGCCTCACTGACGCGCGCAGGCACACTTGGAAGTTTCAGCGTAACACAGTGGAAAACGATGCCGGCTTTTTGGGCGTGGGCCCGGTGGGATGGAGCCCGCGCCAGGCCGGGACCGGGCCAATTCAGTGGCGCGCGGTGTGGCATAGAAAAAATGCGGAACGAAGCCAATTTTGCCGCTAATTGCTTGGAAACAAATCGGATCTACGGGCAAAAACGAACCCAAATTGGGAGGGCGAAACCGGGGGTTTCTGCCTCCATGTGTAGCATTGAGACGTTGAGCTGGAGGGACGCGACCGCCGCATCGCTAGGAAAAGGGGACCGATTTGTCTCGGGTGGGCTCAGTCACTGGGGCCGGCCAGGCGGATAGGCGTTAGCCTAAGCCGCAGCGGAGCGCTGCGGTTCCGGGATCTGCCTCCGTAGTCTCCGTTTCAGTGGTGGCAGGGTCGGAGGTGGGAAGCCGGCTTGCGGGGAGTAATCCTGGCCGACTCGCTCATCCCTTTAACGAGTCGCCGGCAATCCGCTCGGAGGTGGTGGCGGGGTCTCAGAGATTGCCGCTTACGGATGACAACGTCCTTTATCATTCACTACTTGGGTTGGCAAGCTGAGAGAGGCATTGGGGCCAGTTCTCCGAAGTGGGCCTTACCCGGCAAAGCGCGATAACTTCCGGATGCGCGGTCACTCGGGACTTGGATCTCAATGATCGGCTACACTGACTGGATCACGAATATGAGCGTCCGGAGGAAGGTACTGATGATTCGTTTTGCAGTTTTCGCGCTGGCGATGCCGCTTGCCGCGCAGTGGCTACACCTGCCAACTCCGGGTATTCCGCGCACTAGCGACGGTAAACCAGACCTCAAGGCGCCGGCGCCGCGAACCACCGGCGGCAAGCCCGATTTTTCGGGACTGTGGGGCAAGGCGTCCGACAAGTACGACAATAACATCGCTGCCGATCAGCCACCCGGCGTGGTGCAGCCTTGGGCGGAGGCACTTTTTCAGCAGCGGAAGAAGGGTTTCAGTAAGGACAGCATGGATTCGCGGTGCCTTCCTTACGGCCCCAAATACACCATTACGCCCTATCGTCAGTCCAGAATCATTCAGACACCGGGCATCCTCGCGATTTTGAATGACGATCTCACCCATCGCGAGATCTTCATGGATGGGCGGCAACTGGAGAAGGATCCCAACCCAACCTGGATGGGGTACTCGGTGGGCCGCTGGGAGGGCGATACGCTGGTCGTGGAAAGCAACGGATATAACGACAAGACCTGGCTGGACGGCACCGGCTATCCCCACACCGAAAGCCTGCGGGTCACCGAGCGCTACCGTCGCACCGACTTTGGCTACATCGAGCTTCAGGTCACCTTCGACGATCCCATGGTGTTCACCAAGCCGGTTAGCGTGCCCATTCACATGGCGTTGATTACCGACACCGAGATGATCGAATATTTCTGCGGCGAAAACGAAAAAGATCGCACGCACCTGTCGGCAAGTGCCGAAGCCATTGACGTAAAGGTTCCGGCGGAAATCCTGAAAGCCTATGCCGGTACTTACGTTGTCAAAGAGGACGACGGCAAAACCTCTGTTGTGGAGATATTCGCTGAGGAAAACGGTTTGTTCTTGAACTACGCCAACCAAGGCAAGCAAAAACTGGATGCGCTGTCGGAAACTGCGTTTTCGCTCACTGGCACGATTTACGAATTCATTCGCGACGGGCAAAAGGGAGTGAGCGAGTTCCGCATCAAGACGGCCGAGGGAGAACTAGCCGGCGTGCGCCGGAAGTAGTGGTTAGCGCCTGGTCAAAACCCGGCTTAGGTGCATTATTTTATCGCGGCGAAGCCGCGGTTTCCGCGAAGCAGCTGGATAGGGAACGGTTGGTCGGCCA
>DASZIV010000100.1:0-40606 GCA_035948775.1 Bryobacteraceae bacterium
AACCCGCGGGCCAGGCCGGTCCCGCTTGCGAGCTCACTCGCATTGAGGATACTGATCGCCGCAAACGCGATGATCGACAACACCACATAACCGCCGTAGACCCAATACATCTGCCGGTGTAACCGCGACAGGCAACGCAACTCCTCACGCCAGTTCAACCGGAACGGGACGAGGGCAGAGGCAACCAGAACGCCCAGTTGCCCCACGCCGGCGAAGAAAATCCCGCGAGTGAGCGAGGTTTGCATCAGATTGCCCCTAAAGCTCGCATAAACGGCACGATGATTCCTTCCACAAACGGGCGATGGAATAGCAACCCGACTGGTACGAGCAACACGAGGAACGTGAACACTCGTCCTGACCAGCCGGAACCCAAACCAATCCGGCGGCCGAACGCGCTGCGCTCGGCCATCATTGCCGCTCCTTGGACGGCGAAGAAAATTGTCGGACCTCCGTATCCGCCTCGCGCCGGAACGGAGATCACGAGATCGTGTACGGCCCCGCTGAACAGGAATCCGGCAAGCATGCCCCAACGCGGCCCGAACCAGGAAGTGAAGGGGCGGAAGAGAAACCGATACGTCAGGTCCCGGAACGCCGTGTTCCAGCGGCGGCCCCAAAACTCGCTAAGACTTGCCGGGGCCGACGGGCGGTTCATGAGTGGGCGCGCCTCAACGCCCATGCTTCGCCACCAACACGACAGCAGATGAAAAGCTCCGAAGTGAAGGATTAACGCGACGCTGATCATTCCAGTCCAACCGATTATGTATACGAGTTGTCGAGGGATCAGCCGGGCAACCCCGAACAAGAGGACCAGGCCTAACGCGAGCTTTCCCGCAGCCGCGAACCATTCGACGGGGCGACAGAGCGCACGGTTCGAGACCCCTCCCTTTGCGAGAAAGCCTGCGGCGTCCAATCCCGGCCACAGGAAGAGATATGCCGCATGTTTCCAAACCGGCACATTGGTAACCGCCGCCCTTCTCCACGTTAGCCACTTACAACCCATGAAGACGGCGGTTGTCAGCATCCACATGAACGCCCAACGCGGCCACTCGGATGGTACCAGCAGCAATACCAGGACGGGCAACGCGATCAGCGGCGCCCATCCCCGCCACCATTTCATTTGGTGGAACTCTGCTCAACCGCTTGCGCATCCACAGGTCCCAAAGAAACAATCGTGTTCGGAAACAAACCTCCCAACACGACGAATAACACACCGGCGGTCAGAATCCAGCGCTCGCGTGGCAGGGCGTCCGCCATCATCGTAAAACCGGTGCGACGCTTGCCCAGGAAAAGCCGTGTGAACAGCCGGAAAATGCTTACGGCGTTCATCGCAATAGCCATGGGCAGCAGCAGGCCGGTGAGCGGGTGCGACAACAGTGTTCCCTGAATCAGAAGGTCTTGCGAACAGAAGCTCAGTGTTCCCGGCAACCCAACCAGAGCGAGGCCGAAGATAACGAAGAACACCGCCAGCCGAGGCGCGTGCTCCGCCAAACCAAGATGCCGGCTGGCCGTCAGGTTCTCGCCGAAGCGGACTTCCAACAGCCGCAAAATCCCAAAGAGGCCCATCGTGGATACCGTCACCACGAACCAGTGCACCATGGCTCCGGTCATCCCTTCCGCCGTCCGGCTCTCCAGTCCAGCCAGAATGCACGCCGACTGGCTCAGCGCGAGAAAGGCGAGCAAACGGCGCGGGGAGTTCTCCGTGAGCGCGCGAATAGCGATGTAGAGCGCAGTGGCTAGGGCGAGATACGAGAGTACGGGAAACAAATCGCGCGTCGCATTCGGAAACAGCGGCACAATCGTCTTGGCCACCAGCAGCGCCCCAAAATGGCCGTTCAGCAAAAGCGCGGTAGGGACCGCTGGGCCACCTTCAGCCGCATCCGCTACCCAGGCGTGTGCGGGACAGATCCCCTTGCGGAAGATCACGGCCACTACCAGGAGCGCGAACACAGCCGTACCTCCGGGGCTCTGCCCCTTCAACCGGCCGATTGACATGGCGTGGCCGTTGACCGCAATTAGTCCGATGGCTAGCGCGAGCGCGATGCTAGAGAGCAGCAGACCCAGGCGCGGACGCCACGTGCGGGCGCGGAACAACTCCAGGAAGAACGGGACCGTGGTCAAGATCCAGCCAGCGAGCAGAACCAACAGGTTCTGAGTGGAGTAGGCCAACAGCGTAGATCCGAGGAGAAAGAGCATCCCGGCAATCGTGCCGGGACTGCAGTCGCGCCGCGGCAGCACGAGCATAGCCAGTACCGCGAGGCACGAGTACAGCACCATCAATGCTTCGCCTAACGATTCTCCAACTGGTGCGGCATGCAATAACAGGGCACTGGCCAGTACGGACGCCAATGCCGCAACGAATCCGAGGGCACGGGTTTGCCGCCGGGTCAGCGCTACCAGGATGGCAGCGAGCCAGGGGATAGAGATCGCCACGACGGTGAGGATCAGTCCGCGATCCGCCATCAGTCGCTCCCCCGTGTGGCAGGATTCGGCGTGGCGAGCGCCACCGCCTCACCGCGCCTCGCGGATTGGTTCAATCCCAAGTTGTCCAGCCTGGCGAAAAAGTGGGACAGGTGAAACAGCGGATGAATGACAAAACGATCGAGAATGGTGTCGAGATGGCCGCGGTCGAGGGCCCACCGGTAAAGCCACAACTGAACCGGCTCGGGAAATAGATTCCCCAGATGCCTGCCGGTTGGTGAGACCTCGCCTCCGATGCGGGAATGCATGAGGTGATAGTCGTGCAGCATGGACGGCGCGCGCAGGAACTGCAGCGTCCGGACAGTGGCGTGTCCCAGGATGTGCGCGACGGCGATCCATTTCCAGCCCAGTCCAATCTCCACGAACACCACGCCCACCTGCGTCAACGATGCATAGGCGAGTGAGGTTTTCGCATCGGCGCTGGCGCGGCCGACGATGGTGCCGTGTACGGCGGTGAGCAGCCCGATGACGATCACCAAAGCGGCAGCCAGGGGGGAGTGGATAAGCATGGGTTGCACACGGAGCAGGAGATAGGCGCCGGCGTGAATCGAGATAGCGCCGTAAAAGATCGCGCTCGATGGGGTGGGACCCTCCATGGCACGGGGAAGCCATCCCGAGAAGGGAACCTGCGCTGCTTTTCCGGCGGCCGCCAGCAACAGAAGCAGGCAGACCGCCGCCGACTGGGTTCCGGTCAGCTGCGGAAGGCCGCCGGCAATCGACGCGGTTCCGGCCCAATGGTGCATGGCGAACACGCCCACTAGCAATCCGATGTCGCAGGCACGATACACCGCGAAGACGCGAAGACCATTCTCCACGGGAGCCGTCCGCTGCTGAAAGAACGCGATCAGCAACACGGAAGTGATTCCCACCAACTCCCATCCGGCCACCAGCAAATCGAACGAACCGGCCGCGAATGCGAGCAGGGACCCGAATGCGAAAAGATGCAGCAGCAGGAAAAAGCGCAGAAAACCGCGCTCGCGGTGAAGGTACGTGGCCGAGAACTGCCCGATCAGCCCCGACAACACCAGCGTCAAACCGAGGAACGGCACGGAAATGCGATCGGCCAGGAGGACCAGCGGGAAGTGGTAATCATGCACGGCAAACCAGTTTCCGAACGTCACCATGACGGACAAATCGCCGGTTGCGGCGAGCCTCCAGACAATCAGGGCGAGGGCGAAAATGGCGACGGAAAACGTACCACCGGTTATCCTGGAAACAACACGTTCGCTGGGAACCGAGCCCAGCAGCCACCCCAGCGCCAATACAGCGAACACGACACCCGGCGCCAGCACCGCAACCGCCAGCGTGGCTTGCCAAAAGTCCAAGTTTACCGGCCTCCTGTTTCAGTTTGAATCCAGGCCATGGGGAGATGCTGAAGTTTACCGCTATACCATTCGGCGGAAGAAAGGGCCACCGGCAGGCGTTCCACAGGCCCATCGAACTCCTCAAAGCCGCTATCCCTGCGGACATGCACGCGGCCTGAACCCGGGTCGATGGTGGCCAGACGAATCCACCGATTCCCCACCACCTGTCGCAACGCAGCGCTTGCGTTGACCACCTTCATCAGGCGTTCCGGGGTCGTCTCGACCACGAAGAGAATGCGCACGGGCTCGTGGATCTCGACCATCTGCCAGGGCAATCCCGTTCGCAAGTCACTGGCGTGGCCATCCATCACGCCGACCAAGCCCGTCACATTGTGAGGGAGTTTGGTGCCGCAGCCGTAGCGATCGTTATCGACGAACGAGAAGTAATACTCCAGGCTAATGCCGGCACAGACGGGGACCACGGCGGCAAGCACTGCGGCAAGGCGTTGGTCGTCGGGATCCTGGCCGGCGTCGTACGAAGCCAGAAACGCCCGCCGATCGAGAAACAGTCCGCGCGTCAGGCTGCGCCGCCCCACGATGCAAACTGCGTTGGTGCAATGCCCATACTCGGGCCGCGGCTGGGCAAGGTGTTCGCTGCGCTCTTCCACGTGCCGCAGCGCCTCTGCGGGCTGGGCGTCGGCGGGGCACGATTCGAATCTCCGGGCGCGCTCGTGGGCATCCCGCACCCGCGCCTTCTCGAGGGATTCGCGAACGCGCTCCAGATCGGCCTGATGCGTAGCCGGGAGCGCATCGAGATCGTAGAGTTCTACTTCGTCGTTGCAGGTATCGTGATAGCCGCCGATGAAGCAGGTGTCGGCGGGAATGTCGATGCCTCGCTCACGCAGGCGCTCGCGCACTTCGGCGCGGTTGGCCATGGCGGCGAAGAGCCGCGCGTTGGGTCCGCCACGGCGTCCCCCGCACGCGCCACAATCATGGGCCGATTCATGCGGGTTGTTGAGACTGGAAGAGCCATGGCCCAGGACCACCACCACGCGCGCGAAATGGCGCGTCAGGCCGGCCGGGCCCAAAACGCTAGCCACCCTCTCGGTCTTTTCGGCGGGTGCGAATCCTGTCAAGAGACCCGTCACGGCGCCTTGCGATTGCGCGGTGTTGCGCATCAGGGTCAGTTCCGTGCGCGGTTGCGGAAGGAATGCTTTGTTCAGCCACTCGCGCAGTTGGGCGTAGCGCCGGGGCGCCAACAGATTACCAATCAGAGGGACCGCCGAAAGTAATCCGAGAGCGCTGGTCGAAAGCCAACCGCGCACCAGCGTCCTGGATGACAGGAACGACTGCTGCATCATCTGTCCGAGAAGCCGCCTGCGCAGACGCCGCCGCTCCAGCAAGGCGCTATCTTCCGCCATTGGTTGCTCGAGGACCGCGTGCTGTGGCTTCACCACTACCGGAGAAAGCGCGGCTCCGTGCGGGTCGTCGATCCCCTTGTAGTCCACGGCGACGCCAAAGTATCCAGCCGAGCTGAACGTTTCCATTTCCGCGTCCACTTCTTCGAGCGCGCGCCGCATGGATTCCTCGCGCTCGTCAATGCAGAAGAACACCTGCGCGGCCGGTCTGGCTGGGACCTCGGATAGGCCCCTGTATTCGCGATGGCTGGCCAGGCCGCGCAGAATCTCGCGTTCGTGCCAGCGCTCATAGGCAAGGTGGAGGATGCGGCGACGCTCCAGGCCATTACACGCCTTCACTTCGCTAACAAATGCCGTCCACTCAGTGTTGGACAGCCGGTTGATCTCGTCAGCGGAAAGCGACACCACGCGCGCCGCGTCATAGATGCGGGCAGCGCGGCTCAAACGCCGTTTCTCCTGAGTCTTGAGCGGGCTCTCTTGCGGGGCGGCCTCTGCGGCGCCCATGCGCGAGGCTACGCGGACCATGGTCAGCCGCACTGCCAAATAGTCCATCAGCGAACATGGCACGGGTTCATGGGGACCAAGATTGGGATCTTCTTCGAGCCTGCGCATCAACCCCGCCCAACCAGGCAATGCCAGCAGCTCGGCCAGCAGGACGTTTTCCCAGTCAGCCTCACGGAAATGCAGCAAATCGAGATAGTCCAACACGGCATCGGTTGCGGAGAAGGCAAAGTATTCTTGCCGCTGAAACTCTTCGTCCAAACCCGTGAGATATCTGGGGAAGATGCCGCCCCGCCGCGCGAGCAACGTGCGGACGCTGGCATAAAAGCCCTTCTCGCGGAGCGGCATGGGCCAGTAGGACATGCCCTGATCCAGAAACACGGAAGACAGCCGGATCAGCCACGGATGGATGATCTCGTCCACCGGATTGGGCGGCGCCGGCTCTTCCTCATGAATGACGGTACGAGCGAGGCAAGCGTCGAACAAGGCTCGCAGGGCGGCCTGCCGGAAGTCTTTGGCCAAGTCGCCCTGCTCGGCGCGCCACAGGATGGTGGCAGCGTCGAACTCGCGCACGCCCGGAGTCATCATGGCCCGGCGCAGCGAGTGCCGGCTCAATCGTGGGAAGACGGTGTCGTCGGGCTCACGATCGAGCACGGCGTCGATGTCCTCCAGACGGATGCGCCCGCGCGCCAGTTCGGCGCGGTAGGCCGCTTCGCTCATGTACGGTTCGGCGCCGAATAAGTGCCAAGCCTCAATCACGGCCTCTTCGAAGGGCAAATCCTCAAACGCGTGTAGCGTGTTGTGGTGGACGAAAACACCAATGGGGCCCTGCATGGGAAGCGCATGCGCCACATGCTCCACCGCCTGGCGCAGCCGATCCTGTCGCGCTTGCGCCGCGGGATTGAGTTTATTCAAACCACTACCACCGGCCGGGTGGGGCGCGCGAGCCTACTGAGGTAACCGGGTCGCAAAAATCGTCAACACCACTTAGCCCAGTGTAAATCAACACCGCCGCCAGGTGTGAAGCAAAGGCCAACTGCGCTCAAGAAACGAGCTGACGCTCCTCGGAGCTGAAACCTGGCATTTCGTTACCGGCAAAAGCACCGCTCTCTTTGGTCACGGCTCGGCAACAACGCTTAGCTCCGCCCAGCCGGGCAGGGTTGCCGGGCGATTGTTCAGGAAGACGATCCGCCGCGTCTTGGGGAACGGCAGGTTTGTGGAGAGCGCCCGATTGTACAGCGTGAATTTCTGCAGGATCTGACGGTACTCGGGGTTAGTGGTATCGAGCCAGGAACTCTTGGCGAGCAGACCGCCGCCCCAGCCTAGGGCGATCAGGCATGCGCCGCTCTGGCTGGCTTGGGCCAGGCGCTGTTCCAATTCTTCCAGGTTCTTATCGAGCAAGCCGAGGCCGGCCATGGCCGCATAGTTGCGTTGCACGGCTAGCAGGCCGGCGGCGTAGACGTTGGCGGCTTCGAAGATCTTGGCGCGGTCGAACGATTCGGGCCAACGCAGCGCGCGCCGCACCTCCGGCTGCAGGAAGAATCCCTTCTCGCTCCAAACGCCCTCAAAGACTGAGCCCGGGTCGGCCATTTCGGCAAACACCGGGGTGCTCTCTTCGGGGCGCGCGCCGTCCACGGCGCCGCGGGGGCTCTGCTTCCAGCCGAGAGCGAACTGGTTTCCGCGCGGCTGCAGGGTGGACGTGCGCAGCAGATAGACTTTGAAGTTCGACGCCTCGACCGTGTGGGAGTCGCCTGCGCCGACGAATCGCATGCGGTTGGAACCGGACGGACCTAGCGCCTGCTCCTCGACGATCTCCGCCGGCCGGCGCGGCACACGATCGCCCGACACGCGGTCGAGCACGCCTTGGAGCATTCCCTCGCGCCAATTGGCAAATAGCATTCCGGTGCGCAACGCGCCCTTGATGGGCGCACCCGGAAGGTAGGGTCCGGCGGCTCCCGCGGCGAACGTGGGAATGTGCAGGCTCTCGCCCATGGCCCGGTTCCAGTAGTTGGCATACGCCGGGTTTTCGAAGGGAATGCGGCGGCCGGCGAAGTTCTGCGCGAAGCCGCCCCACGATGCGAAGTCGAGCTTATCGGCCTTCTTCAATTGCGCCAGATAGCCGTCGAGGCGCGGGCCTTTGGCCAGCAAGCGGAAAATGCGCCACTGGTCGAGCACATTCACATGGTCTTTCCACACCATGTAGTCGATGGGCGATAGCTTGCGTCCATCACCAACCAGCAGCGGCGTGAGGCATGTGAGGCGGTATCGCATCAGCTCACCTCGGGCAGCGGAATGGCGAGGGCGAACCCCGCGCGGAAGACGGGATGGGCAAAGCCATCGGGAGCCACATCGGGCGCCGCGCCGCGCAGCGCGGAGGCGGCATACAGCACCGATCCTTCGCTGACCATGTTGACGTGTTTCTTCAACTCGCCCCAGCGGACCGGACTTTCGACGCGGCCGCCACGTTCGAGGACCGCGTAGTTCCCGCGGTCCCAATCCACCGCGTCGGCGGGCGCGGGCGAGAACAGGGAGAGAAGCCACTGCGGATGCGCGCCATTGGCCGCGGCCGGCGGGACGGATGCTTCCAGCGCCGGCTCGCTGGAACGCGGGCTGAGAATCATCTCCGGGAGTGTTCCCTCGGTGAACTGGGGGGCCTCGGAACGGCCCCAGCCGCGAGACCGTTCGCCGCCGAAGCCGGAGTCCGCCAGCAGGCGGAATGCAGTTTTCAATGGATCGATCCAACGTTCGCGGGCGGTATCATCGGCGAAGGAAACCACGGCCCAGAGGCCGGCGCCGGGACGGAATTCAATACACGCCGTGGAATGTCGCTCGGCGGACCCGGTCAGGCGGTCGAGCGCGGCATTGGAGCGAACGCCCGTCCGCCATGGCCCGGGGCGTCCAGCGGGAAGCAGGCAGCCACTGACGCCATCTACCGTCCACTGGTTCTCGTCGAGTGGTTGTCCGGAGAGAAGATCCCGTACCACTCCGAGCGGGACATAGCTGGCGCCTTTCCAGCGCACACGTCCCGCCAGCAGCGCTGGGGTAGACGGCGGCCAAATGGTACGCGGCGGCACAACGTATGCGATTTCGTCCACGGTCGGAAAGCAAGAGCTGAAGCACACGGCCGGCGGGCTGTTCCGCGCGGTGGCCGCAAGCCACTCGTCGAGCAAGCCGAGCCGTGCCAGCGCGGAGGTGACGGCGGCGTACAAGGAATCGCTATGGTAGATGGTGTCCACCTGGTTCCTGGCGCCCGAATCCGGACCGATACGCCATGGCCCCGTGGGATGAAGGTTGACCGATAGAACCGGGTTCATTACTCCTCGCGCACGAAAGCGAAGGCCGATTCATTCACCGCAGTCTGGATGGCACCGAGGGTTGCGCCGGCGGCGATTTCTTTTTCAGGAGCGCCCGAGGCGTAGTAGTTCTTGCCGCGCCACACCAGCCGCAGGCCGGCAAAGCTCACGCGTCCGCTGCCCCGCGAGCCGCCGCCGCCCAGGGTGTCGTCTTCCAGCAGGCGCAGGCCCTCGAGCACGTTTAAGAACAACGGCGCATCCTCTTCGCAAAGCACATCCATAACCAGGCGCGTGCGGAAACGTGCGCCGGCGGGAACGCGCTCGAGGGTTCGCGGGTTGGCTTGCGAGGTGATGCGGTCGATGGCGTTCTCGCTCTTCACTTCGGTCAACTCGTCGTCCAGATTTTCGCGCATCTGCGCGGTGATGCTCTCGGGAGCGAGCGGGGCGTCGAAGACCGCCAGGCGGGCGGGCGTGGCTTGCGTCGTCTCGAGCGATTCGCCCTGCACGCGCTCCATGCGGCCGGGATTGCGGCCGAAGAGCAGGCAGATCTCGTCATCCGGGCGGTCGCTCTGATGTATCCGAACCTCCTGCCCCTTGCGCCGGGAAAGGAAGACTAGCTCGGAAGGCACAGCAAGTCCGGAGGATTGCTCCAGCAGCGAGCGGATTTTGCCGCGCAGCGAACTGCCCGGGATGTACGGGCGGCCGAAAGCGTCCTTGACCACGGGATTATCGGAACCGCCGATTTCCAGCGAACCCTTGCCCGCACCCACGTGCAGGCCGGTTTCGCAGCGCAGTTCGCCTTCGAGGATCAACTTGCCGATGAGTTTCAATTCGGTCTGAGAGGTATGTGCGCTCATGCGTTACTCGTTGTAGGCCACAATGGCTTCGAATAGGTCTTTGAACCGCTCGTACCCGCGGGTGTCGTTCTTACGCGTGACCTGTAGCAGGAGTTTCTCGAGCTGGTCGAGACTGCGCAGGCCATGGCGGGCGATGGTGTAGGCGAGGCGGGCGCGCAGCATGACGAACTCATGCTGGCGCTCGTTTTCGGGCGCGCGCACGGCCCTGCGGACCGCGCTATACAGACGCCGCAACTGGCTCTTAGTGCCGGAATCCATGTCGCGCATCCGGCTTACCACTGCGTGCGCCTGGTTATCCAGGTAAAGGCTGTCGCTGATCAGTTTTTCCAGCTCGATCTCCGGCGGCCCTTCGGGGCGGAAACGGTCACGGTCGCGGTCGCCGCCGCGACGGTCGCCATAGGGCCCACCGCGGTCGCCATGCGGTCCGCCGCGATCTCCTGGACCACGGGGGCCTCCTTCACGCGGACCTCGGCCCTCGCGGGGCGGGCGGTTCTCGCGGTTCTGCGGCGGTTGCTGCTGCTCCGGCTCTGCCATATGCTTATCCTTCGGTGACTAGTCGGGCCCACTCCAGGGCCACCAAACCCGCAGGCCGCAGTTTCACTTCGGCCGATTTGCGTCCCACCAGCTCATTGATCAGGTGCGCGCGCAATTTCTGAAACTCGCGGTCGCGCGTGCCGCTGAGTACCCGGTTGAAACGGCGCTGGAACCGCCAGGTCCGCTGCACTTCCGCGCCCGATTCTCCGTAGGCCTCGTGCCGGTAGAAACTGCGCAATTGATACAGGAACTGACGGGACATGCGGAAATCGTGAATCAGGCGCGTGACTGTGTCCTTGAGTTCGGCGGCGTCGTTGAGGTGCCGCCATTCGAGAATTCGGCCCAATAGGTAAATGCAATCCTTGTCGGCCGCTTTCGCTAGGTCGAGATTGCGGCCCGCCTCCTGGTAGATGGCGGCCAGCGGGTAGTAGGTCTCGGGCGCCAACGCGATGGCCATCGAGATGGTCTTGCCTTCCGCGCCTGGATACTCTTTCAAGTTCTCTTCCGTGAAGCGGTGGAACAGGCGCTGCACCTCGCGGGCCAGCGCGATCAGCGCATCCCAGGCGCCATAGACCGCGAAATCGTCGCCGCCGCAGTACAGGATGCTGGCCTTGCGCCAGAATTCCGGCATGGAGCAAAGCACCTCCAACTCACCGGCGAAGAATTGCTTGTAGAGCACCGAGAGCGGCACGTGCTCCTCAATGCTGTGCACGCGGCGCAGGCGCAGCCCGAAGTTGTCCACGTCACCGCGCAACACACCCCAAATGGAGCGGCCTTGCGCGCGGCGCGCCAGTGACTGCACGGACGCGGCGGTCTTGCTGTCATCGGAAGGCGCGGCATGACGCGCCAGCATAATGGCATCGGGAGAAAGATTAGAGCTGATATTCCAGGTGTGCTTGCCTTCCCCAGGCGTCACTTTGCCAGGATTCTCCGGCGACCACCCGACGCGCGAGGCCTCGCGCACCTTGGCCCCCAGCTCGCGCGCGAAGTAGGCATCGGATTCGGCGCTGGATGCCTTGGAAAAGGGCTGAAACGCGGTTGCGGCAGTTTGCGCCAGGGGCGTGTGCCGCTTGCGCTGCAGTTCGTCGTTGAGGCGCTTGCGGATCACGGCCCAGTCGCCGAGGTTATCGGTGACTCCCCAGATCAGCTTGGCGTGCCCGGAACTCATTTCGGCGATCTGGCGGGCCGCCGCCCCGAGAAAATTTTCCGCTGATTCACGCGCCTCCCCGGGAAGCACAAGCAGAAACTGGCCGCCACCGCTCGATCCCAACAGAATCCTGGCAAGACCGAGCTCCGCCAGAAGGGCTCGTGGTAGTACTTCGCACAGGAGCGTGATCCACTGCGAGCGTCCGGCCAGCAGATCTTCTCCGGCCGAACGTGTAGAACGTCCCTCGGCGGAACCAGCCAACAGGAACTCTTCTGTGCCCAGGATTTTACCTTGCAGCAGGATCTGTTCGGACATCGAAGCCTTTTGGGAAACCCTCACTGTATCACAGATTTCTGAGAACATCGCCGCGTCTGAAGGACTTCGATCATATGCGCACAATGAAGGTGATGGCGGCCATTCTGCTGGTCGCGGCGACGGGTTTGGCGGCGGGATCGCCGGCCGTTCCTCACAAGGCTTTGGCCACGAAAAGCGCAGGCACGCGATCCAGACCCGATACGGAAATCGAAAGAGACATCCGCGCCAAATTCGCAAAATCGAAGATCAACCAGGACAAGTTTCAAGTGCACGTCCAGGGCGGCTTGGCGACCATCGAAGGAAAGACCGAGGTGATTCAGCACAAGGGTGTGGCCACGCGCCTGGCGAAAGGCGGCGGCGCGGCGGCGGTGGCGAACCACATCCAGATTAGCGAGGCGGCCCGCGAAAAGGCGGCTGGGAACCTGGAGGCCGGTCGGCGGCGCGTGCAGGTCAAGCGCGGTGACGCCCGTTCCGAGGCCAGCGCACCACGGTAGGGCCTCGACTGGGCAAGCTAAACATGCCCCAGCTTGCGTGATACACTGAGGCAAAATCCATGAAAGTCCTCAGTTTGCTCGCATTTACCTGTGGTATTGTTGCGGCTCAAGTTGCTCCCACCCAATCGGTTCCCGATCTGCCGGACGATGCCGTGATTGCCGTCTTCGACGACGGCGCCAAGTTCACCATGGCGGATTTCCGCAACCTTTATGCGGCCGTCCCTACCAACCAGCAGGCCATCATGCTGCGCGACCGCAAGGGTTTTCTGGATCAGTACGCGCTTTTGCGCAAACTGGCGCAAATGGCCGAGGCCGATAAACTGGACCAGAAGAGCCCCAACAAAGACGCCTTGGCTTTCAGCCGAATGGTCCTGCTGGGCCAGATGAAGTTGACAGACGTAAACATGAAGGTGATTGTCAGCGAAGACGATGTTACGAAGTTCTACGAGGCGAACAAGAGCCAGTACCGGGAAGTCCGAGTCAGAGTGATCTACATCGCGTTCACCAAGGCCCTGGCTTCCCAGAAAAGCGACGGCAAAAGGCTGCTGACCGAAGAGGAAGCCCAGGCCAAGGCGCAGAAGTTGCTGGCCGATATCCGCGCCGGAGCTGATTTCAAGAAGCTGGCGCGCGAAAATTCGGATGATGTCGCCACGCGCGACAAAGACGGCGATTTTGGCATTCTCAAGGCTTCCGATTCCCTGCCGGATGCCATCAAAGCGGCCGTGTTCTCGCTCAAGGCGGGCGAAGTGACTGAGCCGATCGCACAACCCAACGGGTTTTATCTGCTACGCGCCGAAGAGGTCACCACTCGTCCGCTGTCTGAAGTCCACGGGGACATCTATACGGCCATGCAACAGGAATACGCGCGCAAGTGGATGGAGACCACGCGGGAGGCAGCGAAGGTGCAGTATCCGAATGCGCAGTTCCTGAGCAGCGAGAAGGCTCCGGCTCAGGGGAAATAGTTCGGCAGCTACTGAATGCTGACTTGAATCGGAATGACGTGGTTGGTCTGATCTACTCGCAGGCTGACCGTCCCCGGCTTGGCATCGTTGCCTGCGCGGAACGTCACCACAGCTTTTTCTCCCGCTGGGATGTCCATTCGATCGAGTGTTACCTTAACACCCGTGGTCGAACCCAGCAATGAGATGCTCATTACGCCTGGGGCGCTGTTGGCGATGGTCACTTGATCGGACCCGCCTAGTTTGAGAGTGACGGCTTGTTTGTCAGCCTTCACCTGTGCGGTAGCAGCCTTCAGGACGTCAGCAGGGTTGGGTATCGCAACCGGACCTGCCGACGTTCCGGGGCCGGGCTTGAATTCACCAAATGGCGACTTGTGCAAGTCTTCCGGATTGACGTACCAATACCACTGGCCATCTACCAGTTTCCAGTAGCTGGGCGTTGGCACCTTTAGTTGCCCTCCGAAGCCGGGAAACACCACGGTCTGTTCGCAGAGAACGAGCGCCTTGGCCCGAGTATAACCATCAGAGTATGTGATGCGCTGGATTTCGAAGCTCAAATATTTGGGTTTGTTCCCGGTATAGAAGAAGTCTTTAGTGTCCTCGGCAACTAGCGCCTCAGCCTGACGGAACTTGCCGTCGACGTGATCCTGGAAGAATTCGGTAATGCGTGCGCGAAGAGCCTGATCCACATCGGCCGGCGGCCGGTTGAACAGATCGGCGGGCGTTTGCGCGAAGCACGCCGCAACCCAAAGGGTAAGCGTTAGCAAACGGAACATGCTTTTAGTGTAGCGAAAGCCAGACCGGCTGAGCCGGCAGCCCCAATCAACGCGGCGTGTGCGGCAGGCAATACGAACAGGTCGTCTAAGCATACTCTTTGGGTACGTTAGACGGCCGTCTGGCGGAACGGTAACGGCAACCCACCGGCGGCAAGACCGCCGGCGCTACGACAAATCAGATCGCAGCCACCGGACAGGGCGATTCACGCAGGATGGCATAGGCGTTGGTGCGTAAACGTCCCATGAGGGCGGTGTGACCGCCCCGGCCGATCACCAGCAGGTTCGCGGACATCTCGTCAGCCACTGCCCGGACCACGGCAGGAGCATCCCCGGCTTGCACGGAGATTTCGCCCTTTACGCCCATTTCACCCAACAAGAAGCTGATGCGCTCGCGGGCCTCATTCTTCAGCTGAGCGCTCCACTCCGGGTCGAAATAAATCCCGCCCAAGCTGACGGTGGAACTGGGGATGGAATGTACGACGGCGAATTCGGAGCCATACTCGCGCGCAAAACCAGCCGCCCATTCGAGGACCGCGCGGCTGTCGGGACCGAGATCGATCGCAGCCAGCACTTTGCCGAAACTGATCTTTGGATAGGCCGGGGCATTCTCCAAGTGCGGACCCGTCCATACCGGGCAGTGCGCGTCATGCAAGACCTTGGCCGTGACCGAACCGAGCAGGAACCGCCGGAACGGACCGTAGCCGTGAGTAGGCATCACGATCAGGTCGAACTTGCCGTCGTTGGCGTAGTCAACGATGGTTTGGGCGGGCTCGCCTTCCAGCACCTCGCGTTTCACGTTGATCCCTTTGAGGCCTTCCGCGAGAAACAAGTCGAGTTGCGCTTTGCCGGCGGCGACCGTGTCGTCCACCAGTTCGGGAGCGACCGCCAGGGCATCCGGGAACCCGTACGTTTGAAGGGGCATGATGACATGGAGCAGCGTGAGCTCGCTGTGGAAGTGACATGCCAACGCCTCCGCATATTGCACCGCGCCCTCACACCGCGCCGAAAAAGCGATCGGCGCCAGAATCCTTGAAAACTTCTGCATGACAGTTACCTCCTTAGTTCCTTGTAGGCATCCTGGGTATCCGCTTCCATTTTATCCTTAAATTGACCTAATAAGACCATAAAATATTATTGTCCAGTTCGGGACAAATGCCACGTTCGCAGAGAGCCTCCCACGTCTCCGAAGCTGCTTTCGCGCGGGCAGACTCCTAGTTGAAACTGCAGTATCTGTTCGGTCTTATGCCGTGGCGTGCACGGTTCGGTGCGAGGCAGCTTGATAGCCGCGCACGGCACGAACGATCAATGTATCGAAAAACCGGCCGATGCGGTGTTCCATCTCCTCTTCGGCATAAAGGCCCAGAGTATCCTTGGGGATGCCCTGTTCCTCGATAAAATCGATCATGTTCTCTTTGATAACGCAGAGGGCCCGCACCACTTCGTCCAGCGGAATGGACTGCTCGAAGCGACGCTTCGCCACAGCCTCCTGCGCTTTTCCCAACTCCGCTTCGTTCCCGGAAGCCAGCCAGTAGCCGAGGTTCTCAAGTAAGGTTTGACCGCGCTCCCGCAATTCGGATTCGGGCAGGCGGCGAAGGTGAACCAAGTCAGGGTGACGCCAGATTTCGCGAATGATGCGATCGGTGATGTCCTGATGATGGACTTCGATCAGGTGGATAAGCTTGCCGGATAGCACACTTAATCCTCCGAAATTATCTTAGCTCCTTTTAGGTCCAATGCCAAGGTGCTAAGGCGTACAAATGGCGGGCCAATACTCTCCGGTTATAGTAGCCGCCGGAAAACCAAGGTATAGCCCGGTACCACTACCAGCGGTGTCTACCAATGAGATCTGGTGAAATTCGCCGGGTGCCCCGTATGCTCTGGCTGTGCCCATCCTTGGCGCGTTCGCACTCTTCCTCGGGTTTTTGCTGCTGAACCAGGACGCTGCCGTCATGTTTCAGTCGTTAGCCGAAGAGACGCGGCACCGTTACCTGGGTGGAGAACCGCTTTCCGATTTACTTATGTTAGTGGCCACAGTGGCAGCCGTAACTTCATTGCTCCTAATGCTGTTTTGGCCCCGGCTGGAGCCGCCTAGACAGCAGGTGGTGGTCCGACATTATTTCGGTCATTCCGACGCCGTTCCAGAAGCGGCGGCAGCCCAGCCGGTGCGCGTGTCACTTCTGCGCTACTATTTAACGGCCATGGCACAGCTACGGCGCGTTCGGGCATATTTGGGCTTCGCCGGCTAACTCGCGGCTACCTGCTTATCGACAGCGGGGCGATAATCAAAAGCAGAACGAGGCCGACTACATGAGTCTCACCACGCTGATCCGGGCTCCCCGCGGAAGCCAGATGAGCTGCAAGGGATGGCATCAGGAAGCCGCCCTGCGCATGATCCATAACAATCTGGATCCGGAGGTCGCAGAACGGCCCGACGAGTTGGTGGTTTACGGCGGCACTGGACGCGCGGCCCGCGATTGGCCTTCCTTCCACGCCATTGTGCGCGCGCTCGAAGGGTTGCAGAACGATGAGACGCTGCTAGTGCAGTCCGGCAAGCCGGTTGGCATTTTCCGCACGCATCCGGGGGCGCCGCGCGTTTTAATCGCCAACGCCAACCTGGTGGGTCATTGGTCCAACTGGGACGAGTTCAACCGTCTGGAGAAGCTGGGCCTCACCATGTACGGCCAGATGACCGCCGGATCGTGGATCTACATCGGCAGTCAGGGCATCGTGCAAGGCACCTACGAAACGTTCGCCGCAGTGGCCCGTACGCATTTCGGCGGTTCGCTCGCTGGAAAGCTGGTGGTCTCCGGCGGCCTGGGCGGCATGGGCGGCGCGCAGCCGTTGGCGGCCACTATGAACCGTGCCTGCTTCTTGGGGGTGGAGGTGGACCCGCAGAGGATTGAGAGACGCATCGAGACCGGATACTGCGACCGCATGTCGAGGAATCTGGACGAAGCCCTGCGCTGGATCGAGGAAGCCCGGGATAACGGCAAAGCATTGTCGGTGGGGCTGGTGGGAAACTGCGCTGACGTATTGCCCGAACTCGCGCGCCGCGGCGTAGTGCCGGATGTCCTGACCGATCAGACCAGCGCGCACGATCCGTTGAACGGTTACGTTCCGAACGGCCTGAGCCTTGAGCAGGTGCGCGCCCTCCGCGCGAGCGATCCAAAAACCTACCTGGCCCGTTCATTCGCAGCCATGGGCCGCCACATAGAAGCGATGCTGGCGCTGCAAAAGGCGGGCGCGATTACTTTCGATTACGGCAACAATTTGAGAACCCAGGCGAAGACCGCCGGCGTGGAGAATGCGTTCGACATCCCCGGTTTTGTTCCGGAATACATCCGCCCGCTGTTCTGTGAAGGCCGCGGGCCGTTTCGCTGGGTGGCTCTTTCCGGCGATCCCGAAGACATCTACCGTACTGATCGATTAGCGCTTGAGCTATTCCCCCACAATGAAACCCTATCGCGCTGGATGCCGCTGGCACGCGAGCGGATTCGCTTCCAGGGGCTGCCGGCGCGCATCTGCTGGCTGGGTTACGGCGAGCGTGCGGAGTTTGGCATGGCCATCAACCGCCTGGTGCGCTCGGGCGAGTTGAAAGCGCCCATCGTGATCGGGCGCGACCACCTGGACGCCGGATCGGTAGCTTCGCCGTTTCGCGAAACCGAAGGCATGCGCGACGGCTCCGACGCCATTGCCGATTGGCCGCTGCTCAACGCCCTTCTGAACACTGCGGCAGGCGCTTCCTGGATTTCTATCCACAACGGGGGAGGCGTGGGCATCGGTTACTCCCAACACGCGGGCATGGTCGTAGTGGCTGACGGAACCGCAGAAATGGAACAGCGGCTGGAGCGCGTGCTGACCACCGATCCGGGCCTGGGCGTGGTTCGCCACGCGGATGCCGGCTATCAGTCGGCCATAGAGTTCGCTGAGCAGTCGGGAATCCAGCGGCCCGTGGTTAGACGGGAGAAATCCGAGTGAGCCTATATCAGGACCCGCGTTGGCCGCGCGCCAGCGCGTGGCTGGCGGGAGAGTGTCTGCGGAATTCCGTGGGCAAGATCAACGTTCTGGGCGTGCCCATTGCCAAGGGTTCCATTACGCCGGGCCGGTGCGACCTGGCCCCCGCAGCCATCCGCAAAGCCCTGGAGCGTTTCAGCACATATGATTTCGATTCCGATCGCGACCTGCGCCTGCTGCCGGCCAAAGACGAAGGCGATTTGAATGTATCCAGCCTGACGCCGGAGCTCGCGTTTGCACCTGTGGCGGAAGCCGTGGCCGTGAGTGTCGACGCCGCCCCGGCGGTGGTTCTGTTGGGCGGCGACAATAGCATCACGCGGCCGGGATGCCACGGGCTGAAACTACCGCTCGCCCGCTGCGGTTTGCTGACACTCGACGCTCACCTGGACCTGCGCGACCTGGAAAACGGCCTCACCAATGGCAATCCCGTGCGGGCATTGCTCCACGATGGCCTGCCGGGCGACCACATTATTCAGATTGGGATTCAGCCGTTTGCCAACTCCGAAGCTTATGCGCGCGTGGCGCGGGAAGCTGGCATCCAAGTGGTGACCGCGGATTGCGCGGTAGAGCGCGGAGCGGCTGCGGTCGTGCGGGAGGCGCTCGCATACCTGGACGAGCGCACTGAACGCATTTACGTGGACCTCGACCTGGATGTGCTCGACCGCGTATATGCGCCCGCTACCCCGGGCTCGCGGCCGGGAGGGCTGACGCCGCATCTGGTCCGCAAAGCGGCGCATATCTGCGGAGTACATCCCAAGGTTCGTGTTCTCGACCTGGTTGAGATGGATCCCACCCACGACGTCGGCGATGCAACCGCGCTGGTCGCTGCCGCCTGCCTGCTCGAATTCGCGTCCGGTGTGCTCGGGCGCTTCACCCGTGTCTGATCTCGCAGTTTGGAACTGCAGCCAGTTGGTGACGCTGGCCGGGCCGGCCCGCCCGCGCACCGGCGCGGAGATGCGCGATCTCGCGATCATTCCGGATGGGGCCGTCTGGGTGCGCGACGGTAGGATTCACGCGGTGGGCCCACGGGCGCGGTTGGAACCTTTGATAGCGTCGGAAACCCCGATCGTCGACGCCGGCGGGCGCATCGTGCTGCCGGGCTTCGTGGATGCCCACACGCACCCTGTATTCGCAGGCACACGTGCCGATGAGTTCGAACAACGCGCGGCGGGAGCGACCTACGCAGAGATTGCTGCACGCGGCGGCGGGATTCGCTCCACCGTGCGCCACACGCGCGACGCGAGTGAGAACGAGCTGCTGTCGGCGGCCCTGCGTTATCAAAAGTGGTTTCTGCGCGGCGGCACCACCACCATTGAAGCCAAGTCGGGATACGGACTGTCGCTCGAATCGGAGCTGAAGATTCTGCGCGTGATTCAACGCTTGGGCGGACCACGGTACGTGCCCACTTTTCTCGGCGCGCACGAAGTTCCCGAGGAATACCGCGGGCGGCCGGCCGAGTACGCGGATCTGATAGTTCACGAAATGCTGCCGGAGCTGCGGGAGCAGCGCCTGGCTGAGTTTTGCGATGTTTTCTGCGATCCCTCGGTGTTTCCCGTGAGCCTGGCACGGCGGATTCTTCGCGAAGCGCAACGGCTGGGATTCGGAAGCCGGATTCATGCCGATCAACTGGTGGCCAATGGGGGAGCGGAACTGGCGGCGGAACTTCATGCCGCTACCGCAGACCACTTGGAATATACGCCGCCAGCCGGCCTGGAAGCGTTGCGCAGCGCGGGCGTGCAGCCTGTCCTGCTGCCCGCCTCGGTCCATGCGTTGGGATCGAGCCGCTATCCGGCAGCGCGCCAAATGATAGACCTCGGGTTGGCTGTCGTGCTCGCCACCGACTTCAATCCGGGTTCGTCGCCCACCGCTTCCATGCCGATGGTTCTCTCGCTGGCGTCGACCCACATGCATCTGACGCCGGCGGAATCGATCACCGCGGCAACGATCAACGCGGCCTATAGCGTGCGACGCGGAGGCGAGGTCGGGTCGCTCGAGCCCGGGAAGCTTGCGGATTTTGCGATTCACGATTGCGACGACTACCGCGAGCTGCCATACTTCTTCGGTCGCGATACGGCGGTGGCCGTCTATATCGGCGGGGCGCGCGTGGCTTTTGAGAGATTGTAGGATGCGATGACCAACGACCTCTATCTGCGCGCCGCCATCGACCAGGCCAGGAAAAGCCTCGCGGAAGGCGGCATTCCCATCGGCTCGGTGCTGGTGCACGAGGGCAAGATCATCGGCGCCGGCCACAATTGCCGCGTGCAGACCGGCAGTCCCATCGATCACGGAGAGATGAACTGCCTGCGTAATGCCGGCCGCCTGCCTGCCCGGGTCTATCAAGCGAGCATTATTTACTCGACGCTTTCCCCTTGTCCAATGTGCAGCGGCGCGATTGTGCTCTACAAGATTCCACGAGTGGTTGTAGGAGAAAACCGGACCTTCCTCGGGGCCGAGGATTACATGCGCCATCAGGGAATCCATGTGGAAGTACTACAGGACGCCGAATGCATTCAGCTGATGACCGAATTCATCCGCGACCATCAGCAATTGTGGAATGAGGACATCGGCGTTTAGCCCACGCCCGTCTCCACCCCTAGGGGGTACCACAATACTACGGCGTTACTTTTGGCCCGCTCGTACTACAAACTCCTACTTTCCTGTAGTTTGTGGGCGCGACCCTGACAAGAGCTTGTCAAAGGGCCTCTCGCGTGCACGAGTAAACTTTAGTAACAAGCGTGCCAAACTGTCCGGGGGACGGTGCCGTCGATTTGGGTGTTGATCATGAATGTCAAACTGCAAAGAATCGGCTCTCTAGAACTCACCCTAGCGGAGGAGCGTTTACAAGCGTGCCTGGCGGCGGTACGTAAGTCGATCAGTTGCCTGGAATCGGCCATACGGGCAGTGGAAGGTTCTCGACACGATATTACGGTCCGAAATCGCAGGGATCGAACGAAAAAGCGCGGTTGATCCGCTAGCGTCCGCGAAGCGAAAACCGCAGCCAGTCTTCGGCGCCTTTGTGCCGTAGCGTGCGCGCCTCTGCCTTTTGAAAATGGAAGCTGTCGGAGAGCAGTTCTTCGGTAGTGAACTCGGCCTTGGCAATTCCCCAGGAGCCGTGTGAGGTGGTTTGAATGAAGACGTGATATAACTCGTGCGCGGCTACACGAGCGAGAGCCCGCTGAAAGACGATTTCGCGGTTTTTGGAGGGGACAGCAAATAGCTGCGGCCCGAGGTAAGCGCTGATGCGGTCGCAGTCTACCTCGGCAAAGGGGAGAATCTTTCCGTCGCTAACGTGGGTCCAACCCAGCGCGCCGCTGATTAAACGCGGCTTGCGGACGAGACCTTCGGCATCGCAGCTGCCCTTGAAGGTAACCACGGCAAGATCGGCCCACACTTCGTTCGCGGTGCTGTCGACGGACCGCCATTCAAAGTCGAACCCGGCGGGAGAAAGGATCGAGCGCAACTCGCGCTGTAGAGTCTCCGTCGCGTCGGTGGGGGGCTGGCGTTCGAACCTCACATACAGGGCAACCGGGGCTCTATCGAGAGAGATTTCGGCGCCGCACATCGGCCAACCAAACAGCGCCAGACAAAAAACACCGCGTTTCATTACAAAAAGCCTGGGCCGAGTTTAGGCTCGGGCCCCGGGTACAACAAGCCCCTAAAAGGTTAATGCGGGGGGATTAACTAAGGGGCCTTGGGATTGTGGCGCTGCGTCAGCGCTTCTTGCGTACTCGGGCGAGAACATCGCCGAGGGCGGCGGCGACGCGCGCATCGGGATCGATCGCCGCCAATGCTGCGACGATCCGGTCGGGGGCCGGTTCGACTAAATTGGCGGGGGCCGACAGAATCACGACTGCGCCCCCCAGCGCAATGGCTTGAACGGTGGCATAGCGCGGCGCGGCAGCTCGCACTTGCAGTCCGCGCGCCAGATCGACCACTCGGAAGGCTGAGCGGATCGGGCCGCGGACCGGGTTGGCGGGCGTCGCCGTGCAGTCCTCCATCGCGGCATCGTGTAAAACCACCGTGCAGGCCGCCGCAGTGGACACCGCCAGCTTGCCGTCTCCATAGCTCACGCGCGCCGATTCGAGGCCAGACAAGGCGGTAGAAATCGCCGTAACTGCGTCGAACGGCGCCGGCTCGCCTTCGATGGTCGAATGAATGACCAGAGCGGAACGATCCAGTCCGTGGGCTTTCGCCGCCAGTGCCCCGATGCGGTCCGAGACCGGCAGCGGCGTCGAAAAGGCTACGTTGAGGAGCACCGCGCGGTGGTGGTGGCGATCTTCGATTACGAGCACGCGCGCTAGGCCATAGGATGCAGCTCCGGCGCGGTAGTCGAAATCCGCTGCTGCCGTCAGGAACCCGAGCAGCAGTTCAATAGCGATGCAGCCAGCGAGCCTTTGCAACCACCTTTTCCGCATTGGGCAGGAAGGCCTCTTCCAGCGGCGGGCTGAAGGGGACCGGCGTGTCGGGCGCCGTCACGCGCACGATGGGACCGTCCAGATATTCCCAGACGCGCTCGGTGAGGGTTGCGGCCAGTTCTCCAGCCAGGCCGCCGGTTTGCGTGTCCTCATGCAGAAGCAGCACCTTGGAAGTCTTCCGGGCCGTCTCGCAAACCGCATCACGGTCGAGCGGCGCCAGCGTGCGCAAGTCGAGCACTTCGCAATCCACGCCCTCCGCCGCCAGTTGCTCGGCGGCGTCGAGCGCAACCCAGACCATGGCGCCATACGTAATGATGCTCAGATCGGAACCTGCGCGCACGACTTTGGCTTTGCCCAGAGGGACGGTGTAGTCTTCCTGGGGCAGATCCTCTTTGATTCGACGGTAGAGACCCTTGTGCTCGAAGAAGAGCACCGGGTCATTGTCGCGGATGGCAGACTTGATCAGGCCTTTGGCATCATAAGCCGTAGCCGGCGCTACCACCTTCAAACCTGGCGTGCGCACGAACCACATTTCCGGATTCTGAGAATGATACGGACCGCCATGAATACCGCCGCCTGAGGGAGCGCGGACTACGATGGGGACCGCAGCGTTCCAGCGGTAACGGCACTTGGCGGCGAAATTGACAATCTGGTCGAACCCGCAAGTGATGAAATCGGAGAACTGCATTTCAGCGACGGGCCGGAGACCCATCAGGCCTGCGCCGATGGATGCTCCGACGATGGCGGATTCGGAGATGGGAGTGTCCACTACGCGGCGCTCGCCGAACTTCTCGAGAAATCCGGCGGTGACTTTGAACGCGCCGCCGTAGACTCCGATGTCTTCACCGATCAGGAAGACGTTGGGGTCGCGCTCCATTTCTTCCCACAGTCCTTCGCGGATAGCTTCCAGATAGGTGGTGGGCATGGGGCTAGGACTGTTCGTAAACGTCGTCGAGCAGAGTTACGGCGTCGGGATAGGGGCTCTTCTCGGCCCATTCCACGGCCTCATCCACCTCACGCAGGATACGCGCGTGCGCCGCTTCGCATTCCGCCTGCGTGGTCCAGCCGTTCTCGATCATCCTGGTTTCCAGGCGCGTAATGGGGTCGAGTTTGCGCCACTGGTCCCACAGGTCCTTGGGTACGTAATCCGCGGCATCGTGGGCGGAATGGCCCGTCATGCGGAAGGTTTTGCACTCGAGAAGGTAGGGGCCTTCTCCGGCGCGGGCGTGGGCCACGGCGCGGCGGCCGGCTTCATGCACCGCCAGCACGTCGTTGCCGTCCACAATTTCCGAAGGAATGCCATACGCCGGGCCGCGGTCAGCCACGTCGCGGCATGCCATCTGCTTGCTCACGGGCGTGGAGTAGGCGTATTGGTTGTTGTTGCAGATGAAGACCACCGGCAGCTTCAGCACAGAAGCCAGATTGAGACCCTCATGCCAATCGCCGCGGCTGGTGGCGCCATCGCCGAAATAACAGAACGCCACGCCCCGCGTGCCCTGGTATTTCAGGGCCAAGGCGGCCCCGGCGGCCACCGGGACGCAAGCAGCCATGGCGCTGATGATTGACACGATGCGCAGGTTCATGTCGCCCATGTGCATGTTGCCGTCGCGTCCACGCGTGAGGCCGCCGACCCGGCCCATGTACTGGGCGAAGATGCGGGATGGCGGGACGCCGCGCACGAAGAAGACGGCCATGTCGCGGTGCGACGGGAGCATAACGTCTTCCGGCTCGGCCAGCAGCGAGGTGCCTACCGGAATGGCCTCCTGGCCGCGGCCCACGTAGACGCCGCCGATGATCTTGCCCTGGCGGTAGAGTTTGCGCTCGATGCGGTCTTCCACTTCACGCATCAGGGACATGTAATACAAGCAGCGATGAGCGAGTGCTGCCTGCTCGCCGGCAATTCCGGTCGCGTGAGGGGTAATCAGCTCTGCCGCGCTCATGGGAAACCTCACCTATGTAACTGCAATGGAGTAGTATAGCGCTGTTTCGGGGCGGCGGTTGGGGAGTGGCGCTGCGTGACGGAGCGCCAAGGCCCGCTCCTACTTAGTCCCTACATAAAATCCTAGCCTCTTCGACCTAAGTGTCAATTTCTCTAAAACAGCCTGGCGGCGGGACGATGAGCGACAACAAATGCGAGACCGCGCCCACACTGCCTCATTTGTTGGAATCGTCGCCACGATTTGCCTGCTCGACCTGTCACTGGGCGCGCAGACACCGCTGGATCTGCGAAGAGTCCAGCCCATGGACCGGATCACGAGATCGGTCAACGACATGGTGCGCGTGACTCTCAGCGGCAACCGGCATCCGATGGCACGTCCCGAATTCGACGCTGGCGCCGCGGCGCCCGATAGCCGCGTGGAACGCATGATGCTGGCGCTGCGCCGGGACGCCGACCAGCAGCAGGCGCTGGAAAATCTGCTGGAGGCGCAGCAGGACGCGAAATCGCCGCTGTACCACCAGTGGCTCACGCCCGAGAGCTTTGGCCGGACCTTCGGCATCTCCGACCACGACCTCAACAATGTGGTGGGTTGGCTCGAAGCCAACGGCTTTACGGTCGAGCCGGTTTCGGAGGGCCGCACGGTGGTGATCTTCAGCGGCACCGTTGCCAAGGCTAACGCGGCATTCCGCACCGAGATTCGGCGCTACCAGGTCGACGGCGAGGTGCACCATGCCAACGCCAGCGATCCGCAAATTCCGCGCGCGCTCGCGCCGGTGGTGGGCGGCGTGGTTTCATTGCACGATTTCCGAACCAAGCCCATGCACGCTCTGGGAGTTTCGCCGGAATTCACCAACGGGACTTCGCACTACCTGGCGCCGGCCGATTTCGCGACCACCTACAACCTGAACCCGTTATACGGCAGTTCAACCGATGGCACGGGCCAATCCATTGCTGTTGTGGGACGCACCAACATTCTACTCGCCGATGTGGCGACCTTCCGCAGCCGTATGGGCTTGCCGGCCAAGAACCCCACCGTCATTTTGAACGGGCCCGATCCCGGCGTGGTTTCGCAGGGCGAACAGATGGAAGCGGAGTTGGACACCGAGTGGTCGGGTGCAGTTGCCAAGAATGCCGCCATAAAGTTTGTCGTGTCGGCTTCGACGAACGCCACCGATGGCGTAGATTTGTCGGCGCAGTACATCGTCAACCACAATCTGGCCCCGGTGGTGACCTTAAGCTTCGGCAATTGTGAAGCGGCTATGGGAGCGGCGGAGAACCAATTCTGGAATTCGCTCTGGCAGCAGGCCGCGGCCCAAGGCATGAGTGTGTTCGTAGCCTCGGGCGATAGCGGCGCGGCGGGCTGCGATAGCGCTTCCGCCAACACTGCTGTCTACGGGCGCGGGGTAAACGGCCTGTGCTCCTCGCCGTCGAGCACCTGCGTGGGCGGCACCGAATTCGCCGATACTACCAACCCGGCGCTCTACTGGTCCTCCACGAGCAATAGCGGCACCATGGGCTCAGCGTTGACTTACATTCCGGAAGCGGCGTGGAACGAGAGCGGTACGGTGGCGGGAGGCTCGGGCCTGTGGTCCACAGGCGGCGGCGCCAGTATCGTGTACTCCAAGCCCGCTTGGCAAGCCGGGGCCGGCGTGCCGGCGGACGGCCGCCGCGACGTGCCGGATGTGGCGCTCAGCGCTGCAGGCCACGATGCCTACCTGGTGACGATGAACGGCGGGCTCTACGCGGTGGCGGGAACATCGGCCGCCACGCCTTCTTTCGCTGGTCTTATGGCGCTGGTGGTCCAGCGGCAAGGCGCGCGGCAAGGCAACGCCAATGCCGCATTGTACACGCTCGCGTCCCGCCAGGCGTCGGGCGGTTCGGCGGTGTTTCATGATATTACGGCCGGCAACAACTCGGTCGGCGGGATCACAGGCTTCAGCGCCGCAGTTGGATACGATCTCGCTACCGGGCTCGGCTCCGTGGATGGCAACCAACTGGTGAATGCCTGGGGTAGCGGCGCAACCCCGATTCCGTCTCTCCAATTGAGCGGGTCGGTCGCGGCCGTACCGGTCACCCAAGGCAAGAATGCAACCAGTGCGTGGACCGTGAGCGTGAGCGGCGGTTTCAAGTCCGCCGTTACCTTATCGCCGGGTACTCTGCCCACGGGCCTGACAGCCACCTTCGCACCTGCCAGCCTGGTGTCGCCCGGATCGGGAACCAGCACTCTGACCCTCACGGCCGCGCCGAATATAGCCCTCGGCACGTACAATCTGATCCTCACGGCAAGTGGCGGCGGTGTCAGCAAGACCGCCCCGCTGGCGGTGACCGTGGTCTCCAGTTGTGTCTACTCACTAAATCCCACGGCTGCCAGCGAGCCCGCCACAGCCGCCAACGATTCGGTTGCATTGACAGCTACTACGGGTTGCCCGTGGACCGCCGTCAGCAACTTTAACTGGATCACAGTTACCGGGGTAGCCTCGGGAAGCGGCAACGGAAAGATCAGCTACTCCGTGGCCGCCAATAGTGGCTCAACCGCGCGTTCCGGTTGGCTCACCATCGCGGGTCTTACGTTCACGGTGAATCAAACGGGGTCGGGTTGCACTTACAGGATCGCTATCGGCTCGCCCAGCTGGAGTAACACCGGGTTTACGGACACGGTCGCGGTTACCTCGCCCACCGGCTGTTCCTGGACGGCTGCCAGCAATGTCTCGTGGATGACGATCAAGTCGGGGGCATCCGGATTGGGGAACGGCACCGTGGCATTTTCGATCGCCAACAATACCACGGGCAAAACCGAAACCGGCACGCTCCTGGTGGCGGGTTACACCATCACCGTTACGCTTGGTGTGACCGGTTCGGCGGAGATCGGAGAACCGATCCAGTTACCGTAGGTCGCGGCAAAGGCACCGCTTCACTTCTTGCCGCGCGGAGCCTTCGCTCCCGCTGCCGACCACGCCTTCGCCTGCCGGCCCACGATGTCGATCAAATTGCCCATCGCGAGGTTGACGTCCACCAAGTGCAGCCCCCAGTTGGCCTGCACCTGATTGCCCATGCTGAGGTCGCCGGCAATGTCGTCGGTGCGCCGGCCGGCGGGATCGGCGTGTACCGAAATCTCGAGGTAGGTGGCGTTGTCGTTGGTCATGCATTGCGCCGTTACAAGGCCCGGAACGCTGACAAAGGGAGTATCGATCGGCTGTGCCGGAACCACCCACGGCTTGGGCTTACTCGCTCCCGCGATGGAGCTGCCGTCTGTGGACAAATACGCGTGCAACTCGCCACTACCGCCCGTCAAGGCCGCCGGATTGGTGCAAGCGGCCGTCATGTTGGGGCCGGCGACTTTTCCGAACAGCGTGTTGGCCGGCGGCGGTGACGTGGAGCGGAACGATGCGTATACCATGACGCACCCTGTCTGAGTGGTGGAATGGCACAGCGGCACGTGCTGAAACGCGCCGCCCACATCTTTCCCAAAGGGCACCGCGAGCGTGGTGCCCATTAGGATCGCCGAAACCAGGCGCGCCTGAACCGGCTTACTATCGATCTCTTCCTTAATCAACCTGGTTAAAACGAGCGAACCCTGCGAGTGGCCGATCAGCACGAATCCGCGCCCGCGGTTGTCGTGTTCCAGGTAGTAGTTCCAGGCATCCCGCACGTCGTCATATTGGAGGCCGTGGTCGAGCGCTGCGCCACCACCGCCGCCGGTCAGCACTCGCCGCAACCCCGCCAGCGTCACTTGCCGGTACATCGGCGCGTAGGGACGGCACTTGGCGGCGAAACGCGCGAACTGCTGCCGGATCACGTTGCGCTCCGCCGCGTCCGCGATCATGTCGCTGTTCGGCGTAGGATCGGTCGAAACCGTGGCGTAAACATAAAAGCAATCGATGGCGGCGTTGGTATCAGCCGCCCACGCTTCGCGGCTCAAGGCGCCGTCGGCCCCCAACACGGTCGTGGTGAGGTCGACATCGCAGGCGTCGTGCTGGCCGGGACGGCAGAGCCACGACTTCGCATCGCTGTAGTCGTTCGCTTGCGCCGATGCAGTCGCCGCCAACGCCAGCCAGACAGCCCCAGCAGCAAAGGTGATTCGCTTGACCACGGATATCAACTTATCACGAAAGGATCGATGGCCCCAGCGGGCGAACGTCGAGGTCGAGGAACTTCCGCGGCGGCTGGTTACCGATGCTCAATTCCCCGAGTTCCGTCCAGTGACCGTGTTCGCTGATGCGTAGCCGCGAGCGGGTCTTGTATTCGCCCAACGTGAAACCCCAAGACATGCCTTTGCCCTCTTCGGCAAGCGTTACTTCGGTCTCGAGCCAGCGGCCGTCGTTGAAGGCGCGCATCCAATAGGCGCCGCTCTCGTCGTCGTAAGAAATGATCCCGAGGACTTGAAGAGCGAGCTGGCTATCGGACTTCGTCCGCCCTACTCCCTCGATCACCAGGAGCAGCCCATCCAGTTTGTATTGCGCTTCCTCCGTCTGAACCAACTCCACCGGTTCACCCGGTCCTCGGAGAACGTGCGCCTCCCCTGACCATTTTCCAATCAAGAAACTCAGCTTCTGCATTGCTGCGCGTTGCGCTGCGACGTCTGGCGCATGCATTTCGACATAGACACCGGCAACGCCGCGAAGGTTCCCGCTCTCAGTTCTCCGTCGGGGTCTTCAGTATCTGATCGATTACCAGCACATCCAGCGGCGACTTGCGCGCATCCAGCTTGAGGCCCACCTGCTGCAACGCGTCGAGCAGTGACGCGGTGGAGCCGGCATCCATGAGGCGCAGGGCCTGCGGCGGAAGCACCACTCCGTTATTCACAGCAGCGCGGATCAGCATGGCCTGGTAATCTTCCGGCGTCAGGTTCAGCGTGAGATCGTAGTTCCCTTGCAGCTCCGTCAGATTGAGGATGGGGCGGTCTACGTACGTCTCCAGCATTCCGACCAGGCCATCCATGGAAACTTTGCCGGCTTCGAATTTGTTATTGCCGAAGCTATAGTAAGAACCATTGCCCAGGTTCATCGATACGCCGGATGCGCCGCCGGTGACGGCCATATCCACCGCGCCTTTGGAGTCACTGGCCCCAGCACCGGGCGGCGTCTCTTTGAGCTTGAGCGGCCCCTTGCCCACGATGAGCGCGTACACCGGGAATTCTCTTTTCTCTCGATGCATCTTTAACTGAAACCGGTCGGTAAGGAACGCTTGCAGCATCTCGGGAACCTGGGCAGCCGTGGCGCCAGCCGGCAACTTGGCGTTGAGATCAAACCGCTCCATTGCCATCCAGTCCGGTCCGTTGACTTGAGACGACCTTACCCGGTAAGCCATCGCGATGTAGTCCCGGATGGCGTAGAAGGCGATGCGCGCTTGCGATCCGTCCATACGCAAGCCGACGTTCACCGCTTCCGGCCGGGAGTCCGGCGAATGGCGCACCGACGCCACCTCAAACTCGAGGCGCGCAGGCGAGTCCTGGGCAAAGGCCGCAAAGGACGCGAGAAGACCAAGAGTAACCGCGCAACCCTTCATATCTGGATGCTACGAAGTTTGACGAAGGAAAGTTCCGCCGGTTCCTAATCCCGCCAGCTACTTCTTGGTCTTTTCGGCTTCTTCCTTCTCGCGCACCCGCGCGCCGCGTAGTATGTCTCCCAGCGCGTAATTGGCCTCGTGGCAGGCGTACTCATAAATGTGCTGGTCCGTCGCCGGCCATGAATACTCGCCCGTCCAGGGCCGAACCCAGGTGTTGGGGTCCTCGACCGTGAAGCGATAGAGAAGCGTCCGATCGTCGACGCGCGAGATCCGCTCCACCACGTGCAGATCGTCTGTCGATCCGCGGAACCGGGTCTTGTCGGTGAAATTGGTGGTGTCGACCACCAGCGTGTCGCCCTCCCAGTGCCCCACGGAATCGCCCATCCACCGGCGGATGGTTTTCGGAAGGTGCGGCGCGTTCATGCGAATGATGCGGGCGTCGTGCACCATCTCGGTCAGGATCATCACGGAGTCGCGCGTCTGCACAATCTGATGAAGGTTGTTGTAGAAATAGTCCGGCAGCGCGGGCGGGCCCGAAGTCGAGCCAAATCCCAGCAGGCAGCGCTCGCCCAGCGGGCGGCGCTCCGGGTCGTCATACGATCCGGCGGGTTCGAGCCCGGGGTCCTTACTTTCCTGCGCGTCCGATGTGGGCCTGGCACGGAGTGCGGCCACACGTCTCTGCGCTTCCGGCGTGTAAGCAGGCACGCGGCCATCCGGAGGATCGACCACCAGTGACGCTCGTTTCTGTCCATCGACAATCGTATAGCTCGAACCTGGATCCAGCCAGAACGAGTTGTAGCCGCCCACGCCGCCGGCCGGGCCGGTCGATCCATCGCCGCCTTTCGGAGGCGCCTTGCGGTCGCCGTTAATCGATCGGTTCCCGATGTCCTTAAAGGCTGCTGTCTGTCTTTCGAGTTTCCGGGCCTCTTCGTCGCTGAGCACGGCCTTGGTTCCAGGCGCGCGTTCGATGGGAGTCAGGGTCGCCAGATCGTAGGTGCCCTGAAGATCCGGATGGCCGTCGGGTGTGCGCGGCACAGTGTAGGGTTTCGGCGCGGCCTTCGCGGCCTGTCCGGCGCCGGGAACGGGCGTCAACAGAAACAGGGCGGCTGCTAATCCCATCGCCCCGCTGATCGCTACCAATCGATTCCGCATAAGTACCTCCGCGGTTATTTGCTCAGCGGCTTCTTGCGCCACTGGCCATACAGCAGTTCTTCCACGAACTCGACACATTTGAAGTCCAGGAGCTGCGCGTTCTTTTCCTGACGCCGGTAGAGCAGCATGCTCATCTTCCATGGGCGCGTGAACACTTCAGGATCCTCTATCGTGGCCTCGTACGAGATCACATCCGGGCTGGTGCGCGTATACCGCTCCACCACGTGCAGCTTCTCGCTGTGGAAATTCCCCGCCCGGTCGAACCAAGTCGCGTCGTTGAATCCCTTCACATCAATCACCAGCGTCTCGCCCTCCCAGCGGCCCACCGATTGTCCCATCCACGAGTCCACCGGAGAGGGTCCCGGATCTTTAAAAAAGATGTCGCGAACCGCGCCCGCATACTCGTACACGAACGAGATGGCGCTGGCGCTCTGGATGATCTGAAACGGGTAGGGCATGTAGGTGGCGCGCGGGATGCCGGGCAGATAACACTTGATTTCGGGATCGGAGGTGAGCCAATTCGCCTGGTTCTCCTTCTTCTTCGCCAGCGCCTCCGGCTTATACGGGATCTCGTCGCCCTCCACCACACCGAGGCTGGGCGGAACGGCGCCTACGGCTCCCAGCGCGAGCACCTGCGGAGCGGGCACGGGACCATAGGGCCCCGGGCGCACCGCCAGGGCGGGCCGCGCTACGTGGGCCTGGACGTCGTAATTGGCTTCGTTCAGAGCCTGCCAAATGCCGTTGAGGTCGGGCTTGCCGCCCGGCGCACGGGGCGCGCGGTATGCCTGTTGACCGGTAAGCGGCATCACCACAAACACGCTTAAGGCAGCCACGATAACGGCGCCTCTTGATTGGGAAACCATTGTCGACATTGCTCTTCGCGTCATTCTACCCGAATTCTCACTCGGCCGGTTGCTGTTGGGTCAGGCAATGCAGGGTGCCAAATCCCGCCACCAGGTCAACGGCATGAATGCCAACGACCGGGCGGTCTCGAAACAGCTCACCCAGGATGCCCAGCGCGATACGATCCTTCGGGTCATTGAAGGTGGGGACGATCACCGCCGCGTTGGAAATGTAGAAGTTGGCATAGCTGGCCGGCAGCCGATCACCGTCGAAGTATAGAGGTGCGGGCATAGGAAGCGCCACCACTCCAGGCCTCGATCCGTCCTCCAGGCGGAAATCCTGGATGCGTTCCCAATTTCCCGCCAGCGGGCGATAGTTGATGTCTGCGCGGTTGTCCTCCCGGATCAACACCACGGTCCTCCGATTGACAAAGCGGCAGATGTCGTCGACATGCCCGTGGGTGTCATCGCCAGCCACGCCGCCAGCCAGCCAGAGAATGTTGCTCACACCGAGGTTGTCCTTGAGCGCCGCCTCGAATTCCTTGCGGCCCATACCGCGGTTGCGAACCTGAACGTTGCGCGAGAGGTAACATTCTTCCGTAGTAATCAGGGTGCCGTGTCCATTCGCGTCGATGCCGCCGCCTTCGAGGATGAACGCGCGCCCCTGCGCCCTGGCATCGATGAGCCGTTTCTCAAGATGCTCCGCGACGGCGTCCGGCACGCGGCGGTCCTTCTGCCAATCGCGATATTTGGCCCAGGCGTTGAAGTGGAAGTGAACGATTGCCGTCTCCAGATTGCGGTCGACGTTTCGGCGGACAAAGACGGGGCCGCTGTCGCGGGTCCAGCCGCGATCGGTTGGGTGTACGACGAACTCCACGCGCTCCGCGACGACGCCGGCACGCGTTAGTTGGCGGATCACGGTCTTCATGTCAACTTTCGAGTTAACCAGGATGCGAACCGTCTCTCCCGGGGCGATTTTGCGGACCATTTCGCCATACACCCAGCGGATGGTGTCGAGCTTATCGGGCCAATCGGTCGGGTTATGCGGCCAGGCCAGCCACGTGGCCGCGTGCGTTTCCCACTCGGCGGGCATCGAAAACCCTAGAGAAGCGGGGCTCTCCCAGTCCTCGGTACGTGAAGTTGTCATACAAGTCGAGGATAATTTGCCTTGGCGGGCATGTCCACGCATGGCCGTCCGTGCCGTACTGCTAGAATCTGAATTTCAATCATGGCCAAAACTCCCAAACCACAACGCGCCGCTCGCGAAGACGCGGCCGACATGCCGGACTGGATGAAGAAAAAGAAGTTTCCCAACCGCGCGAAATTTCTTTCCGGCAAGCGAATTCTTCCGAAGAACCTGACGGGCCGCGAACCACTCGCCGACGTCATCGATAACGCCTACAACGCTTACAACGGAGCGCGCCTGCGGGAATGCTGCCAGCTCTTTGCGGAAAAGATGCTGCAGAGCAACGTGACCATCGGCATGAGCCTTTCCGGCGCCTTAACGCCGGCCGGCCTGGGCTGCGCCTGCATCGTACCGCTCATCAAGGCGGGTTTCGTCGACTGGATCGTTTCCACTGGCGCCATCCTGTATCACGATATGCATTTCGCGCTGAACTATCCGGTGCGTTCGGGCGATTTCCGCATGGACGATACCGAGCTGCGCGACAACGATATCGTACGTGTCTACGACGTGCTGCTCGGTTACAGCGACTGCCTCATGGCCACCGATGAAATCCTGCGCGGCATCCTCACCCAGCCGGAATTTCAGAAGGAAATGGGCACCGCCGAACTGCATCATTTGATCGGCAAATATTGCGCGGAATGGGAGCGGAAAGCGGGCCTCAAGGACGTCTCCGTGCTGGCGGCAGCCTACCGCGCGGGCGTGCCCTGCTACACCTCTTCGCCCGGCGATTCCACCATCGGGATGAACGTCGCCGGGGTGGAATTGCGCGGCAACAAACTGCGCATCAATCCCTCGATCGATGTCAATGAGACCACGGCGTTCGTACTGGCAGCCAAACGCAGCGGCGGCCGCAGCGGCGTCGTGCTCTGGGGCGGCGGCAGCCCGAAGAACTTCATGCTCCAGACCGAGCCGCAGATACAGGAAGTCCTACGCATCAAGGAATACGGCCAGGATTATTTCATGCAAGTGACCGACGCGCGTCCCGATACGGGCGGGCTTAGCGGCGCCACGCCGAGCGAGGCGGTGAGCTGGGGCAAAGTGGACCCGGACCGCCTCCCTGACGCGGTGGTCTGCTACACCGACAGCACCATCGCCATGCCTCTGCTCACATCCTACGCGCTGGCGCGTCACAAGCCGCGCAAGCTGCGACGTCTCTACGATCAGCGCGGCAAGCTCATGAAGGCCCTGGTGAAGGAGTACTTCACTCACAACCAAGTGAAGATGCTCGACGGTTCGGAGCCAGTGCTCGACTGATCCCGGGCGCGCTACGGCATGCTCCACCAAGGCCCGTGTTATCATTAGTTGACATTTAGATCAGGAGAAATCCATGGGCCCGGTAGGTTGGCAGGAAACGGTTGCGATCTTCATCCTGGCGTTGCTCCTCTTCGGACCGAAGAAATTGCCGGAGTTGGGGCGAACGATCGGGAAGGCCTTGACCGAATTCCGCCGTGCCTCGAACGAACTGAAGTCTACGTTCGATCGGGAAATGAAAAACCTGGAGCTGGAGACCGAGCCTATTAAACAGGCTGCGGCCGAGTATCACTACGATACCTACAACTATGGCGAAACTTCCCTCAACCCGTACGATCACTCGTATGGGAGCGGGGAGTCCGATTTTGCAGCTTCTCATCCATCCATTGCAGGCGCATCCGCACCATTGGGCGCTGAGTCGACTTCGTCCGTTTCGCCGGAAGGCACTGTGGCCCAAGGCGTGAACCCGCAAGCTACTGACGGAAAGCCCGCGGAGTCGGGAGCTTTAGCGCCCGAACATACGGCCTTTCCGGATCATCCAGTGCCTGCCGCTACGACGACGGAACATCAAGCGTAACGAATGGATTCAACCGAAGAACCAGGCGGGAGCCCCGCTCCTCCAGCTAGTGGAGCGTCTTCCGAGACTGTGTCCAGTTCAGCTTCCACCATCACTGGTGCGGGCGGGCTCTTGGCACGATGGGGCGGAGGAGGCGGCGGCAGACGACCGCCTCCTCCAACCGGCGAGGGTGGCGACGAAGAAGAGGGCGGCATGCTGCGCATGTCGTTCCTCGAGCACCTGGAAGAGCTGCGTTCCCGCATCATTCGCGCCCTCATCGGCGTGGCA
The DNA here is from genome assembly GCA_035948775.1 of Bryobacteraceae bacterium. Lineage (GTDB taxonomy): Bacteria > Acidobacteriota > Terriglobia > Bryobacterales > Bryobacteraceae > PSRJ01. The sequence goes on from DASZIV010000100.1 coordinate 35,225, forward strand.
GTTGCATTTGCCATCAGCCTGACCTTTACCTACCAGCTGTGGCAATTTGTCTCGGCGCCGGCGGTGGATGCCTTGAAGACCCTGAAGGTCAATCCGCCGGAACTGGCGCAGATCGACCCGATGGATGGCTTCAACACCATCTGGGTGAAGTTACCCATCCTGTGCTCGATATTTATTGCGTCTCCCTGGATCCTCTATCAGGTCTGGGCCTTTATCTCGCCCGGCTTGTATCGGCGGGAACGCCGCTGGGCGGCTCCTTTTATTATTTGTTCCGCCGGGCTCTTCATCACAGGCGGTCTATTTGCGTATTTCGTCGCATTCCGCTACGGGCTTACCTTTCTTCTCGGGATCGGCCAAGGTTACAATGTCCATCCGCTGGTCTCCATCACCACTTACGTCGATCTGTTCATCAATGTAATTCTGGGAGTTGGCTTAGTATTTGAGCTTCCGGTGCTCATTTTTTTCTTAACATTACTTAGAATTGTCAACCCGCAATTCCTGCTGAACCACAGCCGCTACGCGATTCTGATCATCTTTATCGCGGCCGCTATCATCACTCCGACTCCCGATGTCTTCAACCTCATGTTGTTCGCAACGCCCATGTGCCTGCTTTTTTTTGTGGGAATTTTCGCCAGTTACCTGTTGGTGTTGCAGCGCGAGGGACGCAGATTCCCGTGGCGTAGAGTGTTGCCGATCGTGGCCGTTGTACTACTACTAATCGCAATCGGGATATACATCGCTATAACTAGATACGGTGTAAAAGTGGTACCGCATTGGCCGTTTTTAATGCGCTAACCGAGTTTCCCCTAGAATTACGGATCGCATCCGATGTAACATCAGATAACCGCGCCATTTTAGGTGCAGAGATGTTGACTTGCGATGGATCTGTACAAAGCGATTCAGGAATTATACGCCGAGAAAGAGAAGCTTGAGCGAGTAATTGCCTCGTTAGAGGAACTACAACGAGCTGCCGGTAGCATCCCGGCTACACCGCGTGGAGGACGGCGCCGGGGACGAAAGTCCATGGGCGCCAAGGAACGCCAGGAAGTCTCCGAGCGTATGAAGCGGTATTGGGCGAACCGGCGGAAGCGGCAGAGCGATTAGCAATTTCTGCGAGCTGATCTTCCGATACGGACCTCTGATGTATTTCTCCCGAAAAGAATGGCGCGATGAGCCTGCGCCCTAACCACAGCGCCACAGTGTGTTACCGCGCGTCTGTTTGTTATAGTATTTCTGTCGGCATCTGTGGGCGAGTAGCTCAGCTGGGAGAGCACGGCGTTCGCAACGCCGGGGTCGTGGGTTCGAATCCCATCTCGTCCACCAAATTATCCCATTCATTTTCAATGGATTGCGGCTTATACTTTTTCGCGTGCCATATACGTGCCAAAAGGTCGGAGATTCGGGCTTGCCGGCCGGCGCTCCATTTGGCGTAATGCTTGCGAACGATTCCCTCTGAATCGCCCAGGATGTCCGCCGCTTCCTCGATCGTTCCGCCCATTTCCAGGACTTCAGTGGCCAACGTGTGACGGAAGCGATGCGAAGTCGCCTTGGCCACGCCAGAGGCCTTGTACACCGTCGCCAGGGTCCGGGTCGCGTCCCGAATCACCGCCTTAGTGCTCCCGCGGCCGCTCCAGAAGAAGTAGCCGCAGTCTAGCCCAACGGCACCGCGGGGTAATGGAAGTACGTCCAGGGCAGCCTGGAGGTCGGCGTGTACCGGCAATTTTACCGATTTGCCGTTTTTGGTGGTGCGGAGGAAGATCTCTCCATCCCGGATCCGGTCCCGCTTTAGGGTGGCCACGTCGCTGATGCGCAAAGCCGTGTATCGAAGCAAAAGTACCATCGCCCGCGCTCGCAGCCGTTCGTAGGGTTGCCGGCCGATTTGGTCGCATGCCGCGATGATCTTCGCCACCTCGTTGGGCCCGTAGGGTTCCTTGTCGGACGGCTTCAGGTTCTTCGGCATCGGAACCTTCTCGGCCCAGTTCCGAAATACCCATTCGTTATCCAAGCAGAATCGGAAGAAATGCCTAAGAATTTCCAGTTCCTTTGTCCACGTCCGCGCGCTGATTGTACGGACATTCCGGAACGCATTTAAGACTTCTAGGTCGAGCTGGTCGACAGCCCGGAAACCCTTTGACGCGGCGAACTCTTCAAAGAAGTGTAGCGCCCGCCGCCGGTTTCGACGTGTGCCTTCAGAGGTGTCTTGGTGTGTGTCGTGGTAGGCCGCGATCGCGCGGTCCAACGTCCGTGTGTGCCGTTCGCAGCGGCCATGCTCGACCATGTTGGTACAGCCAGGCTGTGCGCACTGTCGGAGCCCATAGGTAGGGTCCTCGATCTTCCCGAGGTTCCGCATGGCCCGCGCCCAGTCGCGCGTATCCATGGCCTTACGGACGCGCTTACCATCGATTTCACCATCGCACCAGATCGGGCAGGAGCACTTCGTATAGAGCCGGCCCCGTTCTCGATGCGGGCAAGCCTTAAGGTGACGGCGCCAGAGGGTCAGCATGTTGCGGTCTTCTTGTCGGTGTAGGTGGGACGGAATAGGGCCATTGTTTCACTCCCCCTTCTTTGGCGATTTCTTTTTTCCAGCATTCTTCTTCCGCACCGCCGCGCCCTTGACCTTCTTTTCTTTAGCCCATCGCGCAGCCGCTGCCTTGCTGGCCCTCTCGCTTCGGGCCGCCTTCGTCATCCGAGTAGCCGCCTTTTTACCGCCCTCGCGGCCAGTCTCTCTGAAGAATTCGATCATCTCGGTCATCGATCCAAACGTCCTTTTCGCCATGCCCCCAAGAGTTTAGATGCTTTCCGGGTTAGCATGTCTTGCGTTATGCTTAGGGCCTTAGTATACTCTAGCACGGAGAAAGGTTTTCAGAGAGGAGATTGATCCTATGCCATCAAAAAGAGCCAATAGGATGCTGATTGAGTTGATTGCATTGGAGGGCGGAAGTATCGAACCGCAAAAAATCCCGAACGGCATAAGGTTTGGTGTCAGTCGAGCCCAATTGGAGTTTCTGACAGCATGCCTGGATATCGCCAGGTTCTACAATGACGATTCCCTACGAGAGGAAACCCTACACTTACGGAGATGCTTCAAACCAAGTAGATCGCGGGATCATCGAGATCCCAAAATTGCGGCCCAAAATAGGCGCGGGGTCTCCAAACTGGCTTTAGATGTCACCGCACAAATGCGAGCCAAGGACGCCCATCGCCCGATCGTTTTAGGCCTAGAAGTTCCGGATTGGTGGTGGGTCTAAAAGCCACGCCCTCGAAGCCCCTATCAAGACATTCCAAAAGGAGAAAATAATGCCCAAATCGAAATCGACCAAAGCAACGCAACCGGATTCCACCAACCGCCCTATCAGGCAACGCGATTATCAGAGAGCACTACAACGCGCACGCGACGCCGAGGAACGCATGGAACTAACCCGCGGGGGACTTATCGAATTACAGGCGAAACGCGCCGAAATCTATGCCGAAACCAAGAAAGCCAAAGAGGCCCTCGCAGCGCTCGAAAAACAGATGGACGATCGCGCAGAGTTGAGCGAGTTCCTGAAACACATCGCGGCAGCCGATGAATTTAAGTTGAACTTACTAAAAGCCGCCAGCCGCTGCCTCGATGAAAACTACGGATGCACAACTCCAACCGAGGAGTTCATCTACAATATCCTGTCCACTTTCGACCACTCCGGCTTTCTGACGCCGGAAAAGATCGAGAAGGAAGTCCAAACGTTTAAGCTTAACTACGACGATATGGTGCGTGATGCCCTTCCTTTCGCCGAGCGGTACCAAGACCTTCAGGCAGCCAGGGATACTCGTAATTCCGAGACCGAAACCGCCAACTGAAACCCCTCCGGGCGCGCCGTTCCCCGCGCGGCGCGCCCCTTCACCCTCTTGCCCCTTGTTTTCGAACCTCCTGATGATAGAATGCCGTCATGCAACAGAAACGGATTGCGACTCCTGGGGCCGTAATCTGTTCCCGTTGATAGAGGAAGGGGGCGCGTCCCGAATTTGCGTGCAAACACTTTCGGGGAACCGCGCTCCCTTTCCTCGAATCGGTCTCTCTCCTTGGCGTTCCCTGTGCAGGTTTTGGAATAGCCCACGCGGCATCATCGGAAATTCCGAAGATACAAAATTTCCTGCGACTGCTGGCAATGTCGCCGCATCAGCCCTCACGACTCATTCACTCCTCATTCGGGCAGGTGATACCTCTGGGGATTGACACTCCAGTCCGTCCCTGCCCGGAGCCTTACCCGAATTTCTAACCAGTCTCGACGCACCCGAGCGCCTCATTACCCCTTGCAGCCGGCAGCGGAGAGAGCTATGCTTCTGCCAACTAAGATCAGAGCCCGGCCATGATTCCGCTAGCTTTCCCAGGCTCTGGTAAAAAACCGGCCGTTCCTGGTCGAGCGGCCGGACATAGTCCTGGTCTTACTTGAAAGCAGCAATAGCAGCCATACTTTGGTTGCTACTAAAGGTCCAGCTCCATGTCGGGTCAATCGCGGCGGCCGTGGTTTGAACATAATAGGCCATCGCCAGTCCCAGAGTTGGTCCGGCTGGAAAATAACTATCCGCTGACTGACAAATTGGAACCAATGTCGGAACGAGAGGGTTGGGCAGGTACACTGACAATACCGGAACCTGCTCGATGCCGGTGAAGCTTGGAGAACTCACTGCTATCGAACTATCGCACGTGGTCTCTCCTTGGTTCACTGCAGTAATGATCAACTCTCCATTCGCTCCGGGAGTGATGCTTCCGGTTTGGATCGTGTTCGTGTTAACTGAGCCACCCGAGTATGTTGTTCCGTTGTACTTTCCAGGATCCAGCCCAATCGTGGCACCGCTGAACGCCCACACGCAGATAGAAGGAACGTAACGGCCGGGACTCAAAAGAAAGATATGCAAAGCATCCGTAAATACGGGGTTGTAGGAACTAAGGAGCTGTAACGCCCAAGGCCCTGTTCTGAGAGTCGTTATAGGCGTAAACATACTTGCGGCTGGCACGTACACCCCCGAGACCGGGTCCAGGTAACCATTCGACAAGACTGGAACATCCGAGGCATCCCAGTTCTGATAAGCAATCGCAACCACAATGAGATTTGCCCCGACCGTGTTGATCGGGGAAGTAGCCACGGTAATGGCTTCCTTTGAGATGGCGCAGGTGGAAGCAACCGACGCAAAACTGGAAAATCCCGGAACAGTCAGAACCGTCAAGAATGCGAGTAAGACAAATAGTCGTCGTAAGTATAGCCCTCGGGGGACACCCAAAAGCGGCCAATGAGGGACAGCTGAAAACCGGCCAATAGAAATCGGCAAGACATTGAGAACGATGGAGGGATTACCCTCCATCGACGTGAGCAATGTCTTGAGCGAAGAGAAGCGACAACAAGT